>NZ_JBWAXO010000005.1:0-353173 GCF_056135325.1 Microbacterium sp. sgz311019 | reverse complement strand
CGCCGCCCGCGCCGCGACCTACAACGACTGGCTGCATCACTACAATCACCATCGACCCCACACCGCGCTCGAAGGCTCAACCCCCGCCCAACGCGTTCACAACCTCACGGGGAAGAACAGCTAGCTCTCGGAGCGCTGACTCTTGCCGTTCGGCTCGCGCGACTCGATGTGCTCGTCGACGAGCTGGATGCCGCCCGACGTGTTCGCCGAGTTCGCGAGGTCCTCGATCCACGCCCGGCTCAGCTCGGGCGGCTCAGGCTCGTCGAAGACGAACAGCAGCGGGATGGCGGGGTGCAACCAGATCGTGGAGCGGCCGGGGGCCTCATCCTCGTCGTGATGGCGCCACGAGAGCGTGAAGCTCTCGTTGCGCCGCAGCTTCGTCGCAACCACGACCTTCAGATGGGCAAGAGCGCGGTCCTCGATGTGGATCGCCATGTCCTGTCCACCGTAGTAGAGCGTTCCCATGCGAGGAACGTTACCCTGCGCCGATGCTCAGATGAACTCCCCGTCACCGGTCGCCCCCGGTCTCGTTCCCGTAGCGGGTGTACCGGCCACGGCACGAGGGGAAGAGCGTAGCGTGTGTTACACGAACCGCGGCGCGCGGCGGTCGCGCCGGGTCCGGGAGAGAGGTCCGCATGGGTCGGATGATCTACGAAGGGTCGGTGCGGCTGGACATCGACGACCGGACCCTGTCGCACCTGGTGGTCGTGATCAGCTCGAAGCTGCGCCGGGGCGAGTCGTTCCACTTCTCCTGGCGCAACGACGCTTCAGTCGGCGACGGGCGCACCACCATCTGGGTCCACCCGCAGGCGTCGCTCGTGTTCGAGTTCGAGGGCAGCCGCCGCCCGTCCTACAACCGTGCCTGGCTCGAGGCGCTCTCGGTGGTCGCGAACTCCCCCGAGGGCCTGCACATCCTTCCCGAGCCCGCCGACACGGACTCAGGAGTGAACGTTCCGTAGCCTTCGGGCGGATGCGACGGCCGGCGGGCTCAGAGCACGCGATCGGGGAGAGCCCCGGCGCGCACTCCCGGGGCCCGCATCCCGAGGCGGACCACCGCCGCATCGAGGACCGCCTCGAGACTGTCGTAGCTGGACGGCGTCCGGGGGCCCACCATCCACACGACGTCGTACCCGTCGCCGACGCGCTCGACGTAGCCGATCAGGCCCGCCGCATCGCGGTACCCAGCGCGGCGATCGCAGACCCTCCATGACCGCCGATCCAGTGGCTTGAACTCGATCTCGGCGCGTAGCGATCGCTGCATCCGTCTCTCCCTGCTCAGTCGACGGCATCCGTCAGATCGACGTGGAACTGCACGGAGCCGGTGACCGGAATCGTGCCGCGTCGCGTGACGAGATCAGCATCGGTCACCACCGTCCTGCCCGGCAATGGCTTGACAGGACGCACGCCTGCGGCTATGGCCGGCGGGCGCGGATCGAGCTGTGTGCCGTCGCCGGCGCCTGACCTGAGCGGTGCTGCGCGGTGCGAATACACCCTGCGACAGTCCGCCGCAAGCCCCAGACTCCTTCGCCGCGTCGGGCCGTACTGTGCAACGGCGGCTGACCATCGATGGAGGAGGTGCCGGCAAATGAGGATCCTGCTCTGGCACCGGCACACCGGCTACACGAACGCGTTCGTCTCGGGTCGGCACCAGTACCTCCTGCCCGTCGACAGTGCAGGGGATGCGGGCGGCCGCGGTCTCGAGGGTCACCACTGGCCGCACGCTCGCGAGGCCTCCTGGCGGGAGCTGCGCGGCGAGCCGGTCGACGTCGTCGTGCTCCAGCGTCCCGAGGAGATCGACGTCGTGCACGAGATGACCGGGCGACGCCCGGGACGCGACATCCCCGCCGTCTATCTCGAGCGCAGCGCACCGGGCCCCGACGCCTGCCGGAGCATCCACCCGCTCGCGGACAGCACCGACATCCCGATCGTCCACGTGAGCGACTTCAACCGCCTCTACTGGGACAACGGCCGTGCCCGCACTCTCGTCATCCAGCCCGGGATCCCGGATCCCGGCGCGCAGTACACGGGCGAGCTCGACCGCATCGGAGCCGTGATCAACGACCCGGTTCTCCGGGGCCGTGCCGCGGGCACCGACCTCCTCCCGCACTTCGGCCGCGTCGCCGCGGTCGACGTGTTCGGGCGCGGAGGCGACGCGCTCATCGAGAGCCTCCCGGCGGACGCCGCGGGCGTCCACATCGGCGGCGATCTTCCGCCCGCGCGGCTCGCGACGGAGCTCGCCCGGCACCGGGTCTATCTGCATCTCTCACGCTGGACCTCGTTGAGCTTCGCGCTGCTCGAGGCCATGCATCTCGGCATGCCGATCGTGGCCGTCCCCGGACCCGGGATCGCGCCCGCGGTGCCCTCGGACGTCGGAGTGGTGTCGGCGGACGTCGACGTGCTGCGCCACGCGGTCGCCGACTGCATGGAGGATCCGGAGCTGGCCGGGGAGATGGGAGCGCGCGCCCGGCGGCACGCGCTCCTGCACTTCGGGCACGAGAGATTCCTGCGGGACTGGGATGACGTCCTCGACGACGTCGCCGCGTCTTCCGGGTACGGCCGAGAGCGGTCGCTGGCGACGGCCGACTGGAGGATGTCGTGAAGATCGCGATGGTCTCCGAGCACGCGAGTCCGCTCGCGTCGCTCGGAGGGGAGGATGCGGGGGCGCAGAACGTCCACATCCGAGGGTTGGCCACCGCGCTGGCCGCCCGCGGGCACGGCGTCACGGTCTACACGCGGCGCGACGGATCGATGCCCGAGCGCGTCGTCGCGGGTCCCGGAGTCGATGTCGTCCACGTCTCGGCAGGTCCCGCGGATGCGGTGCCCCGCCGGCAGCTGCCGGGGCACACCGCCGAGTTCACGCAACGCCTGATCGACCGCTGGGACGAGGACCCGCCGGACATCGTCCACGCCCACTTCTGGAACTCCGGAGTGGCAGCCCTCCGGGCCGCGTGGACCCTCGACGGTCCGCCGGTCGTGCAGACCCTGCACTCGCTGGAGCACCTCGAGCGGCGGCACGGGCCGGACCGCCGCAGCTCGCCGGCGCGTCGGCGACTCGAGCCCGCCGTCGCCCGGCAGGCCGACCAGCTCATCGCGATGTGCAGCGAGGAGGCGTTCGAGCTCGCCCGTCTGGGCGTCTCGTCGCGCCGGATCGCGGTCGTGCCCCCGGGCGTCGACACTGGCCGGTTCACCCCGGACGGGGCCGCCGAGCTCAAACGGCGCGCGACCCGGCTCGTGAGCGTGGGCCGGATCGCACCGCGGAAAGATGTCGACATCGCCATCCATGCCCTCGCGGAGCTCGTCGCCGGCGGGCGCGACGATGTCGAACTGGTCGTCGTCGGCGGGTCGCAGTCGGTCGGGCGGCCGCTCGACGATCCCGAAGTCGCGCGCCTGGCGGCCCTGGCGCGCTCGCTCGGCGTGCGCGACCGCGTGGACTTCCGCGGCTGGGTCTCGCACGAGACGCTCCCCCGGCTGCTGCGGTCGGCCGACGTGCTCGTCGCGACCCCGCGGTACGAGCCGTTCGGCGTGGTCGCGCTCGAGGCGATGGCCTGCGGCATCCCGATCGTCGCGTCTGCCGTCGGCGGACTGCTCGACACGGTCGTGCACGGCACGACGGGACTGCACGTGCCCCCCGGCGACCTGCCCGCGCTCGTGCGCACTCTCGCCCTGCTGATCGACTACCCCCGACTGCGCGCGCGTCTCGGTCCTGCCGGGGTGGCCCGTGCCCGCACGGCTTTCACCTGGGAGCAGGTCGCGACCCGCATGGAGCGGATCTACTTCCCACTCGTCTCGACGCATCGGGCCCACGACGCGAGGAGGACGGCCCTCCGATGAGCGCCGCGATAGCCGTGCAGGAACCGGCGGTGGCCGCGCAGGAGGCGCAGCTCCTCGTCGTGCACCTGCTGTTCCGAGCGCTCGACGAGGCGGTGACTGAGGCGGCGCGCGAGCCGGAGGAGGACCGGCCATGAGGATCGCCCTGGTGGTGTTCGACGAGAGCGATCGCGGGCTGCCCAGGGCCGCACCCGCGTGCGATAACCCCGCAGCGTGTATCTGTCAATCCCTTCCCACCGGATCGAGACCCCGGCCCATGATCGCTGGACACGTTGAATCAACGAACGAAGGGGGCACAGGATGTCGATCCCAGATGAGCGTTCCGACGGCACGCCGATCTTTGACGAGACCCGGCATACGCACGACCTGGACGAAGGAATGACCACCACCGGAGTACAGGACACACGGTCGAGCGCGGATGAGCGGGATGCCACGGCAGGCTCCGCCGGCGCCGAGGGCGCAGCCCCGGCCGATGTCGCGAAGCAGCAGGCGAGCAGGGTCGCCGACTCGGCGGTCGACGCGGGCAAGGATGTGATGGACGTCGCCCAGAGCGAGGCGCGCAACGTCGCGGAGGAGGCGAAGTACCAGGCGCGGGACCTCCTGCACCAGACCCAGGACGAGCTGCGCCAGCAGGCTGCCCACCAGCAGGTGCGCCTCTCGGACGGCCTGCGCTCGGTCGGCGACGACCTGCACCAGATGGCGTCGGCGTCCGACACGCAGGGCGTCGCGAGCGACCTCGTGCGTCAGGCGGCCCGCCGTAGCCACAGCGCGGCGAGCTGGCTCGCAGCGCGAGACCCCGAGGGCGTGCTTCGCGAGCTGAAGTCGTACGCGCGCCGGCGGCCGGGCATGTTCATCATCGGCGCGCTGGCGGCCGGCGTCGTGGTGGGTCGTCTGACCCGCGCTCTCGCCGCCGGACCGGCTTCGGCGGGCCGCCGCCTCGGCACCGGGTCGGGCATGTCCGGCTCCGGCATGGCCACCGGCCGGGTCTACCACACGGGCGCGGTCACGGAGGGCTCGGCGATGACCGGAGCCGGGACGACCGGGTACGGGACAACCGGCGGAGACCTCCCATGACCGACCAGCCGATGACGCCCGCGGAGCGACGGGCGACCGACGAGTCGCTCGGCGAGCTTCTCAGTGACGTCACACGAGACCTGTCGACGCTGATCCGTCAGGAGATGGAGCTCGCGCGGGCCGAGTTCACGCAGATGGCCGTGCGCACCGGCAAAAGCGCCGGCATGTTCGGCGGGGCCGGGTACGCGGCGCTGATGGCGATCTTCTTCGTGTCGGTCGCCGTCTGGTGGGCCCTCGGCTACGTGATGGGCAACGCGTGGTCCGCGGTGGTCGTCGCCATCATCTGGGCAGTCATCGCGCTGATCCTCTACCTGGTCGGACGCAATCAATTGAAGAAGGTCGAGGGGATGCCGCAGACCGTCGCAACGGTCAAGGAGATCCCGGAGACCCTGAGACGAAACGGAGAGAACCGATGAGTGTCGACCCTGATGTCATCCGGGCGAACATCGAGGTGACTCGCGCCGAGCTGGGCGGAGACGTCGATGCACTGGCCGACAAGGTCACGCCCAGCAAGATCGCGGACCGCCAGATCAACAAGGTGAAGGGCGCGTTCACCTCTCTGAAGGAGACGGTCATGGGTTCGGACGACGACGACGCGTACGGCGGGCGCAGTGGGCACCGCTCACTCACCGAAGCAGCCGGCGACACATTCGAGGACGCTCGCGACGCGACGGTGGATGCCGGCCGCACGGTGGTCAGGAAGGCTCAAGGCAACCCCATGGCAGTCGGCCTGATCGCCTTCGGCGTCGGACTGCTCGCCGCATCCCTGATTCCGCCCAGCGACGCGGAGCGCAAGCTCGCGGCGCAGGCGAAAGATGCTGCGCAGCCGATGATCGACGAGGTGTCCCAGGCCGGCCAGGAGACGGCGCAGCACCTCAAGCAGCCGGCTCAGGAGGCCGTCCAGGCGGTGAAGGAGACCGCGCAGGACAGCGCCGAAAACGTCAAGTCCGTGGCGACCGACCGCACGAACGACGTGATGGAAGATGCGAAGGACGCCAGCCGCCGCTTCCAGGACGGCAGCTGAGCAGAGGCGAAGCGGCGGGTGCCCTCCGGCGCCCGCCGCTTCGTCACGTCGGGGGACCCGTACGGACGCCGGGGGGTCAGCTGACCCCGTCGAGGACGCCGCGCATCTCCGCCAGAGCGGCCTCGGAGTCGGCGAGGGCCGATTCCGAGCGCTGGAGCAGTTCGCGCAGCTGAGTGAGTTCGCCGGCCGCACCGTCATCCGCGGTCGCCGCCGGTGTCGGCGCGGAAGCGGCAGGAGCGGTGGCGGCAGGTGTCGGAGCGGCAGGAGCCGCCGCCGCTGTGGCATCGCCGGTCGCGCCGGCGGACGCGGCATCCGTCTTCTCATCCGAAGACTTCGACGCCTTGCCGGGTCCGAGGAAGGCGTTGGCGAGGTAGCCGGTGAAGGTGCCGAAGATACCCACGCCGACGATGATGATGACCGTGCCGATGATGCGACCCGGGTTCGTCACCGGGTACCTGTCGCCGTAACCGACGGTCGAGATCGTGACGATCGTGTACCACAGCGCATCGGAGGCGTCGGTGATGTTGGCACCGCTGGCGTGCTCCTCCACCTTGAGCATGGCGAGGCTGCCGTACTGCAAGACGATCACGCCCATCAGCAGCAGCGTCATCAGCGCGCTGTTCGCGCGGTCGCGGATCACCCGCCGGGCGATCGTGCGCGGTCCGAGCTGCCGCATCAGGCGGATGACGCGGAATACGCGGAACAGGCGGAGGATCTTGAGCTCCGCCAGGGGAAGGCTCGCCAGCAGGTCGGCCCACCCGAACTGCACGAAGAAGTAGCGCGATGCCGAGGGCGCGGTGGTGATCCGGTACGTGAAGTCGATCAGGAAGATGATGCTGAAGATCGCGTTCATCACCAGGAGGATCCCGAGCAGCTCGGGGTCCCGGATGAACAGCGCGAGAAAGAGATTGACGACCGACATGATCGACAGGACGCCGATGAAGATCTCGTAGGAGAGATTCTTCAGCTCGGTGCGGCCTCGCTCACGGCGCTTCTGTCGTCTGGCTGATCTGGCCATGATTCCTCCGGGTTCGCCGGTCCGGCGAGCCGAACCGTGCACCCATTGTGGGGTATGACGCCCCGCTTCAGCCCTCGCGATCGCCGAACATCTTGGGCGGATCGTCGATCGCCGGCCGCTCCGCGACCACCGGGAAGGTGCCGGTGTGCCCTACGCGCGCGGCAGCCGCCGCCGCGATGCGCGTGCGGAACGCGAACCAGCCGATGATCAGCAGCGGGATGATGATGACGAGGGATGCGAGCACCCACCGGCCCGTCGGCGTGAACGCCATCGTCACCAGGACGAACGCCAGGAAGGCGAGCGTGAGCCACGCCGTGAACGGCGCGCCGAGCAGGCGGAAGGACGGCCGCTCGATGCGTCCGGCCTGGGCCCACCGGTGCAGCTTCATCTGGCAGAGGATGATCGTCCCCCAGCCTCCGATGATCCCGAGTGCCGACACGTTCAGCACGATCTCGAACGCCTGCTCGGGCACGACGGCGTTGAGCCCCACTCCGAGCAGGGTGATGCACGACGTCAGCAGGATGCCGCCGTACGGCACGCCGTGGCGGCTCATCCGCATCGTGAAGAGGGGGGCGGAGCCGTTGACCGCCATCGATCGCAGGATGCGTCCGGTGGAATACAGCCCCGCGTTCAGGCTCGAGAGCGCGGCCGTCAGCACGACGAAGTTCATGATGGATGCCGACACCTCGCTGGCCTGGGGCGATCCGATGTGCGAGAAGAACGTCACGAAGGGCGACTCGTCCGCCGAGTACGTGTTGTACGGCAGCAGGAGCGACAGGAGCAGGATCGAGCCCACGTAGAAGACCGCGATGCGGATGACGACCGTGTTGACGGCCCGCGGCATGATCCGCCGCGGCTCCGCGGTCTCTCCCGCCGCCGTGCCGACGAGCTCGATCGCCGCATACGCGAACACCACTCCGCTGATGGCGAGCAGCGGCGCGAACGCGCCCAGGGGGAACCAGCCGCCGTTGTCTGTGATGACGGTGATGCCGGTGGGGCCGACATCCGTGTGACCGACGAAGAGCAGGAAGACGATGCCGATGATCAGGAAGATGATGAGCGCCGCCACCTTGATCATCGCGAACCAGAACTCCATCTCGCCGAACACCCGGACGGAGACGAGGTTCAGCGAGAGGACGACGATCAGCGCGACGAGGGCGATCGCCCACTGCGGCACGGCCTGCAGGAAGGGGACGTATGGCGCCCAGAACTTCACGTACAGCGCGACGGCGGTGACATCCACGATCGATGTGAAGGCCCAGTTCAGGAAGTACAGCCAGCCCGCCGTGTAGGCCATCTTCTCGCCGTAGAACTCGCGCGCATAGGAGACGAACGACCCGGACGACGGGCGATGCAGCACGAGCTCGCCGAGCGCGCGCAGGATCAGGAACGCGAAGAATCCGCACACCGCGTACACGAAGACGAGCGACGGTCCGGAGCTGGCCAGCCTGCCGCCGGCGCCGAGGAACAGCCCAGTTCCGATCGCCCCGCCGATCGCGATCATCTGGATCTGCCGCGGCCGGAGGGTCTTGTGGTAGCCCTCCTCCTCGCTCGAGAAGTCCTGCGCCGCCAGCATGACGTCGCCGACGAGCTCCCTGCTGTTCTCGAGTTCCTGCTCCGGGTCGTGCGGGTGCTGATCGGTCGCACTCATGGCGCCTCCTCGGTGCTCGGTCTGGGGAACGAGTCAGTCCACCCGGTTTACCGAATCGTCGGAGGCCGCACAAGGGACCCGCACGCCGGCGGGCCGCGGGTCAGTCGTTGGTGAGGTCGCCGTCCAGCAGCGCCGGCCGCTCGCCCCGCGCCTGGATCTCATACGGATCCAGGCTCACCTCGGCGTCGATCGGCTCGAACTCGCCGAGGTTCTCGGGCACGACCGGCTGCACCATCTTCGCGACCTTGCGCAGACGGTCCGTCGCGGCGTTCTCGGCGAGGACCGCGATGTAGTCCCGCACCTTCGCGCCGCTCAGACTGTCGTACTCCTCCTGCACGATCGTCGTGATCGTGTCGCGATCGACCGTGGGGAACCGCTCCGACAGACGGCCGATCGCTTCACCGAGTGCGCGCTGTTCGCTCTGTGTGTCCACGAGGTCATTGTCATCCCCCCGGGGTCGCTTCGGAAGACGACACGAGTCGCGATCCGTACAGCGGACCCAGAGAACCTGGCCCTAGGCTGGCTCCGCCCTGCACCCTCTGGCGAAAGCGTCCCGTGAAGATCACCAGCATCCCCAGCCCTCCGTCCGCGTGGGCCCAGTTCCAGCTCGGCCCGCTCACCATCCACATCTACGCGCTGTGCATCATCGCGGGGATCATCGCCGCCGTGTGGATCACCGGCCGCCGGCTCGCGAAGCGCGGGGTGGATGCCGGGTTCGCCATCGACGCCGCTCTGTGGGCGGTGCCGCTCGGGATCATCGCGGCGCGGTTCTACCACGTCTTCACGCATGTCGGGGACTACTTCTTCCCCGGTGCGAACCTCTGGAACGTCTTCGCGATCTGGGACGGCGGCAACGCCATCTACGGCGCGCTGATCGGTGGTGCGCTGGGCATCTGGATCGCGTGCCGCCGCGCGGGCGTCCGGTTCTGGACCTTCGCCGACGCCCTTGCGCCGGCCCTGCTCGTCGCCCAGTCGCTCGGCCGCCTGGGCAACTACTTCAACCACGAGCTGTTCGGCCTGCCGACCACCCTCCCGTGGGGATTGCAGATCGAGTCGACGAACCCGAAGTTCCCGCCCGGGCTGGCGGCCGACACGCTGTTCCACCCGCTGTTCCTGTACGAGATCATCTGGAACATGCTGGGCTTCGCCGTTCTGCTCCTGCTCGAGCGACGCTTCACGCTGCAGTGGGGGAAGATGCTCGCGCTCTACCTCATCTGGTACGGCACGGGCCGCAGCTTCCTGGAGTCGATCCGCATCGACCCGTCCAGCAACAGCTTCCTCGGCATCCCCGCCAATGTCTGGGCGTCCTTCATCGCCGTGATCCTCGGCATCGTCCTGCTCGTCGTGCAGTCGCGTCGCCACCCCGGCGCCGAGCCTTCTCCCTTCACGCGTGCGGACTCCCGGGCACGGTCGAAGGATGCGGCGGCCCCTGTCGAGGGGTCGGAGGAGCACGTCTCGCACTCCTGAGCCGTCCTCGGCCTTTTCCCGCCGGACCCTGCCGGCCGTAGCATGACCGTCATCAGCGGGCACTGGAGACGAAGGAGGCATCCGCATGAGCGAGCTGACCGTCAGCGACGCGGCGGCCTCGGTCGGCGACACCGTCCGCGGGCTGGAGCGGGAACTGGATGCGCGCGGCATCCGCGTCTTCGCAGTCATCGATCACGCCGCAGGTGCCCGCGAAGCGGGGCTCGAGCTTCCGGATGAGGTCGTGCTGATCTTCGGAAGTCCCGCGGTCGGCACCGCGATCATGCAGAGCGACGCGCGCACGGGGCTCGACCTCCCACTCCGGATGCTCGTGTGGGACGACGACGGCCGCACGCGGGTCGGGTACCGGGACCCGCGCCTGCTCGCGGAGGACTTCGACCTCGCGACCGAGGCCGCGGTGCTCGACAGGCTCGCGGGGTTGCTCGAGGCGCTCGCGGCGAGCGTCTCGGCTTAGAGCTCCGCGGTGAGGCCGCCGTCGATCACGACGTCGAGATCAGCGCGCCCGCGGACCAGCGCGACAGATCGTCAACACCAGACCGGATGCCTCGGTGCCATGGCCGGAGAGCTCGGTAGGCGGGGGCATGCGCCGAGGGAATGCGGGGATCCGCGGACGCTGTCATCGAGCGGATCGCGGCGTCCCAGTCGGGATGCATGCCCGAGCCCACGGCGGCGCACACGGCGGCCCCGATGCCGGCGGCATCCGCGACGAGCGGGCGCCGGACCGGCAGGGCCAGGACGTCGGCGACCATGCCGACGAGCAGGTCCGACTGCGCGCCGCCACTTGTGACGAGCACCGACCGGAACGAGCGGCCGAGCTCATCGGCCATCGCGTCGATGTGGTCGGCCATGGTGAATGCGATCGCTTCGAGGATTGCGCGGTGCAGGTGTCCGCGACCCTGCATGCCCGAGAAGCCGACGATCGCACCGCGTCGATACGGAGCGTCGGCCGGTGCGAGCCAGTCGAGGACCGCGGCCACCCCATCGCATCCCGGCGCGACCGCCGCCGCCGCGCTGCCGAGCTCCCGGTCGAGGGCGTACAGATCGTCGCCGGTTGCGCGCTCGCTCTCCAGCAGGGACCGCAGCCAGCTGACGGTCCACATGCCGCGCCTGATGCCTCCGGACTCGGCGAGGTACTGTCCCGGCTGCGAACCGAAGTTGACCCAGTGGGAGCGACCGCCCCCCGGCTGGTGTGCGACCGTCATCGCCGAGATGTAGGTGCCGAGTGACAGGAGCACCTCGTCGGGAGAGGTCAGCCCCGCGCCGAGGGCCTCGACCGCCTTGTCGTTCGAGGTCGCGTAGACGGCAAGGCCCTCCGGGAGACCCGTTTCGCGTGCCGCTGCAGCCGTCACCTCACCCAGTCGGCCTCCGGGATCGACGAGCTCCGAGAGCATCCACGGCGCCATCCCGGTGGTCTCGTACGCGGCCGCGTCGGTGCTCCACCGCCAGGTGGTCTGGTCGATCGGCCACACCCCCTGGTAGTTACCTGCAGCATCCGTGAACCGTCCCGTGAGGCGGTGCCCGATGTAGCCCGACGACGTCGTCACCCGCGCGACCGCGGGGTCGCCGACATGGGATACGCCGACGCGCTGGTCCATCCAGCTGAGCAGAGGCGACGCGAGAGCGCCCTCCGCGTCGAGCAGCGCGCGGCAGAAGCGGATGGTGCACAGTCCGACCGCGATGATGTCGCCGCGGTCGCCGCGGAACCGCGACAGCGCGACGCGACACGCCGCGACGATCGACTCCCACACATCGTCGCCGGGATGAACACTCCACCCTGGTGCGGGGGAATCATACGGGCGCAGGCCCACGCGGGCCGACGCGTGCACGACGCCGCACTCGTCGACGATGAGGACCTTCGTGGACTGCGACCCGTTGTCGATCGCGACGATGAAGGGCATCAGGCCTCGAGCGCGAAGATCGTGCCGGGGTTCATGATGCCGTTCGGGTCGAGGGCTCCCTTCAGCCGCTCGAGAAGGACGACCGCCGAGCCGTGCTCGGCATCCGTCCACGGCGTCCGGTATTTGCCGATGCCGTGGTGGTGAACCATCGAACCGCCGAAGCGCAGAGCCTCCTCGACGATGATCGCGTTCAACGGCTCGTGGTACTCGGTGATCTCGTCGCGGGGCTCGCAGCGGATGTCGTAGTCGTACACGAAGTAGAGATTCGTGCCGGTCTGGTAGCTGTGCGAGGAGTGCGCGCCGAGCATCGTGAGGTCCGCAGCCCGCGCGAACTCCGTGTGAACGCGCCGCATCACGGCTTCGTACAACTCCACGACGCGAGACCAGTCCACGGACACCTCTGTGGTGTAGCCGAGGTGCGCGCGCGCCAGCATCTCGGCTTTCTCGGCGTCGATCTTGTCCTGACCCCAGTTCAGGTTGTCGAACCACGCTCGAATGAGCGCGTCGTCGACGCGCGTGTGCTCGCGATCGGCGAAGGCCGCCTCGATAGCGAGGGCCGTCGCCTCCGCCAGCGGCTGCGGCCCCTCTGCGACGAGCACGACCACGTTCTTGCCGTCGTGGAAGTGGGAGAAGTGCTGCCGCGCATCCTCGGGCGAGTACACGCGGGCCACCGACGGCCGGTAGCCCTGGGTGACCAGCTCGCGCAGGGCGTCGACGCCCGTGCCCAGCTCCTCGGTGAGGAAGCCGAAGAAACGCATGCTCTCCGGGTGGTACGGCCAGATCTTCACGGTCACCTCTGTGATGAATGCCATGGCGCCTTCGTTGCCGATCAACATGTGGCGGATGTCCGGCCCGGCGGCGCGTCGGGGCACATTCTTGATCCGCACGACAGTGCCGTCGGCAAGCACCGCCTCGAGACCCACGACCATGTCCTCGATGCCGCCGTACAGGGTCGAGAACTGGCCGATCGAGCGCGTGGCGACGAGCCCGCCGTACTGCGCGAGCGGCTTCGACTGCGGCGAGTGCCCGGTCGTGTAGCCGAGGGCGCGAAGGTGGTCCTCTACCTGCTGGAGGCCGGCGCCGCACTGGACCGTCACCATCATGTCGATCTTGTTCACCCCGAGGATCGCATCCATCCTCGAGCCGTCGAGGACGATCGAGTCGGCGACGACCGTCTCCAAGCCACCCTCCGTCGCCGTACGGCCCGTGCGCGGCACGACCGCGACGAGGTTCTCATCGGCGAAGCGCAGCACCGCCGCAACCTCGTCGGTGCTGCGAGGGTAGGCGATCGCCGCGGGAAACGGTCCGTCGAAGATGCCGTGCACCGCCGTGTACTTCTTGAATCGGTCGACGCTCGCCTCGCGCAGCGAGGTCTCGTCCGTGTCGATCTGGCCGGCGCCGAGCAGATCAATGAGGGCATCGGCGATCTGATCGCGCGACAGCGAGGAGCGGGAAGGTGCCATGGGTGTCTCTCCAGGTTCGTGGTGCTCGCTCAGCGCAGCAGATAGCCGCCGTCGACGACGAGCGTGTGTCCGTTGACGTAGTTCGATGCCGGGGAGGCGAGGAAGACGAGGGCGCCCATGAGGTCCGCCGGATCTCCCCAGCGGCCGGCCGGGATGTGGTCCACGATGCGGGCGTTGGCCGCCGCATCCGATCGGGTCTTCTCGGTGAGCGCCGTCGCGAAGTAGCCCGGTGCGATCGCGTTGACCTGGATGCCATACTCGCCGAGTTCGTCGGCGTAGGCCTTCGTGAATCCCACGATCCCCGCCTTCGTCGCCGCGTAGGCCGGCGACTGCCGTCCGCCGAGGAATGAGAAGAGCGAGGCGATGTTCACGATCTTCCCCGAGCCTTGCGGCATCATCGCCTTGGCCGCCGCGTGCCCGAACTCGAATGCGGCGGTGAGGTTGACGGCGACCATGGGATCCCACTTCTCGCGTCCGAAGCCCGCGACCTGATCGAGCAGGTTGATCCCCGCAGAGTTCACCAGGATGTCGAGCCCGCCCATCTCGGCGATGCACGCATCGACCATGCGCTGCGGCGTGCCGGCGTCGGTCAGGTCGGCGGCCGCGAAGGCATAGCGGCGGCCGCGTTCCTCGACGAGACGTCGCGTCGTTCCGTCGTCATCGACGAGGCTCGGCACGAAGACATCGGCCCCCGCCGCCGCGAGCGCCACGGTGAACGCTCGGCCGAGCCCGCTGTTGCCGCCCGTGACGATGGCGCGGCGACCAGCCAGCGAGAAGAGATCGTTACTGAATTCTGTGATGTCCATACGTCAGGCCTTCGGGTGGGCGAACGGGTCGGAAATGCCGACATAAGTCGTCTCGAGGTACTCGTGGATGCCTTCGGATCCGCCCTCGCGGCCGAGGCCGGACTGCTTGACCCCACCGAAGGGCGCGGCCGGATTCGAGACGACGCCGGCGTTCAGACCCAGCATCCCCGTCTCCAGCATCTCCGCCATCCGGAGCCCGCGGTCGAGGTCCCGCGTGTAGGCGAAGCACACGAGTCCGAACTCGGTCGCATTCGCGAGACGGACCGCCTCGTCCTCGGTCTCGAAGGTCACGATCGGCGCGACAGGTCCGAAGATCTCCTCGCCGAGGATCGCGGCATCCGCCGGCACGTCGACAAGCACGGTCGGCTCGTAGAAGTAGCCGGCGCCGGGGATCGCGGATCCGCCCACGGCGACACGCGCGCCGTCCGCCACTGCGCCCTCGACGAGCGCAGCGACCTTGTCACGCGTGGCGGAGTCGACGAGCGGGCCGACCGTAGACGTGGGCTCGGTGCCTCGCGCGGGAACGAACGCGCCGATCCGCTGCGCGAGTCGCTGCGCGAACTCCTCCGCGATCGACGTGTGCACCAGGAAGCGGTTGGCCGCCACGCAGGCCTCGCCGCCGTTGCGCATCTTGGCGAGCACCGCCCCGTCGACGGCAGCGTCGAGGTCTGCATCATCGAAGACGATGAACGGCGCATTCCCCCCGAGCTCCATCGAGACGCGGAGCACCTGATGCGCAGAGTCCGCGATCAGCCGGCGACCGACCTCCGTGGAGCCGGTGAACGACAGCTTGCGCAGCCGGGCATCCCGGATGAGCGGCCCGGTGACGGCTCCGGCCCGGGTGGTCGGTATGACGTTCAGGACTCCGGCCGGGAGGCCCGCCTCCGCCATCGTCTGCGCGAACAGGAGCGCTGTCAGCGGCGTGAGTGCCGCGGGCTTCAGCACCATCGTGCATCCTGCCGCCACTGCCGGCGCGATCTTGCGAGTCGCCATCGCGAGCGGGAAGTTCCACGGCGTGATCAGAAGGCTCGGCCCGACCGGGCGCTGGAGGACCAGCAGTCGGTTGCGGCCGTCCGGAGCGGTGGCGTAACGGCCGCCGACTCGCACCGCCTCCTCCGAGAACCACCGCAGGAATTCTGCACCGTAGGCGACCTCGCCTCGTGACTCGGCGAGCGGTTTGCCCATCTCCAAAGTCATGGTGAGGGCGAAGTCCTCGGTGCGTTCGGTGACGAGCTCGAAGGCGCGCCGCAGGATCTCACCGCGTTCGCGAGGAGCCGTCCGCGCCCAGTCGGCCTGCGCCGCGGCCGCGGCGGCGAGGGCGGCGTCGCCGTCCTCGGGTGAGGCATCCGCGACACGGGCCAGCACCTCCTCGGTGGCCGGGTCGATCACGTCGAACAACGCGCCGGTGGATGCCGCGACCCATCGCCCCCCGATGAACAGCTCGGTGGGCACGGCATCCAGCAGCGTCCGCTCCGCTTCCGCGGTCATGCTGCGGCCTCCGCGGCGCGACGCAGCGGGTGCGGGAGCAGGTCCTCGTAGAGCTTGAACGGGGCCATCTCGCCCGCGCGGTCTCCGTACAACGCCTTCGCCCTGCGATACTGCTGCTCAACGAGACCCGAGAGTTCGGCCGGCACCCCGACCGAGCGCGAGAGGTCGATCGACAGACCGAGGTCCTTGCACGCGAGCGCCAGCGCGAAACCCTCGTCGTAGTCGCCATGGTCGAGGATCGACAGCACGTCCCGCTCGACGAAGTTGCTGTTCGCCGGACTCGCCACGAGCGCTTCACGGAGAACAGCGAGGTCGACGCCAGCCGCGACGCCGATCGTCAGCACCTCGGCCGTCGCGATCAGGTGCGAGAACCAGAGCTGGTTGATCATGAGCTTGACGGCGTAGCCGGCCCCGTGACCTCCCACGTGGAGGATGCGTTCCGGGTCGCCCATCGCCTCGAAGACCGGACGCAGGCGCTCGACATCCGCCTGCTCGCCGCCGATGAAGATCTGCAGCATGCCGGATGCGGCACCGATCGACATGCCGCTGACCGGTGCGTCCAGGATTCGCAGTCCCCTGGCGGCCGTGGCGGCACGTACGCCGTCCGCGACATCCGGCACCGACGTGGACATGTCGATCCAGGTCCCCCCGTCCCGGATCCCATCGAGGATCCCGTGCGTGCCGGACACGGCGTCGGAGACGTGCCGCGGAGTCGGCAGCATCGTGATCACGAGATCGCTCTCGGCGGCGACCTCCGAGGCCGTGTCCGCCCAGAGTGCGCCACCTGCGAGCAGTTCGTCGGCTGACTCGCGGCGCAGATCGTTCACGACCAGCGGGTACCCCGCCTTCTGCAGGTTGCGAGTCATCCCGCTCCCCATGCTCCCCAGGCCGATGAAGCCGACGGTGGGCAGGCTGTCTGTCATGTCAGTGTTTCCCTCGTGATCCATCGGATGTCATTCCGGGGCGATGTAGAACGGGTTGGTCGGCCGGTGCCGGGCGGCGAGCACGGCGTCGAGAGCGGGAAGGCCCTCGAGTCCGTTGCGCAGCGCGTTGGCCGTGGCAGCACGGTTGTTTCGGTACACGCTGTCGGCGTCGTCGGCGGCGGGGTTCACCCAGACCGCGGCGACGATGCAGTGCTCGTCCGCTTCCTCGGCGGTGATGACGCCCTCGGCGACGGCATCCGCCACTCCTGCCGCCACTCCCGCCTGCGCCGGTCCCCAGATCAGCAGTCCGTGCTCGTCGGACACCGGCGCGGCCTTGGTCACGAAGAGCGTCATGGGCTTCACGGGCAGCGAGGGCGCGAGGACCGCGACGAACGGGACGTGGCCGACGCTCGGCGACCCCAGGGCAGTGGCCCACGCGACCCCCACCGGTCCGGTGCGCGGACCTGCCACGGTGTTGATGTGCGCGGCGTTCGCTCCCTCCCCCACGAAGCTCTCTCCGATCCGCAGAGAGGGCGCGGCCATCAGATGAGCCCCTTGCTCTTGAGGAAGTCCTCGGCGACCTTCTGCGGCTGCATTCCGTCGACGTCGACCTTGGCGTTCAGCTTCTGCATCTGTTCGGTCGTGAGCAGCGGACTCAGCTGGGCCATGACCTTCGAGATGTCCGGGTACTTGTCGAGGATCGACTTCTGGAGCGTGAACGCACCCTGGTAGACGGGGAAGAACTGCTTGTCGTCCTCCATGACCTTGAGCTTGAGGGCCGCGATACGCCCGTCCGTCGTGAAGACCTCGCCGAAGTTGCAGTCCTGGCCCTTCGCCGTGGCGGTGTAGATGAGGCCCGTATCGAGCAGCTTGACGTTCGAGTCGGGCACGGTGATTCCGTAGGCGGACTTGAAGCCGGGCCAGCCGTCATCGCGCGTGGAGAACTCGCTCTCGATGCAGAACGTCTGAGCCGAGGTCGGCAGTGATGAGATCTGGCTGTCCTTGCTGATCTTCAGCTTGTCCGCTTGGGACTGACGGATGGCGAACGCGTACGTGTTGTTGAAGGGTGCAGGCTCGAGCCAGGCGATGCCGTTCTTCTCCTCGTCCGCCTTCTTCACCTCCGTGAACTGCTCCACGGGGTCGTGGATCGGCGTCGAGTTCTTCTGATAGGTGACCCACGCCGTACCGGTGTACTCCCAATAGCCAACGAACTGCTTGTTCTCGAGCGCCTGGCGGACGTTCGCCGAGCCCACGAGCTTCGTGTTGGCCTTGAGGTTCGCGCCATGCGCGTTCAGGAGGTCGGTCGTCATCCAGGCCAGGATGTACTGCTCCGAGAAGTCCTTCGAGCCGATCTCGCCGGTGAGGCCCTTGAGCTCGTTTCCCTTGCTTCCCGAGCCGCCTCCGGCCCCGCCGGCGCAGCCGGTGAAGACGAGGGTGGCGGCGACGGCCGCGGCGGCCGCTCCGATGAGGCGCCGTGTGCGCATGGTTTCTCCTTGCAGTGTGTGTCGTGCGGTGGATGTGAGAGTGCTGACTCGTCTGGGTCGTCAGAGTCCTTTGGGCCGGACCACGTCCTCGACGATTCCGGCGAGCCAGTCGATCAGGACCGCGATCGCAGCGACGAGAACCGTGCCGACGAGAAGCACGGGGAAGCGCTGCAGCTTCAGGCCGTTGACGATCATGTCGCCGAGGCCTCCCGCGTTGATGAAGGTGGCGACCGTCGCGACGCCGACAGCGAAGACGAGCGACGTGCGCAGCCCGGCGAGGATCGTCGGCGAGGCCAGCGGCAGCTCGATGCGGGCGAGCACCTGGTTGCGCGTCATCCCCATCCCACGTGCGGCTTCCTTGACGTCGGAGTCGACCTGCTCCAGCCCGATCATCGTGTTGCGCAGCACGGGCAGGAACGAGTACGCCACGAGTGCGACGAGCGCGGTCGTGAATCCGGTCTGCCAGATGAGGGCGAGCAGGATGACGACGCCGACGGCCGGAGTCGCCTGCCCGATGTTGCCGATCGCCAGCATGAGGCCCCGGAAGGTGCGGGACTGGACCCGGTGCACGAGGATGCCGGCCGGCACCGCGAGAAGGGCGACCAGCGCCGACGCGACCAGAGTCAAGTACAGCTGTTCCTGCACGCGAGCGGAGATGTAGGACCAGTTGAGGGTCCGCTGCTCGATCGAGTCGAGGGTCAGCGTCGACACCCACCAGTAGGTGATCAGGAGTCCGGCGGCGACGAGGATCGGGGCGATCGCCCTGCGCGCGAGCACCCCGGCGCGGTCGCGCGATCTGCGCACACGACCCGTCGACCAGTCGATTGCGGCGGTCATGCCGGGCCCCCTGCATCGGTCGGGGCTCCGGCCTTCCCTTTCATCGTGCCGAGCGTGGCGGCTTCGGCGCCGAGCACGGCCGAGATCGCCCCATGGTCGAGCGATCCCATCGGCTTGCCGTCGGCGTCGACGACGGTGACGGAGGGAGCGCCGGTGAGCACGATCATGTCGAGCGCATCCCGCAGAGTCGCGTCGAACGGCACCTGCCCTGCACCTGCCAGAACCTCCGGCGAGAGCGCGGCATCCGTCACGCGAACGAGCGCCAAGCGCTTGATCGCGGCCCCCCGGCCGATGAAGGACGCCACGTAGTCGTTCGCCGGCGCGGCCAGGACGTTGGCGGGCGTGTCGAACTGCTCGATGCGGCTGCGCTCGCTCAGCACCGCGATCCGGTCGCCCATCCGCACCGCCTCGTCGAAGTCATGCGTGACGAAGATGATGGTCTTGCCGATGTCGGCCTGCAGCCGCAGGAACTCCGCCTGCAGCCTTTCGCGGGTGATCGGATCGGTCGCGCCGAAGGGCTCGTCCATGAGCATCACCGGCGGGTCTGCGGCGAGCGCGCGCGCGACTCCGGCTCGCTGTTGCTGTCCACCGGACAGCTGGCGCGGGTAGCGGTCAGCGAAGACCGCAGGGTCGAGCTGCACGGTGTGCAGCAGTGCGTCGACGCGCTCTGCGATGCGGGCCTTCGACCAGCCCAGCATTTTCGGGACCGTTCCGATGTTCTCCGCGATGGTGCGGTGCGGGAAGAGCCCGATCTGCTGGATGACGTAGCCGATGTGACGACGGAGCTCGTTCGGGTTGAGCGAAAGGATGTCTTTCCCGTCGATGCGGATGCTGCCGGACGTCGGCTCGATCAGCCGGTTCACCATCTTCATGGTCGTCGTCTTGCCGCAGCCGGATGGCCCGACGAACATGACGAGCTCGCCCGGACGGATGTCCATCGAGAAGTCCTCGACGGCGGGCGTGCTCTGCCCGGGGTACTGCTTGGTGACGTGCTCGAGCTCGAGCCGCACGCCGGTCGACTGCTTCGAGATCGCGTCGATGATCCCGGTGTTGGTGATGTCAGGCACGGAGACCCCTCGAGGTGGTGTAGCGGGCGATGAGGATGAAGACGGCGTCGACGATGAGCGCGAGGATCGCGACCATGACGGTGCCCGTCAGGGCGTAGTAGATCGCGTTGCGCGAGCCGATCGACGACAGCCCGGTGAAGATGTACTGGCCGAGCCCCGGGCCGGCGACATACGCCGCAATGGCGGCGATCCCGATCGTGAGCTGGGTCGCGACGCGCACACCGGTGATGATCACGGGCCACGCGATGGGCAGTTGGGTGCCGATCATGGTCCGACCACGGCCGAGTCCCATGCCCTTGGCGCTTTCGAGCACGTCGGACGAGACCTCGCGCAGCCCGACGACCGTGTTGCGGATGATCGGCAGCAGTGCGTAGAACGCGAGCGCGGCGATGGCGGGCCCCCAACCGAGCCCCAGCACGGGTGTGAGAAGAGCGAGCAGCGCGAGCGACGGGATGGTGATGGCGATGCCGGCGAGTGCCAGCACGGTCGCTCGCGAGATGGGGCGGCGCCAGACCGCCATGCCGAGCAGGACGCCGATCACGGTGGCGATCAACACCGAGATGGCGACGACCTCGATGTGCTGCAGCGTGAGGTCGAGCACCTCGTCCCAGCGTTCGCTCACGAACTCGGCCCATGCGCCGAAGCTGAATCCTTGGTCCATCCACCTGCCCTTCTCGTCGTTGAGGGGTGTTGTGAGAAACGTAGAACCGGCGATGACATTTCGACAAGTCCCCTTGTCCATATGGCAACTCCTGTTAGGGTCTCCTCATGTCCACTTCCCCGGAGCCGCGCCGGAACACGTCCGGTCTTGCCCGCGACATCGAGATCCTCGAACTGCTCGGCGGGGCCGAAGCCGCGCAGAGCGGCGGGCTGGGCGTCATGCGCATCGCCCAGCTGACAGGCCGAGACAAGGCCGTCATCTCGCGCACGCTCGCCACACTGGATGAATCCGGATTGCTCGAGCGGGATGCCGCATCCCTCAGCTATCGCCTCGGCTCACGGCTGTACGCGCTGGCGGCACGCACGACCGAGAGCCGGCTCGTGGGCGAGTCCCGGCCCTACCTGCGACGCATCGCCCAGCACACACGTGAGACGACGCATCTGTGCGTGCTGCGCGGCGGCAACGTTCTCACCGTCGTCAGCGAGCTCAGCCCCCACGAGTTCCGCACCACGGGATGGGAGGGCGTGACGACGGCGGCCTGGCGCACTCCATCGGGCCGCGTCCTGTTGAGCGATTGGGACGAGGAGTCGCTTCGAGGCTGGTACGAGGAGCACGGACACGACCTCGCCATCGTCGGGCCGGTCGATCCCGGCATGGCCACGTCGGGCTTCGCCGTGCTGAGCGCCCCACCCGACGAGAAGGCGGTGGTCACGGACTTCGCGACGCTGCTCGTCGAGCTCGCCCGGATCCGGGAACGCGGCTACGCCCTGTTGGATGAGGAGCTCGAACGCGGGGTCGTCGGCGCGTCCGCTCCCGTCTTCGACCTCAACGCGCGCATCGTCGCAGCCATCAATGTGAGCGCGCCGCGCGAGCGCATCGGCGACCGGCTCGACTCGCTCGGCCGCTACGTCGCGAACGCCGCATCCGAGTTCTCGCGCCGCCTCGGCTACTCCCTCTGACGCACGGGCGCACGAGGGCTCCGCTGGCTGCTTGCGGCTGCTCGAGGCGCTCGCGGCGAGCGTCTCGGCTTAGAGCTCGGCGGTGAGGCCGCCGTCGATCACCACGTCGGCGCCTGTGATGTTGCCCGCCACCAGGTCGCTCGCGAGGAACGCCACGAGCGCCGCGACCTCGTCGGGCGTGGTGAAGCGGCCGGTGACCATCGACGCCTCGGCTCCGGCGACGACCTGCGCACGGTCGGCGCCCGCGGCGGCGGACACGGTCGCGGCCACTCCCCCGTCGCCGAGCCACAGATCCGTCGCTACGGGACCTGGACTCACGGTGTTCACCCGGATGCCCTCGCGACCGACCTCCTTCGACAGCGACTTCGAGAAGTTGACGAGCGCCGCCTTCGCGGCGCTGTAGTCGATGACCGCGGGGTCGGGCAGCCGCGCGTTGACCGAGGCCACGGTGACGATGGCGCCACGTCGGAGTCGCCGCATCCCCGGGAGCACCGCGCGTGTCATCCGGATGGCGCTCAGGGCATCGAGCTGGAACGTGCCCATCCATTCGTCGTCCGTGACCGACGCGAAGCCGCCGGTCCGCGGCCGCACGCCGCCGACGTTGTTGACGAGCAGCGATGCACCGCCGAGCTCGTCCGCGTGAGCCACGAGCTCGTCGGGGATGCGCGGGTCGGTCAGATCGGCGGCGATCGGGGTCACCGCGCCATCGGCGGCGAGTGCGGCCAGGTCGGGCGTGACGGTGCGCGACGCCGCGAGGACGCGCGCACCCTCGGCGACGAGGATCCGGGTGACGGCCAGGCCGATCCCGCGTCCGGCCCCGGTGACGATCGCGACCGTGCCGGCCAGGCCGAGGTCCACGTCAGAGACCCTGCGCTGCGAGCCACTCGAGCACGGAGTCGGCGACGTCCGCCCAGCCGTGGTCGATCGTCAGCGAGTGCCCGCGGCCCTCGAACTGCTTGAGCTCGTTCACGGTCATCGCATCGCGGTACTGCTTGAGGGTCGAGCGCGTCACGACGTCGGGCACGGTGTGATCGGCTGTGCCGGAGATGAGCAGCAGCGGGCCGCGCGGCTCGCGCTCGGTGTCGACGGCGGCCGGCGAGTGCATCGAGAAGTTCGCACCGGCGGCCTGGAACAGCGGGCGTCCCGGGGACGGGATGGTCCACTGGTCGTAGAGCGCGTCCGACTCCTCCTGGTCGAGGGCGTTGCCGAACCCGTAGCGGAACTGCTCCTTCGTGAGCGAGACGGCCTTGTGCCGATTGGCCGGGTTTCCGAGCACGGGGAAGCCCGACCGCAGCTGCGCGAGCGGCAGCGGCAGCACCCCCTTGATCTGCGCGGGGTCGATGGCGACCGCACCCGCTCCCACGCCCTCGCCGAGCAGTTTCTCGGCGATGAGCCCGCCGAACGAGTGCCCGATGAGGATGGTGTCGTCGCCGAGCCCGTCCGCGATCTCGGCGAAGTGCCCGGCGGCCTCGTCGATGCCGATGTCGGCGACGGCGTCGGGGTTCTCTCGCGCCCCGGCCACGGTGTCGGCCTCGTTCGGCCAACCCGGAGCGACCGGGTCGTACCCGGCGGCGCGGAACTTCTCGATCCACGGTCCCCAGCTGGTGGCGTGGAGCCACAGGCCGTGGATGAAGACGACGGGACGGGGGGCTTCGGGCATGGGAGCGCTCCTGTGAGTCGGGGACTCCAGCACACACCCCGCGACCGTGCGGCGTCCAGGATCCGTTCGCCGCGGATCGATGCGCAATTTGCATCGATCGACGCGGGTGCGAGAGCCTTCAGGATGGGAGGACGCGTGGACCTCGATCTTCGGCTCGTTCGCTATTTCGTCGCGGTCGCGGACGAGTTGCACTTCGGTCGCGCCGCGACGCGCCTGCACATCAGCCAGCCGGCGCTGTCGCGGCAGATCCGTCGTCTCGAGGACGACCTGGGCTTCGCGCTGTTCGCGCGGGACAGCCGCCACGTGGCACTCACGCCCCCGGGCGCACGCTTCCTCAAGGACGCCCGTTCGCTGCTGGCGCAGGCGGCGCGGATGACGCATCCCGACGATCCGGGGATCCGCGTCGCGCACATCTTCGACCTCGACACGAGCCGGCTGGTCACCGACGCCTTCGCGGACCGGTTTCCCGATGTGCCGGTGCGGGCGAGTTCGATGGACAGCCGTCGCCAGTTCGATGCGCTCATGGCCGGCCAGCTGGATGTCGCGATCCTGCGCCTCACTGCGTCGATGGTCGCGGAGCATCCCAGTGGATGGCGGCACCGCCCGCTGCGATGGGAGCCGTTCTGGCTGGTGGGCCGGCCTGGCGACCCCATGGCCGAGACCGCGTCTCTTCGAGAGCGCCCCCTCGAGGTCTTCGCGGACCCGCTCGGCTCGGCGGCCTTCACGGCGCACGGTGCGTACCTCCGGGCCCTCGAGACGCACGGCGCGCTGGCCTTCCGCTGGCTCGGCAACCCGGGCACGTTCGACCAGTGCCTCCCGCACGTGCGGCGGGCGACGGATGCCGCATACCTCCTCGAGTTCGAGTCCTACGCGCTGCGCTACCGGCGGCTCGGCATCCCGATCCACCGCCCGTCCGAGCTGCAGCCCGTCTATCCGTGGTCGATCGTCTGGCGGGAGGGCCCGAACCCCGCCGCGGTGGCCGACTTCCTCGACGTCGCCGCGCAGCAGGCGGACGAACGCGGCTGGATGACTCCCGATGCCGCGGCTCCGCTGTGGCAGCCCTCGTTCGGGTGAGTCCCGCTCCCGCCCTGAGTCCCTCCCATCCCGTCCGCCCGCGCGGTACGCTCACGCACGGGGGGTCGTACACGCGGGGGTTGTGCATGTCTCTGAGTGATTCATCCGCGTCCACCGGCACGGGAGCCCCGGACGCTCGTTTTCGCGCACGGCGCCTGGCGTCCACGATCGGCGCCGCGCTCATGATGGTGGGCGCATCGGCCTCGGGCGGAATGGGCTTCCTCATCGTGCCGGGCACCGCGGTCTTCCACGTCTCGACGGCGCAATACCTGCTCTGGTACAGCATCTTCACGATCTCCAGCGCGGTATCGATGGCGATCGCCGGCAAGCTGTCGCAGCTCGTCGGGATCAAGGCGATCGTGATCTCGGGCGCGGGGCTGGCCGCGGCATCCGCGCTCGGCATGGCGTTCGCCACGCAGATCACGACGTTCTATCTGCTGTCGATCCCGCTCGGCGTCGGGTGGGGCGGGTCGACTCTGCTGGCTGCCAACATCATCGTGGTCGGCTGGCATCAGCACGCGCGGCGAGGGACGGTGCTGGGCGCGGTGATTGCGGGAAGCAGCATCGGCGGCATCCTGTGGGGCTTGCTGTTCCCTCCGGTCATCGCCCACGCGGGCTTCCGCGGAGGGATGCTGCTGGTGGCGGCGGTGATCGCCCTGACCATGCTGCTTGCCGGGATCTTCCTCGTGTCCAACCCGCCGCAGTCGGGCGAGCAGACCGGGCAGGTCCGCGCCCGCGTGCACTACACGACGCCGCAGCCGCCCCGGTACGCGCTCGTGGTCGCGCTGCTGCTGCTCATCGCGTTCGTCCTCTCCCTGCAGACGCCGCTGTCGCAGATCCTCCCCGCGATCCTCACAGCGTCGTGGGACAACCCGACTTTCGTGGGTCTGCTCGTCTCGTACTGGGCGGCCGTCGCCATCGTGATCAAGCCGGGCATGGGGTGGATCCACGATCGCTTCGGCATCCTCGTCCTGCTCGCCGTGCAGGCCTGCGCGTTCATCCTCGGGTTCGGCGGCATGGCGGTCGCCGGCGGGACGTACGGCATCTTCATCCTCATCCCGCTCGCCTCCCTCGCGGTCTCGACGGTGTCGATCGTGCTGCCGTTGGTGGCCACCAGGACGGTCGGAACGGAGCGCTTCGCGGCGGTCTACGGGGTGGCCATGACGGCCGAGTTCATCGGCCTCGCAATAGGCACCCCGATGTGGGGCGCTGTCTACGACGCGACCGGGCAGTACACGCTGGCGCTCCTGTGCGCGGGGGCCGTCGGCCTTCTCGGCATCCTGCTCATGATCGTGGTCATGAAGACCGCAGGCGCCACGCTGTCCCGCAGGGCACCGGTCGAGGCCGCGCGGGCGAAGGACGACCCGGCACAGGCGGAGCAGGCGACCCCGTTGCCCTGACCCCGAGGCACGCGATCGTCTCGATGTCGGCGCGGATGCGCGCAGCGCCCTCCGCACAGCGAGCGGGGTCCACGCCTCACGGAGCCTGTCAGCTCGAGTCGAGGGCTATCGTCGGGGTCATGACTGCGCTTCGGCTCCTGTTCCTCGGCGGCACCGGCACCATCAGCTACGCCTGCGTCAGGGCGGCTGCCGCCGCCGGCCACGACGTGACCGTCCTCAACCGCGGGAGGAGCGATCGCCCGCTCCCCGACGGGGTGCGCACGATCGTCGGCGATGTGAGGGATGCGGAGTCCGTGCGCGCAGCGGTCGGCGGCGACCGTTTCGACGTCGTGCTCGACTTCCTGTCGTTCGTGCCCGCACACGTCGAGACGGCGCTGTCCGTGTTCGAGGGGGCGGTGGGGCAGTACGTCTTCATCAGCTCGGCATCCGCCTACCAGAAGCCGCCGCGCTCCCTCCCGGTCACCGAGTCCACTCCCCTGCGCAACCCCTTCTGGCAGTACTCGCGCGACAAGATCGCCTGCGAGGACCTCCTCGTCGGCGCCTACCGCGAGCGCGCGCTGCCGGTGACGATCGTGCGGCCCTCGCACACCTATGACGAGCGGATGATCCCGACCACAGGCGCCTGGACGGACATCGCGCGTCTGCGCGCCGGAAGGCCCGTCGTCGTGCACGGGGATGGCACGAGCCTGTGGACGATCACGCACGCTGACGACTTCGCCGTCGCGTTCACGGGCCTGCTCGGCAACCCGTCGGCCATCGGGGAGGCGTTCACGATCACGGGCTCGCACGCACCGACCTGGAACCAGATCTACGGCTGGCTGGCAGAGGCCTCCGGCGTCGATAACCCGCAGTTCGTGCACATCGCCAGCGAGACGATCGCCGCCTGGGCGCCCGCGGAGGGCCCCGGTCTCGTCGGCGACAAGGCCCACTCGATGATCTTCGACGCCTCCAAGGTGACGAGCCTCGTGCCCGAGTTCCGCACCACCATCACCTTCGACGAGGGCGCGCGCCGCATCCTCGCCTTCTACGACCAGCATCCCGAGCGCCAGCAGGTGGATGCCGAGCTGGATGCCGCGTTCGACCGGATGGTCGACCACGCCCGCGCAGCGGGCGCCTGACCCGAGAAGAGGAGATCAAGCCATGACCGACGACATCGATCTGAAGCTGGAGGCGATCGTCATCCCGGTCGCGGACGTCGACCGATCGAAGGCGTTCTACGCGCAGCTCGGATGGCGCCTCGACGCCGACTTCGCATTCGACAACGGATTCCGGGTCGTGCAGTTCACGCCGCCGGGGTCGCCGGCGTCGATCCAGTTCGGCACCCGGATCACCGCGCAGTCGCCCGGCACCGCGGAGGGGGTCTATCTCGTCGTGAACGATGCGCAGGCCGCGCGCGACCGGCTCGCCGCCCTCGGCGCCGACGTCGAGGATGTCTTCCACCCCACGGCGCCCGGTGCGCAGTTCGGTCACGTCGACGGGCGCGCGGTGGGCGCCGGAGAACGCGCGAGCTACGGGACCTTCGCATCCTTCCGCGATCCCGACGGCAACACCTTCCTGCTGCAGGAGGTCACGAAGCGGCTCCCCGGCCGCATCGACGCGCACGAGACCACCTACGCCTCGCGGGCGGATCTCGAAGCCGCCCTCGTTCGCGCGGCGACAGCGCACGGCGCGCATGAGGCGGCCGACCTCGGCGGCGTCCGCGACGAGCAATGGCCGCAGTGGTACGCGGCGTACATGGTCGCCGAGCAGCACGGCACGGAACTCCCCTGACTCCGGCGGCGGGTCGAGCACGATCCGCAGCTCGACCTCGCCGGCTACCTGATCATGGCCGACCGCGTCACGACGTGAACAGGTCGCGGTGCTGCCGCGGCTGCGATCGCAGGTACTGCGGAGCGACGCGCACCTGACCGCCGAGCTCGGCCGCGGCGTGCCAGGGCCAGCGCGGGTCGTACAGCGCGGTGCGAGCGAGCGCGACGAGGTCGGCATCGCCCGTGCCCACGATGGCCTCGGCCTGCTCGTATCCCGTGATGAGCCCGACCGCGACGACGGGGATGTCGACGCTCTCCTTCACGGCACGGGCGAGGGGCACCTGGTAGCTCGGTCCGAGGGGGATCGCCTGCTCGGGGCTGAGGCCGCCGCTCGAGACGTGGACGGCATCGCATCCGGATGCCTCGAGCGCCTGCGCGAATTCGACCGTCTGTGCGATGTCCCATCCACCGGGAACCCAATCGGTGCCGGATACGCGCACCGATACGGGAAGCTCGGGCACGGCCTGCTTCACGGCGTCGAACACCTCGAGCGGGAGCCGCATCCTGTTCTCGAGCGAACCGCCGTATTCGTCGGTCCGCTGATTCGACAGTGGTGAGAGGAACTGGTGCAGCAGGTAGCCGTGCGCGGCGTGCAGCTGCACCGCGTCGATGCCGATCGACGCTGCCCGCACGGCGGCCCGTGCGAACCCATCGCGAACGCGCGCGAGACCCTCGCGGTCGAGCGCGTGCGGCGCGACCTGGTCTTCGAGGAACGGGATCGCCGACGGTGCGACCGTGGCCCAGCCGTGCGGATCGCCGGGCGGGAGCTGCGCGCCGCCCTTCCACGGCAGGTCGGTCGACGCCTTGCGGCCTGCGTGCGCGAGCTGCACGGCGATCGGCATGGCGGACCACCGGCGGACGCGCTCGATCGTCGACCCCATGGCCGCTGCCGTGCGATCGTCCCACAGCCCCACGTCGGCGTAGCTGATGCGCCCCTCGGGGACGACCGCTGTCGCCTCGATCGTGAGGAGCGCTGCCCCCGACTGCGCGAGCTGGCCGAGGTGGATCAGATGCCAGTCGGTCATCTCCCCGTCCTCGGCGGAGTACTGGCACATCGGCGCGATCACGATGCGGTTGGCGAGCTCCAGCGAGCCGACGCGGATGGGCTCGAACAGCGCGGGGTGTGGCACGGGGACTCCTCGATGGCGTGGCGCGGGCCCGATCGACGATACGCCGACGCCCGATGTGCGAGGCGCAGGAAGGACGGATCCTTGCGATAGAGCACAGGGAGTGCGATCATTCCATTAATTCATCGTGCGATGAATTAGGAGACCGAAGGCGCCCAGATGGATGCATCGACACCGACCCTCATCCTCGACCTCGCCACAGTCTCGGCCGCCGACCTCCCCGACGTGGGCGGGAAGGCCGCCAACCTCGGCGAGCTGATCGCGGCGGGCTTCGACGTGCCGCCCGGCTTCTGCCTCACGACCGAGGCCTACCGGCTCGCCGTGCGGGGAACGACGGTCGAAGATGGGACGGAGACGGATGGCGCGGCCGCTCGCGCGGCGATCATGGCCGCTCCGATCCCGGCTGCCGTCGCCGATGCCGTCCGCGCCGCCTACGCGCAGCTGGGCGCGGGCCCGGTCGCCGTGCGCTCGTCCGCCACCGCCGAGGATCTGCCCGGGGCGAGCTTCGCCGGCCAGCAGGACACCTTCCTCGGCGTCGAGGGCATCGACCACGTGCTCGACGCGGTGCACCGCTGCTGGGCATCGCTGTGGACCGACCGTGCGGTCGCCTATCGCGCCGCGCAGGGCATCGGAGGCAGCGGGGTCGCGCTGGCCGTGGTGGTGCAGCGAATGGTGGATGCCGCGTGCGCCGGCGTCCTCTTCACCGCCGACCCCGTGACCGGCCGGCGACAGCAGGCGGTCATCGACGCCGCGCGGGGACTCGGCGAGGCCGTCGTCTCGGGAGCCGTCGACCCGGAGCAGGTCGTCGTCGACACGCGGAGCAGCCGCATCCTGGATCGCCGCACGGGAAGCCCGACCGACAGGGACGGCGCCGCCGACAGGAGCGCGGTGCTTACGGATGCCGAGGCCCGGGCCCTGGCCGCGCTCGGCGATCGGATCGAGCGGCACTTCGGCGCCCCACAGGACATCGAGTGGGCCATCGACGCCGGCCGACACCTGTGGCTCACCCAGTCCCGCCCGATCACCACCCTGTATCCGATGCCGGTGCGCGACGCGCCCCCGCCCGGCAACCAGACACGCGTCTACTTCTGCGTCACACTCGCGCAGGGCCTGCACCGGCCGATCACGCCGCTCGGCATCGCCGCGTTCCGGATCGTCGGCTCAGGCTTCCTCGACCTCATCGGGCGCCGGCCGCAGAGCGTCGTCGACGGACCCGGCGGCTTCGCCATCGGCGGCGACCGCATCTTCCTCGATGCCACGCCCATCGTCCGCTCCGCCGTGGGTCGCGAGATCTTCCCCCGCGCGCTCCAGGTCATGGAGACCAGGTCCGCAGTCGTGCTGCGCGAGCTGTTCACTGATCCCCGGTTCTCGGTGCTGCCCGGGTCGCGCCGCCGCTTCGCCGTCCCCGCGCTGCGACTCGCCCTGCGCATCCGTCTGCCCTTCCTCGTCGTGCAGGCGCTCGTCAGCCCGCCGGCGGCGCACCGGCGCCTGCGTCGGCTGGCGGTCGACATCCGGGGGCGCAGCATCCCGACCACCGGGGACATCCCGTCGCGCATCGACGCGGTCGTCGACCTGCTGTTCCACGCCACATCACTCGCGCCGCGGAGCCTCCCCGGCGCGGCCGTCGGCTTCGCGATGCTCGGGCTCGGGGGTCGCCTGCTCGGCGACGCCGTGCGGCCGGGCGACCTGCAGACCGTGCTCCGCAGCGTGCCCGACAACGTGACCACCGAGATGAACCTCGACCTGTGGCGCATCGCGGTGCGGGCACGGAAGGATGCCGAGTCGGCTGCCGCCCTCCGCGACTCCTCGGCGCGCGATCTCGCCGACCGCTTCCTGGCGGGCGTGCTCCCGGTGCGGCTGCAGCAGGACCTGGCCGGGTTCCTCGAGCAGTACGGCCACCGCGCAGTCGCTGAGATCGACCTCGGCATGCCGCGCTGGGCCGACGACCCCGCGCACCTCTTCGGCGTGCTGTCGGGGTACGTGCGGCTGGATCCGGATGCCGAGACCCCTGAGCAGCACTTCGCGGACGGCGTGCGCGCGGCGCGGGCGAAGATGAACGAGCTGATCGGGCGGGCGCGACACAACCGCGTGCGCGCCGCGGCTGCGCGCTTCTGCCTCCGCAGGGCGCGGGCCCTCATCGGCATCCGCGAGATGCCGAAGTTCCTCGTGATCATCGCGCTGCAGACGGCGCGCACCGCGATGCTGCGCGTGGGCGCCGAGCTCGCGGATGCCGGCCGCATCGAGACCGCGGACGACATCGCCTTCCTCGATTTCGACGACGCAAAGCGGGCCGCAGCCGGCGAGGACCTTCGCGCCGTGGTCCGCGCGCGCAGGGAGCGGTACGACGCGGAGCTGCGCCGCCGGCACGTCCCCCGGGTCCTGCTGTCGGACGGGACCGAGCTCGAGGCCCTCGCCTCGCACCGCGGGACGGACGAGCCGGGCGCGCTCCGCGGCACTCCCGCATCGGCCGGGAGCGTGACCGCACGCGCCCGGGTGATCCTCGACCCGGTCGGCGCGCAGCTCGAGCCGGGTGAGATCCTCGTCGCCCCCTCCACGGATCCGGGGTGGACGCCACTGTTCCTCACGGCGGGCGGGCTCGTGATGGAGATGGGCGGCGCGAACAGCCACGGCGCCGTCGTCGCCCGGGAGTACGGCATCCCCGCCGTCGTCGGCGTCGCCCGCGCGACCGAGACCATCCGCACCGGTGACGAGGTGACGATCGACGGCGCCGGCGGGGTGGTGAGGATCGCCACGGCCGCCGAGGTGACGGCGACGCCCTGACGCCGCATGCCCGGCCTCTGTCGCAAACCGATCGTGAGCCGTACAGTGAGCCTGTGAAACGGAGCTGGCCGTGGCTCGTGCCGGGCGTGATCCTCGCCCTCGTCGGACTCGTGTGGACGTTGCAGGGCATGAATGTGCTGCGCGGGTCGGTGATGAGCGGGTCGCCCCTGTGGGCCACCATCGGCCCCATCGTGCTCGTCGTCGGCGTCGTCCTGATCGTCATCGGGATCGTCGTCGCCGCTCGTCGGCGACGCGCCGGCACCTAGACCGGCTCCCGACCGGCCCCGATCTGCAGGCGAGGCTCTCGACCTGACGGTCGTCCACGTCGCCCACCCACGCCCAGACGGCGCGCTCGCGATTCAACCCGCCCGCGAGCGCCGGTTCGCGCACGCGTCATGAAAACACGCGAGTCCAGGCGGGTCAACCCCCTCGGGCACGCGCATGGCCCCTGCCTACGGTGGCTGCTCCAGGGAGGACGTGCCGGAGCGGTCCTCTGAAAGCGAGCGGTGGGGCTACGAGCCGTGCCGCGCGACCGGCGGCCACAGGCAGGCCGCGTTGTGAAGGGAACTCATCATCATGTTGCAGAAGAAGAAGCTGCTGGGCGGCCTCGGAGCCGCCGTATTGACCGCTGGGCTGGCTTTCGGAGCGGCGATCCCCGCCCAGGCGGCGACTCCGCACGTTCAGGCCCAGACGGTTCAGGCCACGAAGGCCGCCGTCCAGCCGGCCCAGATCACGCAGACGATCACCGACGCCACAGGCAACGTGCTCGGCACGTTCACCGGTACGTTCACGCCCACCGGCTTCACGTCGCAGAACGGGATGCTGAACGTCAGCGGACTCCTCAACGGAACCGTGACGAACGCGGCCGGACAGGTGCTCGCCACGGTCACCAACCAGGCGACCAGCACGACGGTCACCAACGCGGCCGGCCAGAACAGCTGCGACATCCTCAACCTCGTCCTGGGACCTTTGCACCTCGACGTGCTCGGCCTGGTGGTCGACCTCAACCAGGTCCATCTCGACGTCAGTGCGGTTCCCGGCGCGGGCAATCTCCTCGGCAACCTGCTGTGCTCGGTTGCCGGCCTGCTCGACATCGGGACCGGCCTCAACGGTCTGGCCGGCATCCTGAACCACCTGCTCGGTCTCTGACCGCGGCAGTGCGGCGAAGAGGCCCCGAGCGATCGGGGCCTCTTCCTCGTGCTGGCGTCCCGGCGAGAGGTCGTACCGCCCCCTTAGAGCGCCAGCTCGGCCTCGAACTCGTCGCCGCCGGGGTCGGGCCACCCCGTCGCGAAGGCCGTCGCTGCGGTACCTGTTCTTCTCGTGCTGATAGCCGCGCACGTGGGAAGCCGGAGGCACCGATCCGGAGGGTATCGCGCACGCCGGGACGTTCCGATAATGTGCGGGCGGCGGGTGGCATCGAGGAGGCCGGCATGGAGATCTCGCTTCCCGAAGCGCAGGCGGAGTTCATCGCGCGGAAGCTCCGGGAAGGCAGATACCTCGACGCGGGCGAGGTCGTGAGAGACGCCCTCCGGCGCTTCGAGCAGCAGCAGCTCCTCCTGGCGGGCGGCGATATCGAGGCCGAGGTCTTCATCGTCCTGCTCGATGCGACCCGGAGCGCCGAGCAGGACCTCCGGGACATCATGGCCGGTGTGCGGGCCATGAACGCGGCCAAGCGGGCTCAGCGCGAGCTGATCAACGAGATCAACCGGGACGTCGTGGCCAACGCCCGCCTCACAGGCGATCGGCCCATCGACTTCTCGAGCGGCTTGGGCAGCGAGGAGGCCTATCACGCGCTGCACTGGCCGGTTCCCGATGTCGAGGCTCCCGGCGGCGTGCGCTTCACGGTGACCGACCTGTGGCCCCGCCGGATCGCGACCGTCGGCGACCTCAGCGCCATCCTCGAGCACGCGAGAAGCGACCTCGACAGTCTGAGCGAGCTCAGCGAGCTGGAATCCCTGCGTCTTCAGCAGGCGATGGACCGGAGGTCGCACCTCCTCACGGCGCTCTCCGATCTCGAGAAGAAGCTGAGCGCCACGGCATCCGCCATCGTCGAGAACCTCACGTAGCCGGACGAGCGAGGGGCGGCGTCAGCCGATCGCGCTGATCGTCCAGCCGGCTTCGAAGGACTGCCCAGGCTCGATGACGACGAGGCCGGTGTCGAACGGATAGGCGGGCGCGTTGAACGCGTCGGGGGCGCAGGTCATCGGCTCGACCGCGAGGCCGGCGCGGTGCGCGGGGTTCCCCGGGTCGAGGTCAGCCGTGTGGATCTGCACCCACGGGCACGCCGCATCCCACGTCATCGCCACGCCGCGGCCCTCCGCATCCGTGAGTCGGACGGTCGCGAGCCCCGCCTCGTCCCGCTGCAGGTCGGTGTAGGCGTGGTCGATCTCTGCGCCGGCGATCGTCCGCGGGATGCGGAAGTCGAACCGCTGCGGGTCTCCGTCGTCGACGGGACGGATGACGGTCGGGGCGAGCCGCTCGTCGACGTCCAGCACGGACGCGGCGGGCAGGTCGAGCGTCCAGTCGTCGACGCGGCCCTCGCCGGCGACGAGATACGGATGCGGGCCGGTGCCGAAGGGGGCGGGCTCGGTGCTCAGGTTCGTGGCGCGGACCGTCTGCACGAGACCGTCGTCGGTGAGCGCGAACGTCGTCTCGATCCCGACCCGCCACGGGTAGCCGGTCTGCGCCTCGACCATCGCCTCGAGTCGCACCTCGTCGTCTGCGACCGAGACGGCGCGGTAGTCGAGCCAGACGGCGAGGCCGTGCAAGGCGTGACCCCGAGCCGGCTCGGTGAGGGGGAGCTGCTGCTCCTGCGCACCGAATGTGTAACGCCCGTCGACGACGCGGTTCGGCCAGGGAACCAGCGTCACCCCGCGGTATCCCGGCCGGAGCTCGTCGGCGTCGTACGGGACGACGAGATCGCGCCCCGCGTGCCGGAACGAGCGCAGCGAGGCGCCGATGCTCGCCACGACGGCCGTGTCGTCACCACGGGTCAACGTGAACTGCGTGCCGGAGAGCGGCGTCGACATCAGCGTCCGCACCCCTCTGCTCGAGCCGTCGCGACGGCCACCGACGTCAGTCGTAGATGCAGGAGAGGCATGACAGCATCCTCTCGCACCCGCCGCCGCCCCTGTCGCCACGTTGCGGGCGACGGTTCACGTGCCCCGCCGAGCCAGCGCCTTCCGCGCTGCCTCAAGGCCCCGCTGCGCCTCGGCCACCGCATCGCCTGCGGCGGTCTGGCGGTCCTCGAGCTCCGCGATGCCCGAAGTCGCCTGCGCGAGCTCCTCGCGCGTGGCGGCGAGCTGGGCCTCCAGATCGCGCTCGCGCCTGCCCAGCTCGTCGACACGGCGGGCGAGGTTGCGGACGTCGTTCTCCGCCTTCGTCTCGTCACGCTGGGCGCGGAGCACCTCCTGCTCGGCGGCGTGAACGGCGGCCTCCGCCTCGCGGCGTTCGCGGCGCGCCTTCACCTCGTCGGTCGGCGGCGGCGCGACCTGCAAGGGCTCCGGACGCCCACCGCCGACGGCGGCATCGAGGTCGACGGGGGCGGATGCCTCGAGCTCGCGGACGAGGCGTCCAGACGCGACGGCGGCCGCTGCATCCGGGTCGAAGAATGCCGCCGTCAGCGTCTGCTGCACCGCCTCGCCGGTGGCCGGCGTGATCCGCTCACCGCGTGAGGAGGCGAGTCCGACGGCCTCGCGGGCGAGCTGGGCAGTGAGAGCGCGGCGCTGGCGGCCGAGCTGGGCGAGGGTGGCGGCATCCAGGTCGTCCTGCGCCTCCCGCAGCTCCTGGGCGAGCTGCAGCGCCTGCCCCAGCTGCGCCGCCCGCTCCTGCGCGAAGACGTTCACGACCCACGCGGCGATCGAGGGCTTTCGCAGCGCCGTGATCTGCGAGGCGAGCCCGGGATCCGCCACGTCCTTCGCGCGCGCGTTGCGCGCTGCGACGAACTCGTCCGGCGGCCCCGCGTAGAGGTCGGCGGCGATCTCCGCCAACGACGCGTCGGCCATTGCATCCTCCCGGCCGTCAGGCGGGCGCCCGTCGCGCGCGCATGAAGAGGCTAACGGGAGGGCGCGCTGCCCGCATCCACGGCCTCGGAAGCGGCGGGGCGCACGGGCCACACCCGCACCGCGCCCACCGCCGGAGACGCGAAGGGGCCGGGAGCGACGCGTGCTCCGCGGGCCGCGCCGAGGAAGTCCGTGTCAAGCACAACAGCCGTGCCGTCCGGCTGCGTGTACGGCTGCTGCGGCACGACAGCCGGTGGGAACGAGTCGGTCGAGACTCGGTCACCCTGCTCCTGACGCGCAGCGGGAACATTCGCCGCGAGCCACCACGCGCCGTCGACCTGCTCGAGGCTCGGGCCGCAATCCGAATCGAACGGCGGATCCTGCCGTCGGCCGAACGTGACATTGCCGACGAAGCTGCAGGGAAGATCCGCTGCCGCTGCGTCGTACCCGCCGAGGTCGACCTGGGCCCCGAGGATGTTGTTCGTCCAGTGCGCGTCACCGACGGTGCAGATGCGTCGCATGTCCACGATGGCCGTGCTGTGCGGCACGAGATAGGGCGTTTCCCTGTCGTCGTGGAGGACCTCGATCTTGCCCATGATCAGGTTGTGGGCCACCGCGACACCCTGCGACAGCGACAGCAGGCAGTGCTTGGACAGCATGATGTTCTCCGCGAGGAGGATCGGCCCGTGGTTGACCTCGGCGAAGATGTCGCGCACATTGTCGTGCATCAGGTTGCCCACGACCTGCGTGCCCTGCGCCATCCAATCCAGCCAGATGGCGGCCGGCTCGCCGCAGCGATGGATGTGGTTGCCGCGGATGACGACGTCGATCGCGCCGTGGAGCTTGATGCCCGCCATCTCGGCCCCGCGCCAGATGCCCTGCAGGTTGCAGTCGCTGACCTCGTTGTCCTCGATGGTGCTGAACGCACACCCCAGTGAGCCCACGATGCCGACCTGACCGCAATGATGGATGCGGTTGTTCCGGACGGTGTGGGACCCGATCGTCTCCCGCGACCAGCCGTCACGGTTCACCGCATCCTCGATGGTCAGGTAGTACCCGTCCGTCGTTCCGCGCTCGCCGTCGAACTGGTCGCGATTCTTCGCCAGCGCGATGCCGGCACAGCGAGAGAAGCAGATCTCGTTGTCCTCGATCACCCAGCCACGGCTCCAATACGCCGTCACCATGCCCTCCTGGCCGGCGGTGGGCGCCACCCAGTTCGTCGCGGCGTTGCGGATCTCGAAGCCGCGGACGGTGATGTAGTCGATGTGCTCGGCCGTGGGCGTGAACACCGTCGGCCGCACCGCGACCTCCACCCGACCGGAGTTCGGGTCGACCCCCGCAGGCAGGCGGATGAGGAGGGTCGTGTCGCCTTCGGGATCGAACACCGCAGGGTCGAACGCGGCGTGCCCTTCGACCCCGTACACCTCGACAGGGGGCCGATCCACGAGCCCGTCGACGACAGAGGTCCAGCCGAGGCCGGAACCGGCTCGCAGGGCGTCCGGTGTCTCGACCTCGGGCAGCCACACACCGTCGAGGAAGACGTTGCCGCGCCGGTGGATGCGGCCGAGTCCATCGAACCAGTCTCCGTGGACGACCTCGGCGTAGGGATGGAAGTCGCCGAAGCGGGAGCTGGGCAGGATGAGCTGCCAGAGGCCGTCGCCGGCGTGCGTCCACCCGGTGAACGCGTCCGAGCCGGTGAGGACGACGTGCTCCCCGGGAGCCGCGGCGTACGTGATCGTCTCGGCGGGAGACGTCCCGCCGCGCGGCGGATCGACACGCTCGCGGTACACGCCCGCGCCGACCTGGATGGTGTCGCCCGAGTAGGCCGCCGTCGCTGCCGCGCCGATGGTCCTGAACGGTCGCTCAACGCTGCCGTCGCCGGCGTCGTCACCGCTCGCCGACACATGGAATGTCGCCACGTGGGTCCCCTTCGCGTCGCGCTGGCCCCGATCCGATCCGGGGCCGGCACCGACAACCCTACACAACCAAGGCCGACTGGTATTACCGGTCATATCAGTGCGCCGCCACCGATGACGCCAATCGAGGAGTCTGCGGGCCGGTCCGGGGCGACCACCGCTCAATCGACCACGGTTCGGGAGACCTTCTCCCCCTCACGCCCGTGGGCGACTACTCTCGCACCATAGCGGGCGAACTGCATCGCCATGCCGCGGCCGATCTCTCGAGATCCGCCCGCGACGACGGCGACGTCCCGCGTGCGGCGCTGCATCCCTCCTTGCGACTCTGATCTCGGTGCGTGGTGGGAATGAGATGGCCGTAGATCGGAACTGGTATTCCTGTATACTTGTCGGCAAGTCACAGGAAGGCGGCGCCATGACCGACCACATCTCCGTTACGAGTGTCGAGCCCGCCGGCCGCCGGCTGTCCAGCGGAGACTTCCACCCCCGCGCCCGTCCGATCGTGAAGCGCCAGCGGATCTCCGACTGGGTGTACGACGAGCTGTGCGAGGCGATCCGTGACCTGTCGCTGCCTCCGGGCGCCGCGATCTCCGAGCCGAGTCTCGCCGCGCAGCTCGACGTGAGTCGCGCACCCGTGCGCGAGGCACTCACGCGGCTGGCGGATCAACGGCTCGTCACAGTGACCCCGCAGGTAGGCACCCGCGTCGCGCCGATCCTGCTCAGCGAAGTCGCGGAAGCGTGCTTCGTCCGATCGGCGCTCGAGGTCAGCGCGTTCCAGGCCGCCGCCGCCGATCCGGATCTGGACACCACCGAGCTGCGCCGCATCTTCGAGGTAGGCGCCGACGCGGTGCAGCGCCACGACAGCGAGGCGTTCTTCGCCGCGGATGAGCAGCTTCACCAGGAGGTGTTCGCGCTGGCCGGGTTCCCGCATGTGTGGGACGTCATCCGCGGCGTCAAGATGAACCTCGACCGGCTGCGTCGGCTGCACCTGGACGACGCACTCACCAACCCGCACATCATCGAGGAGCACCGTCTGATCGTCGAATCCCTCGAGACAGGCGATCTGAAGACCGGGATCGAGGTCGTCCGGAGACACGCGACCCGCGTGCTGACGGACACCGAGACGCTCCGCCGTCGATCCCCGGAGTACTTCGAGGAATGAGCGAGGTCCAGCAGCTCCTCGCTCCTGGCGACATTGCGGATTATCTGAGGGCCGGCCGCATCCTGCGCGATCATGAGACCGTCGTGGATGTCGCGCTCCTCGAGGGGGGCGTCTCGGGCCAGGTCTACCGCATCCTGACCAGCAGCCGCGAGCTCGTGCTCAAGCAGGCCCTCGAGCAGCTCGCCGTCGCGGGTGACTGGCACGCCGACCCCGCGCGGGTGCTCGTCGAGGGCCGTGCCATCGACGCGCTGCACGCGGTGACCCCTCGGCACACGCCGATGCTGGTCGCCGCGGACCCCCTCACCAACACGATCGTGATGACCGCGGCGCCGACCTCCTGGTCCTCGTGGAAGGAGCGGCTGCTCACCGGCCCCGCCGCCCAGGACATCGTCGATACCGCCGCCGTCCTGGGATCCATCCTCTCGCGCTGGCACAGCGGCGCGCTCGATGATCCGCAGACGCGAACCGACTTCCAGGATCGGGAGCTCTTCGAGACCCTGCGGCTCACGCCCTTCCATCGCACCGTGCGGACACGGCACCGTGAGGCCGCGGGGCGCATCGACGAGTGCATCGATGAGCTGACGGCGCCCGGCATCGTGCTCGTCCACGGCGACCTGTCACCGAAGAACGTGCTGCTGGATGCGGCCGCGCCTGAGGATCTGTGGGTCATCGACTTCGAGGTGGCCCACATCGGGCACCCCGTCTTCGATCTTGCGTTCCTCACCTCCCACCTCGTGCTGAAGCAGATCCACCGGCCCGAGCTGGCTGCGCCGCTCCGCCGGGCACGCGACGTGTTCTTCGAGGCCTATCGATCGGGCGTCTCGTCCGAGATGGGCGACCTCGCGTTCGCATCGCTGGGCGCCCAGACGGCGTGCCTCCTCTTGGCGCGTGTCGACGGCACATCTCCCGCCACCTACCTCACGAGGAGCGAGCGCGACCTCACGCGGCGTCTGGCGCTCGACATCCTCACCAGTTCCGATCCGGAGACGACGTTCGCCGAATGGTGAGCAGAAGGGATGCGGGATGAGCATGCGCATCACCCATGTCCAGGCGTGGGAGTCGTTCGATTCCCGCGGACGACCCACGGTCGCCGCACGCGTGGAGCTCGACGGCGGGGCTGCGGCCACCGCGCTCGCGCCCTCCGGCGCGTCGGCCGGCTCGCACGAGTCGATCGAGCTGAGAGACGGCGACGCCCGCCGCGGCGGTCTCGGGGTCCGTCGCGCCGTGCAGAACGTCAATGAACGCATCGCGCCCGCCGTCATCGGCCTCGACGGCAGCGACCCCGCAGCCGTGGACGAGGTCATCGCCGAGCTCGACGGCACCCCGAACTTCGCATCGCTCGGGGCGAACGCCACGCTCTCCGTGTCGCTCGCGACCGCCATGGCCGCAGCGGAGGCGAACCGCATGTCGCTTGCGCGCTGGCTGCAGCCGCATGGGACGCTCCTCCTGCCGATGCCCATGGTCAACATCGTGTCGGGCGGGGCCCACGCGGCACGTGCGATCGACATCCAGGACGTGCTCGTCATCCCGAACGGGGCCGGGTCGTTCGCCGAGGCGATCGAGTGGTGCGCGGACGTCCGCGATGCCGCCGGAGCCCTCGCCCGGGAGTCCGGGGATGCCGGCGCCGCCCTCGTCGCCGACGAAGGCGGCGTCGCGGTCCCGTTCGAGTCGAACCGGACGGCACTCGCCTTCACGGTCGAGGCGATCCGCCGCAGCGGCCATGTGCCCGGTGACGAGGTCTCACTGGCGGTGGACGTCGCGGCGACGCAGTTCTTCGACGGGGAGCGCTACCGGCTGGATGCCGAGGGGCGCACGCTGACGGCAGCCGAGCTGATCGCGTTGGCAGCCGAGTGGACCGAGGAGTTCCCCCTCATCTCCATCGAGGACCTGCTCGCCGAGGATGCCTGGGAGGACTGGGGCGCGGCGCGCGAGCTCCTCGGGTCGAGGGTGCAGCTCGTCGGCGACGACCACTTCGTCACCAACCGCGATCGGCTCGCGCGCGGCATCGACGAGGGCTCGGCCAACTCGATCCTGATCAAGGTGAACCAGAACGGTCTCCTCTCGCACACGCAGCGGGTGCTCGCGGCCGCGCGCGACCACGGATTCTCCACGATCGTCTCGGCCAGATCCGGCGAGACGGAGCAGTCCTGGCTCGCCGACCTCGCCGTGGGCTGGCGCGCCGGCCAGATCAAGGTGGGCTCGACTCACCGCTCCGAGCGGACCGCCAAATGGAACCGGCTGCTCGAGCTCGAGGCCACCGAGCAGACCGAGTTCAGCGGGGTCTCGGGCCTCGCCTCCTTCGAGCCGGTCGGAGCTCGCGGATGACAACGGTGCAGGTCGATGTCGCGGTGCCGGCCGAGGCCCTCTGCGGTGAGGGTCCCACGTGGGATGCCGACCGGGGCCGGGTCACGTGGGTCGACATCGTGGGCAGGCAGGTGTTCGCCACGGACCATGCGACCGGCCGAACGCGACGCATCCCCTACCGGACGATGGTGGGTGCGGCACTGCCGCGCGAAGCCGGCGGGTGGGTCGTGGCGTCCGAGGACGGCTTCGTTCTCCTCGACGAGGAAGGCGCTGTCCAGGATGAGATGCACCTGCTCGATGGTCGCCACCGCATGAACGACGCCAAGGTCGACCGGTTCGGCCGCCTCTGGGGAGGCAGCTGCGCCTACGACTTCGCCGAGGGCGAGGGAGCCCTCTGGATGCTCGACGCCTCCGCCGAGCCGAGCGCCGTCGTCACCGGCCTGACCCAGCCCAACGGGCTGGACTGGAGTCCGGACGGCTCGACGCTGTACCTCGTCGACACCCAGCGACGACACATTCTGGCGTACCCGCTCGACTATGCGGGCGACATCGACGGGCCGGCGGACATCGTCGTGGAGGGCGATCGGTTCGGCGGCGATTACCCCGACGGGCTGACGGTCGACGCGCGCGGTCACCTCTGGGTCGCGGTCTATGCGGGCGGCGTCGTGCAGGAGTACGACCCCACGGGAACCCTCGTCCGCGCCATCCCGGTCCCGGTCTCGCAGCCGACGTCCTGTGCCTTCGTCGGGCCCGGGCTTGATGACCTGTGGGTCACGACCGCGGCCGACGGAGTCGTACGGGCCGCCGAGCCGGCCGCAGGATCGATCCTCCGGGTGCACGGCCATGGCGCGACCGGTCGCCCGTCGACCCCTTTCGCGGGATGACTTCATGAAGCTGCAGTCCGACAGCCTGACCGTGCACGTCGCTCCGGAGCGCGGCGCCGACATCGTTCAGGTCGTCGATCGCGCCACCGGCACCCACCTTCTGGCCGTGTCTGCTCTGACGAGCCCGCCGAATCCAGCGTTGTTCGCGGCCGACTCCCAGGCGCACTGGCTCAACGGATATCCCGGGGGCTGGCAGCTGCTCGTCCCCAATGCCGGCCCCTCCCGACGACACGACGGCGTCGAACAGGGGTTCCATGGCGAGGCGGCACTGGCGACGTGGACCGTGACGCACCGGCAACACGATGCCGCGACCCTGGAGACCCGCCTGCAGACCGCTCCCCTGCTGCTCGAGCGGAGCATCAGGCTCGTGGGCGACAGCCTCGAGGTGCGCGATCGGGTGACCAACCTCGGCCTCGACGAGGTGTCGTTCCGCATGGTGCAGCACCCCGCTTTCGGGGACGGGTTCCTGGACGAGCACAGCTACCTTCTCACCGACGCCGCGATCGTGGTGACCGACGCCGAGGCGCCAGGCACCCTCGCAGATCCGGATCGCGCCGGCGCGCCGGCCGCGGTCCTGCCCGCGCTGGACGATCGCCATCGGCTCCGCCTGCCCGGCGCAGGAAGCGGCGCGTCCCTCTTCGCAGCCTTCACCGGCTTCACCCGGCCCGAGGCGACATTCGTGAGCCCCACCGCCGGGTTCGCCGTCACTCTGGACTGGGACCTCGAGACCTTCCCGCACGCCTGGTTCTGGATCGAGGCCAACGCGACTCCCGGGTGGCCCTGGTTCCGTCGCCTGTTCGCCGCCGCCGTCGAGCCTGCCAATGTCCTCCCCGGCGAGGGCGCCCACGGCGCCCTCGTCCGCGGCGGTCCCGGGACCGCGCTCGGTCCCGGACAGACCCTGACCACGCGAACCGCCCTGACGCGGGGCGCGATCCCTTCCGAAGACTAGGAGAATCACATGAAACTCGGCCGTATCGGTGCCCCGGGAGCCGAAATCCCGGTGGCCTGGGTGGACGACCGTCTGCTCGACCTGCGCCCGCTCACGGCGGACATCGACGGTGCGTTCCTCGCCGCTGACCCGGTCGCGCAGATCCGGGCGCACGTCGCGCAGCTGCCGGAGCTCACCCTCGCCGACGAGGACCGCATCGGTGCGCCGATCGCGCTTCCCGCCACCGTCTACTGCGTGGGCATGAACTACGCCGCCCACGCCCGCGAGGGCGGTGCGGAGCCGCCGGCGAACCTGATCGTGTTCCTCAAGCCGCCGCACACCGTGGTCGGTCCGTTCGACGAGGTCGAGATCCCGGCGGGCTCGACGAAGACGGACTGGGAGGCCGAACTGGCCATCGTAATCGGCGCACGTGCATGGCGGCTCGAGGATCCCGCCGCCGCTCGCTCCCATGTCGCGGGATTCACGGTCGCGAACGACCTCTCCGAGCGCACCTGGCAGCTCGAGGTGTCCGGTGGCCAATGGTCCAAGGGCAAGGGCGCGCCCGGGTTCTGCCCGCTCGGCCCGTGGCTCGTCACGGCCGACAGCATCGACCCCGGGGATCTCCGCATCCGGAGCTTCGTCAACGGAGAGCCACGACAGGACTCGCGCACCTCGGACATGATCTTCGACGTCGACCGGATCGTCTACGAGCTGAGTCAGCACATGGCCCTGTACCCCGGCGATGTCATCCTGACCGGAACGCCGGAGGGTGTCGCACTGTCCGGCCGGTTCCCGTACATCGCCGCACAGGACCAGGTCGAGATCGCGATCGAGGGTCTGGGCAGCCAGCGCCAGCGCTTCGTGGACGCCGCCGTGGTCTGATCTGCAGACCAACGAAAAGGCCCTCGGCGGATCGATCCGTCGAGGGCCTTCTGTCGGCGCGGCTACGAGCGCACGTACAGCGATTGGATGCCGGCATCCACCGACAAAGCGACACCGTTGGTCGACGCGGCCCGCGGACTGGCGAGGTAGACGATCGCGTCGGCCACCTCGGCGGCGCTGATCAGACGTCCGTGCGGCTGACGCGCGGCGAGCGCCGCCCGCTCGGCGTTCTCATCCTCGGCTGCACGCAGGAGGCGGTCCACCCAGGGGGTGGATGTCGTTCCCGGGCACACCGCGTTGACGCGGACGCCGTCCTCGATGTGGTCGACGGCGAGGGCGCGGGTCAGCGACAGCACGGCGCCCTTGGTCGCCGTGTACAGCGCTCGGTTGGGGAACCCCGTCAGTGCGACTGCGGAGGCGACGTTCACGATGGACGACGGCTGCGAACGGATCAGATGCGGCATCGCCGCCCGTGTGACGCGCACGCCCCCGAAGACGTTCACGTCGAAGACGCGGCTCCACTCTTCGTCGGAGTTGTCCATGATCGTCCCCGCGGCTCCGATTCCCGCGCAGTTGACGAGTACATGCAGCGCTCCCCACTGGGCGATCACGGCGTCGATCGCGCGCCCGACAGACTCCGCATCGGTGATGTCCACCTGGAGGCTCAGACAGGCCGAAGTCGGGATATCGACGAGATCGCGATCCCAGATCGCGACCCGCGCGCCCTCTTGGAGAAGTCGCTCCACTGTGGCCCGGCCGATTCCGGACGCACCGCCCGTGACGATCGCGACCTTCCCGGAGAACTCGTTCATCTGCGTGCCTGCCTCGCTCTGTCGCTGCACTGTTGCAGCCGGGCTTCAGTCTTTCATACAAGTATTCAAGTGGCAATGACGCGCGCGGGTTGACGGCTGTCCCAGATAGGTATACAAGTATTCATGGGGGTTATCCTCAGCACGCGCGACGTCGACGCCCCAGGGTCCCCAGCCCCTCGCGCAGTCGCCGTGCTGATGCCCTGGGGCCGGATGAATCCCAATCTCCGGCCCCAGGGCGAAGGATCCGCCCGGTCGGATGCCCAGCACGGATTCCGTCAGCGGTTGTCGACCCTCGGCCGGCGCACACTCGCCGGCGAGCACCTGATGCGGCTGTTCGGCAACCGCTAATCGTGTCGACCGATGACGGTCTCCTCCAGGGCCGTGAGGATCAGTTCGGCCGTCTCGTCAGGGTGCGACATCCCGACGACGTGGGACGCGCCGGCAACCTCGATGGTCTGCCGAGCCTGTGCGCGGTCGGCCATGATGTGGTGCGCGCCTGCCGGGATGTTGCGGTCCGACTCGCCGAAGATGAACCAGCTGGGCGTCGTCTGCCAGAGGGCGGTGTCGCCGAGGGGTTCGTTCAGCCCGGCCGCGGTGATGGGTCGCTGGGTCGCTGCCATCGTGGCCGCCCGGGTCTGCTCGATGTCGGCGCAGAACTGCTGGTGGTACTTCGCCTGGTCGATGTACATGTCGAACCCGCCGGATGTCAGGGGGACCGGCCGCAATGCGTCCGCGAGAGTCGAACCGGGTGCGGCCGACGCAGCATCCCCTGCGCTCTCCCCCGGAGCAAGCGCGAACGCGGCGACGTAGACCAGCGCGCGGATGTCGCCCGCTGAGGCGGGGACGGCGGTGAGGACGGCACCACCGTACGAGTGCCCCACCAGAACGATGGGCCCCTCGACTGTCGCGATGAGGTCGGTCAGGCCCGCGGCGTCTGCAGCGATGCCGCGCAGGGGATTCGCGTACGCGATCACCGTGTGGCCGCCGCGCTGGAGGCGCCCGATGACATCGTCCCAACTGGCGGACTCGGCGAAGGCGCCGTGCACCAGGATGATCGTCGCCATGTGAACTACTCCTTGGATTCGAGGGTCGACACCGGCTCACCGGTCTGGACGATGTAGGTCGAGAGCATGCGACCGGTCTCCGTGCCGATGTCGGTGGCGTTGTGGGGTACATGGGGCGGGATGACGAAACCGTCACCCGTGTTGAGTGTCTGCGTCTCGGCGTCCTGGCGTTCCATCAGGACGACGCCGGCGACGATGTAGCCGACTTCCTCTCCCGGATGGTGGTGCCAGCCGGACGAGACACCGACAGGGATCTCGGTGAGCACCTGAACGATGTCCCTCCCCGGGATCGAGGAGCCCGTGTGCTGCAGTTCGGTGCGCCTGAGGACCTGAGCAAGGTCGTCGGAGTCGCCGCGGGCCGGCGTCGTCTGAGTCATGACGTGTCCCTTCTCGATGTCAGGCGGCGAGAAAGCGAAGCAGCGCGTCGTTGACCTGCGCGCTGTGGGTCACCGGATGAATGTGCGGGCCACCCTCGATCTCGAGGTACTGCGCGTGCGGCATCGCGTCGCGCGCGCGGTGTCCTTGTGCCTCGAGGGACAGGATCCGATCCGCCGTCCCGTGAATGATGAGCGCGGGCACGTCGACCCGTTTCACATCCTCCGAGAAGTCCTCGAGCCACCCGCGGGGGCATGCCCAGGTGGCCCGGGGGGATGCATCCGCTCCCGCCGACCACATCGCCCGGACCGTGTCGTCGCTGACGAGCGTCCCGCGGTAGTCGTCGAGGTTGAGGAAGTTGTCCATCATCCCTGTCAGCCACGCGAAGCGGTCGGCGAGTATGGCCTGCTGCACCCCGTCCACCCCGGCCGCATCGACACCGTCGGGGTTGTCCGGCCCCTTCGCGAACGTCGGGGTGAGGCTTTCGATGAACACGGCGCTGCGCAGGCGCTCCGTGCCGAACCGGCCGATGTAGCGTGCGAGCTCGCCCGTTCCCAGGGAGAAGCCGACGATGCTGGCGTCGTGGAGGTCGAGAGTGCGCATCACCGTCTCGAGGTCTCCACTGAGAGTGTCGAAGTCATACCCCCCGGCGGGTGCGCTGGATCGGCCGAACCCACGACGGTCGTAGTTGATGACACGGTAACCGGCGGTCAGCAGAGGGTGCAGCTGCGGTTCCCACGAACGGCCGTCGAACGGCCAGCCGTGCAACAGGACCACCGGCCGGCCGGTCCCTTGATCTTCGTAGTACAGCTCGATCGGCGTGCTGTTCTCCACGCCTACGGTGATGTGGCCCATCTCGTGCTCCTTCGCGCGAATCGCTCGTGATCAGACCGGCCGTCGACCCGCGCGGGTTGGTGCCGCGGGAGGATCCAGAGCGAGTCACCGGTTCGATTCGTGGCGCGGACGATCGCGAGCACTTCGCCAGGCACAACGAACGGCTCCGATGTCACCCTGATCCGGCGGCAGCCGGTCCATGTACGGCGTCCCGGGGTATGAAGAAGCGCCCCGCGACGCCGACCAGATGCGCGAAGCCTACATCCGATCGGGGCTCACTCGCTAGCCAAACTAGCGAATTTCACGTGCGAGCACGTGAGCCGGCACGAGGTCGCACCGAGTCGGCATCCGGTCGACGTACCCGATGCGGGCGAGGATCCTCACACCGGGATCGGCTCCCGTCACCCGCGCGCCGCCGGGTGGCCGTAAGCGGCATGCTCGAGACCGCGGATGTAGCCGATCGCGAACAGCCGGCCGAGCGTCTCATAGCCGGGCGCGCTGTTGGACTCGCCCTCCAGGGTCGGCACGTGGTCGGGCCGCATGGCGCCGCCGAAGCCGATGTCGTGGTAGGCGCGCAGGCACTCGGCCATGTCGGTCTGGCCGGCGTCGTGGAACGTCTCGCGGAACTCCTCCACGGTCCCCTTCACGTCGCGGAAGTGCACGAACGGGATGCGGGACGAGCCGAACTCGCGGATGACCTCGGGGATGGACGTCTCGCCCGAGACGATCTCCCGCATGAGGGCGAAGTTGCCCTGGCAGAAGGTGACCCCGTTGTACTCCGAGGGGACGAGCTCGAGCATGCGGCGATAGTTCTCGACCGAGCTCATGATCCGCGGCACGCCGCGGTCGATCTGCTGGGGCGGGTCGTCGGGATGCAGCGCCAGCCGGACTCCGGCGGCCTCGGCCTCGGGCACGACGGCCTTCAGGAAGTACTCGAGTGCGCTCCACATGTCGGCGTCGGTGACCTCGCCCGGCTCGATCAAGGCCGGCTGCGCCTGGGCGACCGAGCGCGTGTATCCGGTGACCAGGGCGCCGCCGCGGTCTTCGAGGGCGACGTCTGTGCGCCCCCAACTGCTGAGCGCCATCCAGTTGTAGGCCATGACGGGGATGCCGAGGGCGCCGAGGGCGCGGATCTGCTCGATGAACTGGTCGATCTGCCGGTCCCGCCCGGGGCGGCCCAGACGGATGTCGTCCATGGGGGCGGTGTCCTCGGTGGCGATGAGCCGGAACCCCCACTGCTCGTACAGGTCCCTGTTGTGCCGCAGCGCCTCGAGGCTCCACGGCACCTCGTCGCGGTCATCCGGCGTCCACCCGGCACTGCCGACCGAGGCGAACATCCGCTGGTCCTGCTCACCGCCGTTGAGGATGCCGACCACGTTGTCCACACCCGCCTGGCGGATGAGACGCCAGGACGTTGCGGGCCGGGGAGGGAGGAATTCACTGAGCTGGATCATGACCGGGCCTTTCCAGGGTTCACTTCTTCTCGGGGAGCGCCGCAGCCACGCGCGCGAGCAGGCCGCCGTCCACGCGCAGCTCGGCGCCGGTCACGAAGCTCGCCTCACTGCTGGCGAGGAACGAGCAGACCGCACCGACCTCGGTGGCGCTGCCGACACGGCCGAGGGCGTGCATGCGCCCCCACTCGGCGATCACGCTCTCCACCCCCGCATCCGTGCCGTCCGACCACTCGCGCGCCGACGTGCGCAGCATCGGGGTGTCGATCGAGCCGGGCAGGATCGCGTTCACGCGGACGCCGTAGGCGGCCTCGTCCACGGCGAGCGCGCGCGTCATGGCGTTGAGCGCCCCCTTCGTCGACGTGTATCCGACGACGTTGTTCTGCGTTGCGACCCCCTGCACCGAGGAGATGATCGTGATCGTGCCAGCGTTGGCCCGGATCTGCTCGATCGCGGCATGGATCGCGAGGAAGACGCCCCGGACGTTGACGGCGAAGACGCGGTCGAAGCCCTCGGGCGTCGTCGTGGCGGCATCCCCGTATGTTTGGATGCCGGCAGACGTCACCAGGTGGTCGATGCGCCCGTAGTTCTCGAGCGCGGCTGCGACGAGCTCCCGGTGGGTCTGCTCCTCGGCCACGTCGCCGGTGACCCCGCACGCGACGCCACCCGCAGCGCGGATGTCCTCGACCGTGCGCTCCACCGACGACCGGGTGAAGCCGTGGATCACCACACTCGCGCCTTCCGCGGCGAACACTTCGGCGGCGCCCCGGCCGATCCCGGCGGAACTGCCCGTGATAATGGCGACCTTGCCTTCATGCCTGCGTTGCACGTCCTGCTCCTCTGTGTTGTCCATCGATCACAGCACCCCGTAGCGCGCGAACGCCTCCGTGGCCGACATCCCGTCGTCGATCGCGTTGCGTACGACATTCTCCGTCGCGACCTTGGCGACGGCCGCTTCGAGGACCTCGTCTTCGACATCCTGGGGGATGACCAGCACGCCGTCGAGGTCGCCGAAGATGAGATCGCCCGGCGTCACACGGACCCCGCCGATCTCGATCGGGACGCGGTACTGGAGCCGTCGACAGCATCGCACCCTGGAATACTAGTGTGCAAGTCGACAAGACTCGAGAAGTACGCGCTGTCGCATCCCGCCCAGTGGCTGCGGAACGCAGGGATGGAGCTGGCGGGGAGCGTGAGGTAACTGCCGCACCTGGCGCGGAACGGCCGTACCCGCGCTTCGGGCACGACCATTCCGCGTCCGTGGCTATCCGGGGATTCCGATACGGCGCTCGCCGGACCGGAGCTGCTGGATGATGACCGCGATCACCAGCAACGCACCTTGCGCGACGTTCTGCCAGAAGGTGTTGACGCCGAGCAGGGTCATGCCGTTGGTGAGCACGCCGAGCAGGATGACGGCGAGCATGGTGCCCGCGATCGTGCCCTTGCCGCCCTTGAGCGCCGCGCCGCCGAGCGCGGCCGCCGTGATGGACTGAAGCTCCAGACCCTCTGAGCCCGAGATCGGCTGGCCCGATCCGGTGCGTGCCGTGATCAGGATGCCGGCGATCGCCGCGACGGCCCCGGTGAGCATGTAGACGCCGATGATGTACCGGTTGATGTTGATGCCCGCGAGACGCGACGCGATGTTGTTGCCACCGACGGCATAGATGTTGCGACCGATCGCGGTGTATCGCAGCACAACGTGCGCCAGGATCGCCACGACGACGAGGACCCAGATGAGCACGGGGACGCCGATGATCGAACCGCGCGCCAGGAACACGAAGAACGGATCCGAGCCGGTGTAGCCCTGCGCCCTTCCGTCCGAGATGAGCTGTGCCGCACCCTTGAACGCCGCGAGGCTGGCGAGAGTCGCGATCACCGGATTCACCCGCCCGAAGACGATGATGCAGCCGTTGATCAGACCGCACACGAGACCGATCACGATCGCCGTCGTCGCGATGACTCCGGCCTTCGAGCCGGCTGCGGTGAAGATCATGGCGGAGGCGACCGAGGTCAGACCTGCGACAGACCCCACCGAGATGTCGAGCGCTCCGAGGATGATGACCACCGTCTGGACGATCGCGAGCAGTCCCACGATCGCGATCGCGGTGCCGATGACCCTGAGATTGGGGACCGTGAAGAACAGCGGGTTCTGGATCCCGATGATCGCGACCACGAGAGCGATCGCGATCAGGAGCGAGATGTTCTGGGCGCCGACGGAACGGACCCAACGACGCAGCGGCGAGATGGGCGCGGCGGGCACCGACGATGTTGTGGGCTCGATCGCGGTGGGCGAGGTGGTGGTCACGGGTACAGCTTCCTTTCGGGCTACGGCGTTCATGCCGCGACTTCTTCGTCCATCGCGAGGGCCAGGATCTTCTCTTCGGTGGCGGCCGTTCGATCGAGCTCGCCCGTGACGCGTCCGTGCGCCATCACGTAGATGCGATCGGAGACCCCCAAGACCTCGGGCAGCTCACTCGACACGACGATGACGGCGACGCCCTGATGGGCGAGCCGGTCGATGATCGCGTAGATCTCCGACTTCGCACCGATATCGATGCCTCGGGTCGGTTCATCCAGGAGGAGGATCTTCGGCTTGGTCGCGAGCCACCGCGCGAGCACGATCTTCTGCTGGTTGCCTCCGGACAGCTTCCCGGCCGACTGCTCGGTCGACGGCGTGCGGATGCGCAGCCGTTCGATGAAGTCCGCGGCCAGTGCCCGCTCTCGGCGATCGCTGACGAAGCCTCCGCGCGACAGGGACTTGAGGACCGTCAGGCCGATGTTGTCGCGCACCGACCGCTGAAGAAGAAGGGCCTCCGTCTTCCGCTCCTCGGGTGCGAACCCGATCCCCGCGCGAATGCTGTCGGAGGGTTGACGGATGCGACGAGGACGACCTTCGACCGAGATCGTGCCGGCTGTCGCCGGATAGTCGCCCGCGATCGTCTTCATGAGCTCGCTGCGACCGGCACCGACCAGGCCCGCGATGCCGACGACCTCCCCGGCACGCACGGAGAGGTCGATTCCCTGCACGAACTCGTTGGAGACTCCGTTGAGTTCGAGGACGACGTCGCCCAGGTGTGCCGGGTCGCGATGGAAGAACTGACTGAGGTCGCGGCCGACCATCATGCGCACGAGATCGTCGTGCGTCGTTTCGGCCGCTCGGCGCGAGCCGACGAAGGATCCGTCGCGGAGCACTGTGATGCTGTCGGCGAGCTGGAAGATCTCCGCCATCCGATGCGAGACGTAGGCGATCGCCACGCCTTGGGCCTGCAATTGACGGATCAGGGCGAACAGCAGGGCGACCTCTTCATCGCCCAGAGACGATGTCGGCTCGTCGAAGCAGATGATTCGAGGGCGGGCGATCACGGCGCGCATGATCTCGACGACCTGACGCTGCGCCGGGGAGAGCTGCGACCCGATGAGGTCCGGCTGGATGACGCGATCGAATCCCCAGCGCGTGAGCTCTTCACTCGTCCGGCGCATCAGCGCACGCCTGTTGAAGCCGGCAGAGCCGAGATTGCCGGCGAAGATGTTCTCCGCAACCGTGACGAAGGGGATGATCTCCGGCTCTTGAGCGATCACGCGGAGACCGGCCCCACGCGCGTCGGCCGGGTCGCTGAAGTGCTGCGACTCCCCTGCGATCAGCAGCTCGCCGCCGTCGGGCCGATAGTCGCCGTTGAGGATCTTGAGCAGGGTGGACTTTCCTGCGCCGTTCTCACCCATGAGGGCCGTGACTTCTCCGGCCCGCAGCTCCAGATGGACGTCCGTGAGTGCACGTACCGGTCCGAAGCTCTTACTGATTCCGGTGGCGCGCAGCGCTATCGGTTCTTGTGACATGACTCGATTCCTCCGTCGATCGAGGGGACTCTGCGGGGGCGGAGCGAGCCGCCCCCGCAGATGTCGATCAGGTGCAGGCGACGCCGTTCGCCTGCCAGTTGCCGTCGTCCACGATCTGCGTGCTCGCGATCGATCGAGGCGGCAGCGCCGTCCCGTGCCGCAGCTTCGCCACCATGGCATCCATCGCCGTCTTGCCGACTTCGACGCCGGAGATGAACAGTGCGGCCTTGTTGCCCGTGTCCTGCCCCGCCTTCCAGTCCTTGCAGGTCAAGTAGGCTCCGAGGCCCACACCGAGGATCTCCTTCGGCGCGACGCCCGAGTTCTGCAGAGCCGTGACGACACCGGTCTCGCTCTCGTCGTTGCAGCCCCAGACGATCCAATGCTTGACACCCGAGTTCGCGGTGATGACCGCGCCGGCCTTGTCCTGCGCGTCGGTGACCGAGTTGTCCGTGCCGACATCGATGACCTTGGGGGTGTCGCTGACCGCCGCCGCGAACGCGCTCTTCGCACCGTCGACGCGCTGCTGGCAGACCGAGAGGTCCTCTTTGTACGCCGACAGGATGCGGGTGTCCGACGCGGACCATCCGGCCTTGGTGTACAGCTTCGCCGCCTCCTCGCCGACCTTCTTGCCCATCGACGTCCCGTCGAATCCGGCGAACGGCGCGGCTTGGCCCGAGCTGTCGCTGATCGTGTCGTCAGAGGCCATGATCGGGATGCCGGCGTCCTTCGCCATCTGCATGACCCGCGGCCCGATCTGCTGATCGGGAACGACGACGATGATGCCGTCGACCTTCTGCGCGATGGCCGATTCGATCTCGGAGATGGCCTTGTTGGAGTCGGTGCCGAGGTCCACGACGTTCACCTTGACGTTGCCGGCCGCCTTGGCCGCGGCTTGCGCGCCGTTGGCCTCGTCGATGAAGTACTGCTGATCGCCCTGCTTCTGCAGGTAGGCGATCGTGAGCTGACCGCTCTTGTTCGCGCCCGAGGCAGCGGGAGCAGCCGTCTCCTGGCCCGATGAACACGCGCTGAGGGCGAGTGCGGTGACGGCGGCCGCCGTGGCCACCAGGAGCCAGCGACGGGCTCCCTGTGTTGTGTGCTTTTTCATCCGCTTTCCTTGTCTTCGTTGATCTTCCGGCTTCGCGGCCGGGAAGGGATGTGCCCCTGCTGTACAAGAGGCAGGTGGTCGGGTGTTCATTACGGGGATTCGTGTGCGATCTGCCGAGGCCGATTCGGCGGCGGCCGTGCGCCGTCCGGGCTAGTCGACACGGCTGATCTCCCATTCCACGGCGGTCGTCTGCCCGGGTTCGAGGAGGACCAGGTCTGTCGTCGAATTGAACGCATCAGGGGGCGACGTCATCGGCTCGACCGCGATACCGGAGCGATGCGCGGTTCCCAGGGACTCGTCGGCCGTGTACACCTGGACCCACGGGCAGCGCGCATCCCATGCGAGCTGAACCCCACCGCCCTGCTCCGTTGTGACGCGGATCACCGCCTGTCCGTCGCCGACACGATCGAGGGCGCCATAGGTCGTGTTGATCGCGATGGGCCCGATCCGTCGTCCTCCCCGGAAGTCGAGGGGGTCTCCCGCCTCGAGCCGCACCGATGACCGGGGGATCAATCTCTCATCGACCGTCAGCGCCTCGCCCGCGTCGACCCGCAACGTCCACTCGTCCACGGCCCCGCGGTGCGGAGCCGACGCGCAGAGGTACGGATGGCCGCCGAGCGCCACCGGCGCGGTCGTCGAGCTCTCGTTGGTGGCCGCGATGCTCTGCATCAGCCCGCCGGCGCCGAGCCGGAACGAGACATCGATCCGCATGCGCCACGGATAACCGGGTTGAGGTTCGATCGTCGCGGTGAGACCGAGAGCTTCGGGCGAAGCATCCGTGGAATCGAAGCGCAGCCAGGACGCCAGCCCGTGGGCCGCGTTTCCCAGCTCCGGCTCGGTCAGCGGCAGCTCCTGCACGCAGCCGTCGAAGAAGTACGCTCCCCCGTCGATGCGGTTGGGCCACGGTGCCAGGATCGCGCCCCGCATGTCCGGACGCAGTTCATCGGCATCGAACGGCACGACGAGATCGCGTCCGCGCCACGTGAGAGAACGCAGGGTGGCGCCGACGCTTGCGACGACCGCACGATAGTCGCCCGCGGCGATCTCGTGCTGGACTCCGGATGCCGGCACGATCGTCAGGACGTCATTCATCGTCGCCCCCGTCGCGAGCGAACAGCAGGAGTTCGGGCAGGCTCGTGGCGAAGTAGTCCGTCACACCGTCCTCGTGGCGGGCGACGGGGGGCGTGTACCGCGAACGAGCCTCACCGAGCGTGGCAGGGGTCTCCCCGACCGGGATGCCGAGCGCCTCGGCGGTCGCATCCCACGCCGCGATCGCCTGACCCTCGCCGCCCTCCCACGGATGGAACGAGTGCTCCGAAAGGATGCGACGGGCATCCTCCGCACGCCCTTCGGCGAGAAGGAGACCGACGTACGCGATCGTGAAGTCGTCGCGCGTGAGCACGATCTCCTCGGCCGGCCCCACGCGGGCGAGCCGCTCGGCGGTCGAATGCCCCAGCCGGAGCGCGAGCTGATCCTGCTCGTACCGCAGACGGGCATCCTCGGGAGCGGCGCCCACAGCCCGCTCATACAGCGACCACGCCTTCTCATCGTCATGCGACACGTTGTACGCGGCCATCCCCGCATTGCGAAGCAGGACGGGGTCATCGAATCCGAGGTCGATCGCACGGTCCCAGCGGGCCGCTGCCTCCTGTCGACGTCCGTGCGCATAGAGCAGCATTCCCGAGAGCAGCAGGGCGACGGCGTCGTCGGGCTCCGCCTCGACCGCGGCCTCGAGGGCGTCGAGCGCGTCCAGCCCGTAGGGGAACGCCCAGCGCAGATCTGCGGCCCGTGCGAGGCGGCGCGAGTGCCGAGCCTGGTCGTGACGCCCCAGACGATCGAGGACGAGCGCCGACGTGTAGTGCGCGACGGCATGCACGGAGCCGGCGGTCTTCACGGGAGCCGCGGCCGCTCGACGCAGCAGCAGGAGCGCTGCGTCGTCCTCACCGGCGCGCACGAGATCGTGCGCGACATCCAGCAGAAGGCCACCGTCGTCGGCGATCTCGCGCCCGCCGAGGACCCGCAGCGTCGCATCCAGCGGATCGATCGCCAGTCCGTCGCGCAGGGTCGCGTTCGCTTCCTCGTGCCTGCCCACCCGACGCAGGACGATCACGCGGAGAGCGACCCGCCGCGCGTCTCGACCGGCCGTCTCGTCGAGCGAATCGAGCACGCGCAACGCCGCGCGATTGCGCCCGCGCCGCGTCAGGGAGCGCGCGAGCGCGAATCCCGCGGGTCCCGCCCAGGTCGCGTCCCAGCCAGCCTTGCCGAAAGCCCGCTCGGCCTGCTCCGTCCGCCCGAGGCGTTCGCAGACGACCCCCAGCTGGTAGAACGCTTCGGCGTCGAGCGGATTCGCATTGCGACGGGTGAGCCGATCGAGGGCCACGCCGATGCGCTCGTGGGCGAGCTCGTAGCGGCCCGCACGGTATTCCCGGTCTGCGAGCGCGAGGTTCGTGCGGACGTCGCCCTTGTCGCGCTGGAGCGCCGCCGTCCAGTACGGCATCGGCGAGCGAGTCGGATGACGATACTGGCTGAGATGGAGCCCGGTGAGGTAGAGCTCCTCGACGTTCTCGATCGCCTGCGGCGCCGGAGGCTCCTCCGCGACCCAGGGCTCGTCGTCGTTGACGCGCGCGGGCGTCCAGCTCACCAGCAGCCGTCCCCCGCGATCACGCAGTTCGACGACAGTCCGCTCATCCGCGGATCCAGCCGCCGCGACTTCACCCACCATGCCGGGCGCAAGGTCGGCGATGCGCTCGGCGACGAGGTCGATGCCGCTCAGGATGCGCATGTGTGCAGCCGGGAAGCTGCGTGTCACGGCGAACCGCGCGGTCAGGGATGCGCCGCGTTCGACGTTCACGGCGGCGTCCGGCGTGGCCTGGTGGGCGGGACCGATGGCGGGAAGCGGATACCAGTACTGCGAGAACACCTTCGTCTCGCCGGGAAGGATCCACGTGAAGTCCGGCTGGTTGTCGGTGTAGACGCCCGCCATGAGCTCGACATAGGGACCGTCGTCGTCGGTCAGCTGCGCGTCCCACGCGTGGCCGAACGGAGCGTCGCCCCACGTCCATTGCTTCTTTCCGGGCGAGATTCGTCGCTCGGCCCAGTGGACGAACCCGGCGCGGGCCGAGTGGTCGTACCCGCCGAAGAAGTCCTGCTCCGAGTCGACGATCATGTACGAGGTCGGCACCGGGATGTTGCGGTAGAAGTCGATGCGGTCCGCACCGGGGTTCTCGGCGGCGAGAGCACGGTAGTCCACCCCGTAGTAGGGACGGTCGGCGGCGGGAAAGGCTGTCAGAGCGCGCCGGGCGTGGTCGGCCACGTACGCCACGTCCTCCGGGAAGAACGACTGATAGTCGTCGTGCACGCGCGCGGCGACGTTGGCCCACCAGAGGAACGACTGCCGGTCGTCGGTGCGGTTGTGCAGGCGAACGAGAAGCTCGACGACGGAACTGCCGGGCCGGAGGCGCACCCCGTGCTGGGCGGACATGCGCGCGAACGGGTCATGATCCCCGCACCACACGGTGACGGAGCCGTCCTCCCCGTGCTCGATGGTCGTCTCCACCGGCAGATAGGTCGCAGGTCGGTGGTGCTGTGGCCAGTTGAACTCCACACCGCCGCTGATCCACGGCCCCGCCAGCCCGACGAGCGCCGGCTTGATGACGTTGTTGCGATAGAAGAAGTCGTAGCCGGTCGTCTTGTCGTACCCGACATGGATGCGTCCGCCGAGCTCGGGAAGGATCACGAGTCGGATGTGCTCGTTCTCGAGATGGACGGCATCCCAGTCGCGCAGGATCGCCTCGTCGGCCACGCGCTCCACGAACGGCAAGGGGTAGACCTTCCCGCTCGACCCCTGGTACACGCGGTGGTCCAGATACATGGGGTACGGGCTCGGCGCGTCGGCCTCGTACGTCTTGATCGTCAGCGGCTCGGACCATGCGACGGCATGGCCGTCACGCAGGCGGTGGCGAACGGCCGCCGGTGGGTAGGGGAGCACGAGGCGGGCGACGTCGGCCGGGATCGGTCCGTCCACGTCGACCGGAGAGGCGACATTGCTGATCACGGTTCGACGCTAACCTGGCGCTCCGGCGCGCGACCATGGTTGGAACAAGCACGAACATGGACAAAACGCTGGTTACAGCGTCGGGTGACGCGCAATTCGCGCCCATCACAGGGTGACCAATACTGAGGTCATCACCAATCTTCGCCACGCGCTATGGATGATCAGCCAGAGCATGTCGCATGATGTATGTCGTGAAGCTCATCGAGGGGTTCCGCAACGAGCGAATGCATGTCGTGCCACGGCCTCTGGTCGACGAGGCCCTGTCCCGACCCGTGACGCGCCGCCTGGTCATCACCGACGCCGGGATGTTCCCCGAGGCTCGCCACCACGAGCGCAGCCGGCCGATGGGCGCGCAGGACACGATCCTCATCGTGTGCACGGCCGGCTCGGGATGGGTCGAGATGGAAGGTGTGCGAAGCGGCGTCGGCCGCGGCACCGTCGTCGTGATCCCTGGCGGCGAAGCGCACACCTATGCGGCATCGGCCACGAACCCGTGGACGATCTGGTGGTGCCACCTGCGCGGAACCGATGTGCACGAGCTGGCCGCCGCCACCGGCGCGACCAGCGCCCGGCCTGTGATCACGCTTCGCGGGGTCGAGCGCTGCGTCTCTCTCATCGACGAGATGCTCACGTTGATGGAACGAGGCCTCACACCCGCACGCATGATCGGTGCCGCGGGCGCGGGGTGGAAGCTGTTCACCCAGATCGCGCTCGATGCGGCCATCCCCGACCAGAGCGATCCCCTCCACCGCGCGATGGCGTTCCTCGAGGATCGCATCGAGAGCGCCGTCCGCGTTCCGGATCTCGCCGCGATGGTCGGCATCTCGACCTCGCATCTCGCCGCCCTCTTCCGCCAGGCCACGGGGGGAGGCGTGCTCAGCTACCAGACCTCGCTTCGCATGGGGCGTGCACGACAGCTCCTCGACGGGACCTCATTGAGCATCAGCGAGGTCGGAGCGGCGGTGGGCTACGAAGATGCCCTCTACTTCTCCAGGCAGTTCCGCCGGACGCACGGGGTGAGCCCGTCGCAGTACCGCGCCCAACGGAAGGGGTGATGTCGAGGAGCCCCCGGAGTATCGCTCGAGTGGCAGACGGCGCGGTGCTACTCGTTCACGTCGTCGTCGACCCAGTCCAGAGTCCTGCCGACGGCCTTCTTCCAGTTGCGGAACAGACGCTCGGTGTCGCTGCGAGGAGCGTTCGGCACCCAGCGGGCGCTCTCCTGCCAGGTTGCCTTCACGTCGTCTTCGCCGCGCCAGAACCCGACGGCGATGCCGGCGACCACGGCCGCGCCCAGCGCTGTCGTCTCGGTGACCTCGGGACGGATGACGTCGACACCCAGCTGATCCGCCTGGAACTGCATCAGCAGTCCGTTGCCGACCATCCCTCCGTCCACCCGCAGCTCGGTCAGTTCCACTCGTGCATCGGCATTCATCGCCTCCACGACCTCGCGGGTCTGGTACGCGGTGGCTTCGAGCGCCGCCCGGGCGATGTGCTGCTTGGTGACGTATCTGGTCAGGCCCAGGATGGCGCCCCGCGCATCGGGCCGCCAATGCGGCGCGAACAGTCCTGAGAACGCGGGCACCAGGTACACGCCTCCGTTGTCCTCGACCTGGAGCGCGAGCTTCTCGACGTCGGCGGCGTTCTCGAACATGCCGAGGTTGTCGTGCAGCCACTGGACCAGAGATCCGGTGACCGCGATCGAGCCCTCGAGGGCGTAGACCGGCGGCTCAGCGCCGAGCTGGTAGCAGACCGTCGTCAGCAGCCCGTGGTTGCTCATGATCGGGCGCCGGCCGGTGTTCATCAACAGGAAGTTGCCCGTGCCATAGGTGTTCTTGGCGTCGCCCGCACGGAAGCACGCCTGCCCGACCATCGCTGCCTGCTGGTCGCCGACGACACCGGCGATGGGGATGCCCGAAAGCAGGCCTCGGCCGGTCCCGTACACCTCCGATGACGATCGGATTGTGGGCAGCATCGACAGCGGAATACCCAGGTCGGCGGCGATGTCGCCGCGCCACTGGAGGGTGGTGAGATCCATCAGCAGCGTCCGCGAGGCATTGGTCACGTCGGTGACGTGCAAGCCGCCGTCCACGCCACCGGTGAGGTTCCAGATCAGCCAGGAGTCGACGGTGCCGCACAGCAGATGCCCGGCTTCGGCGTCGGCGCGGGCTCCACTGACGTTCTCGAGGATCCATGCTGCCTTGGGGCCGGAGAAGTAGGTGGCCAGGGGCAGCCCCGTGATCCCCTTGTACCGGTCGAGGCCGCCGTCGAGCGCGAGTTCATCGACGATGGGCTGAGTGCGCGTGTCCTGCCAGACGATGGCGTTGTAGACGGGAAGGCCCGTCCGCCGGTCCCACACCACCGTCGATTCACGCTGGTTCGCGATGCCGACCGCAGCGAGGTCGTCCACCTGGATGTTCGCACCCGCCAGGGCCGTCCCGATCACGTGTCCGACGTTGTCCCAGATCTCGATCGGGTCATGTTCGACCCATCCCGGGCGGGGGAAGATCTGGCGGTGGGCGAGTTGGCCCGTCGAGACGGGCCGCCCCGAATGGTCGAACACGACGGCGCGGGTGCTGGTCGTACCCTGATCGATGGCGAGGATGAACTCTGGCATGACGATGTCCGGACGGCTCCGCGCCTCAATCGCGGTGGAGCGGGACGAGCTCTGCCGCGGCCAGCCGTGCCCGGGACGCGGTCCCGTCATCCGGCTCCTGGAGAGCCGCCTCGTAGGCCTTCGCAGCATCCATGTAGTGACGGATCTCCTTCTGCAGCTGAGCCTGCGTCCATCCCAGCTCCGACTGGGCGATGGATGCCACCTCCTCGAGCGCGTCCACCCCGTGTCCGGCGTACTCGTAGCTGATCCGGGTGCGCCTGTTCATCAGGTCATCCAGGTGGAGTGCGCCCTCCGCTCGCACGGCGAAGACCACCTCCGCACGCAGGTATGCGGGTGCTCCGGAGATCGGCGTCGCCGCCTGCGGATCGGCATCGCAGATCGCGGCGATCTCGGCCGTGTCGGTGCCGTAGCGGTGCACGAGGTGATCGGCCATCCTCTCCGACAGATGAAACCGTCGGGCCAAGGCTGCCGCATCACGCTCGCCGGCGTCCGGGCCACCCGCACCCGCGAGCGGGACGTCCGCCGTCCGCGAGGGATGGGCCTGGGCCTCCGGTCCGAGCGCGAAGTCGACGGCGTCCCGGGCCATGACCCGATAGGTGGTCAGCTTGCCGCCCGCGATGGAGACGAGACCGGGGACGGGCGAGGCGACGGTGTGCTCCCGCGAGACCTTCGCCGAGACCGTGCCGTCCTTCATCTGCGGCTGGAGCAAGGGACGCAGCCCCGCCCACGTTCCGACTACGTCGGCCCTGGTCAACGGCCGCGTGAGGACTTTGTTCGCCTCAGCGAGGACGTAATCGATGTCCCGAGCGGTCGGCACCGGGTGCGTGAGGTCCTCGGTCCACGGCGTATCCGTGGTGCCGATCACCCAGTACCTCGACCACGGGATCACGAACAGCACGCTCGACGCCGTCTGCAGGATCAGGCCCGGGTCACCCTGGATCCGATCCTTGGGGACGACGACATGGATGCCTTTCGACGCCAGGACCTTCAGGCCGCTGTCCGCGGCCATGCCCTGCGTCTCCTCGGTCCACACGCCCGTGGCGCTGATGACCACCGTCGCGCGGGTTTCGAACCGCTCGCCCGTCTCGAGATCGATGAGCGTCGCACCGTCGACCCGGCCCGCGGCGTCCTTGGTGAGACCGACGACTTGCACGCGGGATGCTGCGCGCGCGCCGTGGCCGACGGCGGTGCGCACGAGCGTGGTCACGAAGCGAGCATCGTCGACGGTGGCGTCCCAATACTGAATCGCCCCGACCGCCGCCCGACGGCTGAACGCCGGAAAGACCCTCTCCAGACCCCGGCGTCCCAGATGCCGGTGCCAGGGCAACGGTCGCGGGCCCCTTCTCAGCGACGCGAGAGCGTCGTACAGCGCGATCCCCGCGCCGATGTAGAGCCGATCCCAGATCGGACGCTTGAGGGGGAAGAGGAAGGGAACCGGCCGCACGAGGTGCGGGGCAAGGCTCTTCAGCAGCAGGTCGCGTTCGGTCAGTGCCTCGCGAACGAGCTTGAAGTCCAGCATCTGCAGGTAGCGCAGTCCGCCGTGCATCAGCTTGCTCGAGCGACTGGATGTGCCGGCCGCCCAATCCTGAGCCTCCACGACAGCGGTCTTCAGGCCCCGACTGGCCGCTTCCAGAGCGATACCTGCGCCTGTCACGCCCCCGCCGATCACCAGGACGTCGAGCGGCTCCTCATCCTTGCCGGCGGCGGCGAGCGCACGCAGCGCGTCGCTGCGCGTCTGCGCATTGATGTGATTCTCCAACATGCGTTGGCATCCTTCCCGACCTCCACGGCGGAGGCCCTCCCAGCGATCCGGGCCGCGGGCGTCGACAAGGTCCCTGTCGACGCCCGCGGCCCGCAGGCAACAACGTGCTGGCCGCGGCTATCCCTTGACGGGGATCGACTGGGCCTTCAGTGCGTCGATCGTCTTCTGCTGCCCGGTCTTCAGCGCGTCCAGCAGCGTGCCGGATCCGCCGAGCGCCGCGCCGAAGCCGTCGGACACGTCGGTGTAGGTCTGCGTCATGGTCGGACCCCATGTGAAGTTGGGGTCGACCTCGCTGGAGGCCTGCTTGAACACGTCGTAGATGTTCTCGGCCCCGAAGAAGGCCTGGCCGGAGGTGAATGCGGGCAGGTCGGCGCCGGCCTTGGCGGCCGGGTAGAGACCGCCGAGCTTGTTCTCCAGGGCGAGCGCCTCGGGGTCGGTGTTCAGCCACATGGCGAACTTGCTCGCCTCGTACGGGTGCTTGGAACCCTTGAGCACGGCGGTCGAGGAGCCACCCCAGTCACCGGCCTTGTTCTCGCCGGCCGACCACTGGGGCATCGGAGCCACGGCCCACTTGCCCGCCGTGCTCGGAGCGCCCGACTCCAGCGTCGAGGCGCCCCAGACCGCGGAGACCCAGGTCCACTGCTGGCCGTCGTCGAACGACTTGTTCCAGTCGTCCGAGAACGAGGCGAGCTTCGAGACCTCGCCGGCATCGATCAGCTTCTGCCAGTAGTTCGCGACCTGCGTCGACTTGTCGTCCGTCAGGTTCACCGTCCACTCTTTGCCGTTGTTCTTGAACCATTGGCCGCCGGCCTGCCACACCATGCCCGCGAACCAGTTGACGTCGGTCTTCGGGAAGTTGGTGATGTAGGCGCCCTTCGCCTTGATCAGTGCCGCGTCCTTGGCGTACTCGTCCCACGTCGTGGGCACCGGGATGCCCGCGGCCTGGAAGAGGTCCTTCCGGTAGAACAGGGCGATCGGGCCGGTGTCCTGCGGGATCGCGTAGACGGTGTTGTTCTCGCCGAAAGTGACCTGCTTCCAGGTCCAGTCGACGAACTTGCTCTGAGCGCCACTCACCGGCTGGCAGGCCGCGATGTTGGTGAGCCCGTCCTGGACCCGGAAGTTCGGCAGCGCGTCGTACTCGATCTGGCCCAGGTCAGGCGCGTTGCCGGCCTTGATCTGGTTGAAGAAGTTCTGGTACGTGCCCGAGTTGCCCGAGGGACCGGTCTGGAACTTGACCTGGATGTCGGGGTTCTTGCTGTTCCACAGGTCGACGACCTTGTCCATTCCCGGCACCCAGGTGGTGAAGGTCAGGTTGACCTTGCCGGAGGAGGGCTTGCAGTCACCGGCAGCCGCGCTGCTCCCGTTGGAGCTCTGGCCGGAACAGGCCGTCAATGCGAGCGCGGCGGTCAGGCCGACGGCTGCGGCGACCATCATGGTGCGTGCTTTCATCATGTGTCCTTTGTGATTGTGATCGGGTTCGGTTACTTGACGCTTCCCGCTGCAAGTCCGCCGGACCAGAACCGTTGCAGGCTCAGGAAGGCGACGATGAGCGGGATGATCGACACCAGGGCTCCGACGATCACCAGTGATCGCAGTTCGGGGGCCTGGCCGATCGCACTGTTCCAGGCGTAGAGGCCGAGCGTCACCGGGAACAGGGTCTGATCCCGCAGCATGATCAGCGGCAGGAAGAAGTTGTTCCAGATCGCAACGAACTGGAACAGGAACATGGTCACCAGGGCGGGCGACATCAGCCGCACCGAGACGGTGAAGAACGTGCGCACCTCGCCGGAGCCATCCAGGCGGGCGGCTTCGAGGAGCTCGTCCGGCACGCTGGCGGCAGCGAAGATCCGCGCCAGGTACACCCCGAACGGGCTCACGATGCTGGGCAGGAACACCGACCAGTACGTGTTGGTCAGTTGCACCTGGGAGAAGATCAGGAACAGCGGCAGCGCCAGCGCGGTGGCCGGCACCAGGACGCCGGCCAGCACCCCGTTGAAGAGCACCTCCCGGCCGCGGAAGCGGTACTTGGCGAGCGCGTACCCGCACATCCCGGCGACGAGGGTGCCGAGGAAGGCGCCGACGCCGGCGTACAGGATGCTGTTGATGACCCAGTGCACGTAGACGCCGGAGTCGTACGTGAAGAGCCGCCCGATGTTGCGCACGAGGTTCGAGAACCAGTCGGTGGTGAACCAGAGAGCTGCCGTGCTCGTGAACTCGCCGCGGGTCTTGGTCGACGAGACCAGGAGCCACCAGATCGGGATCAGGAAGTAGAACGTGAACACGGCCATGACGAGCATCGCGCCGAGGCGGGAGACCGGGTTCTCGCGGGCTGCCCCGCGCGGAGCGGATTCGCTGCGCTTGATGCGGCGGGTGGCCGCGGTGATGGTGGTCATGCGAACGCCCTCCGTTGGGTGAGCTTGAGGAACACGAATGAGAGCACGAAGGTGAGCAGCGCCAGCACCACCGACATGGCAGCCGCCAGGCTGTAGTTCGGGATGGATGCCGTCGTGTACACCGTGAGGTTCGGTGTGTAGGTGCTGTTGATCGCCGTACTGAAGCTGCGCAGGGTCTGCGGCTCGGCGAGCAGCTGGAGAGTGCCGATGATCGAGAACACGGCGGTGAGGATGATCGCCGGCATGACCAGTGGGATCTTGACGCGGACGGCGACCTGCCAGTTGTTCGCGCCATCCAGCTTCGCCGCCTCGTAGATCTCCTGCGGGATCGCCAGCAGAGACGAGTAGATGATCAGCATGTTGTAGCCGACGTAGACCCAGGTGACGATGTTCGCGATCGACCAGAGCACCAGATCGGCGCCGAGGAAGTCCACGTTCGCCGTCAGATTGCTGAACGGCGACAGCGAGGGCGAGTACAGGAAGCCCCACATGATCGCGGCGATCACGCCCGGGACCGCGTAGGGGGCGAAGAACGCGAGCCGGAAGAACTTCTTGCCGCGCAGCAGCGGCGAGTCCAGCAGGAGGGCGAACACCAGCGCCAGGAACAGCATCACGGGCACCTGGACGACACCGAAGACGAGCACGCGCCCGACCGAGGTCCAGAACGCGGTGTCCTGGAAGACCTGCACGTACTGGGTGAGGCCTCCGAAGACCTGCGTCGCCGGCCCGAACGTCCCCTGCCGCTCCACGGTGAGCAACGACTGGTAGATCGCGTAGCCGATCGGCACGGCGTAGAAGAGCGCGTAGAGCAGCCCGAACGGGGCGACGAAGACCAGCAGGGCCGGCCAGAGGCTCATTCCGCGGCGGCGGGATGGCCGCGACCGCGCGGCTTGCGCGCTCGTGGCCCCTGTCGTGGGGGGTGACATCGTTGTCATCTCTTGTCCTTTCTCAGTCTTCGCGTGTCGTCTTCACGACGCGCACCGCTCCGGGCGGCAGCGCCAGCCCGTCGACGAGGGCCCCGGTGAGCAGCTCGAGCCCTGCGGCGTCGACCCTCAGGGCCGCGTCCGTGTGGTTGATGAAGAAGCGGTAATCGGCGTCGGGTCCGCGACGCAGCACGGACTCGACGCCCTCGGTGTGATCCGCGGGAACGGCGACACCGGCCTCGTGCGCGGCTCGGACCAGCAGGGCGCTCAGATCCGGCTGGTCGAGCGCGGTTCCGACGTACCAGGCGGCGCCTCGACCGGATGTGTTGCGGGTGACTGCGGGCGACCCGGAGGCCGGGCCGTCCTCGTAGGCGGCCAGCGCCTCCGCGGTGCCCGGCAGGATGTGCTCGGTCCAGATGGTGCCGCGTGCCCCATCGGTCAGGGTCACGCTCTCGCCCGCGCCGAGCGGGAAGAACTCGTCGACGTGGAGGCCGAGGAGGTGCGTGAAGGCGCCCGGGTAGCCCCCGAGGCGCACGCGATCGTCCTCATCGACGATGCCGGAGAAGAAAGTGATGACGGCGGTTCCGCCGTCGGCCACGAAGTCGGTCACAGCCTTCGCCTCGGTGTCGCGGACGAGGTACAGGGACGGTACGACGACCATGCGGTAATCAGAGAGGTCGGCTCCGGGCTTCACGACGTCGACCGTGATGCCCGCCTCCCACAGCGCGCGGTACATCGCGTGCGTCTGCTCCAGGTAGCGCAGCTCCTCCGACGGGTGCGAGTCGAGGTCGGTCGCCCACCACGCCTCCCAGCTGAAGATCATTGCGGCATCGGCGACCACGCGCGTTCCCGCCACCTCGCGGACAGAGCCCAACGCGTTGCTCACCTCCAGGACTTCCCGCCACTTGCGGCTGTCCGTTCCGGCGTGCGGGAGCAATGCGGAATGGAACTTCTCGGTGCCCTGGGCCGAGGCACGCCACTGGAAGAAGCAGACGCCGTCCGCGCCCCGGGCGACATGGGCGAAGGTGTTCCGCATCAGCTCGCCGGGCGTCTTCGCGATGTTGCGCGGCTGCCAGTTGACGGCGCTGGTGGCCTGCTCCATCAGCAGCCACGGGGCACCGTCAGCGAGCCCACGGGTCGTGTCGGCCGCGAACGAGAGCTCCTGGTGCGGGTCGGCAAGGCGATGGTCGAGGTAGTGGTCGTTGGCGATGACGTCCATGTGCGGCGCCCACCGCCAGTAGTCCTGGTTGCGGATGTGCGCGGTCACCATGAAGTTCGTGGTCACAGGTACGGTGCTCAACCGGCGGAGAACGCGCTCCTCGACCCGGTAGCACTCCAGCACCTCGTCGGAGCTGAACCGAGCGAAGTCGAGCGCCTGCGCGGGGTTTCCCGCGGAAAGCGTGCGGCGGGGCGGGAGGATCTCCTCCCAGGCTCCGTAGCGCTGGCTCCAGAAGGCCGTGCCCCATGCCGCATTGAGCGCGTCGAGCGTCTCGTACTTGGCGTGGAGCCAGTCGCGGAAGGCCGCGGCGGAGACGTCGCAGTAGCAGTGCGCGTTATGGCAGCCGAGTTCGTTCGAGACGTGCCAGAGCTGTACCGCGGGGTGCGAGCCGTAGCGGGTGGCGACCTCCGTGGCGAGGCGCTCGGCTGCCGCACGGAACACCGGCGAGCTCGGACAGTACGCCTGCCGGCCGCCGGGCCAGGCGCGGATGCCGTTCGCGTCCACCGGCAGGATCTCCGGGTGCCGCGTGCTGAGCCACGGCGGCGGGGACGCGGTGCCGGTTCCGAGGTTGACTCCGATGCCGGCCGCGTGGAGCAGCTCGATGATCGCGTCCAGGCGTGAGAAGTCGAAGACGTCGGGCTGCGGCTGGACCTGCGCCCACCCGAAGACGTTGATCGCCACGATGGTCACGCCCGCCTCACGCATGAGGCGGATGTCCTCCGGCCACACCGCCGGATCCCACTGCTCCGGGTTGTAGTCGCATCCGAACGCCAGCCGGCTCCCGGTCTCCCCCGACGACGTCAGCGTCGTCAGTGCCGAACCGACTGAGCTGCTGGGCGACATCGTGACCTCCTCGTCGAATCTGTGAACGTTCCCAGTTGCAGTGGAACCGTACCGACTGAAACTCTCTGGGAACGTGCACAGACTATGTGCGGCCTGACGCGGTTGTCAAGCTAAGGTGGCCATATGACCTCCGAGGCGGCTCGCCCGCGCCCGGCGACGATCCATGACGTCGCGCGCACGGCCGGGGTGTCGCGAGGCACCGTGTCCCGCGTGATCAACGGCGAGCCATACGTCTCCGCCGAAGCACGGGCCGCCGTCGAATCCGCGATCCTCGAAGTCGGCTACGTCCCCAACACCGCGGCGCGGAATCTGAAGACGCGACGGTCGGGCGCGATCGCGCTGATCGTCCACGAGCCGCACTCGCTGTTCCTCGAAGACCCGAACATCGGCACCATCCTCCTCGGCACGAACACCGTGCTCTCGCAGGCCGACTACCAGCTCGTCACGCTGATCATCGACTCCACGCGCGACAGCGATCGCGTCGCCGAATACCTCCGCGGGGGGTTCGTGGATGGCGTGATCATCATCTCCGCCCGCGCCCTCGACCCCATCGCACAGGCCGTCGCCACGATGGGCATCCCCGCGGCGTTCGTCGGACGCCCACCGGGCATCGAGGGGATCGCCTATGTCGGCATCGACAACGTCGCCGCGGCGCGCTCCATCAGCGCGCGCCTCGTGGCGACCGGCCGGCGACGTGTCGGGATGATCGCGAGCGCGCTCGACCGCGACTCCGGCCGCGACCGCCTTGCGGGCTTCCGTGAGGCCTTGGGCCCGCTCTTCGACTCCGAGCTCGTCGTCGAGTTCCCGCTGTACAGCCACAGTGCCGGGACCGAGGGGATGCGTCAGCTGCTGGAGCGCGCGCCGGATATCGACGGAGTGTTCGCCTCGTCGGACGGCATCGCCGCGGGCGCTCTGGAGACGCTGCGCACCGCCGGGAAGACCGTCCCCGACGACGTCGGTGTCGTCGGGTTCGACGACAGCGCGTGGGCGCTCCGCTGCCAGCCGCCGCTCTCGACCGTGCACCAACCCGCCGCCGAACTCGGAGAGGCCGCCGCGCAGTTGGTGCTCGACCAGATCGGGCGGGTCGGCATCCCGCCCGAAGGAAAGATCCTCGATACGTCGGTGGTGTGGCGCCTCTCCGCCTAGACCCCAAGGGACGTGGCAGACGGTGCGTCGTGCGTTCGACCGAGAGTCGGGCGCGGATGGGCGGACCTCGGCCGAGGTCCGCCCATCACCGGCAGAGCTGTCAGGCCGCGCTGGAGGCGGTGAAGTCCTCGACAGCGCGGTGGATGAAGCGTCCCACCGTGTGCGGGTGGGCGACGAACGCCGTGTGGGAGGCCTCGATGGTCTCGGTGTGTGCGTTCATTCGAGCGGCCATGAATTCCTGGAGCTTCGGCGGGATCGCGTTGTCTTCGCTGGAGATGAGGTACCAGGTCGGGGTGGTGTCCCAGCCACGCACGGTGGCGGACTCCGTGAAGGCGAACGCAGAGAGGGGGCGCTGCGTCGCGAACATCGCACGCGCGGTGGCCACGGACGAGTCCCCGGCGAAGACCTCGCGGAATCGCTCCTCCTTGATGTAAAGGTCGGGACCGCCGGGGGCGCCCGGCGCCTCGTACGATGTGGGGGCGTTCTCCGTGGCGAGGAGGGAGACGGGGTAGCCGTCCTGGATCGCGAGGCAGTTCTCGCCGACGTCGAGCCCGAAGGCAGCCAGATACACCTGGCCGATGACGTTGGTCAGGCCGGCGGCGACGGCACCCATCACCGCTCCGCCGTAGGAGTGGGCGACGAGAACCACGGGGCCGTCGATCGCCGCGACGCGGGTGCGGATGGAGTCGGCATCGGACGTGAGTCCGCGCAGCGGGTTCGGCGGCGCGACGACGCGGTATCCGTCGGCCTCGAGACGGGCGATGACCCCGGTGTAGCCGGACGCGTCGGCGAACGCTCCGTGGATCAGGACGATGGTGGGCTTGATGTTCATGATCGGTGTGCCTTTCGTTGGTGTTTCTTCCGCAACGCGGTCGGTGTGCTTCCCGGTGTCTGGCGGGCGACTGCGGAGGCGCCCGGTGACGACGCCGGCCCCACTGATGTCCCCGCCCGGACGCTGCGCGTTCATCACTGAGCCGTCGGAGCGGCCTGCGGGACCACGGTCTCGACCAGCCCGGTCTCCATCCGCAGTACGTGGCCGGACACGGACGCGACCACGTCGGGCGAGAGCGTCGGGTGCGCGAGGAGCCGAGCGACATCCAGACGCACCGTCTCCACCGGGTCGACGACGGCGCGTTCGGCCAGCACCGAGACATCCGTTCCGGATCGCTGTGCGAAGGCCGAACGGAAATCCGGCTCGGCCAGCATGCCGGTGCCGCATTGCGTGTGATGAATCACTGCCACGTCCAAGCGGACGCGCAGTCGCATCGCCAGGTAGGCGATGTCTTCGATGACCCGATCATCGACCCTGCCGCCGGCGTTGCGCAGCACTCCCGCGTCACCGGTGCCCACGCCGAGGAATCCGGCAGGCTCGACGCGTGGATCCACGCAGGTGAGAACGAGCAGCAGGCGTTCCGGCATCGCTGTCGGCATCGCGAGACGCCCGAGATCGACGGTCTCGGCGAAGCGGCGGTTTCGTTCGAGAAGCTGGGCGAATTGAGTCATCGGTCCTCCATGTCGTATCTGCAACTGCCGGGTCGGCTCGTGATCCGGGTGCGGGTGATCACTCCGGCGCGGTGGCGAGCCAGAGGTCCGGTGCAGCGGGGGCGTCACCCAGAACCGCCGGGGAGCGGCGGGACCGATCGACGGTGAGCTGGAAGACATCCGGGCGGCTGTAATGGCCCACGGGGTCGGCGAACGACTTCGCGATGTCGATGGCGGCGAGGTCGAGGTCGGCGTAGACGAGGCCTTCGGTCCGAGGATCCAGACTCTCGGTCAGCAGCGCACCGTCGGGACCGTAGACCCGGGCATAGCCGCCACCCAGATCGATGATCGGCGAGGGCGCGCCATCCACGAGGAAGTTCTGGGCGCCCGCCTCACTGAGGATCTGCGTGGACACGACCGTGAACGCACCTCCCTCGAGCGCGTAGGTGCGGCTGACTGCCATCGAGGCCTCGTGTCCGAGCGACGGATGCTCTTTGAAGATGCCGAAGCACGGCCATCCGGCGATGTGGATCTGCTCGTGCTGCGCGTAGAGCGAGAACTTGACGAGCGGCTGGAGGTGCTCCCAGCAGTTGAGCGCGCCGACCCGTCCGAGTGGCGTGTCGATGACGACGAGGCCCGAGCCGTCGCCCTCACCGAACAGGGTGCGCTCGGCGTGCGTCGGCTTCAGCTTGCGGCGGTGCAGCAGGAGGTCCCCATTGGGGCCGATGATCGCCTGCGACATGTAGAGCGATCCATGCGATTTCTCGCTGAACCCGAGCGCGACGGTGATCCCCGATCTCTCCGCAGTGGCGCGGAGCCGATCGAACTCGGGTCCGTCTATCGCCGAGGAGTTGGCGTGATACCGCGCGAACGACGGGATCTGCGCGGGCACGGGGTACGCCCACAGGAAGATCGGATAGCCGGGCAGCCAGGTTTCCGGGAAGGCGACGAGATCGGCTCCTGCGGCGGATGCCTCCTCGATGAGCGAGATGGTCTTCTCGACCGTGGCCGTGAGGTCGAACCACACGGGCTCGGCCTGAACGGCAGCGACGCGGATGGCGGGCATTGTGGTCCTTCTCTCTGTGTCCGGTGCGGTCACGGTAGCCAGAGATGAAGGGACGGCGGCAGGCGAAATGTGCAGTCGATTTGACGATTTCTGCATGCACCGCCCGATGTCATCGGGTATTCACACGAGGACATCCGTCCGACGCATCCGGAGCGCACACTGGAGTCATGACAACCGCGACTGCTTCTTCGACGGCAGAGTGGGAGTCGCTTGCCGCCTCGACGTTCGTGCCGCTCGAGGTGGCCGAGTCGCGGGATGCCTTCGCCGGACGAGTCGATACCCGGGTGGGCGACGCCTGCACCCTCACTCGCGTCACATCGTCGCCGTGCATCGTCTCGCGCACCCCGAGCCTGGTCGACTCCGCGGCCGACGATGTCGCCCTCTTCTCGCTGCAGGTACGCGGCAGGAACGATGTCATGCAGTCCGGCACCGTCGCGCACGTCGTTCCCGGTCAGGGGGTCCTCTACCTCGCGCGCCGGCCATACGAGCTCCGATTCCCCCGTTCGGCGGACCTCGTCGTCCTGCAGGTGTCGGTGGACCGTCTCGGGGTGGTGCCGAGCGTGCTCGAGCGGGCGGCCGCCCGCAGTGTGCGCGTCGACGCCGATCCGGCACTGCGCACCTATACACGCGTCATCCGCACACTGTTCGCTCCGTCGCCTCCCGAACAGGAGGTGGCTGCGGTGTCCGAGCTCTGCGTCGAGCTGCTGACCGACATGCTCCGCCGCCAGCTGCGCCTGGCCCCGCCGCCTCGCTCGCATCGCGCACTCTTCGCCGGGTTCGACCGCATCGTCGCTGAACGACTCGATGACCCGTCACTGGGTGTCGCGCAGCTGGCCACCGCCGAGAACGTCTCGATGCGCACAGTGCACAACGTCTTCGAACAGCATGGTGCGACTCCAGCCGCCTTCATCCGCGAGCGACGTCTGGACCGCACGCGCCATTTGCTCGAGACCACGCAGATCCCGTTGTCCGACATCGCCGTGATGTGCGGATTCGGCGAGCTCAGCACATTCACCCGCGCCTTCCGCCGGTCGTCGGGGACCACCCCGAGCCAGCACCGCAGCACCGCGCGCGAGCGGGCGGCATCGCTCGGGCCCGCCGTCCCCTGAACCGCTGATCAGGATGTGCGCCATCGAATGGCGCGCGCCCGCGCCACAGGCAGAGCCCGTGACGTGTTCGCGTCTACGAAGCCGCCCGGATCATGGTCTTCGACGACCACACGACCCTCATCGTCGAGCACCTGAGGCGACGGTATCCTGCCGAGCTCCGGTCCACCCGCGAGAGGGTATGCCCCGCGGTTGTCGTCACGTCAGCCCTGAATCCGAAGCCCGTCGAGGCACACCCCGACGACCCGATCGAGTTGTCCCTCGTCCGGGTAGTCCGCGAGGGCGATTCCGCTGAGCATGCGAAGGATGTCGTCGGCCGTGACGTCGGGGCGCACCGCGCCGTCCGCCTGCGCCGCCGCCAGCAGCGGTTCGGCGGTCGCATAAATGCGACGCCTGGCCGCATAGACGATCTCTGTGTCATGCGCCATCTCTTCCGCGAACGCTCGCTTGCCGATGATGAAATCCACGAATCGGCGCAACCACTCGCTCAGGGCCTGTACCGGGGAGGCCGCCGCGGTCGACGTCGGCGCGAGCAGCTGATCGACCTGGTCCGAGTAGACGGCCTCGAACAAGGCGGCTCGGGTCGGGAATCGCCGGTACACCGTGGCGCTGCCGACCCCCGCGCGCCGAGCCACCTCTTCAATCGATGCCGAGGCGCCGGCCTCGGCGAAGACCGCCGTCGCCGCTTCGACGATCCGTTCGTGGTTGCGACGAGCGTCGGCCCGGAGCGGACGATCGGACACTTCTACCTCATTCCGGGAATAAGTGGGGTGGTCCCCCCGGTTATCCTAAACGGAGGGATCCCCCCACTAATCCTAAGGAGTCAACATGTCTTCCACAACATCGGCGCCCCGGTGGCGCCGTACCGTGGTGCTCGCCCTCATCATGGGCGCCCAACTCATGATGGTGCTGGACACCTCCATCGTCACCACTGCCCTCCCACGCCTCGTCGCAGACTTGGGCTTCTCGCCCGCGTCTCTGTCGTGGGTCCAGAACGCGTACGTGCTCGCCTTCGGCGGCCTGCTGCTGCTCGGCGCGCGTGTGGGCGACCTGGCCGGGCGCAGACGCGTCTTCGTGATCGCGGTCGCAGTGTTCGCACTCGCGTCGCTGCTCGCCGGACTCTCATTCAACGTGCCGACGCTGCTCGCCGCTCGCGTTCTGCAGGGCGCCGCTTCGGCTTTCGCCATCCCGTCCACTCTCGCACTGCTGGTGGGCGCGTACCCCGAGCCCGAGCAGCGGAGCCGCGCGATCGCGATCTACAGCGCGGTCATCGGGGCCGGCGCGAGCGTCGGAATCATCGTCGGCGGCGTCTTCACCGACCTGCTCTCGTGGCGCTGGGGCCTGCTCATCAACGTGCCCATCGGCCTGATCGTCGTCCTGCTCGCCCCGCGCTTCCTCACCGAGACCCCTCGCCGACGCGGCAGCTTCGACCTCCTGGGCGCTCTGACGATCACCGTCGCAATGACCGCGCTCGTCTGGGGCCTGATCGAATCCGGCACCATCGGCTGGACCTCGCCGATCGTCCTCGGCAGCCTGGCCCTCGCGGCCGCGCTCGTCGCGGTGTTCGTCCTGCTGGAGCGACGTAGTCCAGAGCCGATCGTCCCCCTCGCGCTGTTCTCGAACGGGACCCGCTCCGGCGCCTATATCGCCCGCATCCTCATCGTGGGTGCGATGTTCTCGACGTTCTACTTCCTCAGCCAGTACCTGCAGGAGGTGCTGCGATTCAGCGCCCTGCTCGCGGGCCTGAGCTTCATCCCGCTCACCGGCATGTTCTTCGCCACCGTCTACGTCGTTCGACCGCTGGTGCGCCTGATCGGGCAGGAGCGCCTCCTGATCGCATCCCTGGTGATCGCTCTGATCGGGATGGGATGGCTCTCCACCGTGGGGGCGAACACCGCGTTCCTGCCGTGGGTGCTGCTACCGCTGCTGGTTCTGGGAATCGGCCAGGGTATCGCCATCATCCTGCTCACCCAGCTCGGCATGGCGGGCGTGCCCGACGCGCAGGCCGGCGCCGGTTCGGGCCTGGTCAACACCGCCCACCAGCTCGGTGGCTCTGTCGGCCTCGCGATCCTGGCCAGCGTCTTTGTCGCCATCAGCGGCGACCACGCCGGCGTCGCAGCACAGGTTGCCGGCTTCGAAACCGTGTTCCGGGTCGCGAGCGGGTTCTACGCACTCGCCGTCCTCGTCAGCGTGGTCATGCTCGTCGCCGGGCGACCGTCTCGCGCCGGCTCCACCGCCGGCACGGCGGCGGTTACCGCCGTCATCGCCGACTGAATCGAGGAGACGCAACGAACGGCGGCTGATCGTCAGCCGCCGTTCCCGAGTTTCGACGCCCCCGGAGGAAGGATCAACCGGGCAACACCTTCGACGGCGGCGAGTCAGCACCGGCTCACGCAGCTGGGGAACGCTTCTGCGATGCGATCCGTTGAGCTGCGCTTCCCGCGGTTTCGTTGAGTTCATGCGGATTCGTGAGGTGAGCCATCGTCGTCATCGCGACGACGCAGAACGCGGTAGACGGAAGGACACCGCGGTCCAGCCGGAACCGACCGGTATCACGGGTGATGCGTGCCGTGTGAGGTCGGCTCCCTGGACCGCGAACTCGTGTGCGTCGTCCGGGAGGACGACTGTCGAGGTCGTGTTGGCCGGCACGTGGACCGTCAGGCGGAACTCACCGGCGTCGGTCTCGGTCCACGCCGAGGAGAGGTCGCCGTACGGCGTGCGGATGAGTCCGCTCACCCAGCCGAGCCCGCTGCGGAAATCGGGCTCGATGCGCGACTCCCGGAATCCCTCCCCCACGAGCTGGATGCCCGCCAGCCGACGATGCATCCAGTCATCGACGCAGCCGAACGCGTAATGGTTGAAGGACAGATCGGTGACAGTGCCGTCCGAGCGGATGGCTTCCCAGCCCTCCCAGATGGTGGTCGCACCCATCTCGACCTCGTAGAGCCATGAGGGCGCGGTGTCTTGGAAGAGCAGCGTGCGCGCGAGCTCACGCTCACCGTTGCTCCAGAGCACATCCAGCAGATAAGGCACCGAGAGGAAACCGGTGTCCAGGTGGTCTCCGGCGTCGTGGATGAGGCGGACGAGGTTCGCGACCACCCGGGGGCGGAGGTCATCCGCCACAGCATCGAAGGCGAGCGCAAGCACGTAGGGTCCCTGGAGGCCCCCCGGGATGCGCCCATCCAGGCCGATGTACTCGGCGGCGAACGCAGTACGAACCACGTCCGCCCGCTTCGCGAACCGGGTCTGGTCATCGGTGTGCCCAAGGATGCCGGCGATTTCGGAGACCAGGCCGAGTGTGTACGCGTGGAAGAGAGAGCCGACGACTTCACCCGTGCGGCGCGGTGCGATGATCTGAGCGCCCCCGGGCCCGCGCAGGGTGCTCGGGGCGAGCCAGTCGCCGAAGTTCGGTTCGTTGTTCCACAGGAGCGCCTGCCGGGCCCGTTCGTCCGCGGTGAGCGTGTGGCCGGCGAGCCGCGGCGGTGTTCCGCTCTCGGCACTGCGGATCTGGTACTCGACCCATTTCCGCATCGCGTCGTAGTTGTCCGCGAGCACCCGTGTGTCGCCGTAGTGGCGGTAAAGGACATAGGGGGCTACCGCGATGACATCTCCCCATCCGGCCGACGATGTCAGGAGCAGGATGTCGTCGTCGTAGCTCGGAGGCGGCCCGTCCGCGAGGAATCGCAGCGCTGGCGGATCGGGCGTGATGTTGACGATTCGGCCGTCGTCCAGCTGCTCGGAGCGGACGTTCGCGAGCCAGCGGGTCAAGAACGGCCCGACGGACATGTTGGTCGCGGCCGTCGCGGCGAAGACCTGCAGGTCGCCCGTCCAGCCATACCGTTCGCGCTGCGGGCAATCGGTCGGGATGGAGAGGAAGTTCGCGCGTTGGCTCCAGAGCACGTTCTGATGCAGCCGGTTCAGCCGCGCATCGGAGCACTCGAAACTGCTGGTGATCGGGAGGTCCGACGCGGTGACGACGGCGGTGAAGTCTCCGACATCCACGTCGTCCGGGAATCCGGTGATGCGGACGTAGCGGAAGCCGTGGAATGTGAAGGTCGGCTCCCAGGACTCGCCGCCCGGTGTGCCGGCGAGTGTGTAGACGTCGGTCTGGTCCTTGTTGGGACCGAGGATGTTGTGGAAGTAGTTCCCGTCGGCGTCGAGGACCTCGGTGTGTTCGAGTCGCACGGTGTCGCCCCGTGCGCCGCCCTCGACGCGGAACCGGACGCGACCGGCGATGACCTGGCCGAAGTCGACGACCCGGTCGCCTGCCGGCGTGCGCGTGAGTGACCTCGCCGGGAGTTCGAGGACGGATCGAATCGGCTCACCGACGAACGGGACCAGCCGCTGTTCGACCGCGACCTCCTCGACCGGCTCCCACGCGGCATCGTCGAAGCCGGCGGTGCTCCAGCCATCCCAGTCGACCCGAGCATCGTGCCGCTCGCCGACTGCGAGGTCGGCGTACCGGATGGGTCCCGCGGTCGAGGAGACCGCCGACGCATCGGATGTGAAGACGCGTTCGCTGCCGTCGGCGAACTGCGCGCGCAGCTGCCAGGTCAACTGGAGGTGATCGCCGTAGGGTGCGCTCGAGCCGAGGATGCCCGCTCGGCCGGCGAACCACCCGTCGGAGAGGATCGCGCCGATGACGTTTGTTCCGGCGGAGAGGTGCTCGGTGACGTCGTAGGTCTGGAAGGAGAGCTGGTGGTCGTACGCCTCGTTCCCGGGGGCGAAGAGCTGGTCACCGACTCGTCGACCATTGATCTCGGCCTGATATATGCCGTGCGCCGTGATGTGAAGCCGCGCTCGGAGGGGCGGTTGGTCGAGGTCGATCTGCTGTCGGACGTACGGGGTGGGCAGGAGCCGTTCCTCTGGCGGCGAGGCGATTCGCAGATGGAACAACTCGCCGAAGTTGGCGGCGCCGTCCGGGCGAACAGCCTCCTGAACGGGCTGGATCCAGTTCGCCGTCCAGTCGGCGTCGGTCAGCAAGCTCGTCTCGAAGGTCGACTCCGCCCACTCCGTGGGCGTCTCGTCCGAGCCGATCCACACGCGAACGCGCCAGCTGTAAGGCGTGGCGGAGCGGGCGGTGAAACCGGACATGGCGACCAGGACGGATGCTGAGGCCGCGACCCGACCGCTGCGCCATTGGTGCCCGCCGCCGTGGATCTCGATCTCATAGGCGCTCTGCAGCACGTCGCGCATGCCCGCCGCATCGATCTCCCAGGAGAAGCGGGGATGGCTTGTCCACAGCCCGAGAGGCTCGATCAGCTGCTCGACGCGCAGGCGTTGCACGGAAGGCGCGACGATGCGGTTCGTGCTCGTGATCACCATTTTCAGCCAACCGTCACGAGCCGCTGGATGTATGACACGGCCTCGGCCGAGGGCTTCCGCGGCGTGAACTCGAGGCCGATCGGCCCTTGGTATCCGGATCGCTCGATGGCGGCCAGGGTCGCCGGCCAGTCGACGCTGCCTGTCCCCGGCTCCCCGCGACCCGGTACGTCGCCGATCTCGACATACCGGATGACGTCCATCGCCTGAGCCAGCTCGCGCTCGACATCCTCCCCCTCGACGATGGAGTGGTAGAGGTCGTACATGACGCCGAAGTACCGAGAGTCGACCTGCCGCGAGATGTACGCGGCATCCTGGGTGCGATCCACGAGCTGGCCAGGGTGGTCGATGCGGATATTGACCGGTTCGAGGATCAGGGTCACACCCGACCCCTCGATCTGCGCGACCGCCTTCTGAAAGATCACCGCGAGCTCATCGAGCTGCGTCTGTCGCGAGCTCCCAGCAGAGCCCGTGCCGCCGTTGACCATGATGCGCGGGCACCCCAGCTCCGCGGCGACGGCTACCCCTTCGTCGAGCCCGCGATAGAACGAGCTGTGGTCCCGCGGCGGGATGAGGAACTGCGTGCGCGGCTCGATCAGCTGCGCAGTCAATTCGAGACCAGTCTCGGCCAGCGCGGCCTTCAGAGCCGGGATGTCCTTCGCCGACGACAGCCCGTCGTTGCCCGTCGGACCCCACATCTCGACCGCCGCGAATCCGCACGCGGCCGCCGCGCGAACGCGCTCGGCGTAGTCCCCCGCCTCGGTGAAGATGAGCTCGATATTCGGTGACAGCACGTATATGAGGGCGGGATCCCGTCGGTGAAAGGTTTCACATCGCAAGCGATCTCTTCACGAGTTCTTCGATTGGTCGATGACTGCGCTCGGATGGGCCGCGACATGCCGGGCAGGTCACACGTTATGTCTTATTCAGACCGAAGTCTACAGAGAATCGATACAAGCAATATCGCGCATTCGCGGGACGGAGCTCGGGAGGCTTCGACCAGAGTGGGCTGGGTACCGAGGGATTAGGCGCCCCCGGGGCCCGACGGTTCGCGAGCACTCTGCTTGCAGAGCGCCAACCGGCGACTATGCACTGCGCAAGATCCCCGAAGCGTGACGCAAGAAGTCGCCAACCATGTGGAGCGCACAAGACTCGTCGATTGGCGCGATTCTTTCCCACGGGGACTTGAGAAAGAATGCTGACCAGGGTTTTATGTGGCGGAGACGGAGGGATTTGAACCCTCGGTCCCCTTACGGGGACTCCACCTTAGCAGGGTGGTGCACTAGGCCTGACTATGCGACGTCTCCTCGCCCGCCGAAGCGGACATGCGCCCACCAGAGCAGGCGCGGCACCCGCGAGCGGGCACGTCCGTCAATAGTACCTGGTCGATCCGGCGCCTGCGAACGCAGGCGGCGGCTCAGCCGTTGCCGTTGTAGACCTGAGCCTTCGAGCAAGTCTGCTGGGCGGCGGTGGTGCCCGTGACAGTCGACGGCAGCGTGGCGGAGTCGGTCGCCGTCGGCGTCGGCGTGGCACCCGTCGTCGCACCGGTGGTCGGCGCGGTCGTCGTGGGCGCGGCCGAGGTCGTCGGCGCGGGAGTCTGCTGAACCGTGCCCACGCCGCTGCTGCCGGTCAGTTGCAGCTGCTTGTTCTGGCTGAGTGCGGTCAGGAGCGCAGTCGCGGCTGTCTTGTTCGGGACGACGCGGTTCGGGTTGGCCGGGTCGTACCCGGTGGGGTACTGCACGAACACGAACTGGTCGAACGGCACGCTCTTGGCGGCGAGCGCGATCTGCACCAGCGTCACCGGGTTGGCGAGGCTCTCGCTGGGCTTGACGTTCTGGACCGTCGTCGAGGCTAGCTTGTAGAGGGTCGCCGGGTTGGAGAGGACACCCTGGCTCATGATCTTCTGCACGAGCCGCGACATGTACTGCTGCTGGTTCGAGATGCGGCCGAGGTCGCTGCCGTCGCCGACGCCATGGCGAGTGCGCAGGAACTGCAGCGCCTGCAGGCCCTGGATCGTGTGCGTGCCGGCTGTCAGGTCGAGGCCCGTCAGCCGGTCCTTCAGGTGGCCCGAGACGCAGACGTCGACGCCGCCGATGGCGTTCGTGATCTGGATGACGCCGCCCCACGTGATCTTCGCCGCGAACGGGATCTGGATGCCGGTGAGCTGGGTGATCGTCTTCGCCACGCACGAGAGGCCGCCGATGTCGTACGTCGAGTTGAGCATGAGCTTGCTCGCGGCCGACGATGTCGAGCCGTTCGGCCTCGTGCACGACGGGATGGGCAGCATCATGTCGCGCGGGAAGGAGATGACTGTCACGCGCCGGGGGTTGCTCGAGATGTGGAGCAGCATGTTGACGTCGTTGTTCTCGCTCGACGCATCCGCCCCCTTGCACCGGTTGCCGAACAGCGCATCGTATGCGGGTTCGCACTGGTCGGTGCCGACGAGCAGGAGGTTGACGTCGCCCTGGAACGCACCGATACCGGGGGGCTGGGCCGCAGGCGCGTCACCGTCGAGTTTGACGGCCTGGCCGGCGAACGAGGACGTGAGGTCGGTCACCGCATAGGCGGCGACGCCGGCCCCCGAGACCAGCACGACGGCGATCGCGATCGCCAGTCCCTTCAGCAGCTGGGCGAAGGGATTGGGGCTCTTGAGCTGGCCGTGGCGGGCAAGCGGGCGGCGCGCGACTCTGCCGGGCTTGGTCGTCTGGCTCACTCGAGTCCTCTCAGGCTTCGCCTCGCGCTCGTGCGGAGGGTGTGGGATTCGAACCCACGGGACATTTCTGCCCACTGGTTTTCAAGACCAGGTCCATCGGCCGCTCGGACAACCCTCCCGACGACGTGCGCAGGGCGCGCATCCGTCGATCCGGCGTCGAGTCTAGCCGACGCGATTCTCCCCATTTTCCCGGGTCCGCCTGAGCAGGCCCTGAGTGGGAGGTCAGAGCCCGCGCAGGACCTCGGCGGTGCCGCCCTCGTGCACGGACGCGGTGACCTCGGACGCGGCATCGCGCACTTCGTCGGGCGCCTGCGCCATGGCGACGGCGCGCCCGCCGTGCTGACGCGCCCAGGCGAACATGCCGAGGTCGTTGCGCCCGTCGCCGACGACGACGACCCGGGAGCCGGCGACCCCCAGCTCGGTTCGGACGATCTCGAGGGCCGTGCTCTTGTCGACGCCGAGCGGGGCGATGTCGAGCCACGCGGTCCAGCCGATGGCGTACGAGACGTGGTGCAGGCCGATGCGCTCGACGAGCTCCATGAAGTCCTCATCGCTCTGACCGGGCGAGACCACGACGACGCGGCACACCTGCTGGGCGGAGAGCTCCGCGAACGGCACCTGCGTGGCATCCCGCAGATTCCAATGCTCGAGCTGCTCGGTGTACAGGCGATGCCCGTCGGGGAGCTCCACCATGTAGTGGGCGTCGGGCAGATAGCGCACGAGCAGCGTCAGGACTTCGGATGCGTCGAATGTCTCGGTGTGGAACCGCTCGTACTCGTCGCCGGCGCGGCGCAGCACGACGGCGCCGTTCGAGCAGACGACGAACTCCGGCGTCATGCCGAGTTCGCGCAGCACCCACTCCGTGCCCGCCCAGCTGCGCCCGGTCGCGAGCATGACCTCGTTGCCCGCGGCCGCGGCGTGCGCGATGGCGTCGACGATTCCGGGGCTCAGGGTCTCGTCCTCGAGCAGGAGGGTGCCGTCGACGTCGAGCGCGACGAGGCGGGCCACGGCGTCTCGAGCAGAGGACGCGTGCACGTCGGCGGCCGTGTCGGTCACGCGATCGGCTCCATGACCTCGAGGCCCCCGAGATAGGGCCGCAGCACCTCGGGCACGACGACGGAGCCGTCCTCGCGCTGGTGGGTCTCGAGCAGTGCGACGATCCAGCGGGTGGTCGCCAGTGTGCCGTTGAGGGTGGCGACGGGCTGCGTCCGGCCGCCCTCCTCCGGCCGGTGGCGGATGTCGAGGCGCCGCGCCTGATAGGTCGTGCAGTTCGAGGTGCTGGTGAGCTCCCGATACGCGTTCTGCGTCGGCACCCACGCCTCGACGTCGTACTTGCGCGCGGCGCTCGATCCGAGATCGCCGGCGGCGACGTCGATCACGCGGTAGCTGAGACCGAGGTCCTGCAGCATCGCCTCCTGCATCGCGACGAGGCGCAGGTGCTCGGCCTCGGCATCCTCCGCGGTCGTGTAGACGAACATCTCGAGCTTGTTGAACTGGTGCACGCGGATGATGCCGCGGGTGTCCTTGCCGTACGAGCCCGCCTCGCTGCGGTAGCACGTCGACCAGCCGGCGTACCGCTTCGGCCCGCGCGCGAGGTCGATGATCTCGCCCATGTGATAGCCGGCGAGGGGAACCTCGCTCGTCCCGACGAGGTAGAGATCCTCCTTCTCGAGGCGGTACACCTCGTCGGAGTGCTGCCCCAGGAATCCCGTTCCCCGCATGACCTCGGGCCGCACGAGGGTGGGCGGGATCATGGGGATGAACCCGGCATCCAGCGCGCGCTGCAACGCGAGCGACATGAGCGCGTACTCGAGCCGTGCGCCGATGCCCGTCAGGAAGTAGAAGCGGCTGCCCGACACCTTCGTGCCGCGCTCCATGTCGATCGCTCCGAGCCGCTCGCCGATCTCGAGGTGGTCCAGCGGATCGAAGGCGAAGGATGCCGGTTCCCCGTGCGTGCGCAGCGTGACGAAGTCCGCCTCTCCGCCGGCCGGGACGTCGTCGATCACGATGTTCTCGATGCGGGCGAACGCCTCATCGGCCGCCTCCTCGGCGGCGGTGACGGCGTGCTGGGCCTTCTTGACCTGCTCGCTCAGTTCCTTCGCCTCGACGACGAGCGAGGGCTTCTCGTCCTTGGAGGCCCGGGCGACCCGCTTTCCGTGGACGTTCTGCGCGGCACGCAGCTCCTCGAAGGCGGTGATCGCAGCTCGACGGGCCCTGTCGGCCGCGACCGCGACATCCACCGTCTCCGGCGACTCTCCCCGCTTCTCCTGCGAGCGCTTGACCAGCTCGGGATTGTCGCGGAGAAGCACGGGGTCGATCATTGGTCAAGTCTCGCACAGCGTTTCCGCGCAGCCGGGGCATTATCCTGCCCCCATGGGCGACGACTCGGAGCGACACAAGCGCGCCGCCCTCATCTACAACCCCATCAAGGTCGACAAGCGGATGCTGCGCGCCAGCGTCGTCCACTGGTCGAAGCGGTCGGGATGGATGCTTCCTCTCTTCTTCGAGACCACCGTCGAGGATCTGGGCGACGGCGTGACCGCGCGAGCACTCGAGGAGCAGGTCGACGTGGTGCTCGTCGCGGGCGGCGACGGAACCGTGCGCGCCGTCGCGGGCGCCATGGCCAGGACCGGCGTGCCGCTCGCCATCGTCCCGAGCGGCACGGGCAATCTCTTCGCGCGGAACCTCCGGCTGCCCCTCGACGACCCGGAGATCATGGTCGCCGCCGCCTTCGGCGACAAGGTGACGCGAACGGACGTCGGCCTGGCCCGCATCACACGCGACGGCGGAGACATCGAGGAGCACGCGTTCGTGGTCATGGCAGGCATCGGCCTCGACGCCGCGATGATCGCCAACACGCGCCCGCAGCTGAAGAAGCACGTCGGCTGGATGGCGTACGTCGACGGCGCCGCCCGCGCCCTGCCCGGCGCCAAACCGTTCCGCGTCATCTACTCGCTCGACGAATCGCGCCTGCACACGACCCGCGTGCAGAGCGTGCTGTTCGCGAACTGCGGCCAGCTGCCGGGCGGCATCGCGCTGATCCCGGATGCGGCGGTCGACGACGGCCTGCTCGATGTCATGGTCATCCAGCCGACCGGATGGTTCGGATGGCTCGGCGTGTGGCGCAAGGTGTGGTGGGACAACAGCGTGCTGCTGCGCTCGCGCGCAGGTCGCCGGGTGCTCGAGCGCCGCGGCCGTGACACGTCGATCCACTATCTGCGCGGAGAGTCCGTGGAGGTCGCGACGACTCCCCCGCGGCCGATCGAACTCGACGGCGACGAGTTCGGCGATGGGCAGAGCATCGTCTGCTCGGTGCAGCCCGGCGCCCTGCTCACGATCATCCCTTAGCGGCTCCGCCGGGAATGCGAGCGGATGCCGAGGGGTTGCCGCTGAGGATGATCGCGCTCTCCGTCCTCGACCTGATCCCCGTCCGCACCGGCCAGACGAGCGCGCAGGCGGTCGCCGCCTCCCTCGGTCTCGCATCGCGCGCCGACGACCTCGGCTATCGGCGCTACTGGTTCGCCGAGCACCACAACATGCCCTCGGTGGCGTCCACCACCCCGCCGGTGCTCATCGCGGCCGCCGCCGCGCGCACCTCCCGGATCCGCGTCGGCTCGGGCGGCGTCATGCTGCCGAACCACGCGCCGCTCGTCGTCGCGGAGCAGTTCGCGGCACTCGAGGCGATCGCCCCCGGACGCATCGACCTCGGAATCGGCCGCGCCCCCGGCAGCGATCCGGTCATCACGCAGCTGCTGCGCCAGCAGGGGACGACGAGCGACGTCGAGCGCTTCGCCGAGCACGTGCGCGACATTGCATCCCTCGTCGCGCCGGGCGGCGCGACGCTGCGATTCACGTCGGGCGGCGAGTACTCGGTGCACGCGACGCCGGCAGCGGCGGGCACGCCGGAGATCTGGCTGCTCGGCTCGAGCGACTACTCCGCTCAGCTGGCGGCATCCTTCGGTCTGCCCTACGTGTTCGCGAACCACTTCTCCGGTGACGGCCTGGAGCGGGCGCTCGAGCTGTACCGGACGCAGTACCACCCTTCCGAGGGGCACCCCGAGCCGCGCACCTTCCTCACCGCGAACGCCGTCGCGGCGCCGACCGCCGACGAGGCGGAAGCACGTGCGCTCCCTCAGCTGCGCGCCATGGGCCGCCTGCGCTCGGGTCGCCCCGCGACCCCGCTCGAGACGGTGGAACAGGCGCAGGCGGCGGAGCCGGATCCGGCCGTCGACGATCTCGTGACCCGCATGCGTCCGCGGTGGTTCGTCGGCACCGGTCCGGAGGTGCGCACGCAGCTCACGGCGCTTGCGACGCAGCACGGCATCGACGAGGTCATGATCTCGCCGATCGCGGGCGCGTTCGAGGGAGAGCCACTGGAGTCCGCGCCCGGCCGCATCCAGACCCTGGAGCAGCTGGCCGGCTGATCAGCGCAGCGCGCCGACGCTCGCGAGCGCCATCCGGACGAGGGTGCCGCGGCCGCCCTCCATCTCGGCGGCGATGGCATCGGATGCCGCCTCCTGCGGCGAGAGCCAGGTGACCTCGAGCGCGTCCTGCCGCGGCTCGCAGGTGCCGGTGACGGGGACGACGAAGGCGAGCGACACGGCGTGCTGACGGTCGTCGTGGTACGCGCTGACGCCCGGGATCGGGAAGTACTCCGCCACGGTGAAGGGGTTCGGCTGCGGCGGCAGCAGCGGGAAGGCCATGGGGCCCAGGTCGTCCTCGAGGTGGCGGAACAGCGCATCCCGCACCGTCTCGCCGTACCGCACGCGCCCCGAGACGATCGTGCGCGTGATCTCGCCGAGCGGCGTCGCCCGCAGCAGCATTCCGACCTCCGTCACGGCGCCCATGCCGTCGGTGCGCACGGGCACGGCCTCGACGTAGATGATCGGCAGTCGCCGGCGCACCTCGGCGAGCTCGAGATCGGTCAGCCAGCCCGGATTCGCGGTCGCGCCGCCGAAGGGCGGATTGGCGTCGAAGGGCGGATTCGCGCCGAACGACCCCGTCCCGCCGAACGGCGGATTCGCGCCGAACCTCCCGGGGGGCTCTTCGCCGCGCTCGTCGGGATCCGGATCTGGGGTGCGGACAGGCATGGTTCCTGTATACCCGTCCCTCCCCGGGCGCGCACTCAGGATGGCTCGTGTCCCCTCTTCGCGCGATGATGGGCGGATGACGCCGTCCGATGCCACGCTGGACCCCGACGTCGTCCGCTGGTCGGCGCCGCCGGCCGAGCGCGAGGGACGCCCCCTCCTGGTGCTGCTGCACGGCTACGGCTCCGACGAGAACGACCTGTTCGGGCTCGTGCCCTTCCTTCCCGACGGGTTCGTCATGGCATCGGTCCGTGCTCCGCTCGCCCCGCCGTGGCCCATGACCGGCAACGCCTGGTACGCGATCGACGCCCTCGACGCGGAGGAGGGTGTAACGCTCGCGGCATCCGCGGTCATCGAGTGGCTGGATGCGACGGCGCTGGACGAGAGCGCGGATGCGCCGCCCGTCGGCCTGCTCGGCTTCTCCCAGGGCGGCGCGGTGTCGCTGCAGGCGCTGCGCCTGCAGCCGGAGCGCTTCGCGTTCGCCGTGAACCTCAGCGGCTACGTCTCACCGGGCGAGCTGCCGCGGGATGCCGAGCTCGCCGCGCGCCGGCCGCCCGTGTTCTGGGGGCGCGGGACGCGGGATGACGTCATCCCCAGCGCCCTCGTCGAGCACACCGTCGACTGGCTGCCCGCCCATGTCGACCTGTCCGGTCGCGTGTATCCGGGCCTCACCCACAGCGTCTCGGAGGAGGAGCTGGGCGATGTCCGGACTTTCCTCGTCCATCGTCTTGACGACCTCTCGCACTGATGCGCTAACGTGGATCGTCCTTGTTCCCCAGGTCAGGAATGAAATGACGGAGATCGTCGCCATCGCGCTGTAAGCGCTGATCGTCGATCGTTCCTTTCGACGCGTCGCGCTCGCAGATTCCATCTCGCGCGGCCGTCGATCTCCTCCCCCGGTGTCCTTCCGGGCGCTTCGAGGTTCCTCGGTGTCGCGCATCCGACATCTCGAGGAGACCTCATGCCCACCACACTCTCATCCGTCGTCCTGGACCGCGTCTCGTTCGCGTGGCCCGACGGCACCATCGCCCTCGACGGCGTCTCCGGCGCCTTCGGCGCGGGACGAACGGGTCTCGTCGGCCGGAACGGATCCGGCAAGTCCACCCTGCTCCGGCTCATCGCGGGTCTGCTCACGCCCTCGTCGGGCACCGTCTCGGCAGGCGACGTGGCGTACCTTCCGCAGCAGCTCACCCTCGAGGTCGACCGTCCGGTGTCGGCGCTGCTCGGCATCGCGCCGGTGCTCGCGGCCGTGCGCGCGGTCGAGTCCGGCGACGTCGCACAGGAGCACTTCGACACCATCGGCACGGACTGGGACGTCGAGGCGCGGGCCATCGCCGCCCTCGACGAGGCGGGGCTCCCCGGCATGCTGGATCGCCGCGTCGGCGAGCTCTCCGGCGGAGAGGCGGTGCTGGCCGCGGTGGCCGGCATCCGTCTGCGCAACGCATCCGTCACCCTCCTCGACGAGCCGACGAACAACCTCGACCGCGACGCACGCGCGCGCCTGTACGACATGGTCCGCTCGTGGCGGGAGGCGCTGGTCGTGGTGAGCCACGACGTCGCTCTGCTCGACCTGATGGACGACACCGCCGAGCTCTACGGCGGCGAGCTGTCGGTCTTCGGCGGACCGTACTCGGAATGGCGGGCCTGGCTGGATGCCGAGCAGGATGCGGCGCGGCATGCCGAATCCGATGCCCGGAAGGACCTGCGCCGCGAGAAGCGTCAGCGCATCCAGGCGGAGTCCAAGCTCGCCACGCGCGCCCAGATGGGCCGCAAGGCGTTCGAGGAGAAGCGCGTGCCGAAGATCGTCGCCAATGGTCTGCGGTCGTCCGCACAGGTGTCGGCCGGAAAGCTGCGCACCGAGACCCGCGAGAAGGAGGCGGGCGCCCGCGCCGCGCTCGACGCCGCCGAACGGCGGGTGCGCGACGACGACCGCGTGCACATCGACCTGCCCGATCCGGGGGTCCCGGCGGGGAGGCGCATCGCGACGATCGGCACGCACATCATCCGGGGGCCGGAGCGGGTCGCCCTCATCGGTCCGAACGGCGTCGGCAAGACGACGCTGCTCGAGCGGCTCGTCGGAACCGGCGACGGGCTGTCCGTCGAACACGTCGGCTACCTGCCGCAGCGCGTCGACGGCCTGGACGACGCCGCCACGGTGCTGCAGAACGTCGAGACGGCCGCGCCCAGCGTGCCGACGCCGGAGATCCGCAACCGGCTCGCACGCTTCCTCTTGCGCGGCGACACCGTGCACAGGGCGGTCGAGACGCTGTCCGGGGGCGAGCGTTTCCGCGTCGCCCTCGCGCGGCTGCTGCTGGCCGACCCGCCGCCGCAGCTGCTCGTGCTCGACGAGCCGACGAACAACCTCGACCTCGACACGGTCGATCAGCTCGTCGACGCCCTGGCGGCCTATCGCGGAGCAGTGCTCGTGGTGAGCCACGACGACGCGTTCCTCGCACGGCTCGGACTCGACGCGACGCTCGAGCTCGACGCGGAGGGGACCGTCACTCGGCAGTGACCGTGCCCGGCTCCGCGCCCACCAGAACCTCGCTCGCCTGCGCGAGCCGAGCGACGAAGGGCGCGGAGTCGGTTCCCCGGGCGAGCGCGTGGGCCGCCAGGCCGTCGATCATGCCGAGCACCTGCCAGGCCACCGCATCCGGATCGTCCGTGGTGAAAACGCCCTGACGACGTCCGTCGGCGATCATGTCGGAGACGAACGCCTGCCAGGCCGCCATCTGCTCGTCGATCGCCGCCGCCAGGGTGGGATTGCGCCGGGCCTGGGCCCATCCCTCGACCCACACGAGCGTGACGTCGTCACGGCCGTCGCCGAGGATCGTCGCGAACAGTCGCGCGAGCCGCCGGCCCGGCGTTCCCGTCACGACCGCCCGCACCTCGGCGAGCTCCTCGCCCACGATGTCCGCGAAGACGTCGGCGACGAGGGCGTCCATGCTGGGCCGATAGTGCGCGACGAGTGCCGGCGTCACGCCGACGCGCTCGGCCACCGATCGCAGGGTGAGCGCGGTGAGACCCTGCTCGCGGGCGAGCGCCACGGCCGCCTGCTGGATCTCAGCTGCGCGTTCCTCGGGGCTCTTGCGTGTGCGCTGCGGTGTTGACATCGTGAACGCCAGTGTAGGAAACTCTCCTATTGATCGCTAGATCAATAACGGAGCCGAATGCCGAAGGGGGCAGCATGGCCTGGAGGATGCCGCACGAGGGTGCGCCGCACGCCCGCACCTGGATGGCCTTCCCGGCGCAGGGGCAGACACTCGGCGACGACCCGGCAGAGCAGGCGCACTACTACGAAGCCTGGAGCGCCGTCGCCCACGCGATCATCGACTTCGAGCCCGTGACCATGGTCGTCGACCCCAGCGAGATCGCCCGCGCGCGGCGCATGCTGAGCGGCGAGATCGAGATCGTCGAGGCTCCGGTCGACGAGTTCTGGATGCGCGATCACGGCCCGACGTTCGTCGTCGACGACGAGACCGGCGCGCTCGGGGCGGTCGACTGGGTCTTCAACGGCTGGGGCGACCGCGGCTGGTCGGACTTCGAGAAGTCGGCGGAGCACGCGCGCCTCATCTCGGGGATCGTCGGCGCGGAGCTCGTCAGCTCGATGCTCGTCAACGAGGGCGGCGGCATCCATGTCGACGGCGAGGGCACGATCCTGCTCACCGAGACCGTGCAACTCGACAAGCGCCGCAACCCCTACGCCGACAAGGCGCGCGTCGAGGCGGAGTTCGCCCGCACCCTCGGCACGACGAAGGCCATCTGGCTGCCGCGCGGCCTCACGCGCGACTACGACGACTTCGGCACCAACGGGCACGTCGACATCGTCGCGGCCTTCGGCCGGCCGGGCACGGTCATGCTGCACCAGCAGCAGAACCCCGAGCACCCCGACTTCGGGGTCTCGAAGGAGCTCAAGGAGTTCCTCACGGGACAGACGGATGCCGCCGGCCGCACCATCGAGATCATCGATCTGCCGGCCCCCGAGACGATCCGCGACGACGAGGGTTTCGTGGACTACTCCTACGTGAACCACCTCGTCGTCAACGGCGGCGTCATCGCGTGCGGCTTCGGCGACGAGCGGGGGGACGCGCAGGCCCGCGAGATCCTCGAGGCCGCGTACCCCGGCGACCGCCGCGCCGTGACGGTCGACGCCCGGCCGATCTTCGCCGGAGGCGGCGGCATCCACTGCATCACCCAGCAGCAGCCGTCCGTGGCGGGAGCCTGACATGTTCGATGTCGTCGAAGCATCCATCGCCGACCTGCGGTCCGCGCTCGAGTCCGGCGAGGTCACGAGCGTCGAGCTGGTGCGCGCGTATCTCGCCCGCATCGACGCGTACGACCCGCCCGACACCGAGACCGCGCTGAACGCCGTCGTCGTCCGCAACCCGGATGCCCTGGCGGAGGCCGAGGCCTCCGACGCCCGCCGCGCGCGCGGCGCGACGCTCGGGCCGCTCGACGGCATCCCCTACACCGCGAAGGACAGCTACCTCGTCCGCGGGCTCACCGCCGCGGCGGGATCGCCGGCGTTCGCACAGCTCGTCGCACAGCGCGACGCCTTCACGATCGAGCGGCTGCGCGCGGGCGGGGCGATCTGCCTGGGCCTCACGAACATGCCGCCGATGGCCAACGGGGGGATGCAGCGCGGCCTCTACGGCCGCGCCGAGAGCCCGTACAACGCCGAGTGGCTGACGAGCGCCTTCGGCAGCGGCTCGTCGAACGGCTCGGGCACCGCGACGGCGGCGAGCTTCGCGGCCTTCGGCCTCGGCGAGGAGACCTGGTCGAGCGGGCGGGCCCCCGCATCCTGCAACGCGCTCGTCGCGTACTGCCCGAGCCGCGGAGTCATCTCCGTGCGCGGCAACTGGCCGCTCGTCCCGACGCAGGACGTCGTCGTGCCGCATGCGCGCACGATGGCCGATCTCCTCGAGATCCTCGACGTCGTCGTGGCCGACGACGCCCGGACGCGGGGCGACTTCTGGCGCCGGCAGCCGTGGGTCGAGCTGCCCGCCGCATCCGAGGTGCGGCCTGAGTCGTATCGCACCCTCTCCCCCGCCTCGGCGGACGCCGCCCGCGAGCGCCTGCGCGGCAAGCGGTTCGGCGCGCCGCGCATGTACATCAACGCTGATCCGGATGCCGGCACCGGCACCGGCATCGGCGGCCCGACCGGGCAGGCCGTCGAGACGCGGCCCTCCGTCATGGATCTGTGGCAGGCCGCGCGCGCCGACCTCGAGGCCGCGGGCGCCGAGGTCGTCGAGGTCGACTTTCCCGCCGTCACGAACTACGAGGGCGACCGGGCCGGCGCGCCGACCATCGCCACGCGGGGGCTCGTGCCCCCCGACTTCCTGCGCAGCGAGGTCGTGGAGCTGTGCGCGTGGAGCTGGAACGACTTCCTCGACGCGAACGGAGATCCCGCCCTGCACAGCCTGACGCAGGTCGACGGCGCGCAGATCTTCCCCGCTCCGCCCGGCGCCCTCCCCGACCGCTACACCGGGTTCGACGACGACATCAACGAGCTGCCCGACCAGTTCCGCGCGCACCCGATCACCGACCTGACGGCCATTCCGCACCTGGCCGAGGGGTTGCGCGGGCTCGAGGAGACGCGCCGGATCGACCTCGAGAACTGGATGGACGAGCTCGGCCTGGACGCCGTCATCTACCCGGCGATGGCCGACGTCGGTCCCGCCGACATGGACGTGAACCCCGCATCCGCCGATCTCGGCTGGCGCAACGGCGTGTGGGTCGCCAACGGGAACCTCGTGCCGCGGCACCTCGGCATCCCGTCGGTCACCGTGCCGATGGGCACGATGTCCGACATCGGGATGCCGGTCGGCCTCACCATCTCGGGCCGCGCGTACGACGACACGGCGCTGCTGGAGCTGGCCGCGGCGTTCGAGGCGACGGGTTCCCGCCGCACCGAGCCGCCGCGCACACCCCGCTTGGGGTGAGCGCAGACGGGAGTGCTCGCGTGCCGAGCGATGCACCCCGCGCGATCGCACTGTGTTCGAGGTGTGTAAAGGATCCGCGGTTCGCATCCCGTCCTGAAGCGGGCCCTGGTGGAATGTGATCGTGGATGCGCGGCGCGGCCTCGTCATGCTCGTCGAGGACGAGCCGGCGATCGCCGACGTGCAGCGGCGGTACTTCACCGAAGCGGGGTACGGCGTCCACGTCGAGCGCGACGGCATCGCCGCTCTGCGCCGCATCCGGGAGCTCCGGCCCGTGGCGATCGTGCTCGACATCGGCATTCCCGGCATCGACGGTCTCACACTGTGCCGCAGCCTGAGGGCCGAGGGCGACTGGACGCCCATCGTCTTCGTGACGGCTCGCGACGACGAGGTCGACCGCATCCTCGGAATCGAGCTGGGCGGTGACGACTACCTCACCAAGCCCTTCTCGCCGCGCGAGCTCGTCGCCCGCGTCGGCGGAGTGCTCAGACGCGCCGAGCGCCCGAGCGACGCGCCCGCCCTCCAGGTCGGCGACATCGTGCTCGACGAGCAGCGGCACAGCGTCGAGGTCGCGGGGGCTCCCATCGACGTGACCGCCACCGAGTTCGCCCTGCTCGCGCACCTCATGCGTGAGCCTTCGCGTGTCTTCTCGCGCGAGCACCTCCTCTCCGCCGTCTGGGGAACGGCCTCGTACGCGGGCACGCGCACGGTGGACGTGCACGTGGCGCAGGTGCGTGCGAAGCTCGGGCGGATGGGTGCGATCCGCACGGTCCGCGGCGTCGGCTACGGCATGGGCGGCTCGCGGTGAGGCGGTGGCTGCGCACACTGGGCGGGCGGACCATGCTGGCGACGACCATCGTGGCCGTGGTCGCCGTGCTCGTGACGGCCGCCGCATCCCTCCCGCTCGTGTCGCTCGCGGTCGACCTGCAGGTGCGGCGCCAGCTGACGACGCAGGCGACGGTGCTCGCCGCCGAGTCCCCCGCGGCACGGGATCGCGCCGTCGCCTCCAGCGGTGCGGGAGGTGCGCGTCTCGCGATCCTCTCCCCCGACGGTGCGCTCCGCGGTCCGGCCCGAGCCCTCGTCACGCCTCGAGTGCTCGCGAAGGCTGCGGCGGGCGCGCCGGTCTCCACCACGGTCGATGTGGCCGGCCGCACCTTCGTCCTGGTCTCGCACCCGCTGGACGGCGGCGGGGCGATCGTGGCCGCCCAGCGCGTCGAGGACGTCCAGCGCACCAGCCAGGCCGTCGTGCTGTCCGTGCTGGGTGCCCTGCTGATCGGGCTCCTGATCGCCATCGGCGTCGGAGCCCTGCTCGCGCGCGCCACCGCGCGACCGCTCCGGTCGACCGCGGCGGTCGCCCGGAGGATCGCCGCGGGAGATCGCGACATCCGGATCCCCCCGCAGCGGCTCGCCGAAGTCGATGACATCGCCTCGGCGCTGACCGCCCTCGACAGCGCCTTGGCGGCCAGCGAGCGGCGGCAGCGGGAGTTCCTCCTCTCGGTCTCCCACGAGCTGCGGACACCGCTGACCGCGGTGCGCGGCTACGCAGAGGCGCTCGCCGACGGTCTCATCGCCCCGGACGAGGCCGCCGAGGTCGGCACCACGCTCGTCGCGGAGACGGTCCGCCTCGACCGCTTCGTGAGCGATCTGCTCGAGCTCGCACGTCTGGATGCCGACGACTTCACCCTGTCGTTCTCGGAGGTGGATCCGGCCGCCCTGGTCGCGGATGCCGTGCGCGCCTGGTCGGCGCGGGCGAAGGCACTGAGGATCGAGCTCCTGACCGCGGCTGGGCCGGCGGGCCTGCTGCACACCGATCCCATGCGGGCCCGGCAGCTGCTCGACGGGCTCATCGAGAACGCCCTGCGCGCCGTCCCCGCCGGCGGGCATGTGATGATCGGGCGGCCGGACTCCCGCAGCATCGAGGTGCGCGACGACGGACCCGGGCTCACCGCCGACGATCTGGCCCACGTCTTCGACCGCGGCGTCGTCCACGGCCGGTACCGGGATGCGCGGCCGGTGGGAACGGGACTGGGGCTGTCCATCGCCGTCCGCCTCGCGCAGCGCCTCGGCGCATCCCTGTCCGCGGCGCACGCGCCGGAGGGCGGCGCATCCTTCCGCGTGACGTTTCCCGCGGCACCGGACAGGACCGCCTGACCGCCACCCCTCTTCCGGTGACCCCGGCGCGCGCGGGAGGATGGCGGCATGAGCAGCCTCGTGAGACCGCGCAGCGGACGGTTGATCGCCGGCGTGTGCCTGGGCATCGCCCGCCGTTTCGACGTCGACCCGCAGCCCGTGCGCATCCTGATGGCGCTCGGGCTCCTGTTCTTCGGCCTGTCGTTCTGGGTCTACCTCTGGCTGTGGATCCTCATGCCCGCGGAGAGGTAAGCGCACGGCCCGGCCCTCGATGTCGGCGGTCCGGGTAAGGATGGTGGGATGGGCGATGTGCTCGATCGCTTCAGCGCGGCCACGCAGGACTGGTTCCGCGGTGCCTTCGCCGCGCCCACCGATGCTCAGCGCGGCGCGTGGGAGGCGATCTCGTCGGGAAAGCACGCGCTCGTGGTCGCACCCACCGGCTCGGGCAAGACGCTCTCGGCGTTCCTGTGGGCGATCGACCGGGTGTTCCACGAGCGGGCGGAGTCGCCGGGCGAGAAGGTCGATGAGGGCAGGCGCACCCGCATCCTCTACATCTCCCCGCTGAAGGCGCTCGGCGTCGACGTCGAGCGCAACCTGCGCTCGCCTCTCGTCGGCATCGGACAGTCGGCGAGGCGACTCGGGATGCCGGCCCCCGATGTGCGGGTCGGCGTCAGGTCCGGCGACACGACGTCGGCCGACCGGCGCAAGCTGCTGTCGGCGCCGCCCGACATCCTCATCACGACTCCCGAGTCGCTGTATCTCATGCTCACGAGCCAGGCGGCCGAGACGCTCCGCGGCGTCGACACGGTCATCATCGACGAGGTGCACGCGGTCGCTGCGACCAAGCGCGGCGCGCATCTCGCGGTGTCCCTCGAACGGCTGGACGCGCTGCTCGACCGGCCCGCGCAGCGCATCGGGCTGTCGGCCACGGTCCGCCCGATCGACGAGGTGGCACGGTTCCTCGGCGGTGCGCAGCCGGTGGAGATCGTCGCGCCGAAGGCGTCGAAGACCTTCGACCTGCGGGTGGTCGTGCCCGTCGACGACATGCTGAACCCCGGCCTGCCGGCGTCCGCATCGGCCCTCGACGACCCCGCGGAGAACACCGAGATGACGGGGTCGCTGTGGCCGCACGTCGAGGAGGCGATCGTCGATCGCATCCTCGAGAACAGATCGACCATCGTGTTCTCGAACTCCCGGCGTCTCGCCGAGCGGCTCACGGGCCGGCTCAACGAGATCTACAGCGAGCGGCTCGGGCTCGATCTGCCCGAGCCGTCCGTGCCTGCGGCGAAGATGGCGCAGGCGGGAGCGACCGCGGGGGCCGCGCCGGTGCTGGCGAAGGCGCACCACGGCTCGGTCTCGAAGGAGCAGCGCGCCGAGGTCGAGGAGGAGCTGAAGTCCGGCGTCCTGCGCTGCGTCGTCGCCACCAGCAGCCTCGAGCTCGGCATCGACATGGGCGCCGTCGACCTCGTCATCCAGGTCGAGGCGCCGCCGTCCGCGGCATCCGGCCTGCAGCGCGTCGGGCGTGCGGGGCACCAGGTCGGCGAGATCAGCCGGGCCGCGCTTTTCCCCAAGCACCGGGGCGATGTGCTGCACACCGCGATCGTCACCGAGCGGATGCTGGCAGGCCAGATCGAGGCGATCTCGGTGCCGCAGAACCCGCTCGACATCCTCGCGCAGCAGACGGTCGCCGCCGCCGCCCGCGGGTCGATCGAGGTCGAGGACTGGTACGAGACCGTCAGGCGCAGCGCTCCCTTCCGGACGCTTCCCCGGTCGGCGTTCGAGGCGACCCTCGACCTGCTCGCCGGCCGCTACCCCTCCGATCAGTTCGCCGAGCTGCGTCCGCGCGTGATCTGGGATCGCGACCGGGGCACGCTGACGGGCCGGCCGGGAGCGCAGCACATCGCGGTGACGAGCGGCGGGACGATCCCCGACCGCGGGCTGTTCGGCGTGTTCGTCGCCGGCGAGTCGCAGAACGCGCGCGTCGGCGAGCTCGACGAGGAGATGGTCTACGAGTCGCGCGTCAACGACGTCTTCACCCTCGGCACGACGAGCTGGCGCATCGTCGAGATCACGCACGACCGCGTGAACGTGCTGCCGGCCTTCGGGCAGCCGGGCAAGGTGCCGTTCTGGCACGGCGACGGCATCGGCCGTCCCGCCGAGCTCGGCGAGGCGCTCGGCCGGTTCTCGCGCGAGCTCACGACCGGATCGCGTCAGAAGGCGGAGGCGCGGCTGGCCGACGCTGGCCTCGACGAGCGCGCCTCCGCGAACCTCCTCGCCTACCTCGACGAGCAGCGCGAGGCCACGGGCAGCCTGCCCACGGACAAGACCCTGACGGTGGAGCGCAGCCGCGACGAAGTCGGCGACTGGCGCGTCATCCTTCATTCCCCTTACGGGATGCCGGTGCACGCGCCGTGGGCGCTGGCCGTCAACGCCCGCATCCGCGAGCGCCTCGGGGTGGAGGGATCGGCGGTCGCGAGCGACGACGGCATCATCGCGCGGATCCCGGATGCCGAGTCCGAGCCGCCCGGTGCGGAGCTCTTCGTCTTCGACGCCGAGGAACTCGACCAGATCGTCACCGACGAGGTCGGCGGGTCGGCCCTGTTCGCCTCACGGTTCCGGGAGTGCGCCGCGCGGGCGCTGCTGATGCCGCGCCGGAACCCCGGCAAGCGCAGCCCGCTGTGGCAGCAGCGGCAGCGCTCCGCCCAGCTGCTCGAGGTCGCGCGCGAGCATCCGACGTTCCCGATCATCCTCGAGACCCTGCGGGAGGTGCTGCAGGACGTCTACGACGTTCCCGCGCTCCTGCGGATCACCCGCGGTATCGCCGAGCGGCGCATCCGTCTCGTCGAGACCACCACGAACCAGCCGTCGCCGTTCGCACGCGACCTTCTCTTCGGGTACGTCGGCGCGTTCATGTACGAGGGCGACTCGCCGCTCGCCGAGCGACGAGCGGCGGCTCTCTCGGTCGATCCGGCGCTGCTGAGCGAGCTGCTCGGCAAGGTCGAGATGCGGGAGCTGCTCGACCCCGAGGTCATCGCGCAGTTCGAGCGCGAGGCGCAGCGGCTCGAGCCGGGGCGTCGCGCGCGGGGACTGGAGGGCGTGGCCGACCTGCTGCGCGTGCTCGGCGCCCTCGATGCCGTCGAGGTCGCCGACCGCCTCGAGCCCGTTGACGACGGGTCGCCGGGACTGGCGACCCCGGCCGAGGCATCCGCTCATCTCGACGCTCTCGTCACCGCCCGCCGGGCGATCCGCGTCACCGTCGGCGGGGCGTCCCGCTATGCGGCGATCGAGGATGCGGGACGCCTGCGCGATGCGCTCGGCACCGCGCTGCCGGTCGGCATCCCGACTGCCTTCCTCGAGCCGCTCGCCGATCCTCTCGGCGACCTCGTCGCACGGTACGCGCGCACGCACGCACCCTTCCGGACGGACGCCGTCGCCCAGCGTTTCGGCGTCGGCTCCGCGATCGCACGCCAGACCCTGCAGCGGCTCGAATCCCAGGGCCGCGTGACGCGCGGCTACTTCCTGCCCGACGCTGCCGCCCCCGCGGGAGGGATGGCCGACGATCTGGAGTGGTGCGACTCCGAGGTGCTCCGTCGCCTCCGGCTGCGCTCGCTGGCCGCGATCCGCGGGAGCGTCGAGCCCGTGCCACCCGAGGCCTTCGCCCGGTTCCTCCCCGCCTGGCAGCACATCGACCGGCCGCTCGAAGGCGTCGACGGCGTCCTCGCCGTGATCGAGCAGCTGGCCGGCGTGCCGATCCCGGCGAGCGCGTGGGAGACCTTGATCCTCCCGATGCGCGTCTCGGACTACTCCCCCGCGATGCTCGACGAGCTGACCGCCACGGGCGAGGTGCTCTGGTCCGGACACGGGTCGCTCCCGAGTCGCGACGGTGGGCTCCCTCGCTCGGGAGGCTCGGCCCAGCGTGAAGCGATGCGCCGAGTGGGCGAGGGGAGGATCGCGCTGCATACGACGGATGCGGCGCCCCTGACCCTGGCCCGGGAACTCGACGAGGTCGAGCTCTCACCGCAGGAGCTGCGCATCCTCGAGGTCCTGACGACCGGCGGCGCCTACTTCGCCAACCAGCTCGAGCAGCTCGTGGGTCCGCCCGATGCGAACGCGGAGCAATCGGTGGTCGACGCGCTGTGGGCGCTCACGTGGGCGGGGAGGATTACCAACGACACGTTCGCGCCCGTGCGCGCGCTCCTCGGGGGCGGCTCGCAGGCGCACCGCGCCAAGCGCCGCGCGCCGCGCGCGAAGCTGTACCGAGGGGTCGAGCTGCGGCCGACCGCCACCCCGGCCCCCCGCGCACCCGTGCTGGCGGGACGCTGGTCGGCGCTCCCGCAGGCCGAGGCCGATCCGGCGGTCCGCGCGACGGCGACCGCGAGCATGCTCCTGGACCGATACGGCGTCGTGACGCGTGGATCGGTGCAGACCGAGGGCGTGCCGGGCGGATTCGCGCAGACCTACCGCATCCTCGCCGGGTTCGAGGAGGCCGGGCACTGCCGGCGCGGCTACGTCATCGAGAAGCTCGGTGCCGCGCAGTTCGCGGCATCCGCGACCGTCGACCGTCTCCGCGAGTTCGCGAACCTGCCGGATCCGCCGCCCCTGCGTGGCCTCACCCTGGCCGCGACCGACCCGGCGAATCCGTACGGAGCGGCACTCGCCTGGCCCGCGCTCGCGGGGGTCGCGCACCGCCCCGGACGCAAGCCGGGCGGGCTCGTCGTGATGGTCGACGGGGCACTCGTGCTCTACCTCGAGCGCGGCGGCAAGACCGCACTCGCCTTCACCGACGACGAGTCCCTGCTCGAGGCGGGCTGCCGCAGCCTCGCGCAGACCGCCCGCGAGCGCCGGCTCGAGACCCTCACGATCGAGCAGGTCAACGGCGTCTTCGTCTACACGACCGAGGTGGGTCGCGCGCTGCGCGCGGCGGGCTTCGTCGAATCGCCGAAGGGCCTCACGCTCCGAAGCCGGGGCGTCCATGCCTGAGGGCGACACCGTCTGGCAGGCGGCGAACCGCCTCGACACAGCCCTCCACGGCGACGTCGTCACACGGTTCGACCTCCGGGTCCCCCGCGCGGCCACGGCTGACCTGCGCGGTGAGACGGTGCACGAGGTCGTCGCCCGCGGAAAGCACCTCCTCCACCGCATCGGCGACCACACGCTGCACACCCATCTCAAGATGGAGGGCGAGTGGCACGTGTACCGCCCGGGAGAGCGATGGCGCCGCCCCGGCTTCCGGGCCCGCGCGATCGTCGGCACGGAGCGCAGCGAGACGGTCGGCTTCGACCTCGGCCTGGTCGAGCTGATCCGCAGGGCGGACGAGGAGCAGGTCGTCGGCTACCTCGGTCCCGACCCGTTGTCTGAGGACTGGGATGCCGAGTCCGCCGCGGCGCATCTGGCCGCCGACTCCCGCCCGATCCATGTGGCCATCCAGGACCAGCGCAACATCGCCGGGTTCGGCAACGAGTACGCGAGCGAGCTGCTGTTCCTGCGCGGCATCCATCCGCTCACGCCCGCGAACGAGACCGATGCGGCCGCGCTTGTGGCGCTCGGTGCCCGCACGATCCGGGCCAATCGCGAGCGGGTCAACCGCACCTTCACCGGGGACACGCGCAACGGCCGCACCGACTGGGTCTACGGCCGTGAGCGTCGTGCCTGCCTGCGTTGCGGCGCGCCCATCCGGTCGATGATGCTCGGCGCGGATCCGACGCGCGAGCGCAACGTCTTCTGGTGCCCGAGCTGCCAGCCGGAGCGTGTGACGCGCGCAGGGTAGGCACGTTGGTCCAGCGGCCGCACAAAGTCACGAGAACACAACGATTCGCCCGCACAGATCGTCCTGGACGACGCGCCACGGCCCAGGGCTCGCGCACGTTACCGCATCATTTCGCACATTTCGCGGATATTACGGCCTGGCCGGACAGTCTGTGCGGCCCATCTATGGACGGGGTGATTTCGTCCGGTTCCAGATGATTCGCGTTGCACCGATGCATCCGTCCGTATTGAATCTCAGGAACGCGGCGCCGGTGCTGCGACGGAGGTGCACCACGTGACAATCGCAGATCCCCTGACCGCCCCGCTGACGGGCGCAGAGGCGCCCGGCTCCGTCGTGATCGAAGAGGTCACGAAGATGTACGGCGATCAGTATGCGGTGAACGGGGTGTCCCTGGCGATCGAGCCCGGCGAGTTCATCTCGCTGCTCGGACCGTCGGGCTGCGGCAAGACGACGACGCTGCGCATGATCGCCGGTTTCGAGCAGCCCGACAGCGGCGACATCCGGGTGTCCGGGGCATCCGTTCTCGGCGTGCCGCCGTTCCGCCGCAATGTCAACACCGTCTTCCAGGCGTACGCCCTCTTTCCGCACATGTCGGTGGCCGAGAACGTCGCCTACGGCCTCCAGCAGCGCCGCACCCCGAAGGCCGAGATCCGCGAGCGCGTCGCGCAGGCCCTCGACATGGTGCAGATGCGGCGCTTCGCCGACCGCAAGCCCGCGCAGCTCTCCGGGGGACAGCAGCAGCGCATCGCGCTGGCCCGCGCCCTCGTCAATCGCCCTGCGGTCCTTCTCCTCGACGAGCCGCTCGGCGCCCTCGACCGCCAGCTCCGCGAGGAGATGCAGCTCGAGCTGAAGCTCCTCCAGTCACGCCTGGGCATCACGTTCGTCTTCGTCACCCACGACCAGGGCGAGGCCCTCTCGATGAGCGACCGCATCGCGATCATGCGCGAGGGTCGCATCGAGCAGATCGGGGATGCCGACACCGTCTACGCCCGCCCGGCATCCGCCTACGTCGCCGCGTTCGTCGGTCAGCAGAACTTCTTCCGCGGCCCGGTCGTGGAAGGCGGCGCGGCTGTGCAGAGCCCGCACGGCCTCGTGCGCGGCGCATCCCCCGCCCTCGCGAACGCGACGAGCGGCCAGGCGGCCGTCCGCCCCGAGTTCGTGCGCATCCAGAGCGGCGGCGCGCCGTCCTCGGACGTCAACTCCGTCGCCGGCACCGTCATCGGCGTCGCACACCTCGGCGAGGCGATGCAGTACCTCGTGCGGATCGGCGAGGACCAGAGCATCATCAGCCGCCGCCCGACGCCGGAGGCTCCCGACCTCGTGACGGGCGATGCCGTCGTCTGCTCGTGGAGCCCGGAGCACGTGCTCCTCTACCCGGGCGACCAGGATGCGGCGGGATACGTCGCACCGCCGACCGACTGACCCCCCGACGCACCACCGGCGGGCCCGATCCCGCGAACCCGCCGCGCAGCACCCGAACCCGCCCGCACCACACGGAGGCCCCGATGACCGAAGAAGTCCGTATCCTCGCGCACCGCAGCGCAGCCCGCATCATCGACAGCGAGCTCACCCGCCGCGGCTTCCTCGCCGCCTCCACGGCCGCCGGTCTCGCGACCGTCCTCGCCGCCTGCTCGCCCGCAGGGTCCAAGGCCACGGCGCAGGCGACCGGCGGCAAGCTCGAGAGCCAGCTGTCCATGTACAGCTGGGGCGACTACGACGCGCCCGAGGTGCTGAAGGCCTACACGAGCAAGCTCGGCCCGACGATCAAGATGAGCTCGTTCGGCTCGAACGAGGAGATGATCGCGAAGCTCGTCGCCGCCAAGGGCACGTCCGGCTACGACATCGTCGTGCCGACGGGCGTCTTCATCCCGCAGATGGTCGAGAACAAGCTGCTGTCGAAGTTCAACCGCGACCTCATCCCGAACATCAAGTACATGGACTCGGCGTTCCTCGGCCGCCAGTGGGACCCGGACAACGAGTACTCCGTCTGCAAGGCCTGGGGCACCACGGGGTTCGTCTACGACAAGACCGTGATCACGCGCGAGCTGAAGACCTGGAACGACTTCCTGGATGCGGCGCAGAACGAGGCGAGCGGCAAGACCTCGATGCTCGACGACCCCGCGGAGCTCACGGGCGTCTACTTCTGGGCCAACGGCATCGACTGGAACACGACCGACAAGAAGCAGCTCGACGCGGCGGAGGACTTCCTCGTGAACAAGCTCGCCAAGCACGTCTCGGCGTTCAACTCCTACCCGGGCAGCGACGCGATCCCGCAGTCGTCGCAGGCGCTCATCCACGTGTGGAACGGCGACGCCCGTCAGGGGATGATGACCAGCAAGGAGCCCGACAAGTGGCAGTGGGTGCTCGGCGCCCCGAACACCGAGCTGTGGATGGACAACTGGGCCATCGCGGCAGGGGCGCCGCATCCTGAAGCCGCGCACGCGTTCATCAACTACGTGCTCACTCCGGAGAACGCCCTCAAGGAGGTCGACTACATCGGCTACCACACCGGGGCGAAGGACATCCAGGCTCAGGCGGAGAAGGCCAGCATGGAGAAGCTCGACATGGTGTTCTTCACGCCCGAGCAGCTCGCCACGATGCACACCGGCCAGGTGACCGAGGCCCAGGCGCGCATCGTCGACATCTACAACAAGATGAAGGCCGCCGCTGGTGCGTAAGAGGAGCTTCGGCGCCCTCCTCGCCGTCCCGGCGTGGATCTGGCTCCTGTTCTTCTTCGTGGTGCCCGTCGGGCTCATCGTCTATTACAGCTTCGGCTACAAGCCCGGGCTGTTCGGCACCCACGCCAACGACAAGATGTCGCTGGACAGGTACGCCGAGGTGCTGACGCCGACGTTCTTCGCGACCTTCCAGAACACGCTCTGGATCGGCCTGGCCGGCACCGCCCTGTGCTTCATCGTCGGCGCACCGGTGGCGTACTGGATGGCGACGAAGGCCGCGCCGTCGAAGCGCGGCCTGCTCGTCGCCCTCGTGATGGTGCCGTTCTGGACGAACTTCCTCGTCCGCACGATCGGCTGGCAGGTCATCCTGTCGCCGGACGGCTGGATCTCGACCGTGCTGAAGTGGGTCGGCCTCGGCCCGCTCGACATCCTGTACACGCGTCCCGCGGTGCTGCTCGGGGTCGTGTACAACTACCTGCCGCTCATGATCCTCCCGCTGTTCGTCGCGTTCGACCGCGTGCACGGCTCGCTGCGCGAGGCGTCGAAGGACCTCGGCGCCGGCCGCTGGGCGACGTTCCTGCGCATCACGCTGCCGCTGGCGAGCCCTGGTGTGCTCGCCGGCGTCATGCTCGTGTTCATCCCGCTCATGGGCGACTACATCACCGCGACCGTCCTCGGCGGCGCCAAGGGCAACATGATCGGGCAGCTGGTCGCGAGCCAGTTCCAGACCGCGCAGAACTGGGCGCTCGGCTCCGCGATGGCCGTCATGCTCATCCTCATCGTCATGCTGACGGTCGCCGTCGGCATCGGCGTGATCTGGCTCGTCCGCCTGTCGGTCCGCGCCCACTATCGCGTCACGCTGCCGCCCGAGGACGGCGCTGCGGTCTCCGCTCCTGTCGTCCAGGAGGCGCCGCAGCCCGAGGAGGTTCCGGCATGATCCCCACGACGACGCAGAAGTCGGCCACGCGCGTGCGCCCGAAGCGCTCGTGGACCGACGTCGGCTTCACGGTCTGGGGCGTGATCGTCTTCGCGTTCCTCTTCGCGCCGATCGCCGTGATCATCGTCAACTCGTTCAACACCGGCCGCCTGCTGGCCTCGTTCACGCAGTTCGGCTTCGACTCGTTCGGGGCGCTGTTCACCAAGGAGGTCATCCGCGACGCTGTGGTCGTCTCGGTGCAGACCGGCATCATCGCCGCGCTCGTGGCATCCGTCCTCGGCACGCTCGCCGGCATCGCCATGGCCCGCCACCCCGGGAAGTGGGTGTGGTGGTTCCTCGTGCTGCTCCTGCTCGTCTCGGTGACGCCGGAGATCGTGGATGCCGTGTCCCTCCTGCCGTGGCTGGTCACGCTCGGCCAGGACTGGGGCATCTCGCTCTTCAACGACGGGATCGTGCGCCTCGTCATCGGCCATTCGCTGTTCTCGATCGCGGTCGTCTCGTACCTCGTCCGCGCTCGCCTGGTCGGCCTCGACGCGCAGCTGGAAGAGGCATCCGCCGACCTGTACGCGCCCCCGCTGCGCACCTTCTTCCGCATCACGCTGCCCCTCGCGATGCCGGCCGTGCTCGCGGGCTTCCTGCTGTCGTTCACGCTCAGCCTCGACAACACGGTGATCGCCGCCTTCGTGTCCGTCTCGGGCACGACGCCGTGGCCCGTGTACGTGCTGAGCGCACTGCGCTCGGGTCTGCGCCCGGAGATCGCGGCCGTGTCGACGATCATGCTCGTGCTGACGCTGCTCGCGCTCGGCGCGGTGGCCCTCGTCCTCAAGCGCGCCGGCGACTCGGCCGCGGACATCGCCCGCACCATGGCAGGAGGCTGACCGGATGACGTACGCGGACCTCGTCTTCACGGGCGGACCGGTGTTCACCGCCGACACCGTACGCTCACGCGCCTCGGCCGTCGCGGTGGCCGGCGGGCGCATCGTGGCCGTGGGCCACGACCTCGGCGACCTGATCGGTCCGTCGACCGAGGTCGTCGATCTGGCCGGACGGATGCTCATCCCCGGCTTCCAAGACGCGCACGTCCATCCGGTCTGGGGCGGGCTCGACATGCTGCGGTGCAACCTCGCACCGTATGAGACGCAGCCCGAGTACCTCGACGCGATCGCCGAGTACGCGGCATCCCATCCCGACGACGAATGGGTGCTCGGGGGCGGATGGTCGATGTCGGCCTTCCCCGGCGGGACGCCGACCGCGGCCGCGCTCGACACGGTCGTCGCCGACCGCCCGGCGTTCCTGCCCAACCGCGACGGGCACGGCGCGTGGGTGAACTCGGCAGCACTGCGCCGGGCCGGGATCGACCGCGACACTCCGGATCCCGCGGATGGGCGCATCGAGCGGGATGCCGACGGCCACCCGACCGGCACCCTCCACGAGGGCGCCATGACCCTTGTGAACCGCCTGCTCCCGCCCGAGCCGCCGGCACGCCTGGTCGATGCCCTCCTCGAGGGCCAGCGCTACCTGCACTCGTACGGGATCACGGCATGGCAGGACGCCATCGTCGGGTCATACGGGGATGCGGGCGACCCCGGTCCTGCGTATCTGACGGCCGCGGCATCCGGTCAGCTCACCGCCCGCGTGGTCGGTGCCATCTGGTGGGACCGCACGGCGGGTCTCGAGCAGATCCCGGCTCTCGTGGAGCGCCGCGAGCGCTACCGGGGCGGTCGGTTCGCCGCCACCTCGGTCAAGGTCATGCAGGACGGCGTCGCGGAGAACTTCACCGCCTCGATGCTGGAGCCGTACTGCGACGGCCACGGGCACCCGACCGACAACTCGGGCATCTCGTTCGTCGACCCCGCCATCCTGAACGAGGCTGTGCCGCAGCTCGACGCTCTGGGGTTCCAGGTGCACTTCCACGCGATCGGCGATCGTGCGGTGCGCCAGTGCCTCGATGCCGTCGAGCACGCCATCGTGCGCAACGGGCGCACCGACAACCGCCATCACATCGCGCACCTCCAGGTCGTGCACCCGGACGACATCCACCGGTTCCGCGCGCTCGGCGTCGCCGCCAACATGCAGTCGCTGTGGGCCGCGCTCGAGCCCCAGATGGTGGATCTCACCCTGCCGTTCCTCGGCTCCCCGCGCGACGCGTGGCAGTACCCCTTCGGCGATCTGCAGCGCTCCGGAGCGGTCCTCGCCGCGGGCAGCGACTGGTCGGTCTCGTCACCGAACCCGCTTGCCGCGATCCACACGGCCGTGAACCGCACGGCGGCGCCGGAGTACGCGGAGCCCTCTGCCGAGTACGACGCGTTCCTGCCCGAGCAGGCGATCGATCTCACGACGTCCATGACCGCATATACGGCAGGCTCGGCGTGGGTGAATCACCTCGACGATGTCACCGGCACGATCGAAGTGGGCAAGTTCGCCGACCTCGTGGTGCTCGACCGCGATCCGTTCGCCGCGCCGGTCGACGAGATCGCCTCGACGCGGGTGCTGCAGACCTTCGTCGAAGGCGACCGCGTGTACTCGGCCTGACCCTCCCCCGTCCCACGCCGCCCGAACCCGAACGAAGGCCGAACCGTGTCACGACTCCTGCTCATCGTCGACATCCAGCGCGACTACTTCCCGGGTGGTCGCAACCCGCTCGTGGAGCCGGATGCCGCGGCGGACGCCGCATCCCGCCTGCTCTCCGCCTTCCGTGCGGAGGGCTCTCCCGTCGTGCACGTCAAGCACGTGTGGGATGCGCCGGATGCCGCGTTCTTCGCACCCGGGACGCCCGGTGTGGAGATCGACTCGCGTGTCGCCCCGCAGGACGACGAGCCACTCGTCATCAAGGCGTTCCCGAACGCGTTCCGGGAGACGGACCTCGGCGATCACCTCAGCGCGGCTGCCCCGGACGAGCTCGTCATCGTCGGCATGATGTCGTCGATGTGCGTCGACGCCACCGTCCGTGCGGCTGCGGACCTCGGCTACTCGGTGACCGTCGCCCACGATGCGTGCGCCGCTCCCGATCTCGCCTTCGGCGACACCGTCGTACCCGGTGCCCAGGTGCACGCGGCCTTCATGGCCGCGCTCGCCGGCAGCTATGCGCGGGTCGTCTCTGTCGACGATCTCGTCTGACCTGGTCAGGAGCCGATTCCCCGTGGGAACCACCGTCTTCGAACGACGCCGACCTGCCGCATCCGTCATCGCGCACTCCCTGGAGGGCACGGCCCACTCGGTGTTCTGGCGCGACGACCTTCCCGCCGCGCTGCTGCCTGACCGCCCGCCGCTGACGGGCCGCCACCGCGCCGAGCTCGTCATCGTCGGCGGCGGGTACACCGGCCTGTGGACCGCGCTGCTCGCCAAGAAGCGCGCGCCCGACGCGCGCATCGTGGTCGTCGAGGCGCAGCGCGTCGGCTGGGCGGCCTCCGGCCGCAACGGCGGCTTCTGCGAGGCGAGCCTCACTCACGGCCACGAGAACGGCATGGCCCGGTGGCCGAAGGAGATGCCGCTCCTCGAGCGCCTCGGGCTCGAGAACCTCGACGCGATCGAGGCCTCTGAGCACGAGTACGGGATGGACTTCCACTTCGAGCGGACGGGCCAGCTGGCCCCCGCGGTCGAGCCCCATCAGGTCGAATGGCTCAGGGAGTGGGCCGCCGAGGGCGAAGAGGGCGTCGTGTATCTCGACGAGGACGAGGCCCGGGCATCCGTCGCGTCACCGACCTACCTGGCCGCCGTGTGGGAGAAGAACACGTGCGGCATGGTCCACCCGGCACGCCTCGCGGCCGAGCTCGCGCGCGTGGCGGAGGACCTCGGGGTCGAGATCTTCGAGCGTTCCCGCGTGACCGGCATCGAGACGCCGGATCGTGCGGGCGTGTCGGTGGTGACGGATACGGGGCGGGTCGACGCATCCCGAGCGGTCCTCGCGACGAACGTGTTCCCGTCGCTCATCAAGCGCAACCGTCTCATGACCGTTCCGGTATACGACTACGTCCTCATGACCGAGCCGCTCTCGGAGGAGCAGCTCGCGTCGATCGGGTGGCGCGATCGCCAGGGCATCGGCGACATGGCGAACCAGTTCCACTACTACCGGATCTCGAAGGACAACCGCATCCTGTTCGGCGGGTACGACGCGATCTACCACTACGGTCGGAAGGTCCGCAGCGAGCACGAGAATCGTCCCGAGACCTGGGAGAAACTGGCCGCGCACTTCTTCACGACGTTCCCCCAGCTCGAGGGGCTGAGGTTCAGCCACCAGTGGGCCGGCGCGATCGACTCGTCGACCCAGTTCACCGCGTTCTTCGGCACGGCGCGCGATCGCCGAGTCGCATATGCCGCGGGGTTCACGGGTCTCGGCGTCGGCTCGACGCGCTTCGCCGGGGAGGTGATGCTCGATCTGCTTGACGGCGTTCGGACCGAGCGGACCGAGCTGGAGATGGTGCGCAAGCGCCCGATGCCGTTCCCGCCCGAGCCGGCCGCTGCGGCCGCCGTCAACATGGTGCGCTGGTCGCTCGACCGGGCCGATCACAACCAGGGCAAGCGCAACCTCCTGCTGAGGACGCTGGATGCGTTGGGCCTCGGGTTCGACTCGTGATCGGCGGAGTCCTGGTCGACGCGCTGTCCGTCGAGCTCGAGCATCGAGCGCTGAGCGCCCCTGTTCTCGCCCGGCACGCGGGATGAGAATCGTCGCATGGACTACGGTCACGACCTGCAGTTCGGCACGTTCATCACCCCGCGCAACTCGCCTCCGCAGGCGCCCGTCGAGCTCGCGCGGCTGAGCGAGCGCCTCGGCTACGACCTCGTCGCCTTCCAGGACCATCCGTATCAGCCGCGGTTCCACGACACGTGGACCCTGCTGTCGTATGTCGCCGCGGCGACGACCACGATCCAGCTCGCCCCGGATGTCGCCAACCTCCCGCTGCGCCAGCCCGCCGTGCTGGCGCGCGCCGCGGCATCCCTCGACCTCCTCTCCGGTGGCAGGGTCAACCTCGGCCTCGGTGCCGGCGGGTTCTGGGATGCGATCGAGGCGATGGGCGGCCGCCGGCTCACTCCGGGCCGGTCGGTGGATGCGCTCGCCGAGGCCATCGACATCATCCACGGCATCTGGAGCCCCGACGAGCGCGAGCAGCTGCGCGGCGGCGAGCTCTACCCCGTTCACGGCGCGAAGCGCGGCCCGGCGCCGGCGCACCGCATCCCGATCTGGCTCGGGGCGTACAAGCCGCGCATGCTCCGGCTCACCGGCCGTGTCGCCGACGGCTGGCTCCCGTCGCTCGGCTACGTGCGGCTCGCGGACCTCGCCGACGGCAACGCGCGCATCGACGACGCGGCAGCGGATGCGGGGCGCGATCCGCGGGACGTGCGCCGGCTGCTGAACATCTCGGGCGACGAGGGAGCCGAGGCGATCGCGATGCTCGCGCTCGAGCACGGCTTCTCGACGTTCATCTCAGCCGGCGACGATCCGACGTCCGCCGAGCGCTACGCCGCCGAGGTGATTCCGGCTGTGCGCGACGCCGTCGCCGCGGAGCGTGCGGGCGCGTGATCGGTCCGCAAGGGCAGGGAATCGCGGGTGCTGCAGTATCCGTCGATGTTGTGTTTTTGTGACTACCTGTTGTTTTCTCTTTTTTCTTGTTGTAGTGTGTGGGAATCCAAGGGAGGACCCACACGATGTACGCAACGGAGCGGCAGAAGCTTGTCGAGCAGCTCCTCGCCCAGCAGGGGCGGGTCGCCGTGGTCGAGCTCGCGGGGCGATTCGACGTCACGACCGAGACCGTCCGTCGCGACCTCGATGCCCTCGAACGCCAGGGTTCGCTCGTCCGCGTGCACGGGGGCGCCGTCCTCCCCGAGCGTGCCAGCACCACCGAGCTGACACTCGTCGAGCGCGCCGAGCGCCGCAGCGACGACAAGCAGGCGATCGCGCACCGAGCCCTCGACGTCCTTCCCGAGGGCTTCGCCGGGTCGATCTACGTCGACGCCGGCACGACGACCGCGGCCGTCGCCGAACTGCTGCCCACTCGACTCGCCGCCATCCACGGCCGCGCCGACGTCGTCACGCACTCACTGACCGTCGCATCCGCCCTGGCTGCCGACCCCGATGTGTCGCTCACCCTCATCGGCGGGCGCGTGCGCGGCGTGACGGCCGCCGCGGTGGGCGCATCCACCGTCGCGGCGATCGAGGGCCTGCGCCCCGACATCGCGTTCGTCGGCACGAACGGCGTCTCCGCCGACTTCGGCCTCTCGACGCCCGACCCCGACGAGGCCGCCGTCAAGCGCGCGATCGTCCGATCGGCTCGGCGCGTGGTCGTCGTCGCCGACTCGTCGAAGCAGGACCGCGACCTCCTCACCGGATTCGCCTCGCTCGACGAGGTGGACGTGCTGGTGACGGATGCGGCCCCCGAGCCCGCTCTCGCCCATGCCCTGGCCGCCGCCGATGTGGAGGTATCGCTCGCATGATCGTCACGCTCACCGCCAACCCGTCGCTGGACCGCACGATCGTCCTCGAGGCGCCGCTGCGCCCGGGCGAGGTGCAGTCGGCCCTCGAGTCCCGGGAGGATGCCGGCGGCAAGGGCATCAACGTCGCCCGCGTCGTCGCCGCAGCCGACGTCCCGACCATGGCCGTGCTTCCCCTCGACGAGGCGGACCCCTATGTCGGGGCCCTCCGGGCTACGCGCGTGCCCAACCGCGCCGTCCTCGTCGCGGGCAACGCGCGGGCCAATGTGACGATCACCGACCCCGCGGGTGTGACCACCAAGCTCAACCTCCCCGGCACCGAGCTGACCGAGGAGGAGTCCGGCAAGGTCGTCGCCGCCGTCGTCGACGAGTGCGAGGGTGCCGCGTGGCTGGCGATCGCCGGCTCCCTGCCCCCGGGCGTGAGCGACGACTTCTACGTCGACGTCATCCTGGCGGTCCGCGAGCGGTGGGGAGAGAAGGCCCCTCGCATCGCCGTCGACACGTCCGGCGCCGCCCTCGCGGCCGTCGTCGAGCGCGGATATCCCGACCTCATCAAGCCCAACGACGACGAGCTCGCCGAGCTCGCCGGAGTGGAGATCCCCGACGGCGACGAGCACCTCGAGGCGGTGCTGCCCATCGCACGCCGGCTCGTGCCCTCCGCCGTCGGCGCAGCGCTCGTGACCCTCGGCGCCCGCGGCGCCGTGCTCGTCACCGCCGACGGCGCGTGGGCTGCGACCCCGCCGAAGATCCAGGTGGTCAGCACCGTCGGCGCGGGCGACAGCTCGCTCGCCGGCTACCTGCTCGCCGACCTCGAGGGCGCCTCGCCGCAGGAGCGCCTCGTCCGGTCGATGCTCTACGGCGCAGCCGCGGCATCCCTCGCCGGAACCCAAGCCCCCACCCCGCACCAGCTGCCCACGGGCGAGGTGCACACCACCCCGCTCAGCTGAGCCCCCACCCTGGCCAAAGGAGGTCACCGTGTCCAGCACCATCACCCCCGAGCTCGTCAGTCTCGACGTCGGACTCGGATCCGACAAGCAGTCGGTCATCAAATCCCTCGCGGCACGCGTCGTCGCCGAGGGGCGCGCAACGGATGCCGACAAACTGTTCCAAGACGCCTGGGCGCGCGAGGAGAAGGATGAGACCGGCCTGCCCGGTGGCATCGCCATCCCGCACGCCAAGAGCGCCGCGGTGACGACGGCATCCCTCGTCTTCGCCCGTCTGAAGCCGGGCGTCGACTTCGGCGCCTTCGACGGCCCCGCCGACCTCGTCTTCCTCATCGCGGCGCCCCAGCATGCGGCCGAAGAGCACCTGGCCGTGCTCTCGAAGCTCGCGCGCAGCCTCATGCGCGACGACTTCACGGCGGGTCTGCGCGCGGCCGAGACCCCCGAGGACGTCGTCTCGATCGTGGATGCGGCGCTCTCGGACCAGCCGGCAGCGGCACCTGCGGCGGCAGCGGCCGCGGCTCCGGCTGCGGCTGCGGCCCCTTCCGCCGACAGCGGCCTCACGGTCGACGGCCGCCCGGCGCGCATCGTCGCGGTGACCTCGTGCGCGACCGGCATCGCACACACGTTCATGGCCGCCGACGCACTGACCGCCGCAGGAAAGGTGCAGGGGGTCGACCTCGTCGTCGAGCCGCAGGGCTCCAGCGGCTACCAGGCGCTCCCGCAGGCCGTCATCGACAACGCCGACGCGGTGATCTTCGCGAACGACGTCGACGTGCGCGAGGAGGGGCGCTTCGCCGGCAAGCCGGTCGTCCGCTCCGGCGTCAAGCGCGGCATCGAGCACCCGAACCAGCTGATCGCCGAGGCGGTCGCGGCGGCCAACAATCCCTCGGCGCCGCGCGTGGGCGCTGCGGGTGGCGGCGGTTCGTCGGGTACGACCACGACGACCGGCAAGCTGTCGTGGGGCGCGAACATCCAGCGCATCCTGCTGACCGGTGTGAGCTACATGATCCCGTTCGTCGCCGGCGGCGGTCTGCTGATCGCCCTGGGCTTCCTGCTCGGCGGCTACGGCATCGCGCTCGCCCACGGCGACTCGGGCGTCAACAACGCGGTGTACACGATCCAGCACTACGGGCTGTTCAACCTGCCGCCCGAGGGCCTGCTGTACTACCTCGGCGCGATCGCGTTCCAGATCGGCGCGACGAGCATGGGCTTCCTCGTCTCGGCGCTCGCGGGCTACATCGCCTTCGCGATCGCCGACCGCCCTGGCATCGCCCCCGGCTTCGTCGCCGGTGCGATCGCGGTGTTCATGAACACCGGCTTCATCGGAGGCATCGTCGGCGGTCTGCTGGCAGGCTTCACGGCCTACTGGATCGCGAGCTGGAAGGTTCCCCGCTGGCTGCGCGGCCTCATGCCGGTGGTGATCATCCCGCTGCTCGCATCCATCGTCGCGTCGGGCTTGATGATCCTCGTCCTCGGGCGGCCCATCGCCTGGCTGATGACGGCCCTGAACGACTGGCTGACGGCGCTGTCCGGTACCGCGGGCATCGTCCTCGTCGGCGTGGTTCTCGGTCTCATGATGTGCATCGACCTCGGCGGGCCGATCAACAAGGTGGCGTACTCGTTCGCCGTCGCCGGGCTCGCGTCCGCGTCGCCGACGAACCACGTGCCCTACATGATCATGGCCGCGGTGATGGTCGCCGGCATGGTGCCCCCGCTGGCGATGGCGCTGGCATCCACCGTCCTGGCGCGAGGGCTGTTCACCCCGGTGGAGCGCGAGAACGGCAAGGCGGCGTGGCTCCTCGGCGCGGCGTTCATCAGCGAGGGAGCCATCCCGTTCGCAGCGGCCGATCCGCTGCGCGTCATCCCGGCCTCGATGGTCGGTGGGGCGGTCGCGGGCGGCCTCAGCATGGCGATGGGCGTCGAGCTGATCGCCCCGCACGGCGGCATCTTCGTGTTCTTCGCGATCAACCCGTTCTGGGCGTTCCTGGTCGCTCTGATCGCGGGCTTCGTCGTGACGGCGCTCCTGGTCGTGGCCTTCAAGCGGTTCATCGCGCCGAAGGAGCTGCAGGAGGCCGAGCACGCCACCGAGGCCGTCACCGCGGTTCCGGCCTGATCCCCTGCTCGACGCAACGAAAGGAACGACACCCATGCCAGAACGTCAAGCCACCATCGCCAGCAGCTCCGGGCTGCACGCTCGCCCCGCGAAGCTGTTCGTGCAGGCCGTGCAGGCGAAGACGGTCCCCGTCACGATCGCGGTCGCCGGCGGCCCCGACCTCAACGCGGGCAGCATCCTCTCCCTGATGGGCCTCGGCGCGGCGTACGGCTCGGTCGTGACGCTGAAGGCCGAGGGCGTCGGTGCGGACCAGGCGCTCGACGAGCTCGTGGTCCTGCTGGAGACGGACCTCGACGCCGAGTAGCCGATCCGATCGATGGATGCCGCGGGCCTTCGGGTCCGCGGCATCCGTCGTGTTCCGGTCCCCGAACCCGCATTCGTTTCCCGAACCCGCATCCAAATGGCGCGAATCGAGTGAGGGTTCGGGAAACGAGTGCGGGATCGCGAGGGTGGGTTATGCCAGCACGCGGTGGAGGAACTCGACCTCGGCGCGGCTCACGAGGTCGAACAGCTCGGACCGTTCGTGGAGCAGACCGAAGTGACCGCCGTCGATGCGCAGGAGCTCACCGCCCGCGGCGGCGCACGCGTCGCGCGAGACCTGGGGCTCGGCCCCGGGCATCGCATCGTCGTCCGCCACGATCCACAGCGACGGGCAGGCCACATGCGGGGCGAGGACGCTCATCGTGAACGGCGCCGGCGCGCGCAGCGATGCCATGCGCGCCTCGTTCCGCCACGTCGATCCCGGGCGCATCCCGTACGCGCCGAACCAGGCTGCGGCCGACGGGTCCGTGAGCAACGGCTCCTGCTGATCGGGTTCGAGCGCGACGACGGGATGCGGGTCCCCGACCCGCGCGGTCGTCGGATCGACGCTCCGCGCGAACTCCGCCAGCGCCCGGAACTGCGACCCGTCGGCATCCGCCTCTCCGTACGTCGTGCCGCAGGCCGGCACCTGCACGACGAGCGCCGCGATCGCCGGGGAGAACGCCGCGAGCGCGACGCACACCGCCCCGCTGAAGCTGTCGCCCCACAGGACGATGCGGGATGCGTCGACCCTCTCGTGCGCGCGCGCGAACTCGACGGCGTGCTCGTAGCCGCGCAGCTGCAGCCACCGGCTGATCACACCGCGCTCGCCTGCGCTGCGCCCGAACCCCTCGTGATCGAACAGCAGCACGGCGAAGCCGGCCGCATGCAGCACCGCGGCGTAGTCGTCGACCACCATGCCGAACGCCGTGCACGAGAAGCCGTGGGTCATGACGACGACCGGCCGCGGTTCGTCGTGCGTGTAGAGTCGGCCGCGGATCGTCGCCGCGGCGCCGGGGAACGAGACATCCGTCATCACGGCTTCAGTCTCGCGCCTTCTGCCGCCTCTCCCGGTAGAACCTCACCTCCGGCAACGCGCTAGCGTCGGCTGGCGCGCCGCACGAGCAGCGCCACATGGAGCGCGGCCTGCGTCTCACCGTCGTCCAGATCGGTGCCCAGGAGGTTCTCGATGAGGGCGATGCGCTGGTAGAACACCGAGCGCGACAGGTGCGAGGCGGATGCCGCCGCCGTGCGGTTGCCCGGGTGCGCGAGCATCGCGCCCAGCACATCCAGCAGGTCGCCGTCGCGCGCGAGGTCGTAGTCGATGAGGGGCGCGAGCATGCGCTCGCCGTGCTCGAGCAGCCGATGGTCGTCGCGCAGCGCGGTGAGCAGGCGGACGAGCGGCCGGTCGTCACCGCGACGCACGCGGAGGCCGCGGGCCTCGCGCCAGCCGCCTCCGGCGGCGAGGTCGATCGCCTCCTGGAGCGACGCGAGCGCCTCATCGAGCCCGGATGCCGATGCCCCGACCGACAGCACGGAGCGATCGGCACCATCGCCGGCCGCGGCGCGGGCGAACGCCCGGGCGGTCCGGTCGTCGAGCTCGACCCCGAGCGGCAGGGACAGCAGCACGGCCGCCGCCGGAGCGGGAACACCCGCCGGCGCCGAGCCGACCAGCGCACGCCCGCGCAGGCCGCGGGCGGCGGCATCCACCGCCTCGGGCGAGATCGGCGCACCCGAGAGCACCAGTCCGTACAGGCGGGCACCCGTCACCGGCAGTCCCGCCGCCTCCAGGCGCGCGGCCGCCGCGCCGGCTCCCGCGAAGCGGCCCGCCAGCAGCGCGTCGACCAGTCGACGCCGGCCGAGCCGCGCCCACTCGTCGGAGTCGCCGTCGGCGAGACGGCCCAAGGCGAGGGCGATGGCGCCCTGCTCGAGCACGCCGCGACGACCGGCGGGATGCGGCGGCCCGGGAAGGAGCAGCAGGTATCCCCATCGCGTTCCCCGCGCCTCGACCGGAACCACCAGCAAGTCCCCCGGGTCGCGGTGCGCCGCGCGCGAACGGTACTCCCACCCCGTCAGCAGCTCCTCCTCGAGCGCGGGCGGCATGTCCACGGCGATGACCTCGTGCGCGAGGTTCTCGAGCACGACCGGTGCGCCGAGTGTCTGCGCGAGCTGGTGGACGACGTAATCCGCCGGTGCGCCGCGCAGCGCGAGCGCGGTGAACCGCTCCCGCACCTCGTCGCGGGCGCGCAGGGCCGCCGTCTGCTCCGAGATGATGCGGTTGTGCACCGCCTCGGTGACCGCGACGAACTTCACCTCGCGATGCAGCGTCGCCAGCGCGAGGTCGTGCTCGCGCGCGGCCTCGGCGACGACGGCCGGCAGGTAGCGGTAGTGCGTGCCGAGCTCCAGGACGAGCCCCGCGAGCCCCGCATCGACGAGGTCGGCGATGAACCCGCGGAGCGCCACGGGGTCGGCCGGCCAGCCGCTGCCCGTCGACAGCAGCAGCTCGCCGCCGTTGAGCAGGCGTGCGACTCCGGCGCTGTCGGACACGTGCACCCACCGCACCCGCGCGTCGAGCGGCGCACCGCCGACGATGATCTCCGGCAGCCCCTCGACCACCTCCGGCAGAGCGAGCACCTCGCGTACCGTGGGAAGGCTCGCGTCGGCCGCCGCCCCGTTCGGACGATCCGTTCGGATCGACGCATCTTCGCGACGATCATCCATGCGTCTCCCCTTCGGACCGCTGTCACACTTGAAGTCATAAGCCTAAAGGATGACCGCACGATCTGTCCGGAACGAGAGGGACACCATGAGCATCACTGAGACTTCGCCCACTGCTGCAGGCACAGCATCCGTTCCCCAGATCGGTCATTGGATCGATGGCGCCGTCGTCCCGTCGAGGTCGGGCCGGACGGCGCCGGTGTTCAATCCCGCGACCGGGGCGGTCGCGGCGGAGGTCGCGCTGGCCGACGACGCCGAGATCGCGACCGCGATCGCGTCCGCCGTGCGCGGGTTCGAGGTGTGGTCGCAGTACTCGATCGCGAAGCGGCAGGCGGTGCTGTTCGCGTTCCGCGAGCTGCTGAACGCCCGCAAGGGCGAGCTGGCGGCCATCGTCACGTCCGAGCACGGCAAGGTGCTCTCGGACGCTGCCGGCGAGATCGCCCGCGGTCTGGAGGTCGTCGAGTTGGCGACCGGGTTCCCGCACCTCATCAAGGGTGCTTACTCGGAGAACGCGTCGACCGGTATCGACGTGTACTCGCTCAAGCAGCCCCTGGGCGTGGTCGGCGTGATCAGCCCGTTCAACTTCCCGGCGATGGTGCCGATGTGGTTCTTCCCCATCGCGATCGCCGCCGGCAACAGCGTCGTGCTCAAGCCGAGCGAGAAGGACCCGTCCGCGGCGCTGTGGATGGCGAAGCTGTGGCAGGAGGCGGGGCTCCCCGACGGCGTGTTCACGGTGCTGCAGGGCGACAAGCAGGCCGTGGACGGGCTGCTGACCTCGCCCGACGTGCAGTCGATCAGCTTCGTCGGCTCGACCCCGATCGCCCAGTACATCTACGAGACCGCCTCGAAGCACGGCAAGCGCGTGCAGGCCCTGGGCGGGGCGAAGAACCACATGCTCGTCCTGCCGGATGCCGACCTCGACCTCGCCGCCGACATGGCGGTCAACGCCGGGTACGGTGCCGCGGGCGAGCGCTGCATGGCGATCTCCGTCGTCCTGGCCGTCGAGCCGGTCGCGGACGAGCTGATCGCCAAGGTGCAGGAGCGGATCGGCCGGCTGAAGATCGGCAACGGTGCCGGCATGGACGGCGTGGAGCCCGACATGGGGCCGCTGATCACCGGCGTGCACCGCGACAAGGTCTCCTCCTACGTGGACATCGCTCAGGCCGACGGCGCCACCGTCGTCGTGGACGGCCGCGGCCTGGTCGTCGACGGGCACGAGGACGGGTTCTACTTCGGCCCGACCCTGCTGGACAACGTGCCCACCACGTCCCGCGCGTACACGGAGGAGATCTTCGGCCCGGTGCTCTCCGTCGTGCGCATCGAGACGTTCCAGGAAGGCGTCGACCTGATCAACAGCGGCCAGTTCGGCAACGGCACCGCGATCTTCACCAACGACGGCGGCGCCGCGCGCCGGTTCCAGAACGAGATCCAGGTCGGCATGATCGGCATCAACGTGCCGATCCCCGTCCCGGTCGCGTACCACTCGTTCGGCGGATGGAAGCAGTCCCTGTTCGGCGACGCGAAGGCATACGGCGTGCACGGGTTCGACTTCTTCACCCGTGAGAAGGCCATCACGAGCCGCTGGCTCGACCCGGCCACCCACGGTGGCATCAACCTCGGCTTCCCCCAGAACAACTGACACTCGCAGGACACACGATGACCGACACCCTCACGACCGCGTCGTACACCGACCGGCTCGGCGACACCCACGCACTCCCCGACCTCGAGGCCGAGGCCCGGGTGCGAGCGGATGACCGCGCCTATGTCTTCCACTCCTGGAGCGCCCAGGCACTCATCGACCCGCTGCCCGTCGCCGCGGGCGAAGGAGCGACCTTCCGGGACTACCAGGGCAACGCCTACCTCGACTTCTCGTCGCAGCTGGTGAACCTGAACCTCGGGCACCAGCATCCCGATCTCATCCGCGCCATCCAGGAGCAGGCCGGCCGTCTCGCGACGATCCAGCCGTCCATGGCCAACGACGTGCGCGGCGAGCTGGCACGCCGCATCGCCGAGGTCGCGCCGGGCGACCTGAACAAGGTGTTCTTCACCAACGGAGGTGCCGACGCCAACGAGAACGCCGTGCGCATGGCCCGGGCCGTCACCGGCAAGCGCAAGGTGCTCTCGATGTACCGCAGCTACCACGGCAACACCACCACGGCGATCTCGCTCACCGGCGACCCGCGCCGGTGGGCGAACGAGCCCGGCGACGGCAGCGTCGCCCACTTCTTCGGCCCCTACGCCTACCGCTCGCCGTTCCACTCGTCGTCCCCCGAGGAGGAGGCGCAGCGCGCGCTCGAACACCTCGAGCAGGTCATCGTCCTCGAGGGCGCCTCGACGATCGCCGCCATCATCCTCGAGTCGATCGTCGGCACCAACGGAGTCCTCGTGCCCCCGCCCGGATACCTCCCGGGCGTGCGCGAGCTGTGCGACCGGTACGGCATCGCCTTCATCGCGGACGAGGTGATGGTCGGCTTCGGCCGCGTCGGCGAGTGGTTCGCCGTCGACCGCTTCGGTGTCACGCCCGACCTCATCACCTTCGCGAAGGGCGTGAACTCGGGGTACGTGCCGCTCGGCGGCGTCGTCATCTCCGACCGCATCGCGAGCCACTTCGACACGGTGGCGTTCCCGGGCGGCCTCACATACTCGGGCCACCCGCTGGCGTGTGCAGCCGGGGTCGCCACGTTCGAGGTGTTCGAGCGTGACGGCATCCTCGAACGCGTCCGCGACCTCGGTGCCCGGGTCGTGCAGCCTCGCCTGCAGGAGATCGCCGCGAACCACGCATCCGTTGGCGATGTCCGGGGCGCGGGCCTCTTCTGGGCCATCGAGCTCGTGAAGAGCAAGGAGACGCGCGAGCCGCTCGTGCCGTTCAACGCCGCCGGCGCGGACGCCGCTCCGGTCGCGGCCGTCGCCGCGGCCTGCAAGAAGGCCGGCGTGTGGCCGTTCACGCACTTCAACCGCCTGCACGTCGCACCGCCGCTCGTCATCGCCGAGGACGAGCTGCGCCGCGGACTCGACGTCATCGACCGCGCCCTCGAGGTCGCCGACGAGTACGCCGTCTGACCTGGGGAAACGGAGAAGGGATGCCGCGGCTCGCGGCATCCCTTCTTCGCGTCTGCGTGCCCACGACCGGGCCCCGATTGAACCATCCAGGGTGTCTGATGCGTGACATCTGTGCGCCTGCTGAGTGCGGGAATGGGATGCCGAAGACCGACGTTGCATCTATTCCGGTGCATAGTGCACACCCTGGGACTGTGCGCCGGCGGAGGGAACCGTGGGCAAGAACTACGTGGATATCGAGAAGGAAAGCGGCGAGACGCTGCGCTACCGCAAGCACGTCAACGGCCGGGGACTGATCGCGCACGGCGCGAAGGTGCACCCCACGGCTGTCGTGGAGACGGGGGCGTATGTCGAGCCCGGAGCGCAGATCGCTGCCGGGGTGCATGTCCACCACGGAGCCTGGATCGAGTCCGACGCCGTCATCGGCCCGGAGGCTGACATCGCTGCACACGCGCACATCGGCCCCGGCGCCGCCATCGGCGCGCGCGCGAAGATCGGGGTGCGCACGAGTGTCGGCGATCACGCCATCGTCGCGATGGGCGCGCTCATCGGCGACGACGAGATCATCGCCGATCGCGCACACGTCGCGACTGACAAGAGGGGCCTGCGTCTGGCCGCCTGACCCCGCGTCCCGCGCCGCCTATGCGAAGAGCATGAGCACGAAGCCGATCAGCGGCAGAGTGCCCTGCAGCAGGGCGGCGCGCAGGTATTTGAGGCCGGTGGTCGTCAGCACGAGCGCTGCGGCGACCATCGACCCGAGGCTGAACAGCACGAGCGTGCGACCGGCGACCAGCGCGTCCGGGCCGCCCATCGCGAACAGAAGGATGCCGAGGCCCGCCCCGATGGCGAGGAACAGGTTGTAGAACCCCTGGTTGTACGCCATCGGCCTGGTGATGTCGGCCGACTGCTGGTCGGCGACCCCGAAGCGCCGCCACACAGCGGGCGTCGTCCACCGCACGCTCTCCATGATGAAGATGTAGACGTGCAAGAGCGCGGCGAGCGCTGCGAACACGAGCGCGAGGATTCCGACCATGCGCACACGGTATCGCGCAGTGCGGGTGCCTTCCGGGATTCGGCCGCCCCGGCTTGGGCAGGTTCCGAAGCCCGCCCCGGACGGCCCGCCCGGCCGCGTCCGCGACTCGATCCCCTGGGCCGGGAATGCCGGTGACCGCCGCCGGTGAGACCGGCGAGGTACGGTGGGGCTCATGGCGAACGGCAGGCGGGGTGGCGCACGTCCGGGCAACCCGCGCGTGGGAAGGCCCGGCACTCAGCCGAAGGGCAGGCCACGGCAGCCCCCGGCACCCCAGCCGATCGTGCCCGAGCCCGAGCCAGCGGAGTCGTTCCGGCTGGGAGCGATCCCGGGAGCCACACCCGGCAAGTGGATCGACATCTGGAACGAACGGATGCCGCGCACCCGCCTCGAGCTGGTCCCCCTGAGCGTCTCCGAGCAGCACGATGCCCTGCGGCGGGGCGAGGTCGATGCGGCCCTCATCCGGCAGCCCATCGACCAGGACGGCCTGCACGTCATCGCCCTGTACGACGAGGCCACGGTCGTGGTCGTCGCCGCGGACTCCCACCTCACCGCCGCCGACGAGCTCGACGCCGCGGACCTCGAGGGCGAGGTGCTCATCGTGCCGCAGGATGACGTGCTGGGCCTCGAGGTGGACGGCACCGTCGCACCGAGCTTCGCCTCTCCCGAGACCACGGCCGACGCCATCGCCACCGTGGCGGCGGGGGTCGGGGTCGTGATCGTTCCGATGTCGCTCGCCCGGCTGCATCACCGGAAGGATGCCGAGTACCGCCTGCTGCGCGATGCGCCGTCGTCCCGCGTCTCACTGGCGTGGGTGGCCGACCGGACGACCCCGGAGGTCGAGGCGTTCGTGGGCATCGTGCGCGGTCGCACCGCGAACTCCTCCCGCTGAGCCCTCTCACCCCCGACCGCGAGCCCGCACTCGTTTCCCCAGCCCGCATCCGATTCACGTCAATCGAGTGCGGGTTCGGGAAAGGAGTGCGGGCTCGCGGCCGATGCGGCACAACGAAAGGCGGGGGATGTCGCCGACCTGGGTCTCTGCGACATCCCCCCGGAACCGGCGCGCGGACGATCGGCACTCCCCAAGTGCCCCCCGATGATCTGACCGCTGCCCCCAGCAATGCGGGTGTTCCCCCCGGATCCCGCTCTATGCAGCGCCGTTCCACAGTGTCAGAGCGCCTATCCATACCTCTGATACAAGGTTTTTCAGAATCCTGCGCCGTGCACCTGGAAAGACGACACCAGGCCCGTCCGGGTCGACGCGTCGGCCAGCGCGGCCGACGGCGTGAGACCCGCGACGAGGCCGGCATGCATGGCCCCGAGCAGCTCGCACGCGATGTCGTCGGCGACGATCACCGGCGTCGCCACGACGGCGTGCGTCCCGGCGTGCAGCCAGACCCGGGTCATCCCGACCGCCTCCTCGCCCCAGCGGACCGACGACCGGCCGACCTCGCACGACGACAGCACGACGATCGACGGGACCCGCGGGATGCGGTCCACGTCGTAGCCGAACAGCGTGCCGTCGGCGAGCTCCATGCCGGAGAAGAGCGCGTTGGATGCCGCGTGCCTCCCGTGCGCGGCGACGTGCAGCACGTCAACGTCCGCGGCGAGGTCGGCCACCGCATCCACCGTCGCATCATGCCCGCGGAGCACACGGGCGGACGGCCACGCGGATGCCGCGGCCTCTGTCTCCTCGTCACCCCGCGCGACGCGAGGGCCGACCGCGAATCCCGCCGTGCGGGCGGTCGCGGCGCCCGTCTGGGCGACCCAACGGGTGACGGACGCCGCCAGGGTGAATTCGCGCCCGCGCAGCGCGGGCAGCATCCCCCACGGCAGGCCGCCGAGGACTCCGGGCACCGTGATGACGATCCTCTGCGCATCGGCGAACGCGACGACCTCGTCGAGCAGTGCGGCGGAGATGACGGCGAGCCGGTCGTCGAGGTTGCGCTTGACGACCTCGACCATCGGGCCGGAATGGATGGACGCAGCCATATCGAGGTCGGCCCGCAGCCCCGGGAGCATCCGCCGGACGCTCTGCCATCCCGGGAGGTCGATGATCTTGGCGCGATCGCCCGTGACGACGAGGGCCGTGAGCACCTCGCCGGAGTAGACGAAGTTCAGCAGCGCCGTGCGGCTGTCGAGCGCATCCCGCAGCGACTCCAGCGTGACGCGCTGATGGATGCCGGCCGCCCCCGTCGCCGACCATTGGCGCTCCCGCGCCCGCTCCTCGAGTGCGGCGAGCCGGGGGTCACGGCGCCACGCGCCGGTCGGGTCGTCGGAGCGGAGGTGGCGCAGCTCGGCGAGGTCGGCGGCGAGCTGCGGATCCTGCGGAGGGCGGATCGCCACCACCTGCTGGCTGAGGTGCCGCGCGCGCTCCGACCATTCGAAAAGGACGTCCGGGCGCCGCGTCCGGACGGCCGACGCCAGCCCCGCGACGATCAGGTTGCGACCGTGGGCCGACACCGACGTCTGCAGGTCGAGGCTGCCGAACGCCGCCTGCCACTCGGCGAGCTCGTCGAGCCCCGCCGAGATGTGCCTGCGGACGTCGGCCTCGCGGCCGACGGCGACGGCCCGTTCGGCCCGCGCCTCGTGCGCCAGCAGGCGCACCTCGAGCGAGGCGGTGCGCGGGACGCGCAGGGCGCGCGTCGCGCTGGGGCCGGCCCGCGGATGGCGTGACCGCCAGATGTCGAGCGACAGACGCAGGGCGGCGGCCTCGCTCGCGAAGCCGAACCCGTCGAGGGCGGATGCCACGGCCTCCGCCTCGGCAGGATCCAGGGGGCGGCGCGGCTCCGGCACCCGCCCGCTGAGCGCCGGCGCACCGGCCGCGAGCTCGGCGCGCAGGCGGATGGCGTCGGCCCGCGACGCCCACGCCTCGTTGCCGACCGAGCGGAAGCGGTTCGCCGAGGCCGCAGCCGTCTTCCGCGCCTTCGGCGGGTCGTGCATGAGCTGCGACCGTGCCAGCTGGAACTCCGTCTCGGCCCGGGACTGCGGCATGCGGTGACGCCCGAAGATCGGAGCCGACGCTGCGAGCAGCGCCTCGGCTTCGTTGGTCTGCCCCGCATCCCGAAGCACCTCGGCCCGGTCGATGTCGCCGATCGCCGCAGCGACGGGGGAGGTCGCGGCGAGCGGGCGGGCCGCGAGCATGCCCTGCAGGGCGCTCACGAGGTCTCCCCTGAGGAGTTCGACGTACGCGCGGTTGTGCTGGGCTTGACCTTGCTCAACCGTGAGGCCTGCCGCCTTGAAGGTCTCGATGGCGGCGTCCATGTCGGCGATCGCGTCGGTGAACCGCTGCGATTGGATCGCGACCAGGCTTCGGTTGATTCGCACTCTCGCCGCTTCGACCGTGTCCCCGAGGCTGTCGATGGCCTCGGTCAGCCATCGGTCGGCTTCCGAGAGGCGGCCGCTGTACATCGCCAGGGCGCCGAGTTGCCCGAGTAATGCAGAACGCGTGTGGTCCCCGATGCCGGGCATCTCACTGGCGGCGATCGCGGCGAATTCAGCCTCGTCTGGACGACCGATGCGCTGGAGGATGACCGCACGAGTTCCCAGAATCCTCGCCTGCATGTCCGCATCAGTCGCGGCCGCTTGAGCCTGATCGAGCGCGTGCGAAGCCTCGGCATAGCGCCCGCTGATGCTCAGGGTGACCGCGCGGCGATGCCAGGACTCCCCTGACCGAGACACGACTACATCTTCTCGCGAATGCGATGCGTTCCGGTCATGGGCTCGATATCGGGTCTGGGATGAAGCCGACGGAGTTGTGCCCGTAACTCACCTACGCGGGAGCAATTACCGTTCCCGCCTGCCGCTGCATCACTCCGCTCGCGGACGATCGCAACAGGTCTATGCGCTTCTTGAGATCGACCTTGCCGCTCATCAGTGCATCCGTGAGCTCGGCAGCGAGCGTTCCGGCCACATGCGGAGCAGCGAAGGAGGTGCCGCTCCACAGTCCGAACCCGCCGGTGCAGTCATCCGGGTCGATCGTCTCTCTTCGGAGCCCGTATCGATCGTTCCGGGTCCCCGCTTGTATGCCTCCATTGAAGGGCGGCGTCGTGCTGAGAACCGAGACACCGGGGGCGTACGCTCGAACCCACGCGCCGATGTTGCTGAACAGCGCGACCGAACGATGGTTCGGGTTCAGAGCGCCCACCGAGAGGTGCGGTGCGACATCCGCGGGATCCTCGACAGTGAACTCTGCACCAGGCCAATCCCATAGCGCCGCGGGGAATGCCGGACGATCGGTCGCGTCGTTGCCCGCCGAGCAGACCACCGCGCAACCCTTGTTTCGAGCCGCCACCAAGAGTTGGGAGAGCGTGTGATCGAACAGCTCATCGTCCGGCGTCTCGTGGTAATACCCGAGTGACAGATTGAGGACGTCGATCGGGCGCCCGCCCGCTTTCGGGGGCGCAGCCATCCACTGGACGAGCGAGCGGACGGCCATCATGAAGTCGCCCTCGAGAAGCGCGCCCGTGCTGTTCGCCACGCGGACCGCGATGATGTCGGCCTCGGGTGCGAGTTGGCGAATGATTCCCGCGATGAAGGTGCCATGGCCCGACGCCGGGTCGATCGCTCCGTCGAACTGGCCGATCAGGTCGCCCGACACTTCCGGGTCGGTCGCAGCAGTGTGCTCGCCGATGTGGTGTCCGTCGAAGGTCGGTGTCCGAGTCACGATGTCATCGGTGAGCCAGGGGTGTTTTCCACACCCGGTGTCGAGGATCGCCACGACGGGACGACGTCCGCTCGACGCGAGCTTCCGAGAGCGTATCGGGCCCGCACCTATGTAATCGACCACCTGTCGGCCGCCGCTTCCGGGCTGAGCGTAACTCCCCGTTCCGGGGGCGTTGGTGCTCCCGTAGGGATTGGTCGACCCATACGGGTTCGTCGACCCGTACGGGTTGGTAGACCCATAAGGGTTCGTCGACCCGTACGGGTTGGTAGAGCCATAAGGGTTCGTCGACCCGTACGGGTTGGTAGAGCCATACGGATCCACGCTCAGGACGTGATCCAGGCTCACGCCCGGCACATCCGGCTTTCCTCCATTGGCGCTGGCCCGCGCGCGGGCGCGCTGCAGCAGGCGCCACGCGTCGATCGGCGGGACGGGCTGGTCGTCCTTGTCAGGGCTCGGCGACGGGAAGATCGACACGCGATGGATGGTCGGCAGCTCGAGCGCTTCCCGCCAGCGACGCGCGCGAGCTGACGCATCCTCCCGGGTCAGCGGCGTCCCGTCCATGTTCTGCAGGGCGATGCCCCATCCGAAGTCGGATGCGGCGTTCGCCAACAGGTCGAGCAGCGACTCGAGTGCGCCGTCGGAGACGGTGACGAGCAGGTGCGACCGGTCGTACGACGTCGGATACGCGTTGACGCCCGCCACGGGCTCGCTGGCAGGATCCAGCGGCACGCCCTGCGCGCGGGCCGCGTCATAGCGGTCGCGCCAGGAGGCGGGAGGACGGTCGGAGGACGAATCGGGGGGAAGGTCGGTCATCTGCTGTCCTTACGGTCACACTTCGAACTGCGGGGTCTGGAAATCGTGGAGTTCGCCTCCCTCGTCGCGCACCGCCAGCTTCAGACGGGAGACTCCGGCGGGCACGCCGTCGAACGCGAAGCGGCCATGCTCGCCGAGCTCGGCCGGCAGCTCGCGGGTCGCCTGGACGAGCCGGACGGCGAGGGCCGAGGCATCCACCCATCCGTCGATTCGGTGCTTGCCGGACTCGGTCTGCGTGATGTGCAGGAGCACCGTCGTCGTACCGTCGCTGAACTGCAACGTCATGGTGTCCGAGTCGCTGCGGACGGCGGCGAGATTCGTCTCGACGAGCGTCAGCAGCGCGTACTCCCGCGACAGGTCCTCGACGGCGACCGCGGCCACCATCCTGTCCACAAGGTCGGCGGGCAAAGGATCGACGTCCTCCCACACCGAGCGAAGTCGTGCGAAGAGCGCGGCATCCGCCGCGAAGTCCTCAGTTTGCATCGTGGTCCCTCCATCCGTCGCCCTCGAGCAAGGCGCGCAGCTTTCCCAGGCACCGCTGGCGCGTCGGTCCGATCGAGCCGACCGGCATCGACAGATCCGCGGCGATGCGCGCATAGTCGGGCCGGTCGTCGAACGCGATGACGCGCAGCAGGCGCTGGCATCGGTCGTCCAACCTGCCGACCGATGCCCACAGGCGCCGCTGGTCGTCTTCGACCCCGGCGGTGTGCTCGGCCGACTCGTATGTCGGAAGGTGGGGCTCCAGGTACTCGGCCTCGGTCGGATCGGCGCGGCGCTGCAGCTTGCCGACGCGCCACGCCTCGCGGCGCGCGCACATCGTCAGCCAGCCGGACACCGCGCGAGGATCCATGATCGTCTCGTGCCGGCGCACCAGCGTCAGCCACGTCGTCTGGACGACGTCTTCGGCGAGCGCGCGGTCAAGGCCGTACGCGCGCACGACGTGCCAGAGCACGGGTGTCATGAGGCGCACGAGCTCGTCCATCGCGCGGGTCTCGCCCTCGCGCCAGCGCAGGAACAGGTCGGCCGCGTGCTCCCATCGTGCGGGCGCGGCGGAGTTGTCGGATGCCTCGGCCCACGCGTTCCCAGTACGCTCCTGGCCGTCCGGCTCCGACCGATCGATGTCGGTCATAGCGCCCATTGTCTCCACATAGGGAACGAGTGGGAAGTGTTTCGCCTGATACAACCGCTTCGGAAATCTCCAGGGACGGATGCATGCGCCCAGCGGCGCCCCATAGAATCTGCGCCATGAGCGCCCGGGTGCTGTATGTCTGCGTACGGCCGCAGAGGAATGCCGCCGAGGCGGAGTACGAATCGTTCCGCCTGGCGTCCGGCCTGTCGGACGACGAACTCGACGCGCTCGACCTCGTCCGCGACCCGCTCCCGGACCTCGCCGCATACGCGGCGTACATGGTCGGAGGCAGCCCTTTCAACACGGTCGACCCGGAGTCGGCGAAGCCCGATCGGCAGAAGCACGTCGAAGCCGGCCTTGCCGCGCTGGCGGCGGCGGCCGCGGACGGCGGGCCCGCGGTGCTGTTCACCTGCTACGGCATCGGCGTCGCAACCCGCACGCTGGGCGGCGAGGTGAGCCGCGCGCACGGTGAGGAGACCGGTCCCACCGTCGTCACGCTGACGGAGGACGGCGAGCACGACCCCGTCTTCGGTCCGCTCGCGACGCGCTTCACGGCGCTCACCGGCCACAAGGAGGGTTCGTCCGAGCCTCCCCCGGGTGCGGTCCTGCTCGCGCGCGGCCCATCGAGCGCGATCCAGGCGTACCGATGGGGAGATCGCCTCTATGCGACCCAGTTCCACCCCGAGGCGTCGAGGACGGCCTTCGTCGAGCGGATGGCGATCTATCGCGAGTACGGCTACTTCGCCTCCGCCGACTACGAGGTGATCTCCGAGCGGGTGCTCAGCGCGCCCGTGACGGAGCCCATGCGGGTCGTGCGCGGCTTCGTCCGCCAGTTCGGCTGACGCCGCGACCGCGGTTCAGACCGCGGCTCAGAACAGGGCGGCGAGCGGTGCCAGCGCTTCGTCGATGACCTCGGCCGGTGAGCGCGGATCCTCGCCGCGCGCCCACCACACGAGCGCGGCGTAGGACGCGCCGCCGATCGCGCCCGTGAGGGAGGCGATGCGAAGGCTGTCGACCGGCTGGTCGAGCGCCTCGGACAGATGCGCGGCGAGGTGCTCCCCCATCCGCTCCTGCAGCTCGGATCCCACGGCGGCGAGCGCCGGGCTCGCATCGATGAAACGCAGGCGCAGGCGCGTCGCATCCGGTTCCGGACCGAGCGGGGCGAGGGATGCCTCGTACCCGGCGCGCACGCGATCGAACAGCGGCATGCCGGCGGCCGCGGTCCAGGCCGCCTCGAACCGCTCGTCGGCCTCGGCGGCGCCGCCCCACACGAGCGCGCCCTTCGACGGGAACCACCGGTAGAGCGTCCGGCGGCTGACGCCGGCGGCCTCCGCGACCTCGGCCATCGTCACCTCGTCGATGCCGCGGGCCGCGAACAGACGCAGGGCGGTGAGGGCGATCGCCCCGGGGTCCGCCTCGACCGGGCGCCCCGGACCTCTGCCTGCTGCCATGCCCTCCATCCTCGCAGTGCCGCCCGCCACGGTCCGGTACGCCGACCGGATATCTCTTTGGTCCTTCGGAACGGATTATGGCACTGAGTGCTATATTCCCGATGAAGGGTGGATCCGCCGCCCCGAAGGAGACACATCCACATGAGCACCGCCATCGTCCCGGGCCGCTTCGAGGGCAAGACCGCCGTCGTCACGGGCGCCGGCTCCGGCATCGGCAAGGCGACCACCCTGCGCCTGCTCGCCGAGGGAGCGACGGTCGTCGCATCCGACATCTCTGCTCCCCGTCTCGAGGAGCTCGCTGCCGAGGTCGGCGGCGACAGGCTGAAGACCGTCGCCGGCGACGTCGCCGCCCCCGACACCATCGAGGCGATCCTCGCCGCGGCGGACGGCGCCGTCGATGCGCTCGCCAACAACGCGGGCATCATGGATGCCTTCCTCCCCGTCGGCGAGCTCACCGACGAGATGTGGGAGCGGGTCATGGGCGTCAACGTCACCGGCCCGATGCGCCTCACCCGCGCCGTCCTCCCCGGCATGCTCGAGCGCGGCAAGGGCGCCATCGTCAACACCGCGAGCGAGGCCGGCATCCGTGCCTCCGCATCCGGCACCGCTTACACCGCGTCGAAGCACGCGGTCATCGGCCTGACCAAGAGCACCGCCTTCTTCTACGGGCCGCAGGGCGTCCGCACGAACGCCGTCGCCCCCGGCGCCGTCATGACGAACATCGAGGCGCCCTTCCGGTCGGAGTTCGCAGCCGGCCGCATCGGCCCGATCATGCAGACGGCGATCCCCGGCGCCGCTCAGCCCGAGGAACTCGCCGCCGCCATCACGTGGCTGCTCAGCGACGACGCCTCGTTCATCAACGGTGCGATCCTCATGGCCGACGGCGGCTGGTCCACGGTCTGATCCAGTCGCGCTGCCGTTTGCTGCATCCGCGGCCGATCGTTCCGGCGCTCGTGCACATTTCAGCCGCGCGGGCGCTGAAGTGCAGCGCGGGCGGCGAACAGCGGCGCGAAGGAAGCCCGTCAGGTGGCGCCCTGCGGCGGATGCCGCAGCAGCTCGACCCGCTCGTCGAGGTAGGCGGCGAGCGGCACGAAGCCGCCGGAGTGGCTCCAGCGCACGACCGGCTCGCCGTCGCGCAGCGCGAGCGGCCCCGAGGAGCCTCCCCGCTCAAGAGCGCTGAGGTCGAGCTGGTGCCAGCCGAGGTGCACCGTCTCGCCCTCGGCGAAGCCGCCCCGGCGGGCGGCGGCCGCGAGCGCGGCCCGCTCCCGCTGGGATTCGGCGGCGAACCCGCGCCTGATCTCCTCGCGGGCCCGCACGATGTCGCCCGTCTCGAAGATCCGGCCGTCCTCGGCGATGAGCACCACACCGAGGTGCCAGGCGCTCCCCCACGGCCGGATGCGGGCGGCGCGGGGGATGCCGAGAACGCGCCGCGCGGGGAGGATCTCGCCCAGCCGCTCCTGCGGGACGCCCGTCAGGCGCTCGATCGCCCCGGCGACGATCCCGGAGAGGTCAGAGCTTCTCATCCGAGAGTTCCGCGGAGGGACCCACCCGCTCGTTGCGCAGGCCCATGCCGATGAGCGGGAAGATCAGCACCGACAGCATGCCCGCACCGACGAAGACGGCCGCGGCGCTGCCGGGAAGGATGCCCTTCTCGACGCCGATGGACGTCACCGCCACGATGATCGGGAGGCCCGTCGCACCCAGCAGCGCGATCGAGAGCCGCCCGCGGGCGCGCGCGCCGACGGGCGCAGCGAGCATCGACGGCAGGCCGCGCACGATGAACAGCAGGATGAGGACCACCGGGACCAGCGCCAGCAGCGCCGGGTTCTTCAGCAGCGACGTGAGGTTGAACGTCACGCCGGTGTAGACGAAGAAGACCGGCACGAGGAAGCCGAACGCCACGGCCTCGATCTTCGTCTCGACCTGCTCGTGGAGCTCGTCGTCGGCATCCCGGATCATCAGTCGCCACACGATCCCGGCGGTGAACGCGCCGAGCAGCATGTCGATGTCGAGCACGAGGCTGAGGAACACGAGGGCGGCGAGGATCAGGATCACCAGTCGCACGGCGAACTGGCCCGACGTGTGGATCGTCGACGTCACGAATCGGTGCAGGCGACCGCTGGGCGCCTTGTAGGCGTACCAGACCGCTCCCGCAGCGATGAGGACGAAGATGCCGAGCACGATCGTGGCGGGGCCGGGCGCCCGTCCCCCGAGGAAGATCGAGATCGCCACGAGGGGACCGAATTCGCCGACCGTGCCGAGCGCGCCGACGGCTCTGCCGAACGGCGTCTTGAGCTCGCCGGCATCGCGGAGGATCGGCAGCAGCGTGCCGAGAGACGTCGACGCCAGCGCGATCCCGATGATGATGGCGGCCTCACCCGGTGCCACGAGGAAGCCGAGCGCGACGCCCGCACCGAGACTGATGAGCCAGCCGAGGCCCGCCATGGTGCCCGTGCGTCCGCGCAGCGCCTGGAACTCGATCTCGGTTCCTGCGACGAAGAACAGCATCGCGAGACCGAGCTGCGACAGCGAGTGCGCGAAGACGGTGGGCTGGGCCCAGCCGAGCACGCTGGGGCCGACGATGATGCCGAGCACCAGCTCGAAGACCACGACGGGGATGGGGATCCACCGCCCGAGACCGCGGGTGAGCAGCGGGGCGAGCACCGCGACGAGCGGGATCAGCACCAGATCGAGGCCGAAGTCCATGCCGCCAGAGTACTGACGACCTCCGCTCCCGCGGGGGACGGATCCGCACCGACCGGCGCGGATCAGCGCAGGGTCACGGCATCCCAGTGTCCCGGCTCGGCGAACTCCGCGTACCGGACGTCGATGCCGGAGGTGCCGATCGAAGCGGCGCACAGGAGCGTCGAGAGCGTCGGATAGCCCAGCGGGCGGTTGTCGCGCACGATCGCCCGCTCGTCATCGGGATCGACCCCGGCAGATGCGCGCAGCACCTCGAGCCACGGCATCCACCAGTGCACACCCTCGGTCGGGGCATCGGCGAACGCGTCGTGCCAGGCGGCGATGCGCGCGGTGGCCGAGTCGTCGAGATCGTCATGCGCGATCATGTGGGTGCCGGACGGGATGCGGGCCTCCCGCCGCTCCACCCCGTCCCATGTGATGACCCGCGCGCCCGAGTCCTCCACGGTCACGAGGTTGAATCCCGCGGTGGCCGTCGTGGGCTCGACCGGCAGCCCCGCCACCGCGTCGAGCGGGATGCCGCCGCGCGAGATCAGCTGCACGCCCACCGGCGGCTCGGGGCTGCGACGGTTCAGCAGCACCGCCAGGCGGTGGGATGCGGGGTCCGCCGCAAGCCACGCGCCGCCCGCGCGCCGGTCGCGCACGCCGACGACACCGGGCCGGTCGGGCCAGTTCTCCCCGAGGGGCAGCCATCCTCGTCCGGGGTCCTCGTCGCGCACCGCGAGAAGCCGGACGGGCCCCTCGCCGGGCTCGGGCACCCGGATGACGACCGTGCACATGTTCCCTCCCGACTGCGCCCGCGTGGCAGGATCGACACGTGTTCGTCGTCGTCGCAGTCACGGGCGGGATCGCCGCATATAAGACGGTACAGGTCGTGCGCTCGCTCGTGCTCGCCGGGCACGAGGTGCACGTCGTGCCCACCGAGAACGCCCTGCGGTTCGTCGGCGCGCCCACGTGGGAGGCCATCAGCCGCCATCCCGTGACCGCCAGCGTGCACGACGACGTCGCCGCCGTGCGGCATGTCGCCCTCGGCCAGGCCGCCGATCTCGTGATCGTCGCTCCGGCCACGGCGAACACGCTCGCCAAGATGGCGGCGGGCCTGGCCGACGACCTCGTCGGCACGACCCTGCTCGCGACGACCGCGCCGGTGGTCGTGGCCCCGGCGATGCACACCGAGATGTGGCGGCACCCGGCGACCGCGGCCAACATCGCCACGCTCCGTGCGCGGGGCGTACACGTCGTCGGACCCGACGACGGCGCCCTGACCGGGACGGACATCGGCCCGGGCCGCATGTCCGAGCCGGACGAGATCGTCGCCCGCGCGCTCGCGCTGGTCGATGGGCGACGGGACCTCTCGGGCCTCACCGTCGTGGTCTCGGCGGGCGGCACACGCGAGCCCCTCGACCCCGTGCGGTTCATCGGCAACCGATCCAGCGGCCTCCAGGGCGTCGCCCTCGCCCGCGCAGCCGCCGATCGCGGCGCGCAGGTGCGACTGGTCGCCGCGCATGTCGACGAAGGGGTGCTCCCGGGTGCGGACGATCCGCGCATCTCGGTGACCCGCGCCCGCACCGCAGCCGCACTGGGCGAGGCGGTGCGCGCCGCATCCGTCGACGCCGACGTCGTCGTCATGGCCGCCGCCGTGGCGGACTACCGCCCGGTCGAGATCGCCGACGCCAAGATCACCAAGGAGTCCGCACCCGGACCGGGTCTCACGCTCGAGCTGGTGCAGACGGAGGACATCCTCGCGCGTCTCGTCGCCGATCGGACGGATGCTGCGCAGACCATCGTCGGCTTCGCCGCGGAGACCGCGCCGACCCGGGAGGGACTGCTCGAGCGCGGCCGCCGCAAGCGCGAGCGCAAGGGCGTCGACCTGCTCGTCGTGAACGAGGTCGGCTGGTCGGTCGGCTTCGAGCGCGGCGACAACACGGTCGTCGTCATCGGCCGCGACGGCGAGCCGGTGGCCGAGGCATCCGGATCGAAGCGCGAGGTCGCCGACGCCGTCTGGGACGCCGTCCTCGCCTCGCGCGCTTCGGCGCGCTGACCGGATACAGCGTCCGGGAAAGTCGCGGGAAACCGACGATCAGCACGGATGCTCGGCCGGGGTCCCCGAGTATCGTCTGGAGGGAGCCCAACGGAGGTCTTCATGTCGCTCACATCCGAACCGGTCACCCGAACCGACGCCGAACTGCAGGCCATGGCCCGCGAGCATCTGTGGATGCACTTCTCCCGCCAGTCGACGATGGAGCGCGACGGCGTGCCCATCATCGTGCGGGGCGAGGGCCACCACATCTGGGACTCGACCGGCAAGCGGTACATCGACGGCCTCGCCGGCCTGTTCGTCGTCAACGCCGGCCACGGTCGCCGTCGACTGGCCGAGGTCAGCGCCAAGCAGGCGGAGGACCTCGCGTTCTTCCCCCTGTGGTCGTACGCGCACCCGGCGGCGATCGAGCTCGCGGATCGACTCGCCGACTACGCCCCCGGCGACCTGAACCGCGTGTTCTTCTCCACCGGCGGCGGCGAGGCGGTGGAGACCGCGTTCAAGCTCGCCAAGTACTACTGGAAGCTGCAGGGACGCCCCACCAAGCACAAGGTGATCTCGCGTGCCATCGCGTACCACGGCACGACCCAGGGAGCCCTGGCGATCACCGGTCTTCCGGGGATCAAGGGCATGTTCGAGCCGGTCACGCCCGGCGGATTCCGTGTGCCCAACACCAACTTCTACCGTGCCGGCGACATGGGCGCCCCGGCGGACGACCTCGAGGCCTTCGGCGTCTGGGCCGCGGACCGCATCGAGGAGATGATCCTCTTCGAAGGTCCCGAGACGGTCGCCGCGGTGTTCCTCGAGCCGGTGCAGAACTCGGGTGGATGCTTCCCCCCTCCCCCCGGGTACTTCCAGCGCGTGCGCGCGATCTGCGACAAGTACGACGTGCTGCTCGTCAGCGACGAGGTCATCTGCGCGTTCGGCCGCCTCGGCGAGTACTTCGCGTGCAACGCCTACGGCTACCAGCCCGACATGATCACCTTCGCCAAGGGCGTCACCAGCGGCTACTCGCCGCTCGGCGGGACGGTCATCTCCGACCGCATCTACGAGCCCTTCCGCCATGGCGACACCGCGTTCTACCACGGCTACACGTTCGGCGGGCATCCGGTGGCGAGCGCCGTCGCGCTCGAGAACCTCGACATCTTCGAGGAGGAGGGGCTCAACGCGCACGTCCGCGCCAACTCCCCGCTCTTCCGCGCCGAGCTGGAGTCTCTCCACGACCTCCCGATCGTCGGCGACGTGCGCGGCGACGGCTACTTCTTCGGCATCGAGCTGGTGAAGGACAAGGCGACGCGGGAGACGTTCGACGACGACGAGTCCGAGCGCCTGCTGCGCGGCTTCCTCTCCAAGGCCCTGTTCGACGCGGGCCTCTACTGCCGCGCCGACGACCGCGGCGACCCCGTCATCCAGCTCGCTCCCCCGCTGACGATCGGCCCGGCCGAGTTCGCGGAGATCGGGCAGATCCTGCGCAGCGTGCTGACCGAGGCGTGGACGAGGCTCTGAGCGACGCGCCCGTCCGATGACGGCGGCCTGCAACCGCGCTAGTGGGGCAGGCTGCCGTCGTCGGTGACGGCGGGCGCCGGCACGTAGTCCAGCGGGCGGGACGCGACGATGGCCGCGCCCGCCCGTTCGTACAGATAGACCTCGCTGCTGTGCAGCCGCACCGAGCCGACCCGGATGAACCCGATCGCCTCGATCTCCTTCACGCCGTAGGTGTCGACCTTCCCGGTGGACATCGAGTCGACGTACTCGACGACCCACACGCGGCTGACCTCGGCGAGCCGCCCGCGCTGGATGACCTTCGCGATCGGGAGCGTCGCATCCGCCCAGTTCGCGACGTCGTAGTAGGGCTTCGACAGGCTGACGTCCTTCACATTCGCGAAGCCGGCGGGGTAGGCGCGCATCGCGAGCCGCGTCCTGCGTGAGGGCCGCACGCCCTCGTCGAACACGATGGCGTCGCCCTGGCGGGCCTCGGCGCCGATCGTGTCGCTGATCTGCGACCAGTCGCTGTTGTTCTTCGAGTACGGCGTCCGTTGCGAGACCCAGACCGGCGCCGTGAGGCCGCCGAGCACGACCGCGAACAGCAGGGTGGTCGCCGTCGCCAGGAGTGCGGGGGCGCGCATCCGTCGCAGGCCGTCCGACCGCCGCGCGGCCGCCCGCACGAGGACGACGAGCTCGCGCACGCCCAGCACGACCGCGACGGCCACCGCCGGCGCGCACATCGTCAGGTAGCGCGAGGTGAAGGCGGGGATGGCGGCGTTCAGCAGCTCGAGCAGGATGAACGGCGCGAACGCCCAAGGCAGGACGATGGCGGCGAGTGTGTCGGTCCGCCTCCAGGTGACGCGACGGATGCGCCGCACCACGAAGCCGATGACGGCGACGAGCGACAGGCCCCAGCCGACGTAGGCCAGCGGAACGCTGGAGAAGAAGGCGCCGGGGAGCACGACACCCAGGCTCGCGTCATCCCGGTTCGCCAGGAACGAGATCTGCGAGTGCTCGGATGCGGCGAGCACGACGAACGGGAGTGCGACCGCGGCGGCGATCGCGCAGGTCTTCAGCCATGCTCGCCACACGACCCGGGCGGGGCGCAGAAGTGCGAGCGTCATCGCGTGCGCGACGGGGATGAACGCCAGGTAGAGGAACAGCTGCGTGCCGAGCGCGAGCAGGATGCCGTAGGCGATCCATCCCCACGCCTCTCCGCGCTGCGCGGAGCCTCGGGCACTTGCGCCCAGATGGTCGCCGTGCGTCGACCGGCGGAGGGTCGCCGAGAGGACCACCGTGAGCCACACGGCGATGGCGGCCGTCATCGCGTAGGAGCGCGCCTCCTCGCCGGCATAGGTCATGCGGGGCAGCACGGCGCACGCGAGCCCGGCGACGACGGCGAAGGCGGTGGGCGCGAAGCGCCGCACGAGGATGACGATGCCGCCCGCGGCGGCGCCGGCGGCGAGCGCGCTCGGGAACCGGATCGAGAACGGGCTGTCGCCGAACGCCGAGATCCAGATGTGCAGGAAGGCGTAATAGCCGGCGTGGACGGCATCCACGTGGTGGATCATCGACCACAGACTCGGAAGCGATCGCTCAGCGGAGAGCAGCGACGCGGCCTCGTCTCCCCAGAGATTGGGGATCCACGAGCCGACGACGGCGACGGTGAACGCGACGAGGCCGACGATGATCGCGGGCAGACCCTCGCGCAGCGCGCGCGAGACGCGCCCTCCCCACGGCTCCTCCACCCGCCGCGGGCGCGGTGGGCGGAGCCTCTCGCCGCGTGGGCTCACGAGCTCCACCTCAGCAGTCGGCATTGATCGATGACACCACATGCGCCTTAACACCGCCTGAAAGCCGCGGAACGACCGTCTGATCCGGGACCTCCGCGGACGATGCGCACCCGAGTTTTTCCAAGGTGAGTGCGGAAGACTGAGGGGATGCCGTCCTCCCCTGCCCGACTGATGAACACCGCCTGGCAGCGCGTCGCGAAGAACGCCCGCCGGCTTCGCCGCGCCGGCGCCGCCGACCGCAACGCGTTCTACCGCTCCCGGCCGGTGCGACCGGACACGGTGCTGTACGAGTCGTTCGCCGGCAACGGGATGCTGTGCAACCCCGAGGCGATCTTCCGCCGGCTGCTGCACGACCCCGACTTCCGTCGCCTGACGCACATCTGGGCGCTCGATGACGCGGCAGCCGAGGCGGCCTTCGCCGCCGAGTTCCGCCACCATCCGCGCGTGCGGATGGTCAAGCGCGACACCGGCGCCTACTGGAAGGCGCTGGCGACGAGCCGGTACCTGGTGAACAACGCGACGTTCCCGCCGCAGTTCGGCAAGCGGCCCGGGCAGGTGTACCTGAACACGTGGCACGGGACGCCGCTGAAGCACATGGGCTTCGACATGCCCGACGGGGGATGGGAATCGGCGAACACGCTGCGCAACTTCCTCTCGGCCGACTACCTCCTCGCCGCCAACGACTTCATGGCCGAGGGCATGTACGAGGATGCGTACCGCCTGTACAACGTCTACCCCGGCCGCATCATCACCGAGGGCTACCCGCGCATCGACCGGCAGTTCCTGTCCCCGGGCGAGGAGCTGCGCACGCGCGACGCCCTGCGCGCGCACGGCCTCGAGCCGGGCGACCTGCCCATCGTGCTGTACGCCCCCACGTGGCGCGGCACGTCGTTCAGCGATCCCGCCGACGACCTCGACGCGCTCGCGGCGCAGACCGCGGCCCTGCAGGCCGCGCTGGGCGCCGGCATCCGGGTGTTCCTGAAGACCCACCAGGTCGTGCACGGCCTCGCCGCGCAGCGGCCGGACCTCCAGCGGCTGCTCGTGCCCAACACGATTCCGACGAACGAATTGCTCGGCGTCGCCGCCGGCCTGGTGACGGACTACTCGTCGATCTTCTTCGACTACCTCGCGACCGGCCGTCCCATCGTCTTCCTGACACCGGATGCCGAGGACTACAGCGACAACCGTGGTACCTACTTCTCCGCCGACGAGCTTCCGGGCCCGGTCATCGCCGACGCGACAGAGGCGGGTGCGGCCCTGCGTGCGCTCATGGAGGGCCGTGAGCAGCTCGTCCCCCGCTACGCGGAGTGGAAGAGCCGGTTCACGGGATACGACGACGGGGAATCGGCATCCCGCGTCGTCGACATCGTGTTCCGCGGACGCACCGACGGCTATCGCGTGCGGGGGGCACGTTCCGACGGGCGCAAGCGCCTGCTGTTCTTCCTCGGCGGCATGAAGTCCAACGGGATCACCACGTCGGTGCTCAACCTGCTGAACGCCATCGACCACGAGACCTACGATGTGACGGCGCTCATGCCCCTCGTACGCCGGCGGACGCTGCGCGAGAACCAGCGGCACGTGCACCCTGCCGTCCGCCAGGTGTTCCGCATCGGCGGCATGAACGGATCGAAGGTCGCCCAGCTGCGCCGCAAGGCCGACGACTGGCGCGGCGTGACGCCTGAGCCGCACACCGACACCCGGCATGCGGACCTCTGGAACGACGAGTGGACCCGCGTGCTCGGCGATGCCCGGTTCGACTGGCTCGCCGACTTCAGCGGCTACAGCCCGTTCTGGTCGAACTTCCTGCTGCGCTCCCCCGACATGCCCCGCGCGATCTGGCTGCACAACGAGATGGCCGCGGACCGCCGCCGCACCGTGGACGGCAAGCAGCGGTTCTTCCGCAGCCTCGGGCTGGTCTTCTCGCTCTATCGCTCGTACGACCAGCTGGTGTCGGTCTCTCCGCTGCTCACCGAGCTCAACCGCGCCGAGCTCGAGGAATACGCGCCCGCCGACCGGTTCGTGACCGTGCGGAACCTGCCGAACGTCGAGCGGGTGACGCGCGGCCGCGCCGTGCCGGTCCTCGACCTCTGGAACGACGTGGAGGGCGACGAGGATGAGGAGATCGAGCCGCCCGCGTGGGCCCAGGAGCTCGCCGACCCCGGGCGCACCTCGACCTGGTTCGTGACGGTGGGCCGGCTGTCGCCGGAGAAGAACCAGGCGCGTCTGCTGCGCGCTTTCGCGAAGGTGCACGCGCAGCGCCCCGAGACGCGCCTGCTGATCATCGGCGGCGGCCCGCTCGCCGGAGACCTCGAGGCGCTCATCGGAGAGCTCGGATTGACGGATGCCGCGTTCCTCGGCGGCGAGCAGAGCAACCCCTTCGCGATCATGGCGGCGGCGGACTGCTTCGTGCTCTCGAGCCGCTACGAGGGCCAGCCGATGGTGCTGCTCGAGGCGGCACTGTGCGACCTGCCGATCGTGTCGACGTCCTTCGCGTCGGTCCGCGACGCCCTGCCGAACGACACGATCCACGCGGTGGCCCAGAGCGACCAGGCGCTGCGCGACGGCATGCTCGCCTACCTCGACGGGAAGGTGGATGCCAGCCACCTCGACATCCCGTCATACGTCCGCGAGGTGATCAACGAGCTGGACGCCGTCATCAACGCAGGCGCGGTCACGCCGGCAGCCGCGCGGGCGGAGGGCACCGCTCGCGCCGATCGCATCGGGGCCGCTGCGGACTGACATGACGACGCTGCTGGCGCTGCTGCCCTCGGTCGTGGGGGTGGTGGTTCTCGCCGCCCTGGCAACGGGTGTGCTGCTGGCGTTCCGCGTCCGCGGGGCGTGGTCGCCGGCCACGGCGATCCTCCGCGGGGCGCTGCAGCTGGCGATCCTCAGCGTGATCCTCACGGGCATCATCTCGAGCTCGATCTGGATCGCGCTGGCGCTCGTCGTGATGTTCTCCGTCGCCTCGACGGTCGCCGCCCGACGCATCGGGTGGACGGTGCGGACCGCAGGGATGACCGCATCCTCGATGGCGGCCGGCATCCTCATCGCCCTGACCGTCGTCTTCTCGAGCGGTGCGCTGCAGCTCACCCCGCGCTACGCGCTGGCGATCGGCGCGATCGTGATCGGCAACGCGATGTCGATCGCGACGCTGACGGGGCGCCACTTCGTGTCGGGCACCGTCGACCGGTGGGACGAGGTCGAGGGATGGCTGGCGCTCGGCGCCACGCCGCGCCAGTCCACACTGGAGCAGGCGCGGCGGGCGGTGCGCGAGGCGCTCGTGCCGACGATCGACCAGACGAAGACGACCGGGCTCGTGGTGCTGCCCGGCGCCTTCGTGGGTGCCATCTTCGGCGGGATCTCGCCGCTCGAGGCCGGGCGCTTCCAGCTCGTGGTGCTCGCGTCGATCATGGCCGCGGGCGCGATCACCGCGGTGCTCACGGTCCTGTGGCTCGGACCCGTGAAGGTCAAGCCGACAGCGGTGCACTGACCGCCCGCCTCAGTCGCTGTCGCGTACGTCGCCGCCGAAGTTCGCGACGTTCTCCGCCGATGGCCCCGATCGCACGAGACGGCGGGGCTCAGGCCTCTACGGCCCGCGTCGACTGCCGCACGACGAGCTGCGTCGGGATGGGGGTGTCCTCGGTGAGCGAGTCCGGCTCCTCCACGGCGAGCAGGACCTTCTGCATCATGAGATGGCCGAGGGCGGCGAAGTCCTGCCGGATCGTCGTGAGCGGCGGGTACAGGTACGCGGCCTCGGGAACGTCGTCGAAGCCGACGACGCTGACATCCTCCGGCACACGCAGACCGCGCTCGCGCAGGGCCGAGAGCAGCCCGATGGACATGTGGTCGTTCGCGACGAAGATCGCCGTCCCCGGCGCGATCTCGACGCTGGAGCCGAAGCGGTAGCCGCTCGCCGCGCTCCAGTCCCCCGTCGTGGGCCCGATGATCTCCAGGCGGCGGGCCGCCAGTTCATCGCTCCAACCGCGCACCCGCTCCACCGCGTCCGGCGCGTGCGGGGGCCCGGCGACGTGCAGGATGCGGGTGTGCCCGAGCTCGGCGAGATGCCGGACGGCCTGCCGCGCGCCCCGGTACTGGTCGATCGAGACAAGGTGGGGGCTGCGCCGCTGGGTCGCAGCGGCGGCGACCACGGGGATCGAGAGGTCGATGCTCCGCACGCTCTCGAGCGCGGCGAGGTCGACCACGACGAGCACGATCGCGTCGACGCGCTGGCGCAGCAGCCCCTCCACCGCCGAGCGGACGCCGACGGCGGGGTCCTCGTCGAGCAGGCTCACCGTGTCGACGTTGTAACGCGCGGCGCGGGCCGCGACGTTGAAGTGCATCGCGATGGCCGTCGGCCCGTACTCCAGGGCTCCCGGGGTGACGAGGCCGATCGTGCGGGTGCGACGCGTGACGAGCGCACGGGCGGCGGGCGACGGGCTGTACCGCAGCTGCGCGATGGCCTGCTCCACGCGCGCCCGGGTCGCCGGCCGAACGTTCGGCAGGTCGTTGATCACGCGGGAGACCGTCTGGTGGGAGACCCCGGCGAGACGGGCGACGTCGAAGATGTTGGCGGCGCGCGCCGGCGTGTCGTCGGTCACGTCACTCCTCGTCGTCGTTATCGGCCGAGGAGGGCCGGGTGGAGGCCGCGTCCGCGGCGCCGGTCGTCCCGGCGGCGCTCTGGGCGGGCTCCTCCGCGTCGTCGGGCTGTGCGACCATCGCCAGCAGCGAGTCCACGGTGAGGTCGTCGGAGGCGACGGTGTCGACCACGCGTCCGCCTCGCAGGATCGCGACGCGGTGCCCCACGCGCAGAACCTCCTCGAGCTCGGCCGAGATGAACACCACCGAGAGACCGTTGTCGGCGAACTCGCCCACGAGGTTCTGGATCTCGACCTTCGCGCCGACGTCGATGCCGCGCGTGGGCTCGTCGAGCACCAGCAGGCGCGGGGACAGTGCGAGGAGCCGCGCGAGGAGCACCTTCTGCTGGTTGCCGCCGGACAGGGTCTCGGCAGGTCGATCGAGATCGGCGGGGCGGATGCCGAGCGCCTCGACCCAGCTCGCGGCGAGCTCGCGCTGGCGCGACCGGCGCATCCGCCGCCAGATCCCGCGCTGTGCCTGGAGCGACAGGGTGATGTTGTCCTGCACGCTCAGCTCGCCGATGATGCCCTCGGTGCGGCGGTTCTCGGACGAGTAGACGATGCCGAGACTCACGGCCTGGCGCGGTCGGCCGAAGCGCCGGGGCGCGCCTTCGATGCGGAGGATGCCGGCATCCCATCGATCGACACCGGTGAGCGCGCGGGCGAGCTCCGTCCGCCCCGAGCCGAGGAGGCCGGCGACGCCGAGCACCTCGCCCTCGGCGAGCTCGAGGTCGGCGTCGACGATGCCGGTGCCGACCGTCAGACCGCGCGCGCTGAGCAGCGGGCGCTCGCCGTCGCCGAGCGCCTCGGTGCGCGGGTGCGCCAGATGGTCGGGGAGGGTGCGGCCGAGCATCTTCTCGACGAGGTCGATGCGCAGCAGCTCCTTCGTGAGGTACTCGCCGACGAGCCGACCGCCGCGCAGGACCGTGACGCGGTCGCAGATCTCGTACACCTGATCGAGGAAGTGCGACACGAAGAGGATCGCGACCCCCCGCTTCTTGAGCTTGCGGATGACGCGGAACAGCTCGGCGACCTCGTCGACGTCGAGGCTCGAGGTCGGCTCGTCGAGCACGAGCACCTTGAGGTCTGTCGAGATGGCTCGGGCGATCGCGACCAGCTGCTGCACGGCGAGCGAGTGCGAGCCGAGCGCGGACGCCGGGTCGATGTGCAGGCCGAGTCCGGCCAGGATGGATGCGGCGTCCTTCCGCATCTGCCGGAAGTCGATGCCGCCCCACCGGCGCGGCTCGCGGCCGAGGGCGATGTTCTCGGCGACGGAGAGGTTCGGCAGCAGGTCGATCTCCTGGTAGACCGTGCTGATGCCGGCGCGCTGGGCCTCCGCGGGCGACGAGAACCTGACCTCCGTGCCCTCGAGGCGCACGATGCCGGCGTCGAGGGCGAGGACGCCGGTGAGGGCCTTGATGAGCGTCGACTTGCCGGCGCCGTTCTCGCCCATGAGCGAGTGCACCTCGCCCGGGAACATGCGGAAGTCGACGCCGTCCAACGCCGTCGAGCCCTGGAAGCGCACAGTGGCTCCCAGGGCTTCGATGACCGGTTCGGGCGTCGGCATCCTCTTATCGTGCCGGATGCGGGCCATCCCGCCGTGCACGCCTCCTCATCGTCGGCGCGTCCGCGCGACGATCAGTCGCTGGACGACCACGAACACGAGCAGCAGGATGCCGATGATGATCCGCATCCATGCCGTGTCGGCGCCCATGAAGCTGATCGCGACCTTGATCAGGCCGTAGACGAGCACGCCGAACAGCGACCCGAGGACGTAGCCGCTGCCGCCGCTCAGGAGCGTGCCGCCGATGACCACCGCGGCGATCGTGTCGAGCTCGGTGCCGATGCCGTTGAGGCTGTAGCCGGCGCCGGTGTAGGCGGTGAAGACGACCCCGGCGATACCGGCGCACATGCCGCTGATGACGTAGACCAGGAACTTCGCGCGGGCCACCGGGAGGCCCATCAGTCGTGCCGACTGCTCGTTGCCGCCGACGGCGTACACCGTGCGGCCGAACCGCGTGCGGCTGAGGATCCACAGCGCGATTCCGACCGCGACGAGCGAGAGGATGACGCTCGGTGTGATGTACCAGCCACCGGCGGCCTTGAAGCGCGTCGACTGGATCCACTCGAACACCGGGTTCGACACCTGGATCGCCTCGAGGCTGACGACGAACGACAGGCCGCGGGCGAGGAACATCGCCGCGAGGGAGGCGATGAACGGCTGCACATCGAAGACCTGGACGAGCACGCCGGTCATCGATCCGATGATGGCGCCGCTCACGATCATGATCGGGATGACGAGCGCGACCGGGATCCCCTCGTGCAGGAGCCGCGCACCGAGGATGCCGGTGAAGGCCATGACCGACCCGACGGAGAGGTCGATGCCGCCCGTGAGGATGACGAAGGTCATGCCGACCGCGAGGATCAGCAGGTACGCGTTGTCGAGGAAGAGCGAGGACAGCAGGCGCGGCGACACGAAGGTGCCGAAGTACAGCTGACCGGCGAGCAGCATCGCGAGGAAGATCGCCACCGCGGCGATGACGGGCACCCAGCCGCTGTGCCGGGAGCCGAAGGTGCGCAGCCCCGAGGCGGATCCTTCGGTCGGGACGGTGGTCGCGGTCGTCGCGCTCATCGCGCCTTCCCTTCGCCTGCACCGACGAGCGCCGGCGTCTGTTCGCTGTCTCCCCCAGGTGCGGGGGTGGATGTCGGGGTCTGAGCGCGGTGGCTGCGGCGCGAGCGGAACCACGACCGCAGGCGCGTGGACTGCGCGAGGCACACGATGACGATGACCGCGGCTTTGAAGACCGGCGTCACGGCCGGCGGGACGCCGAGGAAGGTGATCGTCGAGGTCAGGGTCTGGATCGTGTAGACGCCGATGACCGTCCCGGCGATCGTGAACCGGCCGCCGGTCAGCAGCGTGCCGCCGAGCACGACGGCGAGGATCGCGTCGACCTCGATGTTCAGGCCTGCCGCGTTGGCGTCGGCGGCCATGATGTTCGAGCTGTACAGCACGCCCGCCATGCCGGCGAGCAGGCCGCTCGCGGCGTACGCCCCCCAGATGATCCCGCGCGAGCGGACGCCGGCGATGCGGCTCGCCGTCGGGTTGATGCCGACCGCCTCGGTGAGCATCCCGAGAGCCGTGCGGCGCTCGACGAGGGCGACGATGACGATGACGGCGATTGAGACGAGGAAGGCGAACGGCATCCCGAACACGTACCCCTGTGCCATGAACTGGTACGGCACGCTGTTGATCGTCGTGATGTAGCCCTGCGTGATGAGGAGGGCGATCCCGCGACCGGCGAGCATCAGCACCAAGGTCGCGATGATGGGCTGGATGCCGAGGACGGACACGAGGAACCCGTTCCAGACACCGAGGAACAGCGTCGTCAGGACGCCTGCCACGATCGCGACCGCCAGCACCCCGAGGTCGTCGGGGCGCGGCGAGGCCTTGATGATCGTGAGGCTCACGGCCCCCGCGACGGCCATCAGCGCGCCGACCGACAGGTCGATGCCGCGCGTGGCGATGACGATCATCATGCCGAGCGAGACGAGCATCAGCGGCGAGCTGTTGCGGAGGATGTCGATGATCGATCCGTAGAGCTGCCCGTCGCGGACGGTGATGCTCAGGAACGAGGGGCGGGCGATCGTGTTCAGCAGCACGAGGGCCAGCAGCGCACCGATCGGCAGGGCCAGCCGGTGCGTGAGGATCTTCTTGAGCGTCATGCCGCGTCCTCCTTCAGATGCGCTGCGGCGTCGGGGAGCGCCGTATCGCCCTGGGCGATGATGGCGACGAGGTCGTCGACATCCGTGTCGGCGGTGGTGGTCAGCTCGCCGATCTTACGGCGATCGCGCATCACGACGATGCGCTGCGCGAGGCGGAGCACCTCCTCGAGCTCGGACGAGATGTAGAGCACCGACATCCCCTCGGCGGACAGGCGCGCCACGAGGCGCTGGATGTCGGCCTTCGCGCCGACGTCGATGCCGCGCGTGGGCTCGTCCAGGATCAGCAGCTCGGGTGCGGTGGCGAGCCAGCGGGCCAGCACGACCTTCTGCTGGTTGCCGCCCGAGAGGTTGCGCACGCGGGCGTTCGGGTCGGCCGGACGGATGCCGAGTGCCGCGATGTACTCCGAGACCACGGCATCCTGCTCGGACTTGCCGACCTTGCGGAGCCACCCGCGCCGGGCCTGCATGCCGAGCACGATGTTCTCCGCAACGGTGAGGTCGCCGACGATGCCCTCCTCACGGCGGTCCTCCGAGGTGAAGGCGATGCGGGCGTCGATGGCGTCGCGCGGCGTGCCGATGCGGACGAGGTCGCCGTGGACCCGGATCTCGCCGGCATCCGACCGGTCCGCGCCGTAGAGCAGGCGCACGAGCTCGGTGCGACCGGACCCGAGCAGACCGGCGATGCCGACGACCTCCCCGTCGAAGACGTCGAGGTCGACCGGCTCGATCGCGCCGCGCTTCCCGACGCCCGTCGCGCGCAGCACGGGGGCGCCGTCGCGGTCGATGATGCGCTCGGCGGCGTCGATGGACTCCAGCTCGTCGAGCTCACGGCCGAGCATGAGGGCGACGAGCTGCGTGCGCGCGAGATCGACGGCCGGGTACTCGCCGACGAGGCGACCGTTGCGGAGCACCGTCAGGCGGTCGGAGATCTCGTAGACCTGGTCGAGGAAGTGGGTGACGAAGAGGATGGCGACGCCGCGATCGCGCAGGTCGCGCATCACGGCGAACAACTGCTCGACCTCGTCGCGGTCGAGGCTCGAGGTCGGCTCGTCGAGCACGAGCACCTTGCAGTCGGACACCATGGCCCGGCTGATCGCGACGAGCTGCTGGACGGCGAGCGAGTGGCTCGCCAGCGGCGAGCGCGGGTCGATCGTGAGACCGAGGCCCTCGAGGTGGGATCGGGCGGCCGCGTGCGTGCGCCGCCAGTCGATGCCGAACGCGCCGCGGACCTCCTGGCCGATCATGACGTTCTCGCCGACGGAGAGGTTCGCGCAGAGGTTGACCTCCTGGTACACGGTCCAGACGCCCGCATCCTGCGCATCCGCCGTCCCGCCGAACTCGCGCCGCTCGTCGTCGACCTCGATCGTGCCGCCGTCGATGCGGTACACGCCGGTGAGCGCCTTGATGAGCGTGGACTTTCCGGCACCGTTCTCACCCATGAGGGTGTGCACCTCACCGGCGCGGAGGGTGAAGTCGACCTCCTGCAGCGCCTTGACGCCGGGGAACTCGATCGTGATGCCGCGCATCCGGATGACGCTGCGGCGGTCGTCGCTGACCATGACTGCCTTTCTCACGAGTGCGGGGAGGACGCGGCGTGCGCGTCCTCCCCGGGATGCTCAGTACTTGCGGGTGGGCAGGGCCTGCGTGGCCTGCTCCTGGTCGAAGGCCTGGTCCGCCGCGGTCTGCTTCTTCTCGACCGCCTTGCCGGCCAGCACCTGCTTCACGGTCTGGGCGACCTTCGGGCCGAGGAGCGGGTTGCACTCGACGACGTAGTTGAACTGTCCGTCGGTGAGGGCCTGAAGGCCGTCGTGGGTCGCGTCGATCGTGACGATCTGGATGTCCTTGCCGGGCGTGAGGCCGGCAGCCTTGATCGCGTCGAGGGCGCCGAGACCCATGTCGTCGTTCTGCGCGAACAGAAGGTTGATGTCCTTGCCGTACTTCTGCAGGAAGCCCTCCATGACGGTCTTGCCGTCGGCGCGCGTGAAGTTGCCGGTCTGGGAGTCGAGCGTCTTGATCTTCGTACCCGAGATGGCCGAGTCGAAGCCGGTCGCGCGGTCGATGGCGGGAGCCGAGCCGGTCGTGCCCTCGAGGACCACCATGTTGGTCGCCTTGTCGCCGAGCGCGGACTTGGCCCAGGCGCCGGCGGTCTCGCCTTCCTTCTTGAAGTCGTCGCCGATCCACGCCTTGTAGAGGTCGCTGCTGCCGTCGATCGTGCGGTCTTCGAGGATGACCGGGATGTCGGCGTCCTTCGCCTCCTTCAGCACGTCGTCCCAGCCGGTCGTGACGACCGGTGCGATGACGATGGCGTCGACGCCCTGGTTGATGAAGCTGCGGACGGCCGCGATCTGGTTCTCCGGCTTGTTGTCGGCGGCGTTGAAGATCAGCTTGAAGCCGTTCTTGGCCGAGAAGGCGTCCTTCATGGACTCGGTGTTGGCGCTGCGCCATCCGCTCTCGGAGCCGGTCTGGGCGAAGCCCACCGTGATGACCTTGCCGTTGGAGCCGCTGCCGGCCTTGTTGCTGGCGTCGGCCGCGCCGGAGCACCCCGTCGCCGCGAGCGCAACGACGCCCAGCAGCGCGAGCCCCGCGATGATGCCCTTCTTCACTGCAAACCTCCTTGTTCGATCCGGCCCCTGTGCCGGATGTGCGGTGCGGACCGCCGAGGTCCGTGATTCAGAATGTTAGCCTTCACATTCACACCCCGTGCAAGATGTTAGCGGTAACAGTTTGATAACGGCAAGCCCACAGGATGGCGATGATTGCCGTGATATTCCGGGCATCATGGGCACGGCGGCGCCATTTCCGTGAGCGATCACACGCCATCACATTTCGCATCGCTCGACAGACGGCGGCGTCGGGGCGTGCACGCGACGGTCCGAGCATCCGGAAGGATGGAGGCGTGACAGACAGCTACACCGTCGCCACAGACGGCGCCTGCAAGGGCAACCCCGGACCGACGGGCTGGGCCTGGGTCGGCGAGGACGGCCACTGGGCCGCCGGCTCCCTCATTTCGGGGACCAACAACATCGGCGAGCTGCTCGCGCTGCTGCATGCGCTGCGCGACCACGCGAACGTGCCTGAGCTCGTCATCCAGGCGGACTCCCGGTATGCGATCGACACCTATACGAAGTGGATGTCGGGGCATGCTCGGCGCGGGTGGAAGACCGCATCCGGATCGCCCGTCAAGAACCGCGACATCCTGGAGCAGCTGATGCAGGCGCGCGACGCGCGGAAGGATGCGGGGCTGCCCGAGGCCGTCCTGGAGCACGTGCGCGGCCACGCCGGGCACGTGCTCAACGAATGGGCGGACGAGCGCGCGGTGCGCGCCGCGGCGCACGCCGAGAAGGGCACCGAGAGCATGTGGTCGTCGCTCGGCGCGCAGGAGCGCATCGACGTGTCGGCGGCGCCCAAGAAGTCGCGCTGAGCCTCAGCGCGCGCGTGTGCTCAGCCGGCGGTCGGGCTCTTCGCGAAGAGTCCCACGATCCCGGCGACGGCGGCCGTGGCGATCGGCCATGCGCCTGATGCCAGATCCGACTTGCCCATGAGGATCAGGACGACCGCGGCCACGATGCTCGCGAGCGCGATGACGAGGACGCCGATGATGAGCGTCATCCAGAGCTTCATCCGGTCGGCTTCGCTCGTCGGCTGAACGGCCGGGGTCTCGACGGGTGCGGGCGCGACCGGGGCCGTTGCCTTGGCCTTCCCGCGGGTGATCGACAGCGTCGTCATGATGCACCTCCGCTCTGATGCGTGTCACCCATCCAGAGGCATGGCCCGCCTGTCTGATACGTCTGTGCGAAGCGTCGGACCCGCCGGCGGCGTTCGTGGCGGAGGGGCACGGGGCGAGGGGGTCAGGCGGCGATGCCCCGCCAGAGGAAGGTCACCACGAGGTCGAGGGCGGCATCCGTCGGCGTGTCGAGGAGGTCCGCCGTGGCCAGGGTCGCCACGCCGTGTGCGGCGGCGAAGGCAATGAGGGCGATCTCGTCGGCGTCGCCGCCCCGGATGGCGCCGGCATCCTGCGCCTCCGCGATGAACGCGACGAGTGCAGCCTTGCCCGCGTGGCTCGCCTCGATGAGCTCCTCACTCGCCTCCTCGGCGTGCTTCGCCGAGTACATCACCGCGAGCAGACCCGGCTGATCCACAGCGAACGTGACGTAAGCCGTCGCGATGGCGCGGAGGCGCTCCTCGTACGATCCGGGAGCCGCGGCAGCGGCGGCGACGGCCGCATCCAGATCACGGAACCCGTCGACCGCGAGGGCGTCGAGCAGCGCGCTCTTGTCGGCGAAGTGCCGGGCCGACGCACCATGGCTCACCCCGGCCGCGCGCGCGATTCCGCGGAGGGAGAGGGATGCTGCGCCGTCGAGCTCCACCGCATCCTTCGCCCGCTGCAGCAGTTCGGCGCGGAGATTCCCGTGGTGGTAGGGACGGTCGCTCACCCGATCACCCTATCTCAAAGTTGGCATTGACAACAATGCTGACACTGTCTACTTTAGTTGTCATGACACTTCAGCTCAACGGCACCACCGCGCTCGTCACCGGCGCCAGCTCCGGCCTCGGAACCGCCTATGCGACGGAGTTCGCGCGCCGCGGCGCCGACCTCGTGCTCGTCGCCCGGCGCGAGGACCGCCTCCGCGAGCTCGCCGACCGCCTCGCCGCGAAGCACAAGATCACCGCGACCGTGATTCCCGCAGACCTCGCCGCCCCCGGCGCGGCCGCGAAGCTCCGTGCGGAGGTCGAGGCCCGCGGCATCCACGTCCATGCCCTCGTCAACAACGCGGGCTTCGGTCTGCACGACGACTTCCTCGAGGCGGATGCCGAGCGCACCGCGGAGATGATCGACCTCAACGTCAACGCGCTCGTGGCACTGACGCGCGAGTTCCTGCCCGGCATGGTCGCGGCCGGAAAGGGCGTCGTCGTGAACATCGCGAGCACCGGTGCCTTCTCGCCGTGCCCCACCATGGCGGTCTACGGCGCGACGAAGGCGTTCGTCCTCTCGTTCACCGAAGCCCTCGCCTACGAGGTGCACCCGAAGGGCGTTCAGGTGCTCGCGGTCTGCCCGGGCGCGACGGCGACGGAGTTCCGCGAGGTCTCCGGCCTGCACGCGGAGCGCATGAGCCAGGACAGCTCGGAGACCCCCGAACAGGTCATCGCGACGACCTTCAAAGCCCTCGACGGCGGCAAGGTCGGCAGCGTCACCTCGGGCCGTCGCAACAAGATGCTCCAGGGTCTCACGCGCGTCGCGCCGCGGCGCACGGCGACCGCGATGGCCGCGCGCATCCTCGCTTAGGCCCGAGCCGCCTCGCTCAGAAGCGGCGGGCGAACGGGAGCGGCTTCCGCATCCGTACGAGCAGCACGATCGGCAGCAGCACGTACGGCAGATTGAACGCCAGGAACTTGCCCGGACTCGGGGTCACCCATTCGGGCTCGCCGAAGAACTCGACCCCGAACACGACCACGCCCGTGATGGTCGCGATCATCGTCGCGTAGATGACGGAGGGCAGCTGGATCCAGTTCCAGCCCTTCACGAGCGAGATCACCAGGGTCACGTAGAACACCGGATAGACGAACGCGGAGAGTCCTGTCACGAGGCGCATCCACACCGGCGGGTGGAGGAAGAGCGGGTCGGTGTCGTGGGCGTACCACCAGTTCGAGTTCACGAAGAAGTTCGACGACGGATGCGAGAACGAGATGCCGAGCGTCGGCAGCATGTCGCTGATCATGCTCGTCACCGTGAACAGCGAGAACACGACGATGAACACCCAGTCGAACGGCCGAGCCCGAAGCGGCAGGTTCGGCGGGCGGCACGGGTCGGCGGCGGGGACGGCGGGCACGGGCGTGGTGCGTCAGCGGTCGAGGACGACGGCGAGGCCCTGACCCACGCCGATGCAGATCGCGGCGACCGCGACCCCGGAGCCGCGGCGCGCGAGCTCGTGGGCGGCGTGGCCGACGATGCGACCGCCGGAGGCGCCCAGCGGGTGGCCGATCGCGAGCGCACCACCATGGATATTGAGCTTGTCCGGGTCCAGGTCCGGCCACCCCTGCAGACAGGCGAGGGATTGCGAGGCGAAGGCCTCGTTGAGCTCGACCAGGTCGACGTCGGCCCACGTGTACCCGGCGCGGGCGAGTGCCTTGTTCGCCGCCTCGATGGGCGCGATCGGGAACACGTCCGGGTCCACGCCGTGCGCCGCGCGGGACGCGATGCGGGCCAGGGGCTCGGCATCCACCGCGCCCTCCCCGCCGATCAGCACGGCCGACGCCCCGTCGTTGATCGGCGACGAGTTGCCCGCGGTCACCGACCCGTCCGCCGCGAACAGCGCCTTCAGCCCGGCCAGGACCTCGATCGAGGTGTCGTCGCGGATGCCCTCGTCCCGCGCCAGCTCCGCGCCGGGAACCTGCACGACCTCCTCCGCGTACACCCCGTCCGCCCAGGCCTGGGCGGCGAGCCGGTGCGAGCGGACCGCGAACGCGTCCTGCGCGTCCCGGCTGATGCCCCACTCGCGAGCGATCTTCTCCGCTGACTCCCCGTTGGAGATCGTCCAGTGCTTCGGCAGCTTCGGGTTCACCATCCGCCACCCGATCGACGTGTTCCACATCGTCTGATTGCCGACCGACGGCCACGCGCGCGGCGACTTCTCCACCACGAACGGGGCCCGGCTCATCGACTCCACACCGCCCGCGAGGACGATGTCCGCATCCCCGGACTCGATCGCCCGCGACCCCTGGATCACCGCCTCGACACTCGACGCGCACAGACGGTTCACCGTCACCCCGGTCACCGTGGTCGGGAACCCCGCCAGGAGGGCGCCCATCCGGCCGATGTTCCGGTTGTCCTCCCCCGCCTGGTTGGCGTCGCCGAAGATCACGTCGTCGATCCGCACCGGGTCGAGGCCCGTCCGCTCCACGATCGCCCGCATCACCACCGCCGCCAGGTCGTCCGGGCGCACGCCCGACAGGGCGCCGCCGGCACGACCGAACGGAGTGCGCACCGCGTCGTAGACGAAGGATGCTGGCATGTCGGGCTCCTCTTCGCATGGGTCGCGGGCGTGCGTCTCGTCTGGGTGGCCACGCACCCGGGGGTTCCTCGGATCGCCGGCGATCCGCGGAGCTGTCGCGGGGACGCCCGCTCGACGACCGATCCCAGGCTAGCCCGGCGGAGCTGGTCGGGGATTCCCATCCAATGGGAATCGGCGAAGGATGCTGGCATCCTGGGTCCATGGCGAACTCCCCGTCCGGCGATTCGGTGACCGACCGGCTGCTGCGGGTGCTCGAGACCTTCACCCCGACCCGCACGGTGCAGACGGCAGCCGAGATAGGGCGGCGCGCCGGGCTGCCGACATCCACAGCGCACCGGCTCGTCGGCGAGCTCGTCGAGGCGGGACTGCTCGAGCGCGACGAGGACCGCCGCATCCGCATCGGCATGCGCCTGTGGGAGCTCGCGACGCGCTCGTCGCACGCCCTGCGCCTGCGCCAGGCGGCGATGCCATCGATGGAGCGCGTGCAGGCCCGCATCCACGAGCACACGCAGCTCGCGATCCTCGAGCAGGACGAGGCGCTCTTCCTCGAGCGACTGTCGAGCCCCGACTCCGGCGCGAACATCACCCGTGTCGCCGGACGCCTCCCCCTGCACGCGTCGTCGTCGGGGCTCGTGCTCCTCGCCTTCGGGACGCATGAGCTCCAGGAGCGGATCCTCGCGGGGCCCCTCGCGCCGGTCTCGCGCGAGACGATCACGGATGCGGGCGCCCTGCGCCGCAAGCTCGCCGAGGTCCGCCGCCTCGGCCACGCAATCGCCTCGGGCTACATCGAGGCGGTGTCGACGGGCGTCGCGGTGCCCGTCCACGACGAGAGCGGAGCCGTGGTCGCAGCGCTATCCGCCGTGCTCCCCCGCGACGCCCCGGTCGATGCGCCGCTGGTGGAGCTCCACACCGCCGCCCGCGAGATCGCCGCCGCGCTCCGCGACCAGCGCTGAGCCCGCCGGCCAGCGCCGAGCCCGGCCGCCAGCCCCTCTCCCCCTGACTTGCCCTAGGTGCACGCGACACGCGGGCGCGGCGCGTGCACCTAGGGCAAGTCAGGGGGCCGGGGGCGAACGCGTCTCCCGTTCAATGAGAGTCGCCATCCGGAACCCCGCCCGCGCTTGGGATGCTGAGCAGGTCGAAGGAGACCCATGACCACCACCATCCGCACCCAGGTCGCCATCGTCGGCGCCGGGCCGGCCGGGCTGCTGCTCTCGCACCTGCTCGATGCCGCGGGCATCGACTCGATCGTCATCGACCAGCGCAGCCGCGACGAGATCGAGCACACGATCCGCGCCGGCATCCTCGAGCAGGGCACCGTCGACGTGCTCGCCTCGACCGGCGCGTCGACACGCATCCTCCGCGAGGCCCACCGGCACGACGGCATCGAACTGCGCTTCGACGGCGGCGGCCACCGCTTCGACTTCCCCGCACTCACCGGCCGCAGCGTCTGGCTGTACCCGCAGCACGAGGTGCTGAAGGACCTCATCGCCGCGCGCCTGGCCGCGGGCCAGGACCTGCGCTTCGCCGTCACCGCGCACTCCGTCGAAGGAGCCGACACCGACCGGCCGCGCGTCCTCGCCACGACGGCCGACGGCGAGGCCCTCGACATCGAGGCCGACATCGTCGTCGGCGCCGACGGCTCCCGCAGCGTCGCCCGTGTCGCCGTGTGCGGCTCGAGCCGCGACGGCTACTTCCGCGAGTACCCGTTCGCGTGGTTCGGCATCCTCTGCGAGGCGCCGCCGAGCAACGACGTGCTGATCTACAGCAACTCCGACAACGGCTTCGCCCTCATCAGCCAGCGCAGCGACACGGTGCAGCGCATGTACTTCCAGTGCGACCCGGACGCCGACCCGAACGCCCTCACCGAGGAGCAGATCTGGGCGGAGCTGCAGTCGCGCGTCCCGGGCACGACGCTCAAGGAGGGCCGCATCTTCCAGCGGGACATCCTGCGCTTCCGCAGCTTCGTCGCGCACGAGCTGCGCCGCGGCCGGGTCGTGCTGATCGGGGATGCGGCGCACACGGTGCCGCCCACAGGTGCCAAGGGCATGAACCTCGCCGTCGCCGACGTGGTGCTGCTCGAGAAGGCCATCCGTGCGCTGCTCCTGGAGAACGACGAACGGCCGCTCGACCGCTACCCCGAGGTCGCCTCGCGCCGCATCTGGAAGGCGCAGCACTTCTCCTGGTGGATGACGAACATGCTCCATGTCGCGCCGGACGCCTCCGACTTCGACCGCCGCCGGCAGCTCGGCGAGCTGCGCATGGTCACCGAGTCCGAGGCGGGGCGACGCTACCTCGCCGAGGCGTACACGGGCTGGCCGTTCGAGACGCGGCTGTAGGCCGCGGCATCCACGCCTTCCGAGGAGGATCGCCTACGCTGGCGGACGTCGCAGACCCCGGCGTTCGGAGCCCCTCATGCAGACCCTCGACACGATCGACGATGCCCAGATCCGGAAGCTGCTCGAGAGCAACGAGTTCTTCTGGCTGGATGCCGTCGGCCTGCCGGCCGATGAGATCCAGCGGCTCGGGAAGCTCCTCGGCCTGCATCCGCTCGCAATCGAGGACAGCGTGCGGTTCAGACAGCGGCCCAAGCTCGACACCTACGGCGCGACCGCGCTGCTCGTCCTCGAGGGCGGTGTGCAGTTCGAGCCGGAGGACGAGAACGAGCATCCGCTGGAGGAGATCCACTGCCACCTGAGCGGCGACTTCATCGTCACGCTGCACCGGAACCCGTTCCCCGACCTGGACGGTCTCAAGAAGCACATCACGCAGGCGGCCAACGGCAAGAGCGAGCAGTACCAGGTCTACAAGGTCGTGGACGTCGTCGTGGACAGCTTCTTCCCGATCATGGCCGGCCTCGACGAGGAGATCAACGCACTCGAGGATGCCATCGTGTCCGGCGGAGGCAAGCGCGCGCTCGCCGAGACGTTCCGTCTGAAGCGCCTGCTGCTGAGGCTCCGCAAGGCTGTCGTGCCCATGCGGGACGTGTTCGCGCGCGAGATCGACGTCATCGCGGATCTCGCCGGGCTCGAGTCGGACAGCCACGACTACTTCCGGGATGTGTACGACCACCTGATCCGCATCACCGACGAGCTCGACTCGTACCACGAGATGGTCTCGGGATGCACCGACCTCTACCTCTCGACCGTGGCCAACCGGCAGGGCGAGACGTCGAAGCAGCTCACCATCATCGCGTCGATCTTCCTGCCGTTGACGTTCCTCACCGGGTTCTTCGGCATGAACTTCACGTGGGAGGTCGCGCACGTCCTGGTCGGGCCGTGGGCCTTCTTCCTCCTCGGCATGGGCACGATGGCCGTCTCTGCCGGCCTCATGTGGTGGTGGTTCCGCCACAAGGGCTGGACCGGCAACGACGCCTGACGCGCGGCGGCCGCGCTCAGCGGTGACGGGCGCGCGAGCGCGCTCGCGCCGCCGGGATCCCGGGTCCGGCCACCTGAGGGCCGACGGCGGCGGAGAGCTCGCCGATGCCCTCGACAATGAGCCGCACGACGTCGCCTTCGGCGAGGGGAGGCGGGGTGAGGCCGCCGTTGCGGCCCCACAGCTCGCCGAGGCATCCGCCGTTGCCGACCGTGCCCGATCCCAGCACGTCGCCCGGCACCACGCGCGAGTTGCGGGATGCGTACGCCACGAGCTCCGGGAGCGGCCACCCCATGTTCGACACGAGGTCCTCGCCGACGAGCTCGTCGTTGATGTACGCCTCGGCGCGGATCGCGAGGAATCCGTCCTCATCGAGACAGGGCTCGAGCTCGTCGGCCGTGACGATCCAGGGACCGAGACTCATCCCGAAGTCCTTGCCCTTGGCCGGTCCCAGCCGCACCTTCATCTCGCGGCCCTGCAGGTCGCGCGCGGACCAGTCGTTCATGATCGTGTAGCCGAAGATCACGTCCTTCGCCTGGGCGGCGGAGAGGTTCGATTCCCCGATGCCGTCGGCGGCGCCGACGACGACCGCCACCTCGAGCTCGAAGTCCAGACGCTGCGTCACCGGCGGCGACACGGGCTCGCCGGGACCGAGGATCGTGTGCGGGTTCGTGAAGTAGAAGGTCGGCGCCTGGTACCACTCGGGGGCGACATGGCTCTTGCCCTCGACACCCGCGCTCACGCCTTCGACGTGCTCCTCGAAGGCCACAAAGTCGCGGATCGCGGCCGGGACGAGCGGAGCGAGGAGCTGCACCTGTGCGAGCGGCAGGCCCGCGGTGTCCCCCACCTTCTCGTAGAGATCGCGCGTCCCCGCAAGTCCGCGCGCGAGGGCGTCCGCGACGGTCAGCCCGTCGGGGAACGGCACGACACGGTCGTCGACGACGAAGCCCTCGCCGACCGTGCCGTCGGCCGACCAGCGCGCGATCCTCATGCCGAGAGCTCCGCGAAGGTCTCGGCGACCCAGTCGGCCGTCCACTGCGAGACGTACGGCATGTTGTCGAGGCCGATGTGCTCGGCGCCGCCTTCCTCCTGCGTGAAGATGCGCAGCTCGCGCTTGGGCGCGTTCATCGCGGCCTCGTACTCCTTGCGCGCGTATTCGACCGGGATCTGCCGATCGCCGATGCCGTGGGTCACGAGGAACGGCACGGTGATGTTCTCCACGACGCCCTCGAGGCGCATGTTCTTCGTCTTCTCGATGAAGTCGTCCATGTCGGATGCGCCGAACACCCAGTGCACGTGGTCCCAGTAGTGCGGCACGGGGTTCTCACCCTCCCGCCGGCGACGGGCCTCCTGGACGGCCGCCCAGTCGTAGTTGGCGCCCCACGCGACGGCGAGCGCGATGCGCTTCTCGAACGCCGTGGCGCGCGGCACGTAGTAGCCGCCGAGCGACCAGCCGACGAGACCGACGAGCTTCGGGTCGACGCCGAGGCCGGCGGCGTTCTCCTCGATCCAATCGAGGGTGGATGCGGCCCACACCTCGGTGTCGTAGCGGGCGCGCAGGTCGCGCATGCGGAGGGCCTCGCCCGAGCCGGGCGGGTCCATCATGAGCGTCGAGATGCCGCGCTCGGCCAGCAGCTGCGGGAACCCGGAGGTGTACATCATCTCCTTGGTCGAGTCGAGGCCGTTCCACATCACCACGAGAGGGTGCGGGCCATCGCCCGGAGCGCGGTAGAAGTACCCGGGAAGCGCGGAGCCCTCGGGGGCGTCGTCGCCGGTGTAGGGAACATCGACGACGGTGAGCGGCACCTCGCCCAGCTCGACGTGCTTCAGCAGCAGGTCGATCGACTTCTGGTACGCGGCCTTGCGGCCCTCCCACTTCGGCGATTGCAGGCGCTCGGCCTGCGACGTGTAGAGCGCCGCGCGGTAGTACTTCTCCGCCGCTCCGCGGCGCCAGCCGCGTGCCTCGTCCTCCTGCGCGGAGGCGAGGATGCGGTCGGCCACCGATTGCCACGAGCCGTACAGCAGCTCGGTGCCGACGTCGTCGCCGTGCTCAGAGGCCTCGAGGACGGGGCGCGACGCCTTGTCGACGTCGTCGATCAGCCCGCCGTTGTTGAGCGTCGCGACGACCGACATGCTCCAGACGTAATTGGTGGGGAAGTACATGTACACGGATGGGACTCCTAAAGGGTCTGGGTCTGGGGACGCACCGCGTCGGAGAGGAACGTGGCGACGCCCGACAGCAGCTGGCCGCCGTCGACGCCGACCTCGGCACCCGTGACGTAGGACGCGGCGTCGGAGAGCAGGAACGCGACGACGTCGGCGACCTCGACGGGCTCTCCGGCGCGGTGCAGCGGGGCGATGGCGATGGAGGCGTCGAGGAAGGCGGGCGGCGCGCCGGCCGTCATCTCGGTGCGGATGTAGCCGGGGTGGACGATGTTGACGCGGATGCCGCGGGGCCCGAGCTCTGTCACGCAGGAGTGGGTGAGGCCGCGCAGCGCCCACTTGCTCGTCGTGTACGCGGCCGTGTAGTGGCCCGTGACTCCGGCCGACGAGCCGATGTTGACGATGGAGGATCCGGCATCCATCAACGGAAGAAGAGCCTGGATGCCGAGCATCGCCCCGGTCACGTTGATCGCGAGCACGCGGTCCCACTCGGCGCGATCGACATCGCCGATGCGCACGCGATGGGTGACGCCGGCGTTGTTGACGAGTCCCTTCACGGTCCGTCCCGCGAGGGAGGCGGCGAGCTCGGCCCACGCGCCCTCGTCGGTCACGTCCAGGCGCCGGTAGGTCACCGAGCCTGGCCCGGCGCCTGCGACTGGGCTCAGGTCCGCGGCATCCCGGAGCAGGTCGGGGGCATCGTCGCGCACGTCCGCGGCGATGACATCGGCGCCCTGTCGTGCCAGCAGCAGCGCCTCCTGCGCGCCCTGGCCACCCGCGGCGCCCGTCACGACGAAGAGATTCCCGGCGATGCCGGGGAGTGCCATCGCCGTCATCTCGCGACATCCCGCGGCCCGTGGCGCATGAGCCCCTCGCGGACGTCGGCGGGCAGCACCTCGAGGACGTCCTGGCCGAACTCGCCGCCGACGAGCACGAACGCGACGCGCGCGATCGAGTCGCCCCGGTTGGCCCACGCATGGTCGGTGCCGCGCTGGACGACGATGTCGCCCGCGCACGCCGTGACCTCGCCGTCGTCGAGGATCAGGGTGATCTCGCCCTCGAGCACGATGCCGTAGTCGATGGACTCGGTGCGGTGGACGGGCGACTGCAGACCGCTGCCGTCCAGGTGGCCGGGGAGGAACTCGTTGATCCGGATGCGGGTCCCGTGCGTCGGCGGCGGGACGGTGATCGAGCCGATCGTGGGGTCCTCGGGGCCGGCGCCGATCGTCGCCGGCGTGGACGTCGTCACCCACACCTCGTGGAAGGCGACGCCGTCCTCCTCCAGTTCGCGCGTGACCGGCACGGGGCCGTCGCTGACGATGACCGAGGCGCCGGCGGCGTCGTGGCCTGTGACGATGCGGCGAGGGATGCGGAAGCTGCCGGTCTGAGCTTCTGGAAGGATCATGGCTTCTGGAAGGATCATGGCGCCGGAACGAGGGCGCCGAGCGCCTGGCCCATGACCCGGCCGGGGTCGGCGTCGGGTGCCCCGGGGTCGAGCTCCCACTTCGCGAGGAGCATCGTCGAGTCGACGACGCCCTTGACCCGCGGGATGCGGCGATCGTGGAACGCCGCCACCTGGGCGTCGAAGTCGCCCTCCGCGGTCACGTATTCGGCGAAGAGCAGCGCGTCCTCGACGCACTGCGCGGCCCCCTGGGCGATGAGCGGCGGGATGGCGTGGACGGTCTCGCCGAGGGCGACGACGCGGCCCTGGTTCCAGGGACCCTCGACGAAGATCCACTCGATCTCCTGGAAGTTGAGGAACGTGTCCGGGCCGAGGGACTCGCGGAGATAGTCGAACGGGCCGTGGAAGTTCGCCATGAGCCGCTGCACCTCCTGCCAGCCCTCGAGGCCGTTCTCCGGGCGCTGCGGGGCGCACAGCACGAAGATGTAGCACTGCGTCTCGCTCACCGGTGTGTAGCCGACCTTGAACGCGCCCTGGTCGTCGAACGGGTATGCGATGCCGCCGGTCATCTCCGGCAGCCGCGACGTGACCGCGCGCCAGATGCCGAGACCGCTCGACGCGCGGTCCTCGGTGATGCCGAGCTTCGGACGAGTCTGCGACTTGATGCCCTCGGCGATGACGATGACGTCCCAGGTCTCCGTCGTGCCGTCCGAGAGCACCGAGGTCGCGGTGTCGCCGCTGTTCTCGAACGAGGTCAGTTCGATGCCCAGGCGGATGCGGACGCCGAGCGCCTCGGCCTTGCGCACGAGGATCTCGTGGAGGTCGGGGCGCAGCGCGCCGATCGTCGCGGGCAGGCCGTCGCCGCCCGTGCGCGGTGTCGGCATCTCGGCCATCACGCGACCGTCGGCGAAGTAGAGGGTGAGCGAGTTCTCGGGCTGCCCCACGGCGAGCACCTCGTCGATGACGCCGATCTTCTCGAAGACGCGCAGGGCGTTTCCCTGGATGGTGAGCCCGTGGCCGACGCGTGCCCACGCGGGTGCTTTGTCGACGAGCGTGACCTCGACGCCGCCCTGGGCGAGGGCGATGGCCGTCGTCAGGCCGGTGAATCCGCCGCCGACGATGAGCGCGCTGCGAATCGACATCTTCGTCTCCATCCCGGACGCGCCGCTCCATTGGGCGCCTTCCGTCCGTTATCGACGTTACGGCGACGGAACGGCGACGGCCAATCGCCGATGCTGATGCCTGATATCAGCGATCAGGAACCCAGGAGGCCATCGGCGACGCACCGCGCGACGAGCTCGCGGAACCACGTGTGCCCCGGGTCATGCGCGTGCGCGCGGTGCCACCAGAGCCTCTGGATGAGCTCCACCAGCGGGAACGGCGTGGGAACGGCGACCGTCCCGGTGATCGCAGCGCTGTCCGCCGCGAGGCGGCTCGGGACCACGCCGATGAGGTCCGTCCCGCTGACGGTCAGCGGGATCGAGAGCAGGGTGGAGGTCGTCACCCGCACGCGGGGATGCAGGTCGAGCTCATGCATCCGGCGCTCCGCCGCCGTGATGTGCGCGCGGCCGAAGTCGCACCGGATGAACGGGCTCGCGAGGAAGTCCTCGAGCGAGATGGCGCCTCCGGCGACGACGGGGTTGCCGCGATCCGCGATCACGACGTAGTCGTCCCGGAAGAGGTCGATGCTGTCGACCTCGATGCCGATGCCGGGAGGGGCGACGACGAAGTCGTGCGCGAGCAGATCGCGCATCGCATCCGTCGGCTCGGCGGGCAGGCGGAGAGTGTCGAAGCGGATGCCGGGGGCCTCGGCCTGCGCGACGTCGAAGACCGGGCCCAGAACGACGGCGCTGAAGTCCGACACCTGCATGCGGAAGGTACGCCGGCTCGTCGCCGGATCGAACGGCTCGGCCTGCCCGAGCGCCTGCGCGACGAGAGGCAGCGTCAGCTGGACCTGCGGCAGGATCTGCCGGGCGAGCGGCGTCAGCTCGTACTCGCGGCCCACCCGCACCAGCAGCTCGTCGTGGAAGAGGGTGCGCAACCGGGCGAGGGCGCTCGACATCGTGGACTGGCCGCTGCCGATCCGCTCCCCGGCGCGCGTGACGTTCGCCTCCTCGAGCAGCGCGCGCAGCGCGACGAGGAGGTTGAGATCGGTGTCTCCGCTCGCCACAGATGCATGGTATCCGGCCCGCGCATGGCTCCCCGGAGGGCGGCCGTCCTACTCTCGGGGAGTCGCCCCGGCACGCTGCGATCACGTGTGCGGGCCGGGGCGCCCACAGACTGACAGAAAGGTCGACGATGACGGAGCGACTCGTCTCCCACCTGCGCTACGCCGCCCTGGCAGTGCCGAACTTCGAGGTCGAGCGCGACTTCTTCGTGACGCACTGGGGCCTCACCGAGGTCCACGCGGAGGACGGACTCTCGTACCTGGCCGCCGAGGGCTCGACGGAGCCCTTCATCCTGCGCCTGCGCAGGGACGAGAAGCGCATCGACCTCGCCGGCTTCGGCGTCCGCAGCCGCGGCGACGTCGACGCCCTGGCCGCCAAGCTCCACGCAGAAGACGTGCCGTTCATCCACGAGCCGCAGGAGCTCGCCGGCTTCAGCGGCGGCTACGGCTTCCGGGTCTTCGACGGCGACGGGCGCGCGCTCGAGTTCTCCACCGGCTACGAGACGCGCGAGGCGCGCAAGATCCGCGAGCGCGAGCCGATCCCGGCCAAGCTCTCGCACATGGTCTTCAACTCGCAGAACCTGAACAAGACCGCGCAGTGGTACGTCGACCACCTCGACTTCACGATCTCGGACTCGCTCGTGCGGCCTGACGGCACCGACATGATGCACTTCCTGCGCTGCAACCCGAACCACCACTCGATCGCGGTCGCGATGGGCCCGCACCACTCGCTGCACCACCTCTCGTTCGAGATGCGGGGCATCGAGGAGTGGATGCGCGGAGCGGGAAAGATCCTCCGCTCCGGCGCCCGAATGATCTGGGGCCCCGGTCGCCACAACGCCGGCGACAACACGTTCGCCTACTTCCTCGACCCGGCCGGAAACACCATCGAGTACACGACCGAGCTGTCGATGGTCGACGACGAGAACTGGATCGCCCACAAGCACGACATCAGCCGGCTGTCGACGCAGGACCAGTGGGGTACCGCACAGGAGATGAGCGAGCTCGTCGCGCGCGAGTCGTTCAACGACATCGACAAGGGCCTGTTCGTCGCGCCGCCGGTGTGACCGGGCGCATTCGACGAGCCGACGCATCCACGGGGAGAACCGAGCATGACACGCATCCACTTCGCCGCCGACCACGGCGGGTACGAGCTCGGCCGCGCGCTGGAGGCGCGGGCGCGGGCTGCCGGCTTCGACGTCGTGTGGCACGGCGCGGACGAGCTGGATCCGGGTGACGACTACCCCGTCTTCGCGATCCGCGTCGGGCGGTCGGTCGTCGAGGATCAGGATGCCGCGGTCGACGCGTTCGGCGTGCTCGTCGTGGACGAAGCCGTCGCGGGGGTCGTCGCGGCGAACAAGGTCAACGGCGCACGCGCCGTCACGAGCACATCGCCGCGCGCGGCCGCCCACGCGCGCGGCGTCGTGGATGCGAACGTCCTCGTGATCGAGGGCATCGCCTACGAGGAGTCGGCGTGGCTCAACGTGTCCGCGTTCGTGACGGCATCCATGGAGCAGACCGTCGAGCGCGGCCGCCAGATCCTGCAGATCGAGGAGTACGAGAACTCCGGGACGATCGAGGGATGGGCCGTGCAGCTGGAGCCCGACCAGATCGCCGTCCGACACGAGTAACGTCGCGGGCATGAGCAGAGCTGCCCTGTACGACACCACCGGCGGACCCGAGGTCCTGTACGTCGGCGCGGCAGCCGATCCGGAGCCGGGCCCCGGCCAGGTCGGCGTGCGCGTGCAGGCAGCCGGCCTCAACCCCGTCGATGCGAAGCTGCGCAGCGGCTTCATCCCCTCGGATCAGCCGTTCCCCCGCCGCGTCGGCTCCGATCTCGCGGGGACCGTGATCGCCGTCGGCGAGGGCGCGGCCTACTGGGACGGCACGCGCGTGTCGGTCGGCGACGACGTGCTGGGCCGCGGACCGGGTGCTGTGGCCGAGCGCACGCTCGCCGCCGCATCGGAGCTGACGATCCGCCCCCACGAGTTGCATGTGGACGTCGCGGGCGGACTCTGGGTCGCCGGTCTGACGGCGGTCTCCTGCCTCGCGACGGTTCCGATCGACGCCGGCGACGTCGTGCTCGTCGGCGGCACCGCCGGCGTCGGACTCGTCGCCGCCCAACTCGCCCTCTCGACAGGCGCCCGGGTCATCGGCACCGCCAATCCACGGGATGCGGAGTTCCTCGAGTCGCTCGGCATCGAGCCCGTCGCGTACGGTGCGGGCCTGGTCGAACGACTGCCGCCCGCGGGCACGATCACGGCGGTCATCGACTGCCACGGCCGCGAGGCCCTCGACGCCGGCGTCGCCCTCGGCGTGCCCGTCGACCGCATGGTCGCGATCGCCGCGTACGGCGCCCTCCAGGAGCTCGGCGTGCACAACGTCGAGCGATCGGCGCGCACCGCGAAGAACCTCGCCGGCCTCGCGGACCGCATCGCGGCGGGTGATCTCGTGCTGCCGGTGGCGCAGACGTTCCGGCTCGACGACGTGTCAGCGGCGTTCGAGGCGCTGGAGTCGTCGCACGCGCCGGGGAAGATCGTCGTCCTCCCCTGAGCCCGTCGGTCGCGGCGTCACCCCTTCCAGACCGTCTTCAGGTTGCAGAACTCGCGGATGCCGGCGGCCGCCAGCTCGCGGCCGACACCGGAGTCCTTGACGCCCCCGAACGGCAGCTCGGGGTAGGAGACCGTCATCCCGTTGATGAACACGGCACCCGCGTCGAGGTTGTCGACGAACCACTCCTCCTCGTCGGCATCGGTCGTCCAGACCGCCGAGGAGAGGCCGAAGGTCGTGCCGTTGGCGACGGCCGCCGCCTCCTCCCGATCGGCCACGCGGTACACCGTGGCGACGGGGCCGAAGGCCTCCTCCAGGTGCAGGCGCATTCCCGGCACCACGCCCTCGACGACCGTCGGCTCGTAGAACCAGCCGTCCCGATCGGGCACGAAGCCACCCGTGTGGACGATGGCGCCCTTGGCGACCGCATCCGCCACCTGGCTCTCGAGCTCGTCGCGACCGGCCTCGGTCGCGAGCGGACCGACGTCGGTCGCCTCATCCAGCGGGTCGCCGACCGTCAGCGCCGCGACGCGCTGGGAGAAGAGCCGCGTGAACTCGTCGTAGACGTCGGTGTGCACGATGAAGCGCTTGGCCGCGATGCACGACTGGCCGCTGTTCTGGTTGCGCGCGGTGACGGCGACGGATGCCGCGCGGTCGATGTCCGCGCTGGGCATGACGATGAAGGGATCCGACCCGCCGAGCTCGAGCACCACGTGCTTGACCTCCGACCCGGCGATCGCGGCGAGCGACCGGCCGGCAGGCTCGGAGCCGGTGAGCGTGGCGGCCTTGACGCGGGGGTCGCGCAGGACCTTCTCGACGCGGGATGCGGGGATCAGCAGGGCGTGGAACGATCCGGCGGGGAATCCGGCGCGCTCGAACAGCGTGTCGAGGTAGAGCGCGGCCTGCGGCACGTTCGACGAGTGCTTGAGCAGCCCCGTGTTGCCCGCCATGAGCGCGGGCCCGGCGAAGCGCAGCACCTGCCACAGCGGGTAGTTCCACGGCATCACGGCGAGCACCACCCCGAGCGGGGCGTAGCGCGTGCCGGCCCGCGAGGCGCCGACGGACGAGGGGTCGTCGAGCTGCTCCGGTGCGAGGAACTCCTCGGCGTGGTCGGCGTAGAAGCGCAGCCCCTTGGCGCACTTGAGCACCTCGGCGCGGGCGGCCTTGATGGGCCGGCCCATCTCGATCGTGATGATGCGGGCGAGCTTCTCGACGTCGTCCTCGAGGAGCTGTGCGGCCGCCCGCATCCACTCCGCGCGCTGCGCGAAGGTCGTCCGGCGCAGCTTCGCGAACGCCGCGTGCGTTGCAGCGATGCGCTCCTCGACCTCGGCGTCGGTGTGCGGCTCGAACTCCTGCTCGGTGAGGCCGGTGAAGGGATTGATCGTCGCGATGGCCATGATGGGCTCCTGTTCGATCGGCGGGGGACGTCGCGATGCTACGTGTCCGCGACGCCGTGCATCCATCATCCGTCGCGATGCCTCGCATGGCCATCGGCAGACCCCCGCTGCGCCGATGCCACGCATGGGCGCAGCAGGGTGTCCCGACGGCACGACGCGGGAAAGGATGGAGCGGCACGAAGGAGTCGCCCATGCGTTTCGTAGACCTGTCCATGCCCCTCGACGACGTGATCCCCGTCGACCCGCCGTTCCTGCGCCCGAAGATCGAGTACAAGGATCACCAAGCGGGCATCGCCGACATGGAGGCCATGTACGGCATCCGTCGTGATCAGCTGCTGGACCAGCAGGGTCTGGCCGCCGAGACGGTGACGATCACGACGCACGCGGGCACGCATGTGGATGCGCCGTGGCACTACCACCCGACGATGAACAGCGGCGAGCGCGCCTGGACGATCGACGAGGTGCCGCTGGACTGGTTCTTCCGTCCCGGGGTGAAGCTCGACCTGCGGCACCTGCCCAATGGGCATCTCGTCACCCCGGACGACATCGACGCCGAGCTCGAGCGCATCGGCTACGAGCTGCAGCCGCTCGACATCGTCCTCGCCAACACGATCGCCGCGAGCGTCTACGGCCGCGACGACTACATCGACACCGGCATCGGCTTCGGCCGGGATGCGACGCTCCACCTCACGGGCAAGGGCGTCCGCGTCGTCGGCACCGACGCGTGGGGCTGGGACCTGCCGGTCAGCATCAACCGCCGTCTCTTCGACGAGACCGGCGATCCCTCGATCGTGTGGGAGGGTCACAAGGCCGGCGCCGAGGTCGGCTACTGCCAGATCGAGAAGCTCCAGAACCTCGAGGAGCTTCCCGCCTTCGGCTTCACCGTGGCCTGCTTCCCGGCCAAGGTGCGCGGCGCCTCGGCCGGCTGGACCCGCGCCGTCGCCCTCTTCGACAACTGACACCCCGCCCGAAAGGAAACGACATGGCCTTCGTCTGCAGCGCCACCTGGATCGCCAAGCCCGGTGAGGAGGACACCGTGCGCGACGCGCTGGAGAAGCTCTCCCCCGCCTCGCGCGAGGAGCCCGGCAACATCTACTACCAGGCGTATCAGAGCCCGGAGGAGCCGGACACGTTCCGCATCTTCGAGGTGTACGTCGACGAGGACGCGTTCACCGCACACGGGACGTCCCCTCACTTCGAGCAGTGGGCGCTCGGTCAGGCGATCCCGGCCCTGCAGACCCGGCAGCGCGACTTCTACACGACACTCGACTTCTGAGACCGGGCTGGACTTCTGAGATGGCGCAGTACGCGCGCTACGTCGGGCCGAACGGCATCGTCCACACCGGACGGGTGCAGCACGGCAGGCTGCAGGACATCCCGGGAGACCCCGAGATCCTCGACCTGCTGAGCGCGCCGGCGGAGGTGCGCCGCGACCTCGACGTGCGCGCTGGGCGGCAGCAGAAGCTGCCCATTCCGGAGGCGACGTTCGCCGTGCCGGTTCAGCCGCGGGCGATGCGCGACTTCCTCGTGTTCGAGGCGCACATCGCCGGCATGAAGAAGTCCGAGCCCGGCGACGGGTCGGTGCCGCCGCAGTGGTACGAGGCTCCCGCGTTCCTGTTCATGAACCCCTGGTCCCTGGTGCCGACCGGTGCGGACATCCCCATGCCCCCTCTCACGCAGAGGCTCGACTTCGAGCTCGAGGTCGCGATGATCGTCAAGGACACCGTCCGCGATGTGCCCCTGGAGGAGGCTGCGGAGCACATCGCCGGGTTCTGCATCTTCAACGACTGGAGCGCCCGCGACATCCAGGCGGGCGAGATGCGTGTCGGCCTCGGCCCGTCGAAGGGCAAGGACTTCGCGAACACGCTCGGACCGTGGATCACCACGCCCGACGAGCTCGAGCAGTACCGAGAGGGCGACCGCTACGCCCTCGAGATGTCGGTCGCCGTGAACGGCGAGGTCGTCGGCACCGACAACCTCCGCAACATGTCATGGTCGTTCGAGGAGATGCTCGTGCACGCCTCCCGCGACGCTTGGGTCGGCCGCGGCGACGTGCTGGCCACCGGCACCGCCTCCACGGGCGCCCTCGCCGAGCACTGGGCGCGCACCGGAGCGCTCACCCCGCCGCCGCTGCAGGTCGGCGATGTCGTCACGATGACCGTCCAGGGCCTCGGCACCATCGAGAACCGCATCGTCGAGACGGTCAGCCCCGCCCACGCCGTCCGGCCCGCGCGGCGCACCTACGGACCCGGCCGTCTGTGACCCCCGGGGCTCGCGGCCGGCGGGCGCCTGAACCCGAACAGGCGCCCACCGGTCGCGCCGTATGCTGGGCGCCAGCGGGAAGGGCGGCCGTGGACGAACTGCGCGGGGTGGACATCAATCTCCTCGTCGTGCTCGACGCGGTGCTCTCCGAGCGCAGTCTGACGCGGGCCGCCGACGTGCTGGGGACGAGCCAGCCGACCGTCAGCGGCGCGGTCGCGAAGCTGCGCACGATGCTCGACGACCCGCTGCTCGTCCGCAGCGGGCGACTCTCGGAGCTCACGCCTCGCGCGGAGGCACTGCGGCCCGTCGTCCGGACCGCGCTCGATGAGATCGACCGGACGTTGAACCTGCGGCCCCTGTTCGATCCGCTGACGACCACCCGCCACTTCCGGGTGTCGGCATCCGACTACGCGCTCTCCATCATGACCGCGCCGCTGCTCGCCGTGCTCGAGGAGGCGGCGCCGCACGTCAGCATCGACTTCAGCCCGATGTCCCATTTCGGCCCGGTCGACCTGCTGCGCGACGACGTCGTGGTGGCCTCCGCGGCACGCGGCGTCCCCGGCAAGCATCTCGCGCTGTTCTCCGACACGATCGTCTGCATCGTCCGCCAGGGCCACCCTGCTCTGGTCGACGGGACCCTGGGCATCGAGAGCCTCTCCTCGCTGCCGTACGTGCAGGTGGCCTTCGGCGAGGGCATCGTCATGTACGCGGATGAGACGCTCGCCGACGCGGGGGTGACACCCCGCGTCGCGCGGACCGTGCCGGGATTCCTCCCCGTGCCGTTCACCGTCGCGGGGTCGGACATGTACGGGTTCGTCCCCGAGCGCGTCGCCGATCGCTATGCCGATGCGCTCGGGCTCGAGGTGGCGCGCATCCCGGTGTCGCTTCCCGTCCTCGTGGAGGCGGCCTTCTGGCATCCGTCGCGCAACGACGACCCCGCCCTTCGCTGGCTCGTGTCGATCCTTCGCGAGGTCGCCGAGCGCGTCGAGTTCGCCGACGACGAGGGCTCGCCCGTCTGACTCCACTGTGGGCCTCGCCGGTCTTCATCCGTCACGAACCGCGGCCAGAACCCGCAGAACGTGACGGATGAACGCCGGGGGCGTCGAGCTACTTCACCCCGCGGATGGGCAGGATGAGCGCCGCGCCGATGAGGCCCGCGATCGCACCGCTGAGGAACAGCGCCGGGAAGTTCTGCGGGTGGGCAGCCGAGGCGCCGATCGCCAGCAGCACCGGCGCCACGGCCGGAACGATGGACTGCGGCAGCGTGCTCGCGAGGCCCATGATGCCCATGTCCTTCGCGATGTTGTGGCGGTCGGGGAGGATCTCGCTGACGAGCGCCAGGTCGACGGCCATGTAGACGCCCTGCCCGAGACCGATGATGCCCATCGCGACGAGGAACATCGGGTACGAGGTCGCGAACGTGACGACGATCAGGCCGATCGCGAACACCAGCGCGGCGACGACGACGAACGGCTTGCGGCGGCGGACGCGATCGGAGATCTTGCTCGCGATCGGGGCGAAGATGAGGGCCATCACCGTCAGCACGAGCGTCGACAGGAAGACGGCGGTCGACACGGTCGCGATCGAGAAGTGCAGCGCGATGATCAGGTAGAACGCCTGGTAGGCCTGCACGGCGGCGATGCCGAAGAAGATGAGCAGACGGCTCCACCATGCCCATCCGTACGACGGGTGCGTGACCGGGTTCACCCAGAACGTGCCGAAGAAGTCGCGTGCGGTGAACGCCGGCACCTCGGCCTTCGTGATGGCGCGGTCGGGCAGACGCAGTGCGAGCAGGAGCACTGCGATGACGCCGATGGCCGCCGGGATGAGGAACTGCGCCAGCAGGTTCCCTGACACGAGCTGCGCGAGGAAGAGACCGATCACGGCACCGACCGGGAGGCTCAGCCCGATCAGCGCGGAGGCGGGACCGCGGCGGTCGGGCGAGTACTGGTCCGCCAGAACAGCGGTGCAGGCGACGGTCACCGCGGCGACGCCGAGGAATGTCAGCACGTTGCCGAGGATCAGGATGCCGAGTGATCCTGCCGAGTAGCTCAGCGGGGCGCCGATCGTCATGAGGACGGCGCCGACGATCAGAAGCGGACGGCGACGGCCGAGCCGAGTGGTCAGTCGGTCGCTGATCCGGCCGAAGATCGGTGCGCTGACGAGGGCCACGATGCCGCTGATCGCCATCACGACCGAGAGGACGGTGGTGGCGTTGCTGTGGTCGATCGCCTCGGCCTTCAGCGAGAGCGTCAGGACCGCTGGCACGAGCTGCGCCATTCCCGCGCCGATCGCCGCGAAGCCGAGGAAGAAGAGGAGTCCACGGCGCGGGTTCGGCCAGTCGTGGCCCGAGGTGTCGATGTCGCGCGACGTCGTCGTGCTGGGTGAGGTCATGAGGCTTCCTTGCCATCGGTCCGGCTCGGGCGGCCGGGGTCATCGAATTTGTACCAACCGGGCGGGGCCGGTCCTATGGGCTGCCGTGATTCAACCCATCGCGCAGTCCGATGGACAGCCCGCGTCAGCCCTGGCCGTGCTTCGCGTACGGGTTCAGCAGCGCCTCGCGGATCTCGTCCGGAACCCCCTCCTCGGTTGCGCTCGGGCCGTCGGCGGCGGGGAACGACTCTGTCATCGACATCGGCATCGCGCCGTTGCGGTAGAAGTTGTTCGAGCCGAGCGACGGCTTCCACGTGTTGGGCTGCCAGTCGGGCACGTAGTTGCGGTACCCGCCGGTGTTGAGCTCGATGCGCAGGCTCGACGGCTCGCGGTAGTAGAGGAAGTTCTGCTCGCCGATGCCGTGGATCGACGGGCCGTACTCGATCGGGATGCCGTGCTCCATGAGTGTGTCGGCCGCGATCAGCAGCTCCTCGCGGGTGTCGACCCAGAACGCGTAGTGGTTCACCCGGCCGGCGCGCGACGAGCCGTCGAGGACGACGCCGAGGTCGTGCGACTTCTCGTTGGTCGTGAGCACCGAGAACACCGAGATCGGCGCCTCGTCGAGGAGCGTGCGCGCCATGATGCGGAAGCCGAGCACGTCGTTGTACCAGGCCGCGAACGCGTCGACGTCGCTCGCGGCGATCGTGACGTGGTCGAGCTGACGCGGAGCGCCGGCCACCGTGCTGCGCTTCTCGGGACGGTCCGGGTAGATGGATGCCGTGCGGCCCTCCGCCTGGTGGCGTGTGACATCCCAGTGCAGGGTCATCGTGTGCCCCCACGGGCCGGTGAACCGGTATGCGCGCCCGATCGTGTGGACATCGACCCATTCGCCCTGCACGCCCGCCGCCTCGATGCGCGACACGGCTTCCTCGAGCGCCTCGAGGCTCGACGTGCGCCACGCCATCGTGTCGAGCGACGGCTCGTCGCCGGGCAGCACGACGACCGAGTACGCGTAGTAGTCACCCCAGCAGCGCAGGTAGACGGCGCCGTCGATCCGGTCGACCACAGTCAGGCCCACCCGGTCGACGTAGAAGTCGACGGAGGCCTCGACGTCGGGCGAGGTGATCGCCACGTACGAGAGGTGGGACAGGAGCTTGATCATCGTCGATCCTTTCGAGGTGCCAGGCGAACGCCTTCTTCCACGATCGGCGCTCGGGCGATATCAGGGAAGATCGGGTTCCCTATCCGCCTCATCACCGAGGTTTATGCAGCAAGCACCGCGGCGGCGACCCTCGTGTCGGTCCGCAGCTCGTCGAGATCCGGGCAGCCCGCGTCGACGCCGAGGGCACGGCGGAGTGTCGCCCGGGCCGTCGATTCGTAGCGTGCGGGAAGGAGCATCCGTCCATCGAGCGTCCTGATCTCGACGTGCTCGGTGCCGGCGAACGGGTCGACGACCACCTCGATCGTCGACGCGCCGATGGCGGTCGCGCGCACGCGCGAGGCCTGGCCGTCCGCGAGGACGGTGACCGTGATCGTGACGGGCACGCCGCCGGCGCTCGCGTGCGCGAGGACGAACGCGTCGGTGGATGCCGCATCCCCCGACTCCACCGGCCCGCCGAGCACGCGCGCCCAGCCCACGGCGTCACGGAGCACCGCTCGGACATCCGCGGGAGCTGCGGCCGCCTCGATCACGAGGGCGCGGGGTGCGACCGCGGCGAGAGCGCCGACCGCCCCGCGCAGCGTGTCCGGCAGCAGGCGCCGCTCGATCAGGACCGGGACGTCGGCGTCGAGCCCGTCCGTCTCGGCTGCGGGGCTCGGCTCCGCGACGATCACGGCCACGGCGCCCGCGGCGGCGGCAGCGGCGGCGGCCATCGGCCAGTCCGGCCGCCCGGGCACGACGACGATCGCACCCTCGTGGTCCTCGGCGAGGCGCGTCGACAGCGTCAGCTCGACCGTGGCCACGCGGTAGGCGGCGAGGTCGGCGGCGACCGGCATCCTCTCGTCGCTCATGCCGCCTTCTCCCTGATCGCCGCGGCAGCCGCGTCTGCGATGCGCAGCGCGTAGCGCGCATCCGCGAGGATCTCGTCGTACTCCACCGCCTGGCTCCCGTCGACGAGCGCTGCGAACGCCCGCCACTCCGCCTCGTAGCCGTCCACGGCGTCCCGTCGGTATCGCGTCACGCGCCCGCCGCCGTGCCGCACCGCCACTGCGGCGCTTCCCGCGTGCACGAACGCCGGCGGGAAGTCGACGTCGACGCGATCGTGCAGGCCGCCGATCGACAGGCGCCAGAGCGCATCGGGCCCGTCGGGCTGCATGAGCGCCGTGATCGTCACACCGATTCCGCTCGCGATGTAGCCGATGGCGAAGCCGACGGGCGCGATCGCCCGGGCGAAGACCAGCCGCTCGAAGTCCGGCGCGAGGTCGCGCACCGCCGGCAGATCGTGCACGGCCAGGCCCGAGATGAGACTGCGAACCATCGCTGACGCCACCCGCGGATCGTGGAGGTCCGGCGCGCCGGTGCGCGAGGCGATGAACGGCCCGCCCTCGGCGACCAGGTCGTGATACCGCCCGTTGGGCGGGAGCGCCAGGGTGACGGAAACCGTCCGCACGCGCTCGCCCTGGCGCACCAGGTGGTGCTTCGCCCTCCCCCAGGCCGGATCGAAGAGGTGGTTCGTGCCGACCATCAGCGCGACGCCGGCGGCACGGCACGCCTCGACGACCTGCTCGGCATCCTGGATCGTCGTCGCCAGCGGCTTCTCGCAGAGGATGGCCCGCGCACCGGCGTTCACGGCGGCCAGGATCTCTCTGGCGTGCTCGGCCGGAGGCGTGCAGATCGCGACGACCTCGACGTCGGGGTCCGCCAGAAGCTCCTCCTCGCCGCTGGACCAGCGCGCTCCGCGCGGCTCGGCGAGCGCGCGTGCCCGTCCGCTTCCCCCGTCGGCGATGTGCACGACGTGGAAGTCTCCCTCCAGCCGAGCGATCGTCGGCAGATGGAGTGCCGCGACCCCCGGGCCGGCACCCAGCACGCCTACTCCTCGAGACATCCGACTCCCTACTTTTGTTCTGATTATGCCTAAGTTGATGTCAATCCGTCGATAGTGACGGTGTTTGTGACGACTTGGTGCGCGGAGTTGTGTCAAAATCAACCATGGTCAGAGAGTCGGCACTGCGCTTCGGGGCACAGACGGACGAGGTGACGAGCCTGCTGCGGATCGTCAACATGGTGCGGACAGGCGAGGCATCCACCCGCCCCGAGATCGGACGGCTCACCGGGCTCGGTCGCGGCGTCGTGACCCAGCGCGTCGAGGCCGCGATCGACATGGGCTTCCTGGAGGACGGCGCCTTCGGTCCGTCGTCGGGCGGCCGCGCGCCTCGAACCCTGGGCTTCCGCGCGGATCGCGGGCTCATCGTGGTCTGCGCGCTGGGCGCGCTGCACATCCACGTCGGGGTCGCGTCCCTGCACGGCGAGATCATCGCGCAGGCGCACCGGGCCTGGGACATCGCCCGCGGGCCCGCCGAGACGCTCGAGGCCGCCATCGCCATGGTCGACACGCTTCTCGCCGACACCGACGGCCGCCCGGTGTGGGCCGTGACCGTGGGAGTGCCCGGACCCGTCGACTTCGAGTCGGGCACCGTCGTCGCCCCGCCGATCATGCCGGGCTGGAACGGCTTCGACGTGCGGCGCCGATTCGAGCAGCACTTCCAGGCGCCCGTCTGGGTCGACAACGACGTGAACATCCTGGCGCTCGCAGAGCGGGTGCACCGCAAGGACGACGCCGTCGACCTCATCTACCTGAAGGTGGGCACGGGCATCGGCGCCGGGCTCCTCTCGCACGGGCACCTGCACCGGGGCGCCAACGGCGCGGCCGGAGACATCGGGCACGTCCGCGTCGGCGACTCCGAGGTGGCCTGCCGCTGCGGCAAGGTCGGCTGCCTCGAGGCGGAGGCCGGCGGCTGGGCGCTCGTGCGGGATGCCGAGAAGGCCATCGACGACGGCGCCGTCGGAGCGCTCGCCGCTCTGCGCGACGCCGGCGAACCGCTCACGCCGGAGCAGATCTGCCTGGCGGCGCGCGACGGTGATGCTCTGGCGATCTCGCTCGTGCAGCGGTCGGCGCGGCTCGTGGGAGAGTCCATCGCCGCGCTGGTCAACATGTTCAACCCCGCCGTGATCGTGATCGGCGGGGCGATGGCCAGCGCCGGAGAGATCTACCTCGCCGGCGTCCGCCAGCGGGTCTACGAGCTGTCGCTCCCGCTCGCGACGCGGGACCTCGTCATCCAGCCCTCGAACAACGACGTGACCGAGCCGTTGCGCGGCGGCGCCGAGCTCGCGATCGAGCAGCTGTTCGACGCGACGTTCCCCCGCTGGTTCGCCTCCGGACGGCCGACGATCGAGGGCGTCCGCGGGCTCTGACCCCGCGCATCCATTCTCTACTTCTTCTGTTTTCAGACGTAAGTGTGTAGGTTGTGATCTGAAGTAGCGATCACGAGGAGACCGCATGCTGCCGATCCTGCGCGACGATGCCCTGGCCTCGACCGACGACGGGATCACGCTGCGGCTGTGCCTGCCGTGGATCCGCTCGCTGCCGCTGTCGTGCGTCAGGGGCCTCACGGTCGCCGTCGACGGCCGGCCCATCGAGGTCGTCGCGTCCTTCGACGGGCGCACGGTGGCGCCCGAGGACCTCGGCGACGAGGACGGCTGGTGGTTCGTGCAGGACCGGCTCGTGCTCGACAGTGAGCGGATGCTGAGCCCCGGCGTGCACGACGTGTCGGTGTCGGTCCGCCTCGTCATCCCCTATCTGCCCGCCGGCCCCGACGCCCCCCTCGTGCTCCCGTTCCACGCGGAGTCCGCCCTGCTTCTCGATGCGCCGCACGCCGCGCGTCCGGAGCACGGCTCCCAACCGCGGAGAATCGCGCCGCAATCGAAACTGTCCGCAGCACTGCCCGGCGGCTGGACGCTCGGCGCCAGCTCGTTCAACTGGACGCCGGATGTGATCACGGCCGACCGGCCGGCTCCCGACATCGCCGTCGGGATCGTCGCCGACGGCGTCGCGAACGTCATCGAGGTCGAGCTCGGCCAGCTCTGGCGATCGTTCCCCGACCCGACGGACGCGGATGCCGACGCCCTGCGGACGGCGCTCGCCGCCGTCGGCGGATCCGTCAGCATCGTCGGCGCGAGCATCGACGACTGGCGCAACGCGACCCGCCGACGCAGCGAGGACGAGCGCCTCGCCTTCCTCATGCCGCAGCTGCGGGCCGCGCATCGCCTCGGCGCGCAGGGGGTGCGCCTGCCCATCGGACAGGCAGGCCTCGAGCTGCTCCAACGACTGCAGCCCGCCCTCGAGCAGCTCGACCTCGTTCTCTACGAGGAGGTGCAGGGTCACCAGACGCCCGGGGACCCGTCGGTCGCCGGCGCATACGAGACCATCGCCCGGCTCGACGACCCCCGCATCCGGCTGCTCGTCGACATCAGCATGCTGATGCCCGCGCTTCCGGTCAGCTACCTGGCGCTGCTGCGCGCGGGCGGGGTGCCCGCATCCCTCGTCGACACGCTCGAGTCGGACTGGCGCGATCCGGCGACCGACGCCGCTGTCATCGACCTGTTGCGAAGCGGCGGAGTACCGCCGGCCGTGCACACGGCCTACATGAACCTGCTCGTGCGGTTCGGGCGATCGGATGCGGCGGACCTGCGCGGCATCCTCCCCCTCACCGGGGCGTTCCATCTCAAGTTCTGGGACCTCGACGACGCCGACGGTCGGGTGTCGTCGCCGATCCGGGACCTCGGCGCCCTGCTCGCACAGCTCGGCTGGCGCGGCTCGCTCACGAGCGAGTGGGGCGGCCACGAGTGGCTCGACCTCGATGCGACCGCGACCACCCGCGCCCACCTCGCCCTCGCCCGTGGGGCGCTGGCGGAGGGCGCGGCGACCGCTCTGCCACCTCGATGACACGGCACCCGGGTGGGAGGAGTCAGCGGGGTTGCAGGCCGGCCGCCCGGTAGATGTCGTCGACGATGCGCATGGTTCCCACACCCCGGTCGGCGTCGAGGATGCTGGGCGAGCCGTCGGCGAGCACCGAGACGAGGTGCTCCAGCTGGCGGGTGTAGCTGTTCTCGCCCTCCGCGGCCTTCTCGTCCACCACGACCTCGTCGCCCGCCGTGACCCGCAGCGTCGCACCCCACTGCGGGACGATGACGCTCGTGGCCTCCAGCTGAGCCGCCGACCCGGCGATCCGCAGCGACATGGCGCCCTGGTCGTCGCCGATGAAGGATGCCCGCAGGTACGCGGGCGCACCCGACGGCAGCCGCAGCACGGCGTCGGTCTGGAGGTCGATCCGCGGGTCGTCCTCGTACAGGCGTGCCGCGGCCGACTCGACGACGGGCTCGCCCCAGGCGGCGCGGATGAGGTCGACCGCGTAGCATCCGACGTCCATGACGGCGCCGCCGCCCAAGTCTCCGTCGAGGCGGATGTTGCCCGGCTTCACGACGAAGTGGGGGATGCTGAAGTCGACGTCCACGCGCTCGATGTCGCCGAGTGCACCCGACGCGATGACCTCCAGCAGCCGCCGCGTGAACGCGTGCAGGCGGTAGTGGAAGCCCACGAACGCGCGGCGGTCTGTCGCCGCGGCGGCCTCCGCGATCGCGGCGGCCGTCGTTCCGTTCACCGACAGCGGCTTCTCGCACAGGACGTGCTTTCCCGCCTGCAGTGCACGCACTCCCCATTCGGCGTGCGTGATCGGCGGCAGCGCGAGGTACACGAGGTCGATGTCCGGATCGGACAGGATCGCCTCATAGTCGCCGTGCTTGGGCAGGTCCAGCCGTTCGGCGAACGCCCGCGCACGTTCCGGATCGCGCGCGCCGATCGCGACGACCCGGGCGCCGTCGACCTCACGGGAGGGTTCGACCATCGCCCGCTCGGCGATGCCGCCGGCACCCAGGATGCCGATCCTCAGTTCGGATGCCATCGGTCAGCCCTCGTGGTTGTAGTACGGCCAGGGCAGGAAGCGGCGGTCGCCCCGCCGGTCGGGGCCGTCGAGGGTGACCTCGCCGGTCGCCGTCCACTCCACGCCGCGCGGGAACATGCGGATGAACTCGATCCGGCGGAACGTGTCGATGTCGTGCCCGATCGTGATCGTGAACGAGCGGCCGGCGCCGTACTCGTTGATCCAGGCGATGGGCTGGTCGGTGTTCATGCCGGGCAGGGCCGCGATGCCCTCCGGCGGGATCGCCACCGGGTAGTGCGACATCGGCCAGATCGGCGCCTTCTCGTACGACTCGAGGTCGTCGTAGGTCGTCAGCAGCACCTGCGCGCCGTCGGCGATCTCGACGCCGGTCAGGATGTCGTCGCCCGTCACCGTCCACCGCGCGCTGATGCCCTCGGTGATGGCATGGCGCGGTTCGACGGTGTCGAGCTGCGCCTCACCCCACGGGCGCGGGCGCAGGCCGCCGGCGACCGTCATCCGCGAGCCGCGCATGACGTTGTACTCGTCGGGGTACCCCCAGTCGTCCTCCTGAGCGGCGGATCCGTGGAACCACACGATGCCCTTGCCGTCGTCGTGGACGAACTTCAGGAGCGCCGCATCCGTCTCCGCGCCGAAGCCGACCGCCTTCTCGTGGTACCCGTCGCGGCCCTCGAAGACGACGATCACGACGTCGTACCTGTCGATGATCTCGGCGCCGAGACCCCGAGGATCCTCCACGACCCGCACCGTGAAGCGGCCGGTGTCCTCGAGGAGGGTCGTGATCCACTCGTTGTGCCTGCGGAAGCTGCGGTGCTCGTTGTCATGCTCGCGGGTCATGTGACCCGACAGGATGAGGACGCGCAGACCGTCCGATTCGTGCTGTGCCATGTCGTTCATACCCGGGCGACGCGCCTCTCGACGATCGGCTGCAGCACCTTCTGCACATACCAGCCGCTGACCATGGCGCTCTCGGCGGGCCGCGGGCTCTGGTCCGACTCGACGACGATCCAGCCCGAGTACGAGGAGTCGGCGACGGCCTGCGCGAAGGCCTCGAAGTCGATCAGTCCGCCTTCATCGGTGGGCTCGAAGAACCAGCGCTCGATCCGCCGGGCGCCGCCTTCGGTGCGCACGAACTGCTCGGCGTGGGGCGTCAGCGCTTCCGCGTCGTCGACGACCTGGCGCGCGTTCTTGAGCTGGATGTGCCGTACGCGGTCGGCATGCCGACGGAAGAACTCCACCGGCTCGATGCCGGCGACGGCGAGCTCCGCCGTGTCGAGCGCGAGGCCGACGTGGTCGGGATCGGTGGCGGCGAGGAGCCGGTCGATGCCGTCCTCGAGGCGCAGCGCGGACAGGAAGTCGACGTGCAGCGCCAGTCGCACGTCATGCTCGGCGATACGGCGGCCCACCTCGTCCCAGAGCGCGGCGAGCATGCCGATCTGCTCATCGCTGAGGGCGCCCGTCTGCCACGCGGAGCCGGCGGGACGCACGACGAGGACGTCGCCGCCGAGGCGATGCACAGCGTCGGCGAACCACAGCGCGGTGGCGACGATCTGCTCGCGCGCATCAGGGTCCAGCGGATCGGGACCGCGGCCCATCTCCACATCGAAGCCGACGGACGGGTCGTAGACGTAGCTGCTCACGGCGTCGAGCGCGCACTCGGCGAGGAACGAGCGCAGATCCTCGAGCGATCCGTAGAGGTGCGCGATCTCATCGGGGCTGCCGAACGGCTCCCAGGGACCGAAGCTCACCGCCGTCAGCTCGACCCCGCTGAACCCGCTGATCGAGATGGTCTTGAACGCCCGCTCGTGGTCGCGCCGGCGAACGAACGCATCGATGTTGGTGTCCCACTGGTTGAGGGCGTAGCCCCACCGGATGCCGCTCACTTCGCACCCTCCTCGTAGATGCCGTCCAGCACGTTCTTGGCGTACCACCGCGCGATCGCTGTGCTCTCGGAGTAGTCGCCGCCGAGCTTGTCGGCCTTGTCGTGCTCGACGCTGATCCAGCCGGAGTACCCGTGATCGCGCACGGAGCGCATCATCGATTCGAAGTCGACGAGACCCTCGGCGGTGCCCATCTCGTAGAACCACTTCTCGGTCGTGACGGCCGAGAGCTCGGCATCCGGCCAGAGTCGGTAGTCCTCGTTCACGTCCTTCGTGCGCGTGTCCTTGAAGTGGAACCCCGTCACCCGATCATGGTGGGCCTCGTAGACGTCCACCGGGTCGACATCCGCGATGCAGTGCTGGGCGGTGTCCACGAAGAACTTCACGTACTCCGGATCGGCGTAGTCGTAGAACGTGTCGATCTGGGCGCGCGTGCGGATGCCGCCGTAGAACTCGTGGTGGCACGTGAGGTTGACCCCGTACTCCTGCGTGATCCGTCCGACCTCGCCCCACACGTCGGCCGCGTGCTTGAGCCCGTCGTCACTGACACCTACCTCGTCGAAGTACCTCGAGCCCGGCATGACGATGATGTTGTCGAGCTGGATGCCCGACCACCTGTCCATCGTCACCTTGAAGTCCTCGAGGATCGTCGGATGGGTCGCGGGGACCTCCGGGGCGTACCGCTCTGGCGTGTAGTAGACGCCGTGGAACGTGTTCACGATGCGCTCCAGCCCCTGCTCCTGCACGAACTCCTGGTAGTTCGCCACGGACCCGTACTGCTCCAGGATCTGCCAGAACCGGAAGTCGAACGTGTCGATCGCGTCGAATCCGACGGCTGCGACCTGACGCAGGAACCGGGTCATCGCGAGCCGGGAGTGCCATTGATCGATCGGGCCGGCCGGACCCTGGCTGCGCCAGTGGTCCATGTAGCTCCACTTGATCTTCGGGGGCGCGGTGGTCGGCGTCGTCATCGTCATGTCTGCTTTCGTGTGAGTGGAGAGGAGCCGACCCCGCCGGCCGGGCGACCGGCTACTTCGTCGAGAAGGCGGCGTCGAAGGCGGCGGCGGGCGGGGTGATGGCGTTCAGCTCCCGGACGAATGCGATGGCCTCGGGTGCGCCCTGGAGGCGGTCCATGCCGGCGTCCTCCCACTCCACGCTCGTCGGGCCGGTGTAGCCGATGAAGTTCAGGGCGCGGAAGATCGGCTCCCACGGCACCTCGCCGTGCGCGGTGGAGACGAACGTCCAGCCGCGGCGCGGGTTGTTCCAGGGCAGGTGCGAGCCGAGCACGCCGTTGCGGCCGTCCAGGTTCGTGACGGACTCCTTCACGTGCACGTGGAAGATGTGGTCGGCGAAGTCGAGGATGAACGCGACCGGGTCCAGCTGCTGCCACATGAAGTGCGACGGGTCGAAGTTGATGCCGAAGCTGGGCCGGTGCCCGATCGCGTCCAGCGTCGCCTTCGCGGTCCAGTAGTCGTACGCGATCTCGGACGGATGCACCTCCAGCGCGAAGCGCACCCCGACCTCCTCGAACACGTCGAGGATCGGGTGGAACCGGTCGGCGAAGTCCTGGTAGCCGGCGGCGATCCACTCGTCGGAGGCCGGCGGGAACATCGCCACCGCCTTCCAGATGCTCGACCCGGTGAAGCCGGTGACCGTGGTCACGCCGAGCTTCGCGGCGAACCGTGCGGTCATCTTCAGCTCCTCGGCCGCGCGCTGCCGCACACCCTCCGGCTCGCCGTCGCCCCACACCCGGTCGTTCAGGATGTCGCGATGCCGCTCGTCGATCGGGTCGTCGCAGACCGCCTGACCGGCGAGGTGGTTGGAGATCGTCCACACCTTCAGGCCGTTGCGCTCGAGGATGTCCTTGCGGGACTGGACGTACTCCTCGTCATCCCACCGGCCGACGTCGATGTGGTCGCCCCAGCAGGCGATCTCCAGGCCGTCATAGCCCCACTCGCCCGCGAGGCGGGCCACCTCCTCGAACGGCAGGTCGGCCCACTGACCCGTGAACAGCGTGATCGGACGCGTCATTGCTACTCCTTCGTGTGTGGCGGTCGCCACGTGTCGCCGCGCGGGGCTCGCTCGCCGAGCAGTCGCGCTCAACCGCCAATGGATGTGGATGCGGGCACGCCGACGCGCACCCACGAGGAATCCTTCGCCGCGCTCTCCTCGATGGCGGACAGGACACGCTGCACGCTCAGCCCTTCGTCGAACGAGGGATGCGGGTCGGTGCCCTCGTGGATCGCGGCCACGAGGTCCACGACCTGGTGGGTGAAGCCGTGTTCGTAGCCGAGCATGTGCCCGGGCGGCCACCAGGCGGCGACATACGGATGCTGCGCCTCGGTGACGAGGATCTTCGTGAACCCCTGCCGGTCGGCGGGCGCGGTGCGGTCGTAGAACTGCAGGCTGTTGAGGTCTTCGAGGTCGAACGCGAGCGCGCCCCTGTCACCGGACACCTCGATCGTCAACGCGTTCTTGCGGCCGGTGGCGAACCGGGTCGCCTCGAACGAGACCAGGGCACCCCCCGACAGACGTCCCGTGAACAGGGCGGCGTCGTCGACCGTGACGTCGCCATAGCCCTCGGCCGCGGTGCCCGTGAGACCCGAGCCGCCCCGATGAGCGGTTTCGAGCAGGGGGCGCTGCTTCACGATCGTCTCCACCGTGCCGGACACGGCATCCACTGTCTGACCGGTCACGAACTGGGTCATGTCGATGATGTGCGCGCCGATGTCGCCCAGGGCGCCCGAGCCGGCGTGCTCCTTCTGCAGCCGCCAGGCCAGCGGCATCTCCGGGTCGACGAGCCAGTCCTGCCGGTACGCGGCCCGCACCTGCTGCACCCGGCCGATCACGCCCTCCTCGATCAGGTCCCGCAGGAACGTGACGGCGGGCACCCGCCGGTACGTGAACCCGACCATCGCCTTCGCGCCGCGCGCGGCGGCCCGGGCCGCCGCGGCGGCCATCGCCTCGGCCTCCTCGACCGAGTTCGCCAGCGGCTTCTCGCACAGCACGTGCTTGCCGGCATCCAGCGCGGCGATCGCGATCTCGGCGTGCGAGTCGCCCGGCGTGACGATGTCGACGATGTCGATGTCGTCGCGGCCGATCACCTCGCGCCAGTCGGTGGCCGACTCGGCCCAGCCCCAGTGCGCTGCGGCCTGTGCGACCGCATCCGCGTTGCGGCCGACGAGCACCGCCATCTCGACGTCCTCGGGCAGATCGAAGACGTGCGGCGCCTGCCGCCAGCCCACCGAGTGCGCGGCGCCCATGAAGCCGTAGCCGATCATCGCGACGCGCAGTGTCACGACAGCACGACCTCTCGCTCCACCGGGACGCGGTTGGTCACGTAGCGGCCGGGGCCGCCGTCCTGGCCGGGCATGATCTGCATGTAGAGCAGACGCATCGTGAGCACCACCTCGACGGTGAGCCTCTCACTCGCTCCGGGCACCTGGTCCAGCAGGATCACGACATCCGGGCGATCGGCGACGAACCAGAGGGTGTCCCACTGCTCGGGGAGCTCCTCGATCCGGTACGACCGTCCGTTCAGCTCGAACCGCAGGCGGTCGCGCGGGATCGCCGTGCCGTTGACGGTCGCGTCGACGCCGTCGACCGCGGAGAGCCAGAGGCTGCGGTACCAGGGCAGCTGCACCGACACCGCGATGCCGTCGGGACGCCGGGTGACGTCCTTCTCGGAGAAGAGGGAGTTGTGGGTTGCCATGGCGCTTCCTTACGCGAAGGTGTCGGTGAACGTGTCGTGCGGAGCCGGCGGGGCGGGCTCGAGCCTCTGCACGGTCTGGGGGCTGTAGGGGTGGTTCGTGCTCGGAACGGGCTCGTCGGCCGGCGGCATGAACACGGGCTTGCCGTCATCTCCGAAGTACATGAGGTCGAGGTCGAACGCGCCCTGGTTCTTCAGGCCGAAGCTCACCCAGTTCTCCTCGAACGGAGCGCGTGCGAGCTCGTAGCAGCGGAACTTCCAGAGCTTCCACTCGCCGTCCTGCTTCAGGAAGTCGATCGCGTACTTGCACCACACCCAGTGCGCCCAGACCTTCTTGCCGAGCACCTCGTCGGGCGAGTACATGTCGGGGAACGCCTCGGCGACCGCAGGATCGGTCAGTCCCGACTCGGTGCCGGCCATCAGCCACACGCCCTTCGCTGTCTGGCCGTCGGCCGCGACCTCGATCACGGGCGTGGTCGTCGCGTGCAGGATGAGCTTGCCCTCAGGCGCCGGCCGATCCCGGTGGTAGCGGGTCACGCTCTCCCACGTCGTGTACTGACCGGCGTTGGTGTAGCGGGCGCGGATGCCTTCCGTGCCCTCCGCGACCCACAGCGGGATGATCTGCTCGTCCTGGAACGCGTTGTGCAGGTACATGTAGCGGTTGAAGAGGTTCTCCACCTGGCCGCGGTCCTCGGCACGCTGGGCGAGGCGCCGGGCATCGGCCACCTCTTCGCGCAACCGGGCGAGCTCGGCCACGAGGTGGGCGACGGATGCTGCGCCCTCAGACATTCGCCTGCTCCCTCGCGGCCACGGTCTCCTCGATGGCACGGCGCATGAGCGCGTGCTGCTTCTTCACGAGGTCGATCGGGTCGGCCTCGCCGAGGTCCTGGAAGGCGTGCCCCTCCCACTCGCTCGAGAGGAAGCCCCGGTAGCCGCCCTCCACGAACTGGCGGACGATGCGCGGGATGTCCATCGCCGGCTCTTCGCCGTCGGCGCCGATGTCGTAGAACTTCGCGTGGACGTGGAAGATCTGCGGCATGATGTCGAGCCACTCCTCCGGCGGCACGAGACCGTGCATGTTGAATGCCAGACGCGTGAAGGGGCCGAACCGCAGCGGGTCGACACCCTGTGCGGTCAGATAGTCCTCGAACTTCTGGTTGCGCACGTGCATAGGCGTCGGCTCGTGCCAGATCTCGTCCATCACGACGAAGTGCTTCTCGTCCATGCCCATCTTGGCCAGCTGCGCGAGCAGCGTCGGCGACAGGCTGTGCATGGTCGACGAGAAGTCGGCCGTGAAGCCGAGGCGGTCGCTGCCGAGCTCGTCGTACAGCTCGCGGATACCGAGCACCTTCGGGTCGTTCGGGCCCTGCGGCGCGTGGATCTCGTAGCCGAGGCGCAGGTCGTAGTCCTCGGCGAGCGGCAGGAGGCTGCGCAGCAGCTCCCGGCCCGCCGACCGGATGACGACGCGCGTGAAGCCGAGGGTGTGCGCGGTCTTCAGCTGCCGGGCGAGGAAGTCGTGCTCCTCGTCGGGCGTCATGTCGCGGTCCTTGCGGCGGCCCATATCGAGGTTGGTGCCCACCGCGCTCGGCTCCAGACCGTACTTCTCGAGCGAGTCGAACCACAGCTTCACGAAGTCGCTGTCGACGTCCGGGTACGTCCGCAGCAGCTGGGCGATGTTGAACTCGACACCCGGTCCGATGCCGTTCTCGGCCACGGCCGCGATCAGCGTCTCGGGCGTGTAGAGCCCGGCGGCGAACTCGCTCGTCATCGAGTAGAGGGTCGTGCCGAGCTCGATGCCGGTTCCGGCGATCCCGTCGGTCGTCATGCGCGTGCTCCTTCTGTGTCGGGCAGCCAGGCTTTCAGCTGCGCGCGGGCGTCCGCGGCATCCGTCACCATGCGGCTTCCGGCGTCCTGTGCAGCCGAGCGCTGCACCTTCTGCTCGCCCGCGATGATCTCGAAGGGCGACTGCCAGTGGTTCCAGTGCCATCCCTCGTACTCGCTCGAGATGGCGCCGTTGTAGCCGTTCTCCACGAGGAGGCGGACGAGGTCGCGCACGGGCACCGAGGGCTCCTCGCCGGAGTCGTCGATGCCGAAGAACTTGCCGTGCACGTGCGTGACCCAGGGCATGATCGCCAGCCAGTCGTCGACCCGCGCGGGACCGAACAGGCCCGTGCCGTTGATGCCGAAGTCGATGCCGAGATCCGGGCGGCCGTTCTCGGCCGCGAGGCGGATGAACGCGCCCATGCGCTGCGCGTGATCCTGCTGGTCCGTCGGCGGACCCTGCTCGTAGTACGAGTTCCACAGGTCGACGACTCTGCCGAGCAGCACCTCCGATGCGCCGCGGCGGCGGTAGGCCTCGATCAGCGACGGCGCGAAGCCGACCGTCGTGGCGCCCCAGTCCATCGTGAAACCGAGGAACGGCGAGCCGACCTTCTCGAAGCGATCACGCAGGGCCCGGATGCGGGGATGCGAGGCGTACTGGTCGGCGTGCACCTCGAGCGCGAGGGTGACGCCGTAGTGCTCGGCCACCGGCGCGAGGGCCTCCATCGAGTCCGGCTCGATGGAGATCTGCACGCGCGCGATCGGGAAGCCGAGCTTCGCAGCGGCCTCGATCTGGCGGCGCATGTACTCGATCAGCTCGTCCTGGTTCAGGAGGCGATCGCGGTGGATGCCGATGTCGGCGTTGATCGCGAGCGACGTCTGCACGAGACCGGTCTCGGCGATGAGGGCGCGGAACCAGTCCGCGTACGCGTCGTCGATGTGGGGGAAGCCGCGGAAGCTCGAGAAGCCGATGATCTCGAGGCCGGGGCCGAAGCCCTCGGCCGCGGCCTTGCGGATCAGGCCCTCGAGGTCGTACTCGCGGCCGTGGAACGCACGCGTGAAGCTGTACAGCGTCACGCCCTGGATCGGGGTTCCGAGCGTCATGCCGCCACCGCCTTCATCCTCTTGCTGTCGTGCTCCTCGATGTGGAGCACCTCGTTCTCGCCGATGACGATGTAGGGGATGTACAGGGTGAGATCGACGCTCACCTCGTGCTCGGCGCTCGGGTCGACGGGCAGGTCTCCGGAGAGCACGGCGGAGTCCATGGGGAACCACCACTCGTCGACGTCGTCGATCATCTCGGCGAAGGTGCGGGTGCGGCCGTTCATCTCCCAGCGCAGGGAGTCGGCCGGGGCGGCCACGCCGTCGATCGTCAGCCCGGCTCCCGCGATGCAGGATGCCGGAAGTGCCCGATACCAGGGGATGCGCACCTCGACGGCGGCGCGAGACCCATCCGTCCGGAGCGTTCCCTGCTCGATGATGCGATCGGGGATCACAAGTCCTCCTCGACTTAAATCTTGTTTCTGCAGTCTATTGTTGTAAATCGACATAAGCAATATCGCGGGCCGGATGCCGGTCATCGATGCCTCTTATGCGGCGGTGGGAACGCTCGCTCACCGACCGGGTCAGGCGAGCTCGTGCGCGATACGGCGGGCGCCGCGGACCGCGAGCGCGACCGACGTGAGCGTCGGGTTGCAGGCCGTGGCGGTCGGGATGACGCCGTTGCCGGCGACGAACACGCCGGGGGCCGACCACACCTCGCTGTCGGGACCGCACACGCTGGTGCCGTCATCCGTCGACCCCATCCGCACGGTCCCCTGATAGTGCAGCGAGGCACCGAGGGGCATCGTGAACGGGCGCTCGTCGATGGGCTCCCCCACCGCCTTGCCGAGACGCACGATCTCCGCGCGGGCGCGGTCGAGCACCTCCCGGTCGCGCGCGGTCAGCCGGTAATGCAGGCTCATCGCCGGCATGCCGTATGCATCCGTCTCCTCGTCCGAGAACTCGACGCGGTCGTCCCACTGCAGGTCCTTCGCGGTGAACAGGCCGAGGCCCACGATCGACCCCGGAACGGCGGGATCGTCCTCGGCGAGCGGGACGGGCGAGGCATCCAGCTGCATGATCTGGCCGTGCCACGGCTCGGCATCGGTGAACGGCACCCAGCTCACGCCGCTCTGCTCGCTGAGCGCGCCGGCGACGATGTCGTTCTCGTCCGACTGACCAGCAGGAGCGGCGGGAGCGGACCCGCCGGGGGCGGCATCCCGGATCCGCGAGGCGAACACGACCTGCGACTGGTCGTTCAGCATGCGACCGAGTGCCGCGGGGCGGATGACGGAGGCGAAGAGCACCTGCGGCGTGCGCAGCGCGTCGGCGGCGACGACAACGAAGCGGGCTCGCACCTCGTGCACCTCTCCGGTGCGCTGGTCGCGCACCTCGACGCCGGCCGCCCGGCCGCCGTCGAGGAGCACGCGGGTCACGAGCGAGTCGTCGAGCAGGGCGAAGTTCGGGTTCCGGCGGGTGACGTCGCCGAAGACGACGTCCGAGCCGGACCACACAAGACGGCCGTCCTCCCGGCGGTGCACGGCGAGCGGCATGCGCTGGACGCGCCGGTCGGCCGGGCGCCCGGAGTCGACGGCTGCCGCGAGGCGATCGCGCACGAGCTCGGTGAAGGGCGCGCCGTCGAAGGCGTGCGTCGTGACGCCGAGCAGACGGTCGCCCTCGTCCAGCAGCTCGTCCAGGTCGTCCAGGAACGCGATGCGCTCGCTCTCGCCCGGGCGCGGGCACGCGCCCGTCCAGTGCGCGCCCATGCCGCCGACGTTGCTCGAGAATGCGGCGACCGGCAGGCCGTCCTCGCCGGGGAACGCGAAGCCCTCGTCGAGCAGATACGTGCCGGGCCGTGCCATGCGGTCGCCCGACTTCACGGCGCCCGGACCGTTCACGGTCGCGGCCTCCGCACCGGGCCCCTGCGACCGGTGCTGCGCCGCGGCGCGGGTCACGGCATCCTCGATGTTCTTCACGTGCGCACCGGGCGGGTCCGACACCGTCGGGCCCACCTCGAACATGGCGACCATCGCCTCCGGCGCCTGCTCGCTGAGGATGCGGGCATACACGGCGCCCGTCGGACCACTGCCGACGATGGCGACGTCGACGGACTCCGGGTAGCGGCTCACGCGGACACCGCCAGCTCTCGGATCAGGGCGACGGATGCGGCGGACTCCTGGGTCGGGTAGTACTCCAGGCCGATCGGCCCGTCGTAGCCGGAGCCGCGCAGGATGCCGAGGCGCTCCGCCCAGTCGAGACTCCCCGTGCCGGGCTCGCCGCGGCCGGGGGCGTCCGCGAGCTGCACGTAGACGACGAGACCGCCGGCGTTCGCGAGCTCGGCGGCCATATCCTCGCCCTCGACGGCCGAGTGGTAGATGTCGTACAGCACGCCGAAGAAGGGCGAGTCGACACCGCGTGCGACGTATACGGCCTCGGAAGTCCGGTCGAGCAGCGAGCCCGGGTGGTCCACCCGCACGTTGACCGGCTCGAGGGCCAGCGTGATCCCGGATCCGTCGATCTGCGCGATCGCCTTCCGGTAGATCTCGATGAGCTTGTCGAGCTGCACCTGGCGCTTCCAGCCCCCGAAGCCCGTCCCGCTTCCGACGACGATGCGGGGGCAGCCGAGGTCCTGCGCGATCGCGACACCCTCGTCGAGCTTGCGGTAGAACTCCGAGTGGTCCCATGGCGGGATCATGAACTGGGTGCGGGGCTCGGACAGCTGGGCCGTGAGCTTCGTTCCGGTCTCCTCGAGCGCCGCCTTCAGCGCCGGGAGGTCCTTGGGCGTCGCGGGCGCGTCGGCACCCGTCGGCCCCCACATCTCGACGGCGGTGAAGCCCGCGGCGGCCGCCGCGCGCACGCGGTCGTGGTAGTCGCCGGCCTCGGTGAACAGCAGCTCGATGTTGGGTGCGAGCTCGTACATGGGGGTCCTCCTTCAGAACATGGGGTGGTCGTGGGCGGCATGCACGGGAACCTGCTGAAGCACGTCCCAGTGCTCGACGATCCGGCCGTCCTCGAATCGGTAGATGTCCGCGACCGCGGCGTCGGGCGCGCCGGGTCGGGAAGCTCTCACGTGCACCATCGCCAGATCGCCGTCGACGAGGATGCGCTGGATCTCGAACCGCGCATCGGGTGAGCCGTCGAACTTCGGCGTCAGCATCTCGACCGCCGCCGCGGGGCCGTCGGCGATCGTCGGGTTGTGCTGGATGTAGTCGTCCGAGACCAGGAGGGCGAACGCATCCCCCACTCGCTTCTGCGTGTAGAAGAGGTCGCAGAACTGCTCGAACGCGGCGCGACGGTCGGTCATTCGTCGTCCTCTCGGAGCGCGGCGAGGCTGACGGGCCCGAGAAGGCCGGTCGGCTCCTGCTGGGCGAACGCGGAGAAGAAGTCGGGCTCCGCCTTCACGAGGGTGTTGACGACCTCGATCTCGAGGTTGTTGTCGGCTTGCAGAATGCCGGACGGCACGTCGAAGACGTACGGCGGAGCGATGCGCGTGCCGAGGTCGACACCGTTCAGGCGCACGCTGGCCAGCTCGAAGACCGCGCCGAGGTCGAGGCGCGCCGGTCCCCTCGCGTCGGACGCGAAGGATGCGGTGTACCGCAGCGTGCCGCTGAACCGGGGCAGCAGCCCCGGCCGGTCGAGCGGTACGAGCTCGTCGAGGGCGCCCCACGGCGTGAAGTCGGGGTACTCCCTCGCGGTCGCCGTCGACACGCTCCACGAGAGGGCCAGGGGATGCGCCTCGCCCGCTGTGACGGCAGGGGTGACGGGCAGTCCCTCCCAGGCGACCGGGTCGCCCACGAGCAGCACGAGCGCCTCCCCGGGGGCGAGGTCGATCTCCACGGTGTTCTCCGCCGGCCCCGGGGCCTCGAGCACGGCCGCTCCCGCGGTCGTCGGCAATCCGGCGGAATTCGGGCTCTCGGAGCCGAAACGCCCGATTCCGGCCGGATCACCGACGGTCGACGAACCGCGCAGAATCGGCGATCCGGCGGATATCGGGCTTTCCAGGCCCAAACGCCCGATATTCGCCGGATTTCCGGCGCGGAGCGCGGACATCCGGGATGCCACGGCCGAGAGCCGGCCGGAGAACGCATCGAACCGCACCACCTCGCCCGCGCGCGGCACGGTGACGGCTGCCCGCACACGGTCGCGCACCGACTCATTGACGAGCATGACGACGTCGGCGTCGCCGTGGTCGATCCGCAGCACGCGCAGCGCGGGCGCAGCGGGCGAGACGCGCACGGCGCGGTCGGTCATGCCGGACACGGCATCCACCAGCTCCGTGAGCGGAACCGCACGGAACCGCGCCCGCAACGACTCGGCCGTCCCGTCGATGACCTCGGGGACGCTGTCGACGAAGACGACCGGCACTCCGGCATCGTCGAGCCGCAGCAGCTCGTCCGCGAGGTGGGACGGCAGGAACGCCGATCCCGGCACGATGAGCGCGTCGTACTCCTCGGTTCCCGCGACCAGCGCCGCCCCGTCGACGGATGCGGCGGCCAGCGCGTCGCCGGGGAGAACGTCGGCGTCCAGCTGCGCCTCCATCAGCGCCCGCAGTGGACGCTCGAAGGGCTCCGCCTCGCCGAGCCACTCCGCATCCGCGTGGTACAGCACCGCGAACGGCGCGATGTGCGCGCCGCCCTGCAGCAGGTGGCTGAGGCGGTTCGTGTACGCGCTCAGCACGTGCTGGTGGCGGTACTGCGGGTTCTCGCCGCGCGCGTAGAAGTGCGGCGGGCAGTCGAGGTCGGGGAACGGTGCGGGCGAGAAGGCGTGCGGCACGATGTGGGTGACGCCGCGGACCAGCAGGTGGTTCGTGAGCCACGTGAACAGGCGCAGTCCCGCGTACCAGCCGTACGCGCCGATCGTCTCGCACATCGCCCGTCCGCGCTTCCGCGGGTCGAGGTGCGCGGCGGAGGAGGCGAGCTTCGCGAGTCCGAAGTGGAAGAAGTCGCCGTCGGCCGCGCCCGACATGTTGCCGAACGGTCCGCGCGCGAAGCCCGGGACGACCTGTCCTCCGATGATGTCGATGCCGGCCATGTCCTGCCCGGCCATCGCACGGAAGTAGTGCGCGGCGCCGGGGCCGAGGCGCGCATGCGCGCCGTTGTCCTCGATGACGTGCCCGATGTACTCGACGTCGTGCGCGCGGCACCACTCCCCCAGCCGGCAACTGAAGCTGTCGGAGTAGAGCCGGCTGACGGCATCCATGAACGCGTACCGCACCCGGCGCTCCGCGCCACGCCCCGGCGCCCACAGCAGCGGCAGCCTCACCAGCGGGTCGCCGAGCGCGTGGTCCAGAAGCGGAAGGATGCGGTCGTTCCACGGCAGCGGCACGGGCTTGCCGAGCTGCGAGCCGAAGTCGAACGTGTCGGGGTCGTTGTAGAGCCCGGGCTCGTCGCTGAAGAAGCCGGCGATCGTGCGGCCGAACTCGTCGGCGTACCGGCCATGGATGCGCTCGTACACGTTCTCGATCAGCAGCTCGGTGGAGTCGGGGTTGAGGTAGTCGATGTGGTCCGCATGCGGTGCGCTGCCCCCGTCGGCGGTGACGGAGAGGAAGAAGACGCGCCACCAGCCGTCCGGGATGTCCCAGTGGATGACCCCGTCCACGACCCGGTCGGTGAGGTCGATCGGGTCGCCGATGAGCTCGTCCGAGTCCTGGGCGCGCGGGTAGGCGATGACCCGCAGCAGCTCGCCGGGATCGAGGGATGCGGCGGGCCCCCAGAACTGCCTCCGGTCGACGATGAAGGACGCGCCGACGGCGGGCCCGACAGCATCCGTGTGCCGCTCCACGAGGAACCGGCGCCGCAGCTCCGCCGGAGCCGTCGCGACCGTACCTGCGGCGTGCCCGGTGGGGAAGGTGTCGTCGTCGAAGAACCAGACCTTCATGCCGCGCCGGCGCGCGATCTCGAGGACGGCGTCGACATCGCGCCACCAGCCCTCGTCGAGGAATTCGGGATGCGGACGAGCCTCGAGGATGACGGCGCCGATGCCCGCATCCGCGATGCGCTCCATCTCCTCGCGCACCACCTCGACCGGTCCGCCCTTCTGCCAGAACAGCGGCATGATCGCGTTCGGCACGTCTCCGGTGACCGCGTCGCGCAGTCGCTTCAGGGTCATCGCTCGGCACTCCGCTCGCTCAGCGGCCGGTAGCGGAATCGCCGGAACACGACCTCGCCATCGCCCGCGGCGAACAGCGCCGGGCGCAGGCTCTTCAGATCGTTCATGGTCGCGGAGTGCGCCCCCGAGGTGTCGTAGCGGACGCCGTGGCGCTGCCACTCTCCGCCCGGGCGCCGGTGCCAGCCGGTCACGATGTGGTGGTCGTTCTGCAGGCGCAGCTGAATGACGAGACCGGGCTCCACGGGCTCCTGCCAATGCGTCCGCATGCCGCCCGCATAGCTCTGCATGCCCTCGCCATCCCAGCCCATGCCGTAGAAGAGGCGGTCGTTGAAGGAGAGGAGCAGGCCGCCGAGCGCCTCGCCCGAGGTCTCGAGCTCGACCTCCACCTCGTACGCGCGGTCCATCGACCAGGTCGTGAGGGGCGACGAGTCGGCGGGGCCGGTGCCCTTGCCGGCCAGCACGAGTCCGTCAGCGAACACGGCGCGCGACCGCTCGTGCGAACCCGGGTTGTCGAAGACCCAGCGCTCGCCCCACGCGGGGGCGGCGAAGTCGTCAGAGGGCGCGGGCACGGCCGTCGGCTCTGCGCCGGGACACGGGAGCGGCAGCGGTGCGCCGAGATCGCGTGCCGGCGCTACCGGCCAGCCGTCCTCTGTCCACTCGATCGGCTCGAGCAGAGCCTGGCGCCCGAGTGTGCGGTAGCCGTTCTCATAGCCGTGCGAGACCATGAACCATTGATCGTCCGGTCCCTCGAGGATCGTGGCGTGTCCGCGCGACCACCACGCCTCATCGGCGCTCCACGTGCGGGCGACGGGGTTGTGCGGCGAGTTCTCCCATGCGCCGAGCACCGAGCGCGAGCGCGCGACGATCACCATGTGCCCGGTCGCCGGTCCCCCGGTGCCGCCGACGGCGCTGACGAGATAGAACCATTCCCCGCGTCGGAAGAACTTCGGGCCCTCGAGCGCATACGCCTCGGTGACCCACTCGTCCGGGTAGCGCCAGCCGTCATACGCGGCCTCGAGTTCAGTGACGGCCGCCAGGCCGTCGGCCGAGAGCCGGCACCGGCGGATGCCGTTCACGAAGAGGTAGCGCTCGCCGTCCTCACCGACCACGTGGCCGGGGTCGATCGCCCCTGTGATTCCCGTGAAGATGGGCTCGCTCCACGGCCCCTCGGGGCTGTCGGCGTGGATGACCCACACCTGCGCCGAGTCGATGGCGTCCGACCAGGGGCTCGGGATGAACGGGATGTAGATGTAGTACCGGCCGCCATGCTCGACGAGGTCGGGAGCGAAGACCGTGCTCACGGGCTTGTCCAGCGCACTGGTGACGAACGTCCAGTTGACCAGATCCGGCGAGCGCCAGATCATGAGCCCGGGCGAGGCGTCGAAGGACGAGTGCGTCAGGTAGTAGTCGTCGCCGACGCGCAGGACACTCGGATCCGGCCGATCGCCGGGCAGAACGGGGTTGCGGAAGCGTCCGTCCCCGAGGTCGGGGGCGGATCGGGCGGTCTCGATCATCCCGGATCAGCCCTTGAGTCCGCCGGCGTAGCCCTGGATGAACTTCTTCTGCGCGAAGGCGTAGAACGCGAGGATCGGGATCATCGAGACGATGACGATCGCGAAGATCAGGTTCCACTGCGAGACGAGCGAGCCGACGTAGCTGTACATGACGACGGGCAGCGTCTGCCAGGGGGTGCCGTTGAGGAAGATCAGGGAGGTGAAGAAGTCGTTCCACACGATCAGGCCGGCGAGGATCGACACGGTGCCGGTCGCGGGCGACATGAGCGGGAACACGATGCGCCAGAACACCTGGTAGCGGTTGGCGCCGTCGATGACCGCGGCCTCCTCGTACTCGAGGCCGAGGTTGCGGAAGAAGTTCGCGTAGAGGAACACCGACAGGGGAAGCAGCATCCCGGTGTAGATGAGGATCATGCCCCACGGGTTGCCGACGAGTCCCACATTGCGCGCGCCGATGTACAGCGGCAGGGTGCCGAGCTGGGTCGGCAGGATGATCGCGACGAGGAACAGGTAGAACGAGCGGCGCGACCAGCGGCTCGTGGAGCGGGCGATGCCGTAGGCGGCGAGCGAGCCGAGGATCACGAGGAGCAGGATGCTGCCGACCGTGATGATGCCGCTGGATGCCAGGCCCGCCCAGATGTTGCCCGAGGAGCCGGAGGACGGGGAGAGCAGCTGCACGAAGTTGTCGAGCGTGGGCTGCGTGGGCGGGGCGACGGCCGGCGTCTCGAGGATCTGCGGCAGGGTCTTGAACGACCCCATCAGCAGGATCCAGAACGGCAGCAGCAGGACCGCGGTCGCGAGGATCGTGATGACCTCGATGGTCAGGGTCTTCCGGGTGTAGCGGAACACGGGTCACGCCTCCTTCTGCGAGCGGTCGCGCGTCGCGTACTGCTGGCCGATCGAGATGATCAGGATCAGCAGGCTCAGGACGAGGGCCAGAGCGGCGCCGAACCCGAACTGCTGGTAGGTGAACGCCCAGTTGTAGACCTCGAGCGCCAGGGTCTGGGTCGCGCCGGCCGGGCCGCCGTTGGTGAGGGCGACGACCTGGTCGAAGACGCGCAGGCCCTGGATCAGGGTGAGCGTCGTCGCGATCGCGACCGACGGCTGGATCATCGGCAGCACCACGTACCGGAAGCGGCGGAACGCGCCGGCGCCGTCGATGGCGGCGGCCTCCTCCATCTCCATCGGCACGGTCGCAAGCCCCGCGAGGTAGGTGACCATGATGAAGCCGATGTTCTGCCACACCAGGACGACCAGCACGCACCAGATCGCGAGGGTGGGGCTGGCCAGCCAGTTCTGCTTCGGCATCCCCAACGCGGACACGAACTGATTGAGCGGGCCGTTGTAGTCGAAGATGAACTTCCAGATGTACGAGACCGCGATCGGGCTCACGACGACCGGCATGAACACCAGGGTGCGCAGCACGTAGCGGGACTTCAGCCCGCGGTTCAGGGCCAGCGCGAACAGCAGACCGAAGATGTTCGTGAACACCAGGAACCCGAACGCGAGGAACAGCGTGTTCCACAGCGATCCGACCAGCTCCGGGGTCTGGAAGATCTTCACGAAGTTCTTCAGGCCGACGAAGTCCCAATCGCCCACACCCGTCCAGTTCGTGAACGCGTAGAACCCGCCCGCGACCGTCGACGCGTAGATCACGACGACCACCAGCACGAGGGCGGGCAGCGCCCACCACCACGACCCGAGCCGCACGTGATACGACTTCGTCCGCGGACCGCCGGGATGTCCCCGCCCGACCGACCGCGCGGTCGTGATCGCCTCAGTCTCCGTCACCATCTGCGTCACCATCGCGTCACTCCCATCCTCCGTGCCGGCGGCCGGCCATCATGGCCGGCCGCCGGGCGCATCCGGATCAACCCCAGTCGGAATCCATCTGCTTGAGCACCTGGTCCACCGTCATCTGGCCGGTCAGGATGCCCTGCACCCCGCTCCCGAGGTCGGCGTACACTTTCGCGTTCGACCAGCCCGTGGGCGGGTAGCCGCGCACGTCGTCCTGCGTGATCAGCTCCTTGACGGGCTGGTACTGCGGCAGCAGGGTCGTCGAGGCACTCGCACCGATCGGGATGGTGCCGACCAGCGTGGAGTAAGCCTGCTGGCCCTCGCCCGACAGGATGTACTTCAGGAAGTCCGTGGAGAGCTTGGGGCTCTTCGTCTTCGCGCTGGCGGCGACGCTCTGGTCGGCGCTGACCGACAGATAGGTCTTGGTTCCACCAGGTGCGGCGATGGGCTGGATGACGAGCTTCACGTGGCCGCCCGCGGCATCCATGATCTGCTTCGCCGCGCCGCTCGGTGCGAAGAAGCCGAGGATCTTGCCCTGCGACGCGCCGTTGGTGAGGGCGTCGAAGCCGGCGCTCTGCGCACCGTCCTGGAAGCACTTGGCGTCGAACATCGCCTTGATGGACTCCAGGGCGGTGTGCCAGCCCTTGGTGCCTGCGAAGGTCACCTTGCCCTTGGTGCGCTTCTCGTTCCAGTTCTTGTCCGGACCGTACACCGTGGAGGTCGCGATGCCGACGGCGAGGAACGCCGTGTTCGGCGGGGCGGCGCCCGCGAGGCCGTAGATCGACTTGCCCTGAGAGCGCGCGGCACCGCACTGCGCGATGATGTCATCCAGGCTGGTGGATGCGTCGACGTTGACGCCGACCGACTTCGCCAACTCGTCGTTCCAGATGACGCCGTTGGCCTGGGTGCCGAGCGGCACACCATAGGCCTTGCCGTTGTAGACCCAGAGGTCCTTCTGCGAGTCGGGGAGGTTCCGCTCGACGTCGTTGCCGAGGGGAAGCAGCAGGCCCGCCTTCGCCCACGGGATGATCGAGTTGGCCTGGCCGATGCCGCCCTCTGCGTTGAACGTGTCGGGGGCGTTGCCGCCCTGCACGCGCGTGGCGAGGGCGCTGGCGTAGCTTTCCGACGGCAGGTTCACGGTGTTGATCGTGACGCCCTTGTGCGCCTTCTCATAGTTGTTGGCGAGGCTGGTGTAAGCGGCCTTGTCCTGGTCGTTGGTCGCGCCGAAGGCGTAGGAGATGGTCTGCGGTTCGGGTCCGCTGGCCGTGCTGCTGCCGGAACAGCCGGCGAGGATGAGTGCTCCCGCGGCCAGCGGGGCGGCGAGCAGGCCGATCCGCTTCCACGAACGGTGCTGTGTCATGTCCAGCCTTTCTGACTTCGTCGTCGACACTCGTTCGTCCGAGTGTCCGGTGCTGTTTCTCCAGTATCGTCGCGATGCGCCGAAAACACACATAAGTTGTTTGGATATCAGACATAACCCTGCGCGGGAGTCGGTCCCTGAGGATGCGCGGCGTTCCGCGGGCGCGGCGATCCGGGCCGACGATAGGCCCGACATGGCGCATCAGCCCGGCTGATACAGTTGGCTCACCAGCGCCCCACGGTAAGGATCACGCAGAAGTGGCCGATCATCTGCTGCTGTCCCGGCTCGACCTGAACCTGCTCGTCTCGCTCGACGCCCTGCTCACCGAGCGCAGCGTGACGCGCGCCGCCGAGCGGCTGCACCTCAGTCAGCCCGCCCTGAGCGCCTCCCTCGCGCGGTTGCGGACGCATTTCGGCGACCCGATCCTCGCGCGTCGCGGCAACACGTACGAGCTCACTCCTCTCGCCCTGCGGCTCGCCGACCACACGACGACCGCGCTCGAGGCGGCGAGGCGCGTGTTCGAGAGCCAGGCCACGTGGGATCCGGCGGAATCGATCCGCGAGTTCTCGATCTACGGCTCGGATTACGGCTTCACGACCGTGGGCCGAGTCGTCTCCGAACTCGCCGCACAGCGGGCGCCGGGCGTGCACTTCCGGTTCATGCTCCACAATCCGGCGGTGGTCGAGGATGCCGCGAACCGCCTCCGCTCGGTGGACGGCATGGTGATCCCCCACGGCTTCCTCACCGACCTGCCGTATGTCGACGTCTGGCGCGACGAATGGGTCGCCATCGTCGCGCGGTCCAACGACAGCGTCGGCGAGCTGCTCACGCAGGACGACATGCTCCGGCTGCCGTGGGTCATGAACTACCAGAGCCGGTCGGCCTTCACCTCCGCGGAGCGACAGGTGCAGCAGCTGGGCATCGAGCCGAAGGTCGAGGTGGTCGTCGAGAGCTTTCTCGCCATCCCGCACTTCATCGCCGACACGTCGCGGATCGCCATCATCCACTCGGCCCTCGTTCCGCTCGCGCAGCGCGCAGCGAGCGTCCGGGTCGTCGGCCTGCCGTTCGCGCCGACGCCCATCGTGAACGCCCTGTGGTGGCATCCCGTGCACAGCCACGACCCCGAGCACACGTGGATGCGCTCGCTGTTCGAAGAGGCGGGGCGCATCGTCGAGGCCGGCGAGCACGCCTGACACATCGGCGGGGAGCCGGACGCTCTTCGCGTCCGGCTCCCCGATTCACCGATGGATGCGGGTCACCCCCAGTCGGTGTCCATCTGCTGGAGCACCTGCTTGACGGACATCTGACCGGTGAGGATGCCCTGCACGCCGCTGCCGAGGTCGGCGTAGACCTTGGCATTGGTCCAGTCGGTCGAGGGCAGCCCGCGGACCGTGTTCGAGGCGATGAGATCCTTCACCGTGTCGAACTGCGGGAGCAGCGTCGTCGACGAGGTGGCGGAGACCGGGATCGTGCCGACCGCCTTCGAGTACTGCTCTTGACCGGCCGGCGAGACGATGTACTTCAGGAAGTCCGCCGCGAGCTTCGGGCTCTTGGTCTTCGAGCTGGCCGAGACCGACTGGTCTGCGCTGACCGAGAGGTAGGTCTTCGTCCCACTCGGGGCCGCGATCGGCAGGATGACGAGCTTCACGTGGCCGCCCGCGGCATCCATGATCTCCTTCGCCGCGTTGCTGGGCGCGAAGAAGCCGAGGATCTTGCCCTGGGAGGCGCCATTGGTGAGGGCGTCGAAGCCCGCACTGGCCGCACCGTCCTGGAAGCAGCCCGCGTCGTACATCTTCTTCAGGTTCGTCAGCGCCTCGCTCCAGCCCTTCGTGCCCGCGAAGGTCACCTTGCCCGCCGCGCGCTTCTCGTTCCAGTGCTGGTCGGGTCCGTAGACGGTCGAGGTCGCGAGGCCCAGTGCGAGGAACGCGTTGTTCGGGATGGTGGACCCCGCGAGGCCGTAGACCGTCTTGCCCTTCGCGCGGGCGACCGCGCACTGCGCGATGACCTCGTCGAGGCTCGTGGATGCGTCGATGTTCACGCCGATGGACTTCGCCAGCTCGTCGTTGTAGATGACGCCGTTCGCGTTGGAGCCGAGCGGCACGCCATAGGCCTTGCCGTTGTAGGTCCACAGCTCCTTCTGCGACGACGGCAGCGCCGAGGTGATCGCGGAGTCAGTGAGCGGGAGCAGGAGTCCGGCCTTCGCGAACGGGATGATCGAGTACGACTGGCCGGTGCCACCCTCGGACTGGAACGTGTCGGGAGCGTTGCCGCCCTGCACGCGGGTCGCGACCGCGGTCTGATAGCTCTCGGCGGGCAGGTTCTGCGGGGTGATGGTCACGCCCTTGTGCGCCTTCTCGTATGCCTGCGCGAGGCCCGCGTACGCCGCCTTGTCGGCGTCGTTGGTCGCGCCGAACGCGAAGGTGATGCTCTGCGGCTCCTTCGCACTCGCTCCGGCACTGCCGGAGCAGCCCGCGAGCACGAGGGCTCCGACGGCCAGCGGAGCGGCGAGCAGGCCGACCCGCTTCCACGAACGGTGCTGTGTCATGTCCAGCCTTTCTGACGTCTTCGTCGGCACGGTCATTCGGGTCGATCCGTGCATTGGAACAAGAGAAACACAGATCTGTCTGAACCGCACATAAGTCTTCGCGATGCCGACCATCACCGAAGCAAAGGTCGCAGCGCCGAGTGGGCGGTCGACGCAGGGCGGGGATCAGTCCCGCATCAACGGCACCATGGTCAGCTCACGCCCGCATCCAGGCGGCGATCGCCTCGATCGTGGGAAGGGCCGTCGGGTCGGACGGCTCGTTGATGTGCCCGTGGTCGGCGCCCGGCTCGCGGTGGAGCGTGACGTCGACCCAGGCCTCCTCGAGCAGCGCCGCGAAGGCCTCGCCGGACGGACGGAGGCCGTCGTGCTCGCAGACCACCACGATCGTGCGCGGGAAGCCCTCGCCCGACCCGAGGCCGGCGAAGACGTGCGGATCGAGCAGCGCCTCCGGCGAGCCGGCGTAGTTCAGCGACATCTGGGCGTGCGACGCATCCGGATCCGGGATCGACCCGGGGTGCGTGCCGTCCGGGTGCGCCACGGGGTAGACCAGCACGAGCCCGGCCGGCAGCGTGCCGCCCCCGTCGCGCAGGCGCGCGGTGGCACCCGAGGTGAGGGCTCCCCCTGCGCTCGCCCCGCCGAGGTACAGCTGGTCGGGCTCGGCGCCCAGGAGCTCGGCCGAGTGCGCGAGGCCGTACTCCCACGCCGCGATGACGTCGTCCGAGGGCACCGGGTAGTGGACATCACCGAGGCACTTCGAGTAGTCGACGGCGAGCACCGGGATGCCGCGAGCCGCCAGCTCGAGCGCGACCCAATTCGACTCGGGCATGTCGAGGTACCCGCCGATGAACGCTCCCCCGTGCACCCACACGAGCGCCCGACCCGTGGGCGCCGCTGACTCGTCGCGATAGGCGCGTGCGGGCTGAAGGCCGTGCGGAGTCTCGATCGTCAGGTCGTGCGTCTCGACGTTCGCCAGCCGTGGGAAGCGGCGTCGCAGCGACCCGGTGTCGATGTCGGTGCGCGGGTCGGCGGGCTCGCCGTTCTCACGCAGCCATCGCAGGGCGTCGGGCAGGGGCATCGTGCGGAGGTCGACGTCGGTGTCGGTCATGCGGTCCATCTCTCTCTCGTCGTCGGTGATCCGGCGGGAATCGGGCGTCTCGACCGGCATCGCCCGATTTCCGCCGGATCACCGTCAAACCGGAGGATGCCGACATCCCGCGAGCGCGCTGGGGCTCAGGCGGGCTGCAGCGCGTGCATCGAGCGGCGGATGAGGTCGTGCTGCCGACGCACCAGCACGAGCGGGTCGACCTCGCCGAGCTCGGCGAACGCGTGACCCTCCCACTCGCTCGACCAGTAGCCGCGGTAGCCGCCCTCGACGAAGACCTTCACGAGCTCGGGGTAGTCGATCGCCGGCTCCTGGCCGTTCTCGTCGATGTCGTAGAACTTCGCGTGCACGTGCAGGATCTGCGGCATGATGTCCGCCCACTCGTGCGGGTCCACGTGCCCGTGCATGTTGAAGGCCAGGTGTGCGAACGAGCCCAGGCGTCCCGGGTCGACGTCGCGGCTGCGCAGGTACCCGATGAACTCCTCCTGGCGCTCGCGCATCGAGGCGTCGGTCGCCCAGATGTCCTGCAGGCGCTGCACGGCCTCGTCATCCAGGCCGCTGAGGCGGACGGCCCGCAGCAGCGTCGGCGACATCGCGTGCATCGTCGAGGAGAAGTCGGCGACGAAGCCGAGGAGCGGCGAGTCGAGCTCGGCGTAGGTATCGCGCACCTTCAGGATCGGCTCGGAGTTCGGCCCCATCGGGGCGTGGATCTCGTAGGCCAGCTTGAGGTCGAGCTTCTCGGCGATCGGCAGCAGGCGGCGCAGCAGCTCGGGCTTGGCCGACTGGATGCGCACGAGCGGGAACCCGAGCTTCTTCGCGCCCTGGAACATGAGCTCGCTGAACTCGAACTCCTCGTCCCGCGTCATGTCGCGGTCGCGGCGCCTGCCCATGTCGAGGTTGGCTCCGAACGAGCTCTCGTCGAACCCGTGGCGGTCGAATGCCTCGCGCCACGTGCGCACGAAGTCGTCCGAGACGATCGGGTAGGTCGGCACCATCTGGGATGCCACGATCTCGATACCGGGGCCGATGCCGAGCTCCGCGACCCGGTCGAGCAGGCCGTCGAAGTCGAACCAGCCGGCGCGGAACTCCGCCGAGGCGGAGTACAACGTCAGGCCGAGCGTGAAAGGGTCCGCGTCGCTCGCAGGCGGCGGTGCACTGACCGAGGTCTCGAGGACCGGAGGCTCGGCATCCCGATCCGTCGCTGTCAGCGTCATGACCTGGTGCACGACGTTCGGGACGTAGAGGCCCGGGCCGCCGTCCTCGCCCGCGGCGATCTGCATATAGGGCAGGCGCAGCTCGCCGTGCAGCACGATGTCGTGCGTCTCACCGAGCGCGACCGCCGGGTCGCGACGGACGATCAGCAAGGGGTGCGACTGGAGGTACCAGAGCGTGTCGCTCTGCTCGGGCAGATCCGCGATCGCGTAGCGGATGCCGTCGAGTTCGAAGGCGAGGTCCTCCTTCGGTACGTCCACGCCGTCGAACGACAGGTTCAGGGTCGTCACCGACGACAGCCACAGGCTGCGGTACCAGGGGATCGTCAGGGCGAGGGCGAACCCGTCGGGGTGGATGCGCAGGCTCGCGTCGTCGATCAGTCCGTTGGGCATGTCAGTCTCCGTTCTTCCGGTCGGCCGCCAGGGAGCGGATGAGGGCGTGCTGCCGTCGCAGCTGGTCGGATGCGCGGTACGGCACGTGGTGCCCCTCGTACTCGCTCGACAGCCACCCGGTGTAGCCCGAGTCGATGACGACGTCGATGATGTCGCGCCACGGGATGTAGTGGTCGACGAGGTCGTCGTCGACCTCGTAGAACTTCGCCTGGAAGTAGACGGTGTGCTCCATGACGTCGCGCAGGTCGGAGACGGGCACGAACGGCACATCCGGCGGCATCGCTCCCCCGTCGCCCATGCGGAACGACGCACTGCCGCCCCTCGCATGGAAGCGCTGCACGTCGAAGACGCCGGTGTCGATCAGCAGGCCGAACTGCGAGGTGCCGGTGCGCTCCTTGAACTCGAGGTACTCCTCGACGACCGGGGACTTGATGACGGTCGGCCAGTGGATCTCGGGGCAGATGACGATGCCGAGCTCCTCGGCGAGCTCGAGGTTGCGCTCGACGGCCTCCTGCCAGATGGGGTCGACCTGCAGGTCGCCCGAGATCACGCCGATCTTCGGGCGGACGAACGAGAAGCCGAGCCGCCCGGCCAGGCGCAGGTCGAGTGCGAGCTGCGCGGCACCCTCGGCGGCCGTCATGCCCCGACCAGGGAACCGGCGGGTGTCGATCCACGAGCCGTACAGGGTGGGGGTGAGCCCGAGGCGCTCGTTGCGGGCGAACCAGGAGTCGATCCACGCCGTCGATGGGTGCGGGTAGTCGGCGATGTGACCCTCGCCGAGGATCTCGAGGCCCGTGGCTCCCAGGTCGGCGACATCCTCGATGCAGTCCTCCACGGTCATCGTGACGCCGATGTCCTCCGTGTAGCTGTACAGGGAGACGCCGAGGCCGAACGGAAGTGTGCTCATCGGACGATCACCGCCTTTCGGGTCGCGGTCCAGATGGAGGGCTGGAGCTCCTCCGGGATGTACGACATGCGCAGGCGCAGCTCGAGCGTCACCTCGTGGATGCCGCGGGCCAGCCCGCCGGGCTTCGGAACGGTGAGCACCGCCGGCGCGTCCATCGGCCAGCGCGCGTCGGGAGATCTCTGCAGCTCGGCGAAGGTGTACTCGCCGGTCGGCAGCGTCCAGACGATGTCGCCGCCGGCGAACTCCTCGCCATCGACGGTCACGGTCGGCTGCTCGATGAGGTTGCCCCACAGACCTCGGTAGTACGGGCTGCGCACACGCAGCTGAAAGCCCGTGGGGGCGTCATCCGGTCCGACGTTGTGGAACCCGGCGGCCTGGATCAGCTGTTCTTCGAGCATGTCTTCCTCTCTTTCATCCCGCTGCCTCGGCGACCCGGACCGCGCTGAGCTGCTCGGCCGCCTTGCGGGCGCCGCGGACGGCGATGGCCACGCTCATGAGCGTCGGGTTCATGGTGTTCGCGGTCGGGATGAGCGCGTTGCCGCCCACCACGAGGTTCTCGGTGCCCCACACGCGCGAGTACGGGTCGGCGACGGAGGTGCCGTCATCCGTCTCCCCCATGCGCATGGTGCCCATGTAATGAAGGCTCGAGCCGTTCGGCAGCAGGCGCGGCTCTGCGACGAACGTGCCGAGGGCGGCGCCGGCGCGGCGCAGTTGATCGGTCGCGCGGGCGATCTCGTCGTTCTCGACGTCGGTGAGCGCGTACTCGATGGTCATGTTCGGGAACCCGCGGTAGTCGAGTTCGCCCTCGTCGAAGCGCACGCCGTCCTCGGCACGCGGATGCTTCCGCACGCCGTAGCCCATGTTCACGTAGCCCCAGCGGTTCCCGGCGTGCGGATGCGCCGGGTCGAGCGTGAAGGGCGGGTTCTCGGCGTACATCACCTGCAGGGAGAACGGGTGATCGGGCTCGGAGAACGGGATGCGGTTGACCGCCGCAACCGGGTCGGCGGCGTTCTGCGCACGACGGGCGAGCTCGTCGGCGAGCTCCTCGTCGGAGACGAGGGCGCGCATCCGCTCGCCGTCGAGGGCGACGGTGCTGATGACGACGTGGTGCTCGGTGAGGTAGCGGCCGAGGGCGGCGGGACGGATGCCGGACGCCCACAGGAGCTGCGGCGAGCGGAAGGCGTCGGCGGCCACGACCACGAGGTCCGCCGGAACGAAGCGCTGCTCCTTTGTGCGCAGGTCCTCGACCGTGACGCCGGTGACGACGCCGTCCTCATGCTCGATGCGACGGACGAGGGTCAGGTCGCGCAGCTCGAAGCGCTCGGCCTCCGGCGTGCCCGGCTCGATGAGCGGGCCGAGCACGACGTCTGCGCCGGCCCACACCATCGTGCCGTCGGGCTGCGGGTCGCCGGCGACCGGCAGCGTGCCCACGCCGTAGCCCTCCGGCAGCTCGGCGCCGAACTCGCGATCGAGCAGGGTGCGGATGCCGGCACCGATGGCGGAGTCGGCGAAGGCCGCGCTCTGGACGTGCAGCAGCCGCTGCGCCTCGGCGAGCAGGAGGTCCCACTCGTCCGCGGGGATGAACGCCACCTTCTCGCTGAACGCCGGCGCCGGCGTCGCGCAGGTCCAGTGGGCACCCTGGCCGCCGACGTTCGTCGCGGCCGCGACCGCGGGGAAGGTCGGGGCGTGCGCCGACGCCTCGCCGCCGAAGTCGAGCAGATGCGTGCCGCCGCGGGCGGTGAACATTCCCTCGACGACGACGCCGGCGGGGATGCCGAGCGACTCCCGGTAGGCGCCCGCCTGCGGGCCCTGCGACATCTCGCGGGCGCGCTGCTTCTCCGCCGGATCGGCGATGTTGCGCACGCTGGCGCCGGGGCGGTCGGTGAGCTGCGGCCCCGCCTCGAACATGATCACGCGGATGTCGGGCGAGGACTCGAGCAGCACCCGCGCGTAGGCGGAGCCGATCGGGCCGCTGCCGACCACGACGACGGTGGATGGTGTGGACATGAGAGCTCCTTCTCGGGACATCGCGCTCACGCGGCTTCGGGTTCGGGCACGGCGACCTCGGCGGCGCCGCCCATGATCGGGTCGAGGTGGTCGGACAGCCGGCGGTCGGGCAGCAGGGTGGCCGCGACGATCCCGATCGCGTAGGTGACCGCGAGTCCGGCGAAGATCGGCGCGAACACGCCGCGGTAGATCTCGGCGATCGTCGCCTGCAGCTCAGGCGACGCCGCGTGCGCGACCGCCGGCGTGAGGGTCGCGGCATCCACTCCCGCGGGCAGCAGCGCGGCCACGCCGAAGCCGATGAGCGCGCCGATGACCGCGGTGGCGATCGTCGAGCCGACCTGCCGAACGAGGTTGACGGTCGCCGTGATCGTGCCGGTGTCGCGGGCGGGTGCCGCGCTCTGGACGACCGCCACGATGAGGCTCATGAAGGCGCCGGTGCCGAGGCCGACGACGGCCATGACCGACATCGGCACCCACAGCGGCATGCCGCCGGGGAGCAGCGCCATCACGGCGAGCCCTGCCGCGCCGATGGCGGTGCCGGCGATCGTGTACGGGCGGTAGCGACCGGTGCGGCTGGCCAGCCATCCCGTCGCGAGGTTGCTGACGAGCATCCCGAACACGGTCGCGATCGGGACCAGCCCGGAGACGGTCGCGCTCGTGCGGTAGGCCATCTGGACGTAGGTGGGCAGGTAGGCGGTGATCGAGAACAGGCCGACGCCCACGATCGCCGAGACGACCGTTCCGGCCGCGATCGTCCGGTTCGCGAAGAGGCGCAGCGGCACGATCGGCGCCGGTGTGCGCAGCTCGACGATGAGGAAGACGGCGAAGGACAAGATGCCGGCGGTGAGTGCCAGGACGCTGCCCGGGCCGCGGCTCCCCATCCACGTGACCGCGAGCACGAGTGCGACGAGCGCGATCGTGAGGCTGACGGAGCCCGCGATGTCGAAGCGCTCGGCTTCACCCCGCTCGACGTGCGGCACGGCGATGATGGCGAACGCGAGTGCCACGAGGCCGACGGGCACGTTCACCCAGAACACCCACGGCCAGCCCCAGTAGTCGGTGATGAGGCCGCCGAGGACCGGGCCGATGAGGATGGCGACCGGGAATGCGGCGCCGATGATCGCGAGGTACTTGGGGCGCTGGATCGGGGTGGTGGTCTTCGCGATGATCGTCTGCGACATGAGCTGGAGGCCGGCGGAGCTCATGCCCTGCACGACCCGGGCTGCGATGAGCCAGCCGAAGTCGCGTGCGAAGCCGCAGCCGACCGACGCGAGGATGAACACGGCCAGCGACGCGAGGAACACCGCGCGCGGGCCGATCCGGTCGCCGAGTCGCCCGAGGACGGGCAGCAGCACCGTGCTCGCCAGCGTGTAGCCGACGACGATCCAGCCCATCTGCTCGAGTGCTCCGAGCTGGCCGGCGACGGTCGCCAGCGCCGTGGTGACGACGGTGTTGTCGAGCGCTCCGAGGAAGGAGACGGTCAGGAGCGACGCGACGAGGAGACGGAATCTCAGCGGTGAAAGCGGCATGGTGTCGCCCGAACGATCGGGCCCTCGACGTGACCTGCTGTGCCCTTACGCGACCTCGCGCAAGGAACGGGCCGGTGGCCCCAACGTCATGTCGATTCTATGCCTACTTCTGTCATAAATCAACTAAAGGGGGGACGACCAGACCTGTTCGATCGGGATGCGGCGCCCCCGCACGTTCTCCGCAGCCCGGTGGCCCGAGAGCATCGCCGCCGGCACCGTCGCAGGATCGTCTGTCCAGGTGGCCTCGCCCGCGAGGTGCAGCACGCCTCCGACGGGCGTCGCGAGATCGTCGTGGTCGGCGGTCGTCGACCCGACGGTCATGTACGCGTAGGCGCCGCGCGCGAACGGGTCGTCCTGCCATCCCGTGCGGTGGATGCGCGTCGGCTCCGGCACGGCATCCCCGTACAGTCGCCGCAGCTGCGCGAGCACCGATGCCACCACCTGATCCTCGGTCCACGATCGCGTCTCGATCGCGGCGGGACCGGCGGCGAACGTGAGCAGAGTCGGCTCGCCGTGCAGCCCGGTGAGGTCGTACCACGAGTGCCACCAGCGCCCCTCGGGTCCCTGCTGGCGGATCGCGTAGACGTCGTCGTCCCAGAATCTCGCCGGGAACCGCAGGAACACCTTCTCGAAGGCGTTCATCCTCAGCCTGGCGAGCGCACCGGCGACGGGCTCGGGCAGCGGGGGCTCGATCACGACATCGCCCGACTGCAGCACGCCCACGGGCACCGTGACCACCGCCTCGTCGGCCACGAAGGTGCCACGATCGCTCACCACCGTCACCCCGGCGCCCCACTCGACGCGCGACACGACGTGTTCGAGACGGATGTCGAGCCCCTCCGCGAGCGCGGTCGGAAGGGCGTCGTACCCGTCGGGAAAGACCACCTCGTCGCCGTCGATCGTGTCGTCGTCGAGACCGTGGGCCGCGAGATCCTCGATCCACGCGCCGTACTGCTCCTCGGAGCGGTGCTCGAGGTACTCGCGCACGCGCTGCGCTCGCTCGGCGCGCCAGCCGTGACGGGCGATCGCCTGCTCCGTGACATCGCGGTAGGAGGCATCGGGTGCCGACGACGCGATCACCGCGCGGAGCGTCTCGTCGACCGCATGGATGTCGGCCGCGAACGCGGCGGCCTCGGCATCCGTCAGCCGGATGCCGTCGGGACCGTAATAGGCGATGGGCCGACTGTCCGGCTGGTAGCCCCCGACCGTGAACTCGGTCATCCGCATGCCGAAGGCCTCGGCCGCCGCAGCAACGGGGCTGCCTGCGATGCCGTGGATCCAGGAGGCGCCGAGGTCGGTCGCGAGGCCATCGCCACGGTCGGTCCAGACCCGTCCGCCGACGCGGTTGCGCGCCTCGAGCACCACGACCCGCCGCCCGGCCTTCGCGAGCAGCCGGGCGGCCGTGAGGCCGGCGACGCCCGCGCCCACCACGATCGTGTCGACGTGTTCCATACGTCGATCATGCCGCGAGAGGGCGAGGCCCTCGCATCCATCGCGATGCGGGGGCCTCGGGATCACGGCGTCAGGAGACGACGGCGAATCCGCCGGTCCAGGCGATCTGCTCGCGCACGGCGAGCACCATCTGCAGGAAGCCGAAGGCCTCGAGCTCGCGGGCCCGACTGAGGGAGCCGGCATCCGCCACGGTCACCCCGCCTGCCTCGACGAAGCCGCGCACGAGCGCCTTGGCCCCGTCGTCGTCGCCCGCCAGGATGACCCGCGTCTCCGCATCGCCCACGACGCCGCTCGCGAGGGATGCCGCGAAGTTGGTGTTGAACGCCTTCACGACGTGGGCGCCCGGGAGAAGCGTCGCGAGCTCCTGCGCGGCAGAGCCGTCGGCCGGGACGACCAGGCCGTCGAACGTCTCGAAGTCGACGGGGTTCGTGATGTCGACGACGGCCTTGCCGTCGAGCTGCGAGCCGTAGATGCCCGCGAGCTCGGCGAGAGCCGGGTACGGCACGGCGAGGACGACCACATCGCCAGTCAGCGCATCCCCGACCGTCGCGGCCGTGCCGCCCACCTGAGCCGCCAGCTGCGCCGCACGCTCGTCGCGGCCGACGATCTGAACGGCCGCGCCGCCCTTCGCCGCGATGCCCGCGATCGCCGATCCCATGTTCCCCGTTCCGATCACGGTGACTGTGCTCATGTGTCCTCGCTCCTTCGATGTTTGTTGTAGAGGCAACTAATGAGTTCAAGCGAGTTGCCGCGGAAACTATTCCCCACCCCTGCGAGAATGTCGCCATGTCGTTCCAGGTGCCCCGGATGGATGCGCTCGAGTCCCGAGCGTGGCTCGCGATCATCGGCACCGCCGAACTGCTGCCGGCCGCCCTCGACGCCCAGCTGCAGGCCGACGGCGACATGACGCACTTCGAGTTCATGGTGCTGACCGCGCTCCGCCAGTCCGGCCCGATGCGGATGACGCAGCTCGCCGCGGCCTCGAACGCGACGCTCCCCCGCCTGTCGAAGGTCGTCACCCGCCTCGAGGCCCGCGGACTCGTCGAGCGGTCGAGCGGCGAGAGCGACGGACGAGCGGTCTCGGTCGAACTCACCGGCGACGGGCGGCGTGCGCTCGTGCGGGCGACCCCGGGTCACATCGCCCGCGTGCGCGAGCTGGTCATCGACCGGCTCACACCCGCCCAGCTGGACGCCGTCGCATCCGCCCTCGAGCCGGTGGTCGAGGCGCTCGACCCGCACCACCGCTTCGGCCCCTCCTGAGCCGCACCGGACGGCCCCGCGCGTCTGCGCACGGGTCTAACGTGAGACACATGGCCGACGCTCGCTCGCAGCGCCTCGTGCTGCTCATCGCCATCCTCGCGTCATTCGTGGCATTCCTCGACGGCACGGTCGTCAACGTCGCCCTCCCGGCGATGCAGAGGGAGCTCGGCGGCGGCCTCGTCACCCAGCAATGGGTCGTGGACGCCTACTTCATCACGCTCGGCTCGCTGATCCTCGTCGCGGGATCGCTCAGCGACGTCTTCGGGCGTCTCGTCATCATGCGCGTCGGCCTCGTGATCTTCGGCGCCGCATCGGTCGCGATCGCCCTGGCGCCCGACCCGCTGTTCCTCGTGATCTTCCGCGCCGTGCAGGGAGTCGGCGGCGCCTTCCTCGTGCCGAGCTCGCTCGCGCTCATCACGTCGAACTTCCGCGGCCCGGCGCAGGCGCGTGCGATCGGCATCTGGACGGCGGCCACGACTGCCGCGATGCTCGTGGGGCCCGTGATCGGCGGGCTGTTCGTGGACTTCCTCTCGTGGCGGTACGTCTTCCTCATCAACGTGATCCCCATCGCGGTGACGCTGTGGCTCCTCGCGATCCTGCACCAGCGCGATGTCCGCGAGCCGGGCGTCGCCGTCGACTGGGCCGGTGCGGTGCTGTGCACGATCGGTCTCGGGGCGACGGTGTACGCGCTCATCGAGCAGGGCAACCTCGGATGGAGCAACCCGGCGATCTGGGGCTCGCTGGTGGTCGGCATCCTGTGTCTCATCGGCTTCGTCGTGCGCCAGGCGACGGCCCGCCAGCCGATGATGCCGCTGCAGCTCTTCTCTGTGCGCAACTTCTCGGCGGGCAACATCGCAACCCTCTTCATCTACGGCGCGCTGGCTCTGAACGGTCTCGTCCTCACGGTCTACCTTCAGCAGAGCGCGGGACTCTCGGCGACGATGGCAGGCCTCGCGACCCTGCCGGCGACCCTCATCATGATGGCGCTGAGCCCGCGCGTCGGAACGCTCAGCGGGCGGTGGGGACCGCGCATGTTCATGACCGTCGGACCCGCGCTGATGGGTGTCGGCATCCTGCTCCTGCTCACCGTCTCGCACGATTTCAACTACTGGACACAGGTCCTGCCGAGCGCGATCCTGACAGGGCTCGGCCTCGTCATCACGGTGGCGCCGCTGACCTCGGCGATCCTCGGGTCGATCGATCCCCAGCGGGCGGGCATCGCGTCGGCGGTCAACAACGCGGTCGCCCGGATCGCCGCGCTCATCGGCGTCGCCCTGCTCGGCCTGATCGCAGGTGGCGTGCTCGACCTCGCGGGGTTCCAGAGGATCGCAGTGTTCACCGCTGTCCTGATGGTCGCCGGTGCGGTGACATCGTTCATCGGCATCCGCAACCCCGCGCACACGCCCGCCGATGCGTCGGAGCCGGATGCGACAGGTGCCGGCCTCGCGATGGATGCCGGGGTCGGCGAGGCGTCGCCCGCCGCCGAGGGCCCCGTGGCCGGCGGGGCCGCGGCCGAGGGCACCTAGGCTGAGGCCATGAGCGGCGACGGCACCGAAGCAGGATGGTTGAAGAGGTTCTTCAGCGACCCGATGGCGGATGCGGTCAAGGGCACCGCGAAGATCCTGTCGGTCTCCGATCCCGTCGGTCGCGCCCCCTACTCGAAGTGCGTGCTCGAGGTTCTCGCCGAGGCACCGGGAATCGAACCGCGGACGGTGACCTTCGAGGCCGTGCTGCGGATCAAGCACTGGCCGCGGGTCGGAATGGTGGTGCCCGCGCGCATTCCGCCCGGCCGCCCCGACCTGGTGTCACTCAACCTCGAAGCCTTCACCCGCTGATCGCTGCTGTGGGGCGCAGCGCTGAGGACTCGTGCCTGCACCCGACGTGAATGAAGACGTCCGCGTCGTTCTAGCTCAGTGCGAAGCGAACGACATCGACCCGCGCATCGTCGGGCATGCTCGGGTAGTGCTGGCGGAGACCGTGAACGTATGCCTCGACTGTGTCGTCGTCGTTCAGGTGCAGCCTCTCAGGAGTCAGCTCGTCGATGCGGCAGTTGTCGACCGCCGTGACGTGGCCACGGAGAGAGGGGCGATCATCATCCTCGAAGTAGAAGATCACTGGCCCGATGGGTACGCGCTCGTCCCAGCGCACCGATGAGGTCTTGGTGCCGTCCGCAACGGTCTCGTAGTACCGCTTGTTGAACCGTAGAACTCGCTCGGCAGCCGAGTCGGCGAAGAAGTAAGCGTCCGGCAGAAGCTTGGCGATCGGCCGCATCTGCGGGCCCGCATCCGAAGGAACCGCGACTAGGACATCTGGATGAAGATCGAGCATCACCTGACGGCACCGGCCGCACGGCGGGATCAAGCCGCGGGAGCGATCGCCTGCGGCAGCCATTGCGACAAGTGGGCCGGCGTTGGCCGCGGCGGCAGCGCCGAGGGCAACGATTTCCGCACACGGCCCCCCCGTGAAGTGGTGCACGTTCACAGCGGTGTGGATGCGCCCTTCGGTGTCCAATGCAGCTGCCGCCACTGTGTGGTTGGGATCGTCTCCAAGAGTTCGTGCGAGCGCTTCCGCGGCCTCGATAACGCGAAGCTCGGTTTGAAGGGGTTGCACGACTCAATCCTGGCAGGCACACGGAATCGCCGCCCAATGATCGATCGCGCGCGTTCAGTCTGATCACACCGCTCCGCGGAGCGTCGGCCTGTCGAGAGCGTCGTCGATACCGTCTTGTTATCGTACTTCTGTTCGAATTCTATCGCACGGTGGTACAGTTGAGTATGCAATTCTTCTCCGAGCTTGAGCGGCAGGTCGACGTCCTGCGCGCGGCCCTCGGGGAAGAAGTGGATGCCGCGGCGTGCCCTACGAGGATTCTCGCGCTGGGGGACGACACCATCATCCGGGTCCTGGAAGCCGCCTCCGCCCTCGTGAGGGCCGGGGAGGCCGTGCGGATCGCGGCTGCGGGAGTCGCCGCCAGCCGTTCCTCTCGCGATGCGGGGCACGTTGGTCTCGCTCAGGTGCGCGGCCATCGCTCCCCCGTCTCGCTCGTGCAGGAGATCACCGGTTCCACCCGCGCCGACGCCGCCAAGCAGGTGCGCCTCGGACAGGCATTGTTGGACGGCGGCGATTCGACCGACGCCGGCCGGCCTTCGAATGCGAGCCGATCGACGGATCTGGACGAGACGGTGGATGCCGAACGCTCTGGCGATCCGGTTGCCGGGGAACGGCCCTGGCACGCCGTACTGGGAGATGCACTCATGCATGGGGCGATCACGTCAGCACAACACGACGCGATCTTCCGAGGGCTGGGGCGCCCGCCCGCGTATGAAGATTCCGCCACGTGCTCCCACGACGACGGCTGCGGCGAACGGCGCATCGACGGCCCGCGGTGCATCGACGGCGATTGTGCGTGCATCCAGCAGCGGAATGCCGCCACCGGGCACGCGTGGGGCGCCGCCGCGGAGCAGCTCATCGGCGACGCCTCGACGCGCACCGTCGAGGAGCTCGGCAAAGCCGCCCGCACCCTTCGCGACATGCTCGATCCCGAGGGCGCCCAGCGCCGGTTCGACGAGCGGTTCGAGGGGCGCGCGTTCCGCACCTGGACGGATGCCGACGGCATCCATCACGGGTCCATCCGCTTCGACGACCTCGGCTTCGCATGGATTCGATCCGTCCAGGACACCGCGCTGCGACCGCGACGAGGCGGACCGCGTTTCGTCGACCCCGATGAGAAGGCGAAAGCAGACGAGCTCGCCACTGATCCCCGGACGAACGACCAGCTCGCCTACGACTTGCTGCTGGACGTGCTCCGCACGGGCTCCCTCGCCGACCCAGCCACGGTCTTCGGCACCCGCCAGGCGGGCGTCCGCGTCATCGTCACCGACGATGCCCTCACCGGTGCCGCGCGGAGGAGCGGTGACCCCTTGTCCTCCTCCGGAGACCTCGTCGCCGACGCCGGGATCGCCTTGCTCGAAGAGGGCGAGGCCCTTCCCGCGTGGCTCGCGGCACAGCACGCGTGCAGTACCGGGACCGTCGAGTGCACGCTGGATCGGGACGGCAATCCGCTCTACCTCGGCAGGGAAGCTCGCACGTTCTCACCGAAGCAGAACATCGCGCTCGCGATTCGGGACGGTGGATGCCGGTGGCCCGGCTGCGATCGGCCACCCTCGTATAGCGAGGCGCATCACATCGACAGATGGGCCGACGGCGGCTGTACGGACATCGATCGCGGCATCCTGCTCTGCAGATTCCACCACATGAACCTGCACCACGGCGGCTGGCGGATCACGCGCGAAGGATCAGGGCCATTCCTCCTGCATCCACCCGGCCGAGCTGACGCGATCGTGCTGGCGCCACCGATCGAGCGACGATATCTGTACGGCGACCTCCAACCACCCCCGACCCGATTCCGGCCGGCCGCGTGACAGGCGGGCTGGGGCAACTCGGGGACCGTCCGCCCAGACGACGTCTCGAGCGCCGGCGAGCGGCAACGCCACCTCAGGCGAGCTTCTCGCGCGCCTCCGCCTGGCGCCGCAGCTCCGCACGGGCGAGCGAGTCCTTGTGCACCTCGTCGGGGCCGTCGGCCAGCCGCAGCGTCCGGACCGCGGCGTACATCTCGGCCAGCGGGAAGTCCTGCGACACCCCGCCCGCCCCGAACAGCTGGATCGCGTCATCCAGAATGCCCTGCACAACCCTCGGGGTTGCGATCTTGATCGCCTGGATCTCGGTGTGCGCGCCGCGATTGCCGACGGTGTCCATGAGCCACGCGGTCTTCAGGACGAGCAGTCGCAGCTGCTCGACCTGCACCCGGGCCTCGGCGATCCAGTCGCGGACCACCCCCTGCTCCGACAGCGCCCGACCGAACGCGACACGGCCATCCGCCCGTGCACACATCAGCTCGATCACCCGCTCCGCCATCCCGATCGCGCGCATGCAGTGGTGGATCCGCCCCGGCCCGAGCCGCGCCTGTGCGATCGCGAACCCCATCCCCTCCCCCGCGATCAGATTCGACGCGGGCACGCGCACATCCTCGAAGAGCACTTCGGCATGCCCGCCGTGCTCATGATCGTCGTATCCGAAGACCTGCATGCCGCGGACGACCGTCAGCCCGGGCGCATCCCGCGGCACGAGCACCTGCGACTGCTGGCGGTGACGGTCGGCCGCCGCATCCGTCTTCCCCATCACGATGAAGATCGCCGCGTTCGGATTCATGGCCCCGGTGATGTACCACTTGCGGCCATTGATCACGTAGTCGCCGCCGTCGCGGACGATCGAGGTCTCGATGTTCGTCGCATCCGACGACGCGACATCCGGCTCGGTCATCGCGAAGGCCGAGCGGATCTCCCCCGACAGCAGCGGCTCGAGCCACCGCCGCTTCTGCTCGTCCGTCCCGAACTCGTTGAGCACCTCCATGTTGCCGGTGTCCGGCGCCGCACAGTTCACGACTGCGGGGGCCAGTGCCGGAAGCCTGCCGGTCAGCTCGGCGACCGGCGCGTACTGCAGGGTGGTGAGCCCGGCGCCGCGCTCGCCCGGCAGGAAGAGGTTCCACAGCCCCCGCGCCTTCGCCTCGGCTCGCAGCTCGTGCAGCACAGGCACCGCATCCCACGCCCACCGGTTCCCCGACTCCCCGAGCTGACGGTGGAACGTCTCCTCGGCGGGCTCCACGCGATCGCGCATGAAGTCGCGCAGCGCCTCCCGCACCTCGAGGGTGCGGTCGTCGAACTGGAAATCCATGGATCCTCCGAACGGGTCAGTCGAGGGCGTCGAGCCCCGAGCGCAGCAGCGGCTCCACCAGCTCGCCGATGCGATCGAATCCGGGGCCGACCGTCTGGCCGTGCCGGTACCGGTAGTGGATCCCCTCCAGGATCCCCGCCGCCTTGTACGACGCGAGCCCGAGATAGAAGCCGAACCGCGACAGATCGCGGTCGCTGCGGGATGCGTACCGCTCGACCACCTCCGCCTCGGTGAGGAAGCCCGGCGCGAGGTTCGCGTCCGCGACGACGGGGCCCGCCGCCGCGGCGATGCGCCCGTAGACGATCATGAGCGCGAGATCGGTGAGCGGGTCGCCGAGCGTCGCCATCTCCCAGTCGATCACCGCGGCCGGCCGGTCGTCGGCGCCGATCAGCACGTTGTCGAGCCGGTAGTCGCCGTGCACGATGCCGGCGGCGCCCTCGGGCGGCACGTCGGCGGCGAGCCGCCGCTGCAGCTCGTCGGCGTCCGGCAGATCGCGGCTGCGGGATGCGTCGAGCTGCTTCTTCCACCGCGCCACCTGACGAGAGAGGAAACCCTCCGGCCGGCCGAAGTCGCCGAGGCCCACCGCATCCGGAACGATCGCGTGCAGGTCGGCGAGCGTGTCGACCACCCGCGTCGAGATCGCCCGCGTGCGCTCGGGCCCGAGCGCCTCGAGCTGCAAAGCCGCGGTGTAGACCACGCCCTCGACCCGCTCCATCACGTAGAACGGGGCGCCGATCACACCGTCGTCGTCGCAGAACGCCAGCATGCGCGGAACCGGGACCGCACTGCCCTGGAGGGCGGACATGACCCGATACTCGCGACCCATGTCGTGCGCGGTCGCGAGGACGTGCCCGAGCGGCGGTCGCCGAACGATCCACCGGCCGGCGCCGTCCGTCACGTCATACGTGAGGTTCGACTTGCCGCCGGCGATCAGAGTCGCGGTGAGCCCGCTCCCCTCGCGGAACGACCCGCCGGGCGCCCCGCCGGCAACCCCGCCGGCAGACCCGCCGTCAGACCCGCCGGGAACCCCACCGAGCGCCCCGCCGGAACCCGCGCCGGGAACCGCACCCGCGAGCCAGCGCTCGAGCCGGGCGAGGTCGAGACCGGGAGGGGAATCACCCACGGGTCGTCCCGAGCGTCTCGCCCGTGCCGAGAGTCGCACCGCCGTCGATGACGAGGGTCTGACCCGTCATCCATCCCGCGTCGTCCGAGAGCAGGAACGCGACGACGCTCCCCACATCGTCCGGGACCCCGAGCCGCCGCAGCGGATACGCCTTCGACACCTCGGCCTCCCGACCCTCGTACAGCGCACGCGCGAAGTTCGTCTTCACGACCGCGGGCGCCACGGCGTTCACGCGGATCGCGGGCGCGAGCTCGAACGCGAGCTCCTCGGTCAGGTGCTTCAGTGCGGCCTTGCTGACGCCGTACATCGCGATCATCGGGGCGGGCTGGATGGCGGCGACCGACGCGACGTTCACGATCGCGCCCCCGTGCGCGCCCATCCATGCCGCGTGCACCTTCTGCACCCACGCGAGCGCGGCGATGACATTGACCTCGAGGATCTTGCGCGCCGTGCCGAGATCGACGTCGAGCAGCGGCCCGTACGCCGGATTGATGCCGGTGTTGTTGACGAGCATGTCGATGCTGCTGAACGCGTCGAGGGTCGTCGCGATCACCTCGTCCTGGTGCGCAGGATCATCCGCCTTGCCCGCGACGAACCGCGCGCTCGCGCCCAGGGACGTCGCCGCCTCGCGCAGGTCATCCCCTCCGCGGGCCGTGATGACCACGTTGGCACCCTCGTCGACGAGCCGGCGGGCGATGGCGAAGCCGATCCCTCTGCTCGCGCCCGTGACGATCGCGGTCCTGCCGGTGAAGCGTGAACTCATGGTTCGAGGATGCCGGTACACCGCCTCGCCGTCTACGTGTCGTGCGGGACGGTCGCGGCGGAGTCTGGACGGGCGCACCGCTGGGCGGGATGCTGGGACCATGAGCGCATTCCAGACAGCCGGCGTGTTCAGCGGCTTCAGCGTCGACGACATCGACGCCGCCCGTCACTTCTACCGCGAGACCCTCGGCCTCGATGTGCGGGACAACCCGATGGGCTTCCTCGACATCCATCTGCCCCGCGGAGGCATGATCCTCGTCTACCCGAAGCCCGACCATACCCCGGCGAGCTTCACGATCCTGAACTTCCCCGTCCCGGACGTCGAGGCGGCTGTCGACGATCTCAACGCGCGCGGCGTCGTCACGAAGATCTACACCGACCCGGACTACGGCACCGACGCCAAGGGCATCGTGCACGGCGAACCGGGTCGCGGGCCCGACATCGCGTGGTTCACCGACCCGGCCGGCAATGTGCTGTCGGTGCTCGCCGAAGGCTGAACGAGGAGGCGGGGATGTCTGCAACCGACGGTCTGATCGACCCGGCGGGGAACGGTGTCGAGGAGCTCGACGCCGATGAGTGCTGGCGTCTGCTGACGCTCGGCAAGATCGGCCGCCTCGCCGTCCTCGGCCACGACGGCCACCCCGACCTGATGCCGCTCAACTACCTCGCCCACGACGGCGTCCTGTACTTCCGCTCCGCGCCCGGGGGCAAGCTCGAGAGCATCGCTGCCCACCCCGAGGTGGCCTTCGAGATCGACGGGCAGGATGCGCGGCGCCGCTGGAGCGTCGTCATCCGCGGCTCGGCGCGCCGGCTGACCGACCCGGCGGAGATCGAAGCATCCGGAGTGGCCCGGCTCATGTCGTGGAGCCCCACGAAGAAGGGGGAGTTCGTGCGAGTCGACCCGTCGACCGTCTCCGGCCGCCGCTTCACCAAGCGGTTCGAGACGACGACGAGCTCCGGCGGTGACACCGCGTCGGAGGTGCAGGAGTTCACCGACCACGACGGCGTGCAGCCGAAGCCGTGGCCGATCCCGCACCACCCGCCGGCCGGGAAGGGCGTGTGAGCATCGAGGCCGGAGACGCGCATCCGGTTCCTGTGCGCTCCCTGAGAGGGCGCGTGATCGCATGAACCGGGGAGGTGCGATGGGCGAGCCGCTGCCGGCGCTGCTGTACGTCGAGGACGACCCGGACATCGCGGAGATGACGGTCGAGGTGCTCTCCGACGCGTACCGCGTCGACCACGTCATCGACGGGGAGGAGGCGCTCCAGCTCGCCCTGCGCAACCGCTACGACGTCATGGTCGTCGACCGGCGCCTGCCGGGGCGCGACGGCGCGAGCCTCGTTCAGGCCATCCGCACGGCGCGCATCACGACGCCCATCCTGATGCTCACCGCCCTCGGGACGGTCCCCGACCGCGTGGAGGGACTGGATGCCGGCGCCAACGACTACCTCACCAAGCCGTTCGACTACGACGAGCTGCTGGCCCGCCTGCGGGCGCTGCGGCGCGGGTTCCAGGCCGAGGGCCGGCGGCGCGAGATCGGCGACTGGATCTACGTTCCCGACTCGTCGTCGGTCCACTCCCCATCCGGACTGCGGATGTCTCTGACGGCGACCGAGAACGCGCTCCTCGAACTGCTGTCCGCCAGCCCCGAGCGCGTCTTCAGCCGCGACGAGATCATGCGCGCGGTCTTCTCGACGGCGGATGCCGAGGGCGCCGTCGACACCTATGTCCACTACATCCGGCGCAAGACGACGCCCGAGATGATCGAGACCGTCCGCGGCCGCGGCTATCGGCTGGGGATGCCGACGTGACTGACTCGCCCGATCAGCGACGCGTGCGCCGCTCGGCGCGGCAGATCGCCCTGTGGACGGGCATCGCATCCGCCGTCGTCCTCGCCGGTGGTGTCGCCATCCTGATCGCAGTGATCCTGCTGACCGCGCGGCCCGAAGCAGGCCCCCCGGCACCCGACGGCGACGACCGGCGCGGGTCGCCCTTCGACCACATCGTCGTCGACGTCGACCGCGTGCTTCCGTGGGTCGTCGTGCTCGGGATCATCGGCGTGCTGCTGCTCGGGCTCGTCGCCTGGTTCGCGGCGCGTCAGGCGGTCGCACCGCTCGGCGAGGCGCTGCGCGTGCAGCGGAACTTCCTCGCCGACGCGAGCCACGAGCTGCGCACACCGCTCACCGCGCTGACCAGCCGCGTGCAGATCCTGCAGCGCCGCAACGCCCGCGGCGAGCCGATCGACGACACGCTCGACAAGCTGCGGCGGGATGCGTCGACCATGGACGACATCCTCACCGAGCTGCTGCTGGCCGCCCAGGCCGACAGCGCTCCTGTTCCCGACGAGCCGGCCGACGTGGGACCGGCTCTGGCTGCGGCCGTCGACATCGTGCGGCCGATCGCCGAGGAGGCGGGCGTCGCGATCGACTCCTCCGTGGCAGGGCGGATGGATGCGGTCGTGCCCGCGGTGACCCTCACCCGGTTGTGCGTCGCGCTGCTCGACAACGCGGTGCAGCACTCGCCGCGCGGCGCGGCCGTGGTCGTCACGGCCGACCGTGAGCGGCGGCAGGTGGAGCTCCGCGTCGCCGACAGCGGCTCGGGGATCGCGCCCGGCGACCGCGAGCGGGTGTTCGAGCGCTTCGCGCGGGGAGCCGACACGGGTCGCCGTCGCGGCTTCGGGCTGGGCCTCGCCCTCGTGCAGGACGTGGCGAACCGCTACGGCGGGTCGGTCGAGATCGAGTCGACGTCGCCGGCAGGCTCGACGTTCCTGCTCACCCTTCCGCTCGCCCGCTGAACCAGGTCAGGCGCGCGCCTTGTCGATCGCGCTCTGCAGCGACTCGAGGTACCCCTGGCTCGTGTACGTCGCGCCGGAGACCATGTCGATCTGCGCGCTCTGCGCCGTCACCGTCTCATCGACGAGCTGCGGCAGTGCGTAGGAGTTGATCTGCTGGTCCTGGCCGCTGGAGTTCGGGTACCGCGGCACAGCCACCTGGCTGATCACGCCGTTCGACACGAGGATCTTCACCTGCACCGCGCCGAAGCGCGTGTTGGCCGAGGCGCCCGTGTACGTGCCGTCCTTGAGTCCGCTCGAGGACTGGCTCGACGAGCCCGACGACCCGCTCGACGAGCCCGACGATGTGCCGGCGGATGCCGACGGCGTCGGCGCCGCCGCCGCCGCGGAGGGGGTCGCGGAGGGGGTCGCCGAGGGGCTCGCGCCGCCCGTCGTGGTGGTCTTCGTGCCCGTGACGACGGGGGATGCGGTGGGCTGGTCGAGCGACGTGCGGTAGCTGAACAGCAGCACCAGCCCCGCGACGGTGGCGAGGATGCTGTAGACGATCTTCTTCATGACGGCTCCTCAAGTCTCAGACGGCGAAGGCTTCGCTGTGGATGCGGTCGGCCCGCACCCCCGCGGCGCGGAGGTCGTGCTCGAGGCTCTTCATCCACGGGATAGGCCCGCAGATGTACACGTCGTACGCCTCGATGTCGGGGGCGATGTGGCGGAGCAGGTCCGCCCCGCCCCACGCGCGGTGCGACGCCGGCAGCCAGGAGGATCCCTGCGTGGCACGCTTGCCGGGCAGCGAGTAGTGCAGCAGCCCGCGGCGCGACACGAGCCCGGTGATCTCGCGGCTGCGGATGGTGTGAGCCTCGGTGTGGTCGCGGGTGACGAGGATCGCCTCGCCCGGCGCGTAGTCCTCGGCTTCCAGCAGGGCCACGAGCGGGGCGACGCCCGCCCCGGCGCCGAGCATCAGCAGCTTCGTGCCCTGACGCCGCTCGCCGGTCATCCCGCCGTAGGGGCCCTCGATCATCACGCGGGTGCCGGGCCGCAGCCGCATCAGCCGGTGGGTGCCGTCGCCCACGCGGCGGGCCGAGATGACGAGCTCCTCGCCCGTGGGCGCGGCGGAGAGTGAGAAGGGGTGACCGCGCGACCATCCCGGGCCGTCGAGGAAGCGCCAGATGAAGAACTGTCCGGGCCGCGCGCGAAGCCCGCGGATGGCGCGTCCCCGCATCCGCACGGCCACGCCGTCGCGCCCGTCGCGCTCCACCTTCACGACCCGCAGCTGGTGGCGTGCACTGCGCAGCAGCGGCACGGCGACGCGGTACCACAGCACGCACGCGGCGGTCACGGCCCAGAGCGTCCACCAGTAGATCGTCGACGTCGGCGACGAGATGAAGTCGGCTCCGGTCCAGAGCATGTGCGGGATGGCGAGTCCGACGCCCAGGTATCCGTAGAGGTGCAGCAGGTGCCACGACTCGTAGCGCAGCTTGCGCCGAGCCCGACGGATCGAGGTCGCCACGACGAGGATGAGGAAGCCGGTGCCCGCGGTCGCGAGCAGCATCCCCGGATAGTCCCACACGAACTGCCACGCCTGCACGAACACGTTGATGTTCGCGGTGATCGAGTACCCGATCGTGGTCAGGATGATGTGCGCGACCAGCAGCCAGAACGACCAGAAGCCGACGAGGCGATGCATCCGCGTCATCTCGTCGCGCCCGAAGCCTCTCTCGAACAGCGGCACCCGCGCCATGAGCAGCACCTGGTACAGCAGCAGGTTCGCCGAGACGAGACCCGTCAGGCGTCCGAGCGTCGTCCACGTCCCGCCATCCATCGCCAGGAGCGACTGGATGCCGGCGCCACCGACCCACATGGCCAGGACGATCAGGCTCGTGCCCCAGATGACGACGATCGCGGCGAGGTTCCAGACGCGACGCGCGCGGCCGGCGCGCCGTCGCTCCGGCAGGAGCGGGGGCAGCTCGGACGTCGCAGAGGAGGAGACGAGAGAAGCCATGCCTGAATGCTCGGGTGCACGGTGACAGAAACCACCAAGAATCCGCTCACACGGGCCATCTCACGGAAAGCTCATAGCCGACCCATGAACTGCGCCCACAGCAAGGCGCGGAGCCGCTGCACGAGTACGACCGCCGATGAAGCACGACCGCCGATAAGGTGGGCTTGCAGGGCTCGCACGCCCGTCGGGGAGGGTCATGACCGCCGAACCGCAGCATTCGCCGCATCCGCGTGACCGCACGGAATCACCTCTGGTGCGGGTCTGGCACAGCAGCGGAGCCCGACTCGAATCGCTCTCCACGCGATGGGCGATCGGGGCATTCGTCGTGGCCGGCCTCATCACGGTCGTCGTCATGTTCGGCTCGCGGTGGCCGCTCGCCGGCAACAACCGATCGGTCGGCAACATCGCCGCGTGGGTCACCTCGGCGCTCGCGGGGCTGTCGTTCGCGACCGCGTACGTCGTGGAGGCGCGCCGCGGCTACGACTCCTGGCGGCGGAAGCTGCCGATGGCCAAGCGCGTGCTCGACGTGGTCGCCACATCGGTGGCGATGGGGATGCTGTCCTACCTCGGCGTGCTCGCCGTCGCGAGCCTCTTCCAGCTCGGGTTCCACGGACTGACGATCGATCCGCTGGGCGGCGGCGCACTCGCCGGCGCCGCGGCGGCCACCTTCACCTACGTCGCCGTGCTCGCCGGCTCGCGGGTGACCGGCGAGGGCCTCTCGATCCTCGCCACGCTCGTGCTGTTCATCGGCACCATCAGCAGCATGCTCAGCACCCCGGACCAGTCCTGGTGGCAGTGGCACTTCTCCGAGCTCGGCAACAACCACGCGGCATCCGCCTACCGCTTCAACCTGGCCCTCATCCTCACCGGCCTCGTCATCATGGTGCTCGCGAACTACGTGGGCCACGACATCGAACTGGGCCTGCGCGCCCGCAAGGTGGACAAGAGGAGGCGGGTGCGCCTCGTGCGTCTGTTCTCCTGGCTCTACGCCGGGATCGGCATCTTCATGTCGATCGCCGGGGTCGTCACCGACGGCATGAGCTTCCCCTTCCACGTGGCCGCGGCCACGAGCATGACGGTGACGGTCGGCGTCATCGTCTTCTTCGCACTGCGGTACCTTCCCGAGCTGCCCCGCGACATCACCGTGTTCTCGCTGCTCATGCTCGCCGGCACCGCCGTCGCGGTGCTGCTCTGGGTGCCGCTCCACTACTACAACCTCACCGGCATGGAGTTCATCGCCGCGGGTCTCCTGTTCGCCTGGCTCACCGTCTTCGTGCGGGCGATCGCGGCGTACGCCCGGCCGTCGGCGCCTTCGGCGCCTGAGCGGGCGATGGACGACCTCGCCTGAGCAGACGCATTCGAGCAGGGCAGCGGCCCAGACTCAGTCGAGCAGGGCCGCGGCCAGCGCGTCCTCGACCGCCGCGCGCGTCACCCCCGGCGCCTCCACCTGCATCGTGCCGAACGTCGCGGTATCCCAGGCGAGGTCGAGGGCCGCGTTCGCCTCGAGCAGCACGGCGATGAACCGGGCGACGGACCCGAACGCGAGCATGCCGCTCAGCAGCCGGGCGCCGCGGATCGCCCGCTGGGACGTGCCCACGAGCTTCACGGCCCCGCGCGCGTTGATGCTGTACTCGCCCGGGCAGTACTCCCCCGCCACCTCGCCGAGCCGGGCGTCCACGCCGAGGGCGCCCAGGGCATCGGCGATGCTGTTGCCCGCACGCGCGAAGTAGTCCGAGGGGTCGAGGGTCGCGTCATCCCGGCTGATCAGATCGACGACGAGACACGACTCGTCGTACGCCACGGCCCTGCCGCCGGTCGGCCGGATCCGCGGATCGAACCCCAGACGAACCGCGGCCGCCGAGGCTGCCGCAAATCCCGGCATCCTGCTCTCCCGCCGCGTCATGGCGAGCGTGGCGGCCGGGGTGTACAGCCGGAGCACGCGCTCCTCGGCGATCTCGCCGGACGCCACGCCCCGCAGCAGCTCGACCGACCGCTCGAGGTCGTCGCCGCCCGGCTCGGGCTGGCGGATGAGCAGGCCGGGCACGCGCGTGAGTCTGCCCTCGCTCGTCCCCACCGGTCGCCCTCCTCGCACTTCAGGCCATCCTGCTGGCAAACGCGGCCGCCCGCCACCGGAGTCACCGTGCCGCAGCGCGCTCAGGGTGCAGCGGAGAAGGCGGAGAAGAACCGGTCGCGGAAGGCATCCATCCTCCACGCCGGAGCGGCGGCGCCGGGCCGCAGCCCGTCCTGCCAGCGCCAGCCGTCGATTGACCGCAGCACGGCAGGATCGCGCGCGATGATGCTGACGGGCACGTCGTGCGACGCGTTCTCACCGCTGACGATGGTGGATGCCTGGTGGTCGCCGAGCGCGATGACCACGAGGTTCGGGTCGTCCACGTTCTGCAGGAACGAGAAGAGGGAGCCGAGCGAGTACTGGATCGACCGGCCGTACGCGTCGCGGATCGTCTCGGTGTGCTCCCACACCGCCTGCGGCGTCCCGCCCTGCTGCGGCTGCCCCGCGAACACCGATCCGTCGCCGAGCTTCGACCACGGCACGAGCTGCGGCAGCGGAGCCCACGGCGTGTGCGACGAGATCAGGTCGAGGTCGGCGAACACCGGCCGGTGGCCCGGCGCCAGCATGCGATCGGCGAAGGCCTTGAACGTGTACTGATCGGGGATGCGGGCGTACCCGAAGATCGGCCCCTGGTAGCCCACGTTGCGGAAATCCAGCAGGGTCTCGTAGTGGTAGAACGAGACGCCGACATCCCAGCGCTTCGTGTCGCGGGGCACGTCGCTCACCGTCTTCCAGCCCGCCTGGCGGAAGGCGCCCGCGAGCGTCAGTCGCTGCGTGGCGGTGACCTTGTCGTATTCCGCCTGGCTGGTGATCCAGAGCCCGCTGTGCAGGGTCGAATGCGCGAGCCAGCTGATGCCGCCGAAGGTCGGCGAGGTGAGCCAGGCGCTGCGCATCCCGTAGCCGTCCGTCGCCAGCGCGTCCGTTCCCTGCTGGAGCACGGCGTCCACGCCCGGCGAGAAGGTGCTGCCCTCGACCGCGGCACGACCGTAGCTCTCGATGAAGACGACGACGACGTCCTTGCCGCGCAGTCCGCCGAGCAGGTCGGACGGCCGCGCGCGGGCATACGAGTCCACCGCGACCGCGCGATCGAGGGCGGACTGGGCGCGGATGCTCGTCGCGGCCCGCGAGACGGCTGCCCCGATCGCGTCGGCGGATGCGGCGGCCGCCGCGGGTTGGAATGCCGAGGACGGCACAGCCGACGACGGGACGGCCGATGCCGAGACCGCCGACGACGGGGAGCCGACGAGGGCGAAGGCGATCCACGCCGCGGTCACCCCGGCGAGGGCGGCGCTCCCGGTGCGCCGGTGCCGGCGGATCTCGGCATCCGCCCGCAGCGCGGCCCAGGCGAGCGCGACCGCCAGACCGACGCCGACGCCGACCACGAGCACGAGTGCGGCGATCGCCGCAGCCCGTCCGATCGCCTCGGCGACGACGCTGAACCCGTCGCCGAGCGACTGCGGATCGGCGGGGTCGAAGCTCGTGGAGAGCGTCGTCCGGTAGACGCGGTCGATGGCCGCGAGCGCGACGGCGACCACGACGAGTGCCCCGAAGACCCCGGCCAGGGTGATCCGCACCCACCGCAGCGGGATCAGCGAGAGCACGAGCACGACGACGAGAGACTCCGCGGGCAGGCGAACGAGGGCCAGCGCGGAGCCCACCTCGATCGCGCCGGGCACGAGGGGCAGGGCGATGAGCAGCACCACCGCGACGATCAGCGCAGTGCGCTCCCGGGCCGTCATCCGTCGCCCCTACCCGCAGAACCGCTCGGAGAGCGCGTAGCGCAGGAGCACGACATCTCCGATCTGCACCGACGCGGCCAGCCGCGCGCGCCGCGGCGCCATCCACGGGAACTGCGCCGGACGCACGACGCGCGGAGCACCGGCGTCGCCCACGAAGACCGGCGCGATGACGAGCTGGAGCTCGTCGACGAGGTCGGCGGAGAGGAACTGCGTCAGCACCGATCCGCCGCCCTCGACCAGGAGGCGTCGGATGCCGCGCGCGCCGAGGTCGTCCAGCAGCCGGGCCATCGTCACGGTTTCGCCGATCCCGACCACGGTCGCGCGCTCGCCGAGGAGCAGCCGCAGGATGGGGGCCCGCTCCTCGGGGCAGTAGACGAGCCGGGAGCAGGAGCCCGTGGTGAAGAAGGCGGCCTCCGGCGAGATGTCGCCCGTCGAGGTGACGGTGACCTTGGTCGGCGACTCGGGGAGCCCGGCCGCGACCCGGCGCTCGCGGCGCCCCGCATCCCGCACCAGCAGCAGGGGATTATCGCGCCGCAGCGTCGTGGCGCCGACGAGGATCGCGTCGCTGCGCGACCGGAGGTCGTCGATGCGGTCCAGGTCCGCCGCGTTCGAGAGCGTCAGCCGCCGCGCATCGGTGTCGTCGAGGTAGCCGTCGATCGACATCGCACAGCTGAGGGTCACGTAGGGGCGGGCGCCGTTCATGCGGAGCTCCTCTCGCGTCGTGCTCGGATGCGATCGGCAAGCAGCACCAGGCCGCCCGGCGCAACGGCGATCAACGCCAGCACGCCGTAGGCGGTCGAGACCTCGACGCCCGCTGCTCCCCCGATGCCTGCGAGCGCGAAGACGGCGCCGCTCGCGGCCTCGCGCGGTCCCCATCCGCCGACGTTCACGGGGATCGCCGAGGCCGTCAAGACGACGAGCGCGATCGGGACGAGCTCGCCGGCAGTGGCCGGGATGCCGACCGCCGCCCCGGCGACGAGGAACGTCGACACGTGCGCCGCGAGCGCGATCAGCGATGACAGGATGACGGCGACAAGCGTCGAGGGGCGGGCGAAGACCGGGCGCAGCAGCGCGAGCTCGCGCAGCATCCACCGACGTGCGACCGGGATCACGGCGACGACGAGGATGCCGGCGGCCACGGCCGCAGCGATCGCCGCGGCGCTCCACTCGAGCGGGGCGAGGGCCGATGCGAAGCCGAGGGGCAGCAGGATCGCGAGGGTCGCCGCGAGCTGGACGACCTGCCCGGCGATCCGCTCGGCCGCCACCGCGCGCGCCGCGACGCCTACGCGGTCGTGCTCGCGTCCGTGCGCGTACGCCCGGTGCACGTCGCCGAGCACCCCGCCCGGCAGCACGGCATTGAGGAACTGCGACCGGTAGTAGGCGGCTATGGCGGAGCGCATCGGCATCGGGAGCCCCAGCCCGTCGGCGACCGCGCGCCAGCGCCACGCGCACGCCGCCGTGCCGCAGGCGACGAGGACGACGGCGAGGGCGATCGATCCGAGCGAGACGGATGCGACGCCCCGCAGGAACGGTCCCGCACCGACGACGGCGACGGTCGCGACCACCACGGCGACGGCCGCGGCCGTGCGCGTGACCGCGCGGGCGCGGCTCGGGCCCGGCGCGCGGACGTCGGGGACGGCGGGGGATGCGATCAGCTCGGCCATGCGAGCAGGTCCTCGTGAGAGACGGTGACGGAGAGCGACTCGCAGGCGAGGCGTCGCTCGACGTACTCGGCGGCGGCGGATGCGAGCTCGGGACGCTGCTCGACGGCGGCGCCGGCCCATCCCGCCAGCCACTCCGCGATGAGTGGGGAGGCTGCCGCATCGAGACGCCACGGCGTCGGCGTTGTGCGGACCGTCCATCCCGCCGCGGCGAACAGACCGGCGACGACCGGCACCGCGTCGGGACCGAGGAGCCGCCGCCCGTGGGCCTCCCGGCGCTGGTGGTCGTCGAACGCCGCGCCGAGCGCGGCGTCGAGCGGGTCCGCAGGCTCGAGCACCACGTTCCCGGTCACCGTCAGGCTGAAGAGCGCGGGCGCCCCCGCGGCGACGCAGGCGGCGACGATGCCCTCCGCCTCGGAGAGCGTGATGACGTCGAGAAGGGCGGAGGCGACCACCGCCGATGCCCCCGCGAAGGCGTCCGGCGGGAGGTCGGCGAGCGGCGCGACCCTGGTCGTCGCCGCCGGCGGAGTCCCGGCGAGGTCGACGACGTCGTCGAGGTCGACGTGCGCCAGGATCTCGGCATCCGCATCGTGCAGCACCCAGGTCTGCGGCCCGGGCAGCCGCGGCGCCAGCCAGCGCACCATCGCGCCGGACCCTGCGCCCAGATCGTGGATGACGATGCCGCCCGCCCGGATCGACCCCCGCAGCTCGGCCGTGAGCTGCTCCGAGCGGGCGGCGGCGTCTGCGGCGGCCCGCAGCTCGAGCCAGTCAGCGGTCACGGTGTTGATCAACAGCGTGGCGATCATGACCGCACCAGTGCCCACTCGATCGCCGTGACGGTGTCCTCCCACCGCGGCGTCGCACGCCGCGCGAGCGCGGCCTCGCGCCGCAGTCGGTCGCGGAGCGCGGGGGACGTCATCCACGCGCCGAGCTGGCGCGCGAGGGCGACGGGGTCGTCCGGGCTCACGAGGATCGCGCCGCCGCCGGCCACGGTGTCCGGGATGCCGCCCACCGCCGCGGCCAGGACGGGGATGCCGCGAGCCCGCGCGTCCGTGATCGCCATCCCGGCGCTCTCGACCCGCGACGGAGCGACGAGCAGCGAGCTGCGGTGATACTCCTCGGCGAGAGTGTCGGGGCCGAGCACGCCGATCAACCGGACGCGACCGTCGAACCGCGCGGCCTTCCGTGCGATGGTGCGCGCATAGTGCGGGAACCGATCGACGGATCCGACGATCGAGCAGCCCCAGTCGCTGCTCGGCAGCTGTGCGAGGGCGTCGAGCAGGATGTCCTGCCCCTTGTGCGGGGCGATCACCCCGACGCACAGGAGGTTGCGCCCCTGACCGGCGCCGAGGGTCGCCTCATGCGCTCCGGGGATGGCCACCGTGGTGTGCTCCGGGTCGGCGAGGCCCCGCGCGGCGAGCTCGTCCGCGGTCCACCGGCTGGTCGTGACGACGGCGTGCGCCGCGCGCAGGCTGCGCCGCTCCGCGTCGACGAGATCCGCGGGGGCGTCGGGGAACGCGGCGGCGAGCATGTGGGCGAGGACGACGATCCGGATGCGGTGCCCCTCCGCTTCGAGCGCCTCCGGCGCCCAGTCGGCCACGAGCCCGTCGACGAGCGCGACCGAGCCGTCCGGCGCCGAGGACAGCGCTGTCCCGGCCTCCGCGCCGTCGGCCGTCTCGACGAGGTCCACCGCCCACCCGCGGCGCCCGAGTCCGTCGCGGACCTCGCGGTCGTAGACGTTGCCGCCGCTGACCTGGTCCGGATCGTCGATGCCGGCCGGCACGATGAAGCGCACGTCGCAGCTCATATCTCCACCTCGTACGACGCCCACGCGACATGGGACTCATGCAGTGTCACGCCGATCCCCGTGAGCGGCGCACTCCCGAGCGAGCCGGCGCGGAACGCGTCCACCAGACGATCGCCGATGATCTGGCAGAGCCGCTCGGTGGTCGTGTTCACGCCCTCCAGGGCGGGCTCGTCGTCCAGGTTGCGATAGGACAGGGATGCGACGACGCGTCCGAGCTCCTCACCCGCCCGGCCGATGTCCACGACCAGTCCGTCGCCGTCGAGCTTCGCGCTGCGGAAGGTCGCGTCCACGACGAAGGTCGCGCCGTGCAGGCGCTGGGCCGGGCCGAAGACCTCGCCGCGGAGGCTGTGCGCGACCATCATGTGGTCGCGCACCGTCAGGCTGAACGTCACGAACCGCTCCGATCACTCACGGTCGACTCACTCGTGGAGCCGGTCCGTTGCGGCTCGCTCCAATCGATCGTGTGGCACAGCGGGTCGGCGGTCCCGTCGGCGAGCTGCGCGACGACCTCGGGCAGCCGCATCCACGAGCTCGTCCCGCCCAGCAGCACATCGAACGCGGGGTCCTCCAGCAGTCGCAGGGCGAGGCCGAGACGGTCCGCCGTCGTCCGACGCCCCCGCCGGGCGGTCGCGACGGCGCCCACCTGGCTCGCGCGCAGCGTGAGGCGCCGCGAGTGGAAGTCGGCGCCGAGCTGCAGCGGCACGGCCGTCGTGCCGTACCAGCTGGCGACGACGACCACGCCGTCGGTGGGCGCGATGCGGAGCGCGAGCTGCAGTCCCTCGCCGCGGCCGCTCGCCTCGATCACGATGTCGGGGTCCTCCGGCGGGGTGGATGCCGGTGCGAAGCCCACTCCGAGAGCGACCGCCGGCTCGCGCTTGCCCTCGTCGACGTCGACGAGCACGACCTCCACGCCGGGGATGCGGCGCGCCACCGCGGCGACGGCGCATCCGATCATCCCCGCGCCGACGATTGCGATCCGATCGCCGAGCTGCGGACGCGCGTCCCACAGCACGTTGACCGCGGTCTCGACGGCGCCGGCGAGCACCGCGCGGCGGGCGGGCACGGCATCCGGAACCGCCGTGAGCGCACCTGCCGGGACGACGAAGCGCGACTGATGTGGATGCAGCGCGAACACCGTGCGCCCGGCCGAGGGTCCCTCCTCGACGACGCCGACGCTCAGATAGCCGTACTTCACCGGGAACGGGAAGTCCCCCGCCTGGAACGGCGCGCGCATTCGGCCGTACTCCGCCGCGGGCACCTCCCCCCGCGCGACCAGCGTCTCGGTGCCGTGGCTGATCCCGGTCCACAGGGTGCGCACGACGGCATCGCCGCCGCCTCTGGACGGCAGGTGCTCGGTCCGCAGCTCCCCCGAGCCGGGACCGATCGTCCAGAGGGCGACGGCGACGTCGTGAACCGCGGACGCCCCTCTTGTCGTGTTCACGTCGACGGCCATGAGGGGAACACGGAGTTCGTATGTCGAAGGTTCAGTGGGTGCCATGGGGGTGGGCCGCCGCCGGCGCTGCGGTCATGTACGCCGTGGACGGCGCCGCTCCGCTGGGGGCGGCGGGATGGGCGGCGGGGCTGGCATATCTGATCGTTTCCACGGTGCTCCTCTCGCGAGGGCTCGGCCGCAGCCGAGCCCAGCGCTTCGGGCCCGCGAATGCGGTGACCGCGATGCGCTCGGCGCTCGTCGGCGTCGTGACAGCGCTGGTCGTGGCATCCGTCGGGGGCTCGGCATCCACTCTGCTCCTCGTCACGCTCACGAGCATCGCCCTTGCGCTCGACGCTCTCGACGGCTACGTGGCCCGCCGTTCTGCGACGGTCAGCGCCCTGGGCGGCCGGTTCGACATGGAGGTGGATGCGTTCCTCCTGCTCGTGCTGAGCGTCTACGCCGGCCCGATCGTCGGCTGGTGGGTGCTCGCGATCGGGCTCATGCGATACGTCTTCGTCGTCGCCGGATGGATGATCCCGTGGATGCGGGCCACCCTCCCGCCGCGGTACTGGCGCAAGGTCGTGACGGCCGCGTGCGGCATCGCCCTGACGGCCGTCGCGGCCGGCATCCTGCCCGGCGCGCTCGAGGTCGTCATCGCCCTCGGCGCCCTCGCGCTGCTGGTCGAGTCGTTCGGCCGTGATGTGATCTGGCTCGTCCGGACCCGGACTCCCGTCGCCGTCGCGGCGGACTCCCCCGCGACCTCGTCATAGTCCGCTCCCGACGTATCGCGGACCCTCCCCGGCCCCTCCTCACAGGGGGGAGTCCACACATCGGGAGGTACACAAATGTCGGATCAGACCACGGGTCAGCCGCCATCGTCATCGGTGAGACTGATCTTCGAATACCACGGCGATGACGTCCGGCTGGTCAGCCAGCAGCCGGTGGACATGGCCATCACGGGCTACGACCTGCCCCAGGAGATGATGCCCGGCTACCACGTCGAGGTGCAGGATGCCGACGGCGCGGTGCTCAGCCGCGTGCCGGTGCGGGCGGATCTCACCGCCACGCGCGAGGTGTTCCCGGAGCAGCCCGGTGAGCCGATCACGCGGGTCGCGGTGCCCGAGCCGAGCGGCGCGTTCACCGTCGTCGTGCCGGCTCCCGCGCACGCCGACCATCTCACGCTGGTGAACATCACGCCGGCCGAGGAGACGGGCGACCGTGCGACGGCCGCACCGTTCGCGCGAGAGCGGATGCAGGTGACCGAGCTCGGTCGCTTCCCCTTGGAAGGGGGCTCGCGATGACCACCGCAGACGGCACCGTCCTCGGAACGACCCAGATCTCCGGGTCGGCTCCGCGCAACCGGGCCTTCAACATCGTGCTCCTCGCCGAGGGTTTCCGCTCGACGGAGCAGGCGGCGTTCAACAGCGCGGCCGACGCGTTCGTGACGGCGCTGTTCGCCACACCGCCCTACGACCACCTGCGGGCGGCGATCAACGTGTTCCGGGTGAACGTCGCGTCGACCGACTCGGGCGCCGACGACCCGACGGCGACCGGCGGCACCGGCGCGGTGGTCCGCACCTACTTCGACGCCACCTTCGGGGCGAACGGCATCCGCCGCCTGCTCGTCTGCAACGACACCACCGCCCTGACCGTGGCCGGCGCGCAGGTGCCCGAGCACAGCCTCGTGCTCATCGTCGTGAACTCGACGGTGTACGGCGGCAGCGGCGGGTCGGTGGGCACGTACTCGCTCGCCGGCGGCGCCACGGAGATCGCGATCCACGAGGCCGGCCACACGGCCTACGGCCTCGCAGACGAGTACCCGTACTATGCGGGCGGCGCGGAGACCGGCCACGACCATTACTCCGGCGGTGAGCCGGCGCAGCCGAACGTGACCGCGAACAGCAATCGGTCGACGCTGAAGTGGCGATGGGCGGTCGCCTCGAGCACCGCCGTCCCGACGATGTCGAACCCGGACTGCTCGACGGTGGACTCGCGGCCGAGTCCGGTGCCGACCGGCACGGTGGGCCTGTTCGAGGGCGCGTTCTACTTCCACTGCGGCGCGTTCCGCCCCGAGTACGACTGCAAGATGCGCGCGCTCGGCGTGCCGTTCTGCGCCGTGTGCCGTCAGGCGATCTGGAACCGCATCGGACCGCTCGCCGACCTGCCCGCCCGTGCCGCGACGCCGATCAGCGTCGTGGCGCGCTACCCCGAGCACCTCGACGTGTTCGCGGTCGCCGCCGACGGGCGCACGATGAGCAACTGGTGGGATGCCTCGAGCAGCTGGGCCGGCTGGTTCCAGCTCTCCGGCGGCGTGGCGTCGAGCGGCGGCACCGGCTCGCCCGTGACGTCCATCTCGCGCTACAGCGGCCATCTCGACATCTTCACGATCGGCACCGACAACCGTGTGTACAGCGCGTGGTGGGATGTGTCGGCGGGATGGTCGGGCTGGTTCCGGCTCGGCAGCCTCGTGGCGCGGCCGGGTTCGACCGTGAACGTGGTCGCACGATACGACGATCACCTCGACCTGTTCACGACCGCGGCGAACGGCGCGACGATGTCCATCTGGTGGGATGCGCGGGGCGGCTGGGCCGCCGACTGGTTCCAGGTCTCGGGCGGGGTCGCCGCGAACGGCGCACCGGTGACGGCGCTGGCTCGCTACCGCAATCACCTCGACCTGTTCACGATCGGCACCGACAACCGCGTGTACAGCACGTGGTGGGACGACCGCTCGGGGTGGGCCGGCTGGTTCCCGTTGGGCAGCCTCGTCTGCCGGCCGAACTCGACCGTGACCGCGGTCTCGCGCAACCCCGACCACATCGACCTCTTCACGACGGCGTCGAACGGCGCCATCATGTCGACGTGGTGGGATGCGCGCGGCGGCTGGGCGAACTGGTTCCAGGTGTCCGGAGGAGTCGCGTCCCCCGGCTCGCCGGTGACCGCGCTCGCGCGGTTCTCCAACCACCTCGACCTGTTCACGATCGGCACCGACAACCGCATCTACAGCACGTGGTGGGACTCCAGCTCCGGCTGGGCCGGCTGGTTCAACGTGTCGGGCGGCGTCGGCGAGCCCGGAGGGCAGGTGGCCGCCATCCAGCGCATCACCGACCACATCGACCTCTTCGTCGTGGGTTCCGACAGCCTCGTGTACAGCACGTGGTGGGACTCGAACGGCGGCTGGGCGAACTGGTTCCCGCTCGGCGTCAGCTGAGCGCGGCTGAGCTGCGCAGCGGGGCCCGGGCCGATCGGTCCGGGCCCCGCTCGCACGCCGGGTGAACCGCACGACGCCGAGGCTCGTGTACTCGGCGGGGATTCTTCGACAGAAAGCGGTGGTGACATGAACGAGAGCACCGGACTGCAGTGGACGATGCGCATCCTGAGCGCCCTCGTGCTGCTGGTCGTGGGCGGCATCCATCTCTTCCTCGTCTTCGACGGCGTGGGCGGGCTGCTCGGCGTGATGTTCGTCGTGAACGCGATCGCCGCGCTCGTGCTGGCGATCGGGATGCTGGCGCTGCGCGGCAGGCTCCTGCAGCTCTGCGTCGTGCTGAGCCTGCTCTTCGTGATCGCGACGCTTGCGGCCCTGCTGCTCGCGCTCACGGTCGGGCTGCCCTTCAACATCCACGAGACCTGGACCTTCACGCTCGTGCCGCAGACGGTGGTCATCGAGTCGATCGGCATCGTGATCCTCGGGATCGCCACGGCCGTGCTGGCCCGCACCCCCAAGCGTGTCGCCGTGGCGTGAGTATCACCCGTGTCCGGCGCTCCTCCTTCCCTGTAGGTCCAGGCACGAAGGAGAGCCGATCATGGTCGAGAAGTCGCCGCGACGCGCCGTGAAGGCGGTCGTCCCCGAGTCGCTCACGAGCAAGGGGTTCCGCATCCGCGGATATGGAGCGCTGCCGGACGGGTTCGACCCGCAGACGGCCACGGATCGCCAGCTCGCCGCTGCCCGGCTGCCGCGGCGTCCCGATGCCGAGCAGGAGCCCGAGCTGCGCGCACTGTGGGACCGTGCCATGGCGCGGACGCAGGTGTGGATCGAGCCCGAGTTCGTGCACCACGAGAACATCTCGCACGGGCCGGCGCAGCCGTCGTCCCGGCGCAAGGCGCTCTCGGCACCCGCCCCGGGGCAGACGGTCAGCAACGCCACGTCGAACAACTGGTCGGGCGCCGCCGTCTTCCCGCCGCAGGGCAAGCCCTACCGGTTCGTCGGCGGCCAGTGGACCGTTCCGAGCCCGAACACCGCGACCGACGGCGCGTACTACGCCTCCGAGTGGGTGGGCATCGACGGATGGGGATCCCCCGACGTCATGCAGGCAGGCACCGAGACCCACGTCACGAAGATCCTCTTCATCACGAGCCGGCAGGTCTACGCGTGGTGGGAGTGGTTCCCCGCGGGCGAGGTCGCCATCGGCAACCTTCCCGTGGAGGCGGGCGACGTCATGTACTGCCTCATCTGCGCCGACACGACCTCGCACGCGACGGTCACCTTCAGCAACCAGTCGCAGGGCGTGGGCACGCGCTTCGACATCACTCCCCCCAAGGGCTCGAGCCTGAGCGGCAACGTCGCGGAGTGGATTGTGGAGCGGCCGGGCATCAACGGCGGCACGGCAAGCCTCACCGACTACGCCGCCTGCTACTTCGACGAGTGCATCGCCGGTGGCAGCGGGAGCATCGACAACATCGGCGGCGCGACCCTCATCACGATGACGGGCGGCGGCGGTGCCACGCTGTCGGAGCCGGTCAAGGAGAACTCGAGCGTCCTGAAGGTCAACTGGCGCAAGTCCAGCTGAGACGAGTCGCCGTCAGCCGCCGAGGCCGTCGACGAACTGCACGGATGCGTCCGAGATCTGCGTGCGCGCGTCCTCGGCGCTGATGGTGGGAGTGTTGTCGCCCGCCTGCGGCCCGTAGGAGCCGAACTGCGCGTGCGACCCGCCCTGGATCTGCACGAACTGCGCGTCGGACGGCAGGTCGTGACGGGATGCCGCGATCTTGTCGGGCGTCGCCAGGCCGTCGCGCGAGCCCGAGATCGACAGCACCGGGATGCGGAGCGAGCCGCTGATGTCGTTCGCCGGATACGACGCGTAGAACATGAGGCCGACCGCGGGGCCGTTCGCGTCGGAGTCCGCGGCATCCGCCTCCATCGCGGCCACGGTGCCGCCCAGCGAATGCCCGCCGAGCACCCAGCCGTCGATCTCCGGGAACTGGGCGCGGGCGTCGTCGAACGCGTTCACCGCGAGGAACGCGATGCCGAGCGGCTGCTTGGGGATGACCACGGTGTGGCCGGCCTCGGCGAGCGGGCGCAGGTGCGCCGCATATGCGCGCGGATCGACGAGCGCCCCGGGCTGGAAGAAGACGCCGGTTCCCGTGCCGCCGCTCGTCGGCGCCAGGACGATCTGCGTGGGCGTCTCGGTCACGGTGACGTGCTCGCCGGAGACCATCGCCGCCAGAGCGGGTTCGACGGCCGTGTAGGGGCGCAGCCATCCCATGAGCCCGAGCCACCCGATGCCGAGCACCAGCACGACGATGACACCGGCGGTGCGCCACCGTCCCCTGTGGGTCCGCCGGCCGCGCAGTCCGAGGATCGCCGTGAGGATCGACGCGACGACCGTCACCCCGAGCAGCACGGCGTACGCCGGGTGGCCGTGGACGACGCCGCCCCACTCCGTCAGGCACACCCAGGCCACAACGACGAGGCCCGCGATCCCGAGCGCGAACGTCGTCCAGCTCAGCCAGTCACGGTGTCGGGCGGGGCGGGATGCGTCGGTCATGACTCGTCTTTCGCATGAGGTCGCCCGGCGTGGACGTCGTCGGGCGGTCGGGATTGTTCGCTTATCGAGAAGGTAACCAGACTAGCGATCATGTGGCCGACAGCACGAAGCCGGGCCCGCGATGTGCGGACCCGGCTCCGTTCAGGGAGTGCGGGGATCAGGGCACGAAGGAGCTGATCCGCGTTCCCCAGTTGCCGAGCGCCGTGCGGGCTCCCGGCCCGTGGGAGGCTCCCGCGCAGGTGCCGAGGAGGTTGTCCCCGCTGCCGCCGGCGAAGAACGGTCCGCCCCACGCCGTGTAGTCGCACGCGTTCGGGATGTACTCGCTCGAGAGCCAGACGGTGTTGCCGTCCACGGCTGCGGCGCCGTAGTCGCCCCAGCGGGTCCGGATCGGACTGCCGACCTGCGACTTGTAGCTCGTGAAGCCGTCGGCCACCGCCTGTCCCTCACCGCCCGGCGCCACGTTCCACGCGCCGACGCCGCTCAGCGCGTCGATCGACGCGTAGCCCGCGCTCGGGTTGGTGCCGTCGCCCGTCGCCGTGAACGCCATCACGCCACGACCGCTCGGCGTGACGCCGATCGCCGGGTAGGTGAAGTCCATCCCGGAGGCTGCGAGATAGCCCGACATCGCGACCTTGGGCGAGAAGGTCGTCGAGCCCGGCTTCACGATGTACCAGGCGATGCCTGCGCGGTTGCCGGCGCCGACCGTGACCGCCGTGTCGAGCCCGGCCCACAGCTTGCCGTTCGCGTACGTCACCTGCTGCATGCGGGTGTCGTTCGAGTCGGGCGTGGAGACCACCTCGTCGTGCGCGGGCTGACCGCCGAACAGAAGCCGCCAGCATCCGACACCGACGATCGTCGAGGTGGTCGTGTCGTTGATGCAGTGGCCCTGCGGCGCATCCGCACCGGGAGCCTGTCCGGAGCCCGGCTGATGCTGCTTCGGCGGCAACGCGTAGTCTCCGACCGAGACGAGCTGGTTGGTGAGCTGCAGCGCCGGAGTCGCGGTGTTGAGCGATGCCGTGTTGGTCATCGACCACACGACGATCTGCGACGACAGGTAGCCGCCGCCCGTTCCCGCGACCGGGTGCGTGGCCTCGTCCGCCGCGTTCGAGCTCATGAAGTACTCGGTGCCGTTGCCGTTCAGGTTGAACGACGAGGTGCCCGGGGACTGCGCCGGCCAGACCGTGAAGCCCGGCTGCGTGGCTCCCGCATCGCTGGGAGCTGCGACCATGCCCGACGTGTCGATGTGCTGCATAGAGACGGATGCGGCGCCCGCCGCGAGCTGCGCCTTCGAGAGCGCGTAGATCTGCGCCCCGGCGAAGCCGTTCGCGTTCCACGGATAGGCGTTCGTCGTGAGGTACACCCCGTTGGCGTCCGCGCCGATGTGCGGGTAGTCGCCCAGGTACGGACCGGGGTTGACACCGCCCGTGTTGGTTCCGTCGTTGGTCACGTCGATCTTGTAGATGTTCCACGCGCCCGTCGGGTCACCGGTCTTGCTCACGGCGAGATCGAGGTGGTTGACCTGGTTCAGCGCCCCGTTGGGAGCCCGGTCGAGCGTCAGGACGACGAGGAAGAACCGCTGCGTGGCCGCGTCGTAGATGCAAGTCGGGTCCGTGATCTCGGGCCCGAGTGCGCCCGTGGACCGGTTGACCGCCGGCGGGTAGCCGTAGAACGAGTTCAGGTCGACCGCATGGTTCACGTTCCGCGGGAAGCCGGCGACGATGTTGGTCGCGGTGTTGTCCGGCAGCTCCGATGCCCCGGTCTTCGCGCTGTACACGTTGAAGACGTCGTTGACCGCCTCGACCACGTGCCCGCCGCCGACGCAGAGTGCCTGGTCGGGCGGCTCGATCGTGAACTGGTTGCCGCCTCGCGCGTACCGCTGCTGATAGATGTTCAGCCCCGCGAAGCCGGTGACGAACGCCGGATTCGACTTCGCCTTCTTGGCACTCGACACGTTCGCCCCGTGCCCGGCCGCGTGGCCCTGCGACATCGTCCTGTTGACGATCGATCCGGAGTAGGCGTCGGGGGTCGACTCGTCCTCCTGCGCGGGGAATTCCGGCCCTTGGCCGCCGTCGGCGGTGAACGCACCGGTGACCGGGGCTGCCGTGCCGCCGAGCGATACCGACTGGGAGTCCGCCGTCGCCGGCGCGGACAGTGACAGCGTCAGCGCTGTCACGAGGAGGGCGGGTGCCGCGATCGCGGCGATGCGCACATTTCGGGCGCGGTTCAATGGCATGGAAAACATCCCTTCGTACATCCGATGGTGTGGAGGTCGAGGGGTCGGGGTTCGGGGTTGGCCCTGTTCCCGGCCTTGCCTGCATCCGGAACTATGGCACTGTGCGGAGTCCGCGACAAGAGACCACCGCGCGACGGGATGCTGAGCGGCGTCGCGGCGGCGGCTGTCAGCGCTCGATGAGCTTCTGCAGCAGTTCCAATCCGCCGGCGATGTCGACGCTCTCATCGAGCAGCCATTGGATCTGCAGTCCGTCCGACGCCCCCACGATGAGCGCGGCGAGCGTCATGTGCTCGGCGCCGACGGACTCGCCGGCATCCTCCGCCAGCGACGCCGCGATCTTCGCGCGCAGCTGTGCGAAGCGCTCGGTGAAATAGGTGCGCGCCTGGTCGTTGCCCGCATCCGCCGACGTGCCCGCCATCGACGTGTAGAGGGCGATGAGGCCGGGCACCGTGGCGTTGTACTGGGCGCCGTGCGTGAGGGCGGGGAACGGCATGTGCTCCTCGAACCCGGTGCCCCGGTTGTCGCGCTCCCGCAGCACCTCGACGAGGAGCGCCTCCTTCGAGGGGAAGTAGTGGAGCAGCGCGGCGTGGGTCACCCCGATCGCCTCGCCGATCGAGCGCAGGGATGTGCCGTCGTAGCCGCGCTCGGAGAAGATCTCGAGCGCACGGTCGAGGATCTCCTGCCGCCGCCGGATGCCCTTCGCATACGAGCCGCGCTTGCGCGGCTCGGGCTGCGCGTCGGCGGTCTCGTCGTCCATGGACCGAGGCTACTCCGGCCGCGCGCAGAACCTTCCATCCGGAGGTTTCCCCTGCTATGCTCGACCAAAACCTCAAAGCGGAGGTTTTCTTGAGAGGAGACACACATGTCGTCGCCACGGATCGCCCCTCTGATCTCCGTGCAGCTCTACTCCGTCCACCCGGCGCTGGCCGCCGATCTCGACGGGACTCTCGCGAAGCTCGCGGCCATCGGGCTCGAGCGCGTGGAGGCGTTCAACTTCACGGGTGAACCTGCGCGGCTGAAGGCGGCACTCGACGCGAACGGCCTCGCATCCCCCACCGGCCATGCGATCCTGATCGCCGAGGACGTCCAGACGCCCGACGGCGTGCTCGCGGTCCCCACTCCCGAGGTCACCTTCGACGCGGCCGCGACCCTCGGGCTCGACTACGTGATCGACCCGTTCCTGCCCGCGCAGCACTGGCAGCACCGCGACGACGTGCTCCGCTCCGCTGAGACGCTCAACCGCCGCGCCGAGCAGGCGAAGGCATACGGCCTCAAGGTCGGCTACCACAACCACGACCACGAGCTGCGCTCGATCATCGACGGCCGGACGGCGCTCGAGCTGTTCGCCGCGAACCTCGACCCCGAGGTCGCCCTCGAGGTCGACGTCTACTGGGCGACCGCGAGCGGTCAGGATGCGCCGGCCCTCCTGCGTCGCCTCGGCGATCGCGTGAAGGCGCTGCACCTCAAGGACGGCCCGATGCGCGAGGGCATCTCCACCGCGGAGCTGCCGAAAGACCAGACCCCGGCCGGCCAGGGCGACGTGCCGCTCGCCGCCGCCATCGAGGCCGCACCGAGCGCCGAGTACGGCGTCATCGAGTTCGACCACTTCGCGGGCGACATCTTCGACGGCATCGCGCAGAGCTTCGCGGCCCTTCAGGAGCTGGAGGTCGTGCGATGACCCGCACCGGACGCGTCGGCGTCGGGCTCATCGGCGCCGGCATGATCAGCAATCAGTACCTGACGAACCTCACGCAGTACCCCGACGTCGAGGTCGTCGCCGTCGGCGACATGAACACCGAGCGTGCGGCCGCGCAGGCCGCGGCGTTCGGCGTGGCGAAGTCGGGGGACGCGGCATCCATCCTCGCCGACGACGATGTCGAGATCGTGATCAACCTCACGATCCCCGCCGCGCATGTCGAGGTCTCGACCGCAGCCCTCGAGGCCGGCAAGCACGTCTGGAGCGAGAAGCCGATCGGCATCGACCGCGCCGCCGCGAAGGGCCTCGTCGAGCTCGCGAACGAGCGCGGGCTGCTCCTCGGCGTCGCGCCCGACACCGTGCTCGGCCCGCGCTGGCAGACGGCCAAGAGGGCGATCCAGGCCGGCGTCATCGGCACTCCGCTCACCGCCACCACGGCGTTCCAGTCGCAGGGGCCGGACTGGTTCCACCCGGACCCCGAGTTCCTCTTCGCCCAGGGCGCCGGCCCGCTGTTCGACATGGGCCCCTACTACCTGTCCGCGCTCGTGCATCTGCTCGGCCCGCTGACGCAGGTGGTCGCCGTGGGCACGAAGGCGTACGAGACGCGCACCATTCGCACGGGTCCCCGCGCCGGCACGACCTTCCCGGTCGAAGTGCCCACGCACCTCACGGTGGTCAGCCGCCTGGCGAACGGTGAGGCGGCCTCGTCGCTCATGAGCACGGACACCGCGCTGTTCCGCCACGGGGTGTTCGAGATCAACGGCACCGAGGGCACGCTCGTGCTCGGCGACCCGAACTACTTCGGCGGCGGCGACCTCAAGCTCTACCGCCCGATCACCGAGTTCCGCGACGGCCGGATGGTCCAGGAGCCGGAGATCATCGCCGAGGAGGGACCGCTCTCCGGCCGCGGGGTCGGCGCGCTCACGATGGCGCGCACCATCCGCTCGGGCGGCGACCTGCACATCGCCACCGGCGAGGTCGGCTACCACGTGCTGGACGCGATGACGAGCATCGAGGAGTCGGTCGAGCGTCAGGCGTTCGTCGACATCCGGAGCACGGTGGCGCCGATCGCGGCGCTGCCGGCCGACTTCGACCCGTTCGCCTCCACGTTCGCGACGTCGCCCACGTCCGTCTGACGCCTTTCGCGGCCCCCTGTCCTGGTGCTCAGGGGGTCGCGGACGGGCTCGGAGCCGGCGTCGCGGTGAGGTCGGCGATCGCCTTCTCGAAAGCGGCGATGGTCGCCGCATCCACCGCCCCGGTCGGCTCCACGCCGAGCGCGACCTGGAACTTCTTCACGGCATCGGTGAGCTCGGGCGTCCACACGCCGTCGACCGGACCGTCCCAGTAGCCGAGCAGCTTCAAGGTCTGCTGCACGGCGGCCGTCGAGGCCACGGACTGCTGGGCGGATGCTCCGCTCTTGGCGGCGAGGGTCGCCTGCAGCGCATCCGCCGTCGCCTTGTCGACCGTGCCCGTGACGGGAAGACCCGCGGCCTTCTGCAGGTCCTGCACGGCCTGCACCGTCATCGGCCCGTAGATGCCGTCGACGGGCCCCGGGTAGTAGCCGGCGGTCGCGAGCTCCTGCTGCAAGGCCGTCGTGTACGCGCTCACCGCCGCGGCGGCCTTCTGCTGGTTGGCATCGGAGATGCAGCCGGCATCGGCGTAGAGCTTGAGCCAGGCCATCTCGAGCGCCACGACCGCGCTGTTGAACTGAACTGACGCCTGCTTCAGCGGAGTGTCGTCGGTCACCGCGGACTGGGCGGCGGAGTACTCCGACTCGGCCTGCTTGACGCGATCGACGGATGCGGGCGGAGCCAGCGGCGCCGGGCTCGTCGGAGACGCGGCCGTCGGCACAGGCGATCCGCTCGCCTCGGCCTCCGCGAGCGCGGTCCGGGCGACGGCGAGCTCCTTCTCGGCGTTCGCCACGTCCTTCTGCGCCTTGACCGCAGCGTCGGCACCGGCGAACGCCTCGTCCTTGGGCTGCGCGAGGTCTTTGCCTGCGACCCGGACGTCGCCGACCGTCGGGGCGGTCGCGTTCAGCACATCGCCGTAGCGGTCGAGCGCGAGGATGTAGTCCTTGCTGGAGGTGCAGAACTTCTGGGAGGCGTCGGAGAACGTGGTCTGGGCCTCTGTGAGAGCCTTCTCCTTCGCGCTGACCTGAGCCTTCGCGCGCTCGACGTCGCTCACGCTGTCCGTGCAGCCGGCGAGCGCGATCGCGGCCAGCGTCGCGCAGACGACGGTCGTCGCCAGTCGCATCCCTCTGCGTCTCGTCTTCACGGACGGCCCCCCGATCATGAACAGGATCTTCGGCTCATGATCCCATCCCGACGGGGGTTCCGCCGCATCCGGCCCTGCCGTGGCGCCCGCGCGCTCAGTGCGCTGCTTCGAGCTCCTCGGTCTCGTCCTCGGCCTCGTCCTCGTGCTCGCCGTCGTGCGACGCCTCATCTACGTCCTCGTGGTGCTCGTGCTCGCCGTGCTCGTGCTGGGCCGCGATGATCTCCTCGGCCTGCTGCACGACCGCGTCCTCGTCGGTCGCCACGCTGTCGAGCACCCCCTCGGGGCGGATGAGCTCGGTGACCTCGGCCATGAAGCTCGTCAGCTGATGCTGCTGCCAGCGCAGCTGGCGGGTGCGGTCCTCGGCGTCTCGGAGCACGGATTGCGCGTGCGTGGTCACGGTCTCGATGATGTGCTGCGCCTTGTCGCGGGCGCGGTCGAGGGTCTCGCGGGCACGGATGCGGGCGTCGGCCTCGATCTGCTGGGCCTGCGCCCGCATGAGCTTCTCGAAGTCGTCGGCCTTGGCCGAGACGCGCTGCGCGTGATCGAGCGATGCGGCGACCTGCTCGTTCGCGTCCTGCGTGATGCGCTCGGCGTGAGCGACGGCTTGGTTGTGCAGGACGAGGAACTCCTGCTGCGCGTCGTCCTGACGACGGGTGAGCGACTCCTCGAACTCGAGGGCGCGCACACGCAGCTCGCGCACGGCCTGCTCGGCCTCGGTGCGGTCGCGCGTGGTCTCGCGCGAGACCATCGAGCGCAGGGCTGCCGCTCCCTTCTCAGCCTCGGAGCGTATCGCCGCGGCCTCCTGCTCGGCCTGAGACACCTTCTCGGCGGCGTGGGCCGACTCACGCGCGAGCTGGGCCTGGTGGGCGGTCAGCTCGGTGTCGACGCGGAGGCGGATCTGCTGGGCGTCGTGCTGGGCCTGCTGCAGGATGGCCTCGGCCTCGGCCTGCACCTCCTTGCGACGCGCGGCGATCTCCTCGCGCGCGGCCTCGAGCAGTCGGTCGCCCTGGACGCTGGCGTTGCGGATGAGGGTGCCCGCCTGCTCCTCGGCGACGCGCAGGATCTCCTCGAACTGGTGGCGGTTCCCAGAGTCGCCGCCGCCGGCGTCGGCGCCCACGAGTTCGTCGGTGAGCACCTGCACCTTCTGCTCCGCAGCGCTCGCGCGGGCGGTGGCGGCGGTCAGCTCGGCCGACAGTCGCTCGACCTCGTCGCGGTCGTCGGCGTTCGCCGCATCCCGCTCGCCCTTCAGCTTCTCGGCCTGCTCGCGAGCGGACGCACCGGCGGCCTGCTCCTCGGCGAGGCGCTTGGCGGTCTCGCGGTTCTTGGTGTTCGCTGCGGCGAGGTCCGCCTCGAGGCGCTCCACCGTTCGGCGGTTCTGCTGCACGGCGGCCTGCGCGGCGCGGCGGAAGCGCTCCTCGAGCTCTGCGGCCTCGTCGTTCTTCGCCTGCAGCTGCGACGTCAGCTTCGACAGGGCCGCGTCGACCTCTTCGCGGTCGTAGCCGCGGAAGACGGTCGCGAATCCAGCGGCGGCCGGCGCACTGGAGTCGTTGACGAGCACGTCGAAGGGGTTGGTCGCCGGGGCGGCGGAGGTGCGGTTCTGTTCGGACTGGTCGGGCATGCCGATGCTCGCTCTCGCGTGAAAGGGGGGTCCGGGTCGTCGGCGGGCGACACCGGGATGCTCGCTCGCGCGGCTCGCTTCGGATCGGGTTCCGGCAACGGGTCGGACGCACCGCAACGTGCTGAGCGGGGGCAGGGTTCAAGAGAGGATACATCCGCTTCCGATGAGGAAGAAACGGGATGCCGCACCCCCTTCCCGCGGCATCCCGACGTCCCTCCGCGGGGCGGCGACCTCCCGCGTCAGAGAACCGTCGCCGGCTCGCGAGGCGACCGCGACCCCGGCTGACCGCGATCGAAGTACTCGATCGTCTCCTCAGGAAGCTCCGGGATGTCGAGGGCCCCCTGGTCGCTGCGCAGCGACTGCGCCGCCAGCACTCCGACAGCGACCGCCTGACGAGCCGCTACGGGGGAGGTCTGCGTCTCTCCTCCTTCGATGACGAAGCGGATGAATTCGTCGATCAGCTTCGGGTCCGCGCCTCCGTGGGATCCGGTGGCCGCGGGAATCGGCAGCACGACGTCGGGCTCCGCGTACCCGTTGTGTCGGCGGGTCCACACGTGGATCTCGCCCTCCGTGTCGCCCCGGTTCTCGAGCCGCCCCTCCGTGCCGATGACGGTGTAGCTCCGCCAGTAGTCCGGCGTGTAATGACACTGCTGATACGTCGCGAGCACGCCATTGTCCAGTTGCATGGTGACCAGCGAGAGGTCCTCGACGTCGACCTTCGGGTTGATGCCCGTCACCGCCCGCGGCGGCCAGTTCTTCGCGTCGATCCAGTCCGTCATGAGCTCTCCGGCCGGCGTGCCGCGCTCGCCCAGGTCGCCGTAGACGGTCAATCCGCCCATGGCCGACACCCGCGTCGTATAGCCGTCGGCGAGCCAGTGGACCACGTCGATGTCGTGCGCGCCCTTCTGCAGCAGAAGGCTCGTCACGTGGGCACGCTCCGCGTGCCAGTCCTTGAAGTAGTAGTCGCCGCCGTTGCCGACGAAGTGTCGCACCCAGATCGACTTCACCTCTCCGATGCGTCCGGAGCGGATGACGTCTCGCATCGTCGTGATCACCGGCAGGTGCCGCATGTTGTGCCCGAGGTACAACCGCGTCCCGGTGCGGCGCGCGGTCTCCAGCATCCGATCCGCGTCCTCCACGGTGACGGCGATCGGCTTCTCGCAGAACACCGCGACCCCCGCCTCGAGACATGCGAGCGTGATCTCCGCGTGCGTATCGTCCGGGGAGAGGACGAAGACCGCTTCGACCCCCGAGGACAGGAGATCGTCGAGGTCAGCGGTGACCAGGGCGTCGGGGAACTGCGCCCGCGCGCGCCGCTGACCGCCCTCCGACGGGTCGCAGACCGCTGCGACCTCGATGTCGGAGCGCTGCAGCAGCTCCTCGGAGATGAGTGCTCGGATTCCGAAACCGACGATACCGACGGGCAACACCATGTCGTGATTTCCTTTCGGGGCCTTCTCTAGCCCTTGACGCCGGAGAAGGCGATCCCTTTGATGAACTGACGTTGGAGGACGAGGAAGACGATGATCATCGGCAGCGAGGCCAGCAAGGCTCCCGCCATGAGAAGGGGGTCGTCCTTGAGGCGCAGGTCGGTCAGGAGCGTCAGTCCGACACTGAGCGGCATGGAGTTCTCATCGCTCGAGACGATGAGCGGCCAGAGGAAGTCGTTCCAGGACCACAGGGAGGTCAAGACGATCAGTGCGATGATGCCCGGCTTGGCCAGGGGAAGCATCACGTACCAGAAGATCTGCCATTCGTTGGCGCCGTCCAGGCGGGCGGCTTCTTCCATGTCCATCGGGAGGGACTGGAAGAACTGGCGCAGCAGGAAGGTCCCGAAGACGCTGAACAGACCGGGCAGGGCGATTCCGAAGATCGTGTTCAGCATCCCGAGGTGCTGGATGATCTCGTACTGCGGAAGGATGAACAGCTGCCCGGGCACCATCAGGATGGCGAGGAATCCGATGAAGAGGATGTTCTTGCCCGGGAAGGTGAAGCGGGCGAAGCCGTAGCCGGCCATCGTGCACAGGGCGACCTGCCCGATGGTGCGGATCACGGTGAGCAGGACCGAGTTGCCGAGTAGGTGCCAGAACGGGATGGTGTTGAGCACCTTGTTGTATGCGCGCGTCGTCGGCGGCAGCGGCAGCACCTGGGGCGGGACGGATGCAGCGACCGAGAGCGTCTTGAACGAGGTCAGAATCTCCCAGATGAACGGGAAGATCATCAGGACGGCGCCCGCGATGAGCAGCGTGTAGACGAGCCACAGACGACGCGATTGACGCTTCCGGCCGCCCGAGCGCGCGAGCGTGATGCTCATCGTCTCACTCATAGTGCACCCACTTCTTCTGCAGCCCGAACTGGATGGCGCTCAGGATCAGGATGATGACGAGCAGGACACACGCGATGGCGGCGGCATAGCCCTGATCGTGAGTCATGAAGCCCTTCTCGAAGAAGAGCGAGACCATGCTCCTCGAGGCCGGATAGGCCGGGTTGGTCGCCGGGTCGACCATGAGGTAGATCAGGTCGAAGACCTGCATCGACGCGATGACGCTCAGAACGCACAACAGGAACGTCGTCGGAGAGATCAGCGGCACCGTGATGGAGAGGAACCTCCGTACCGGCCCGGCGCCATCCAGCTCCGCGGCCTCGTACAAGGACTCGGGCACGCCTTGGAGGCCGGCGATGAAGATGATGATCTGCGTGCCCAGCCCCATCCAGATTCCGACCAGCGCGACGACGACGATGTTCACCGTGGGCGTCGACAGCCAGGCGACGCCCGGCAGACCGATCCCGCGAAGCACGGTGTTGATGATCCCGTTGTCGACGTTGAGGAGGAGGCGCCACACCAGCGACACCGCGACCGGCATCGTCACGACGGGCAGGAAGTAGATCACCCGGAACGTGCCGCGGAATCGGAGACCGGCCGTGTTCAATAGCGCCGCGATCACCAGTGCGATCGGGATGCCGAGCAGGGCGATCCCCGCGTAGAGCAGCGTGTTCAGCAACGCACCGCCCAGTTCGGGCTGGGTGAAGACGGTCACGAAGTTGTCGAGCCCCACCCAGCTGCTTCCGCCGAAAGCGCCGACCTTCTCGAAGGCCATCTCGATTCCGCGAACGATGGGCCAGAAGTAGAACGCCGCCAGCCCGACGAAGGCCGGCCCGATGAACAGCAGCGCCCACCAGTTGGACTTGCGGTTGCGTCTCCGCCGCGTGGGCGCACCGGGAATGGTGCGCCCACGCGTGGTGGAGATCTCTTGTTCGAGAACGGTCACCGACTACTCCTTGGCGAGAGCGTCGTTCATCTGCTTCGCGAGGTCCTGCAGCCCCTGCTCCGGGGTGGTCTTCCCCGAGTAGATGTTGTTGATCTGGGTGCCCTCGAAGGCGTTCCACACCGCCGTGTTCTTGGAGATCGGGTAGGGCGCAGCCACCTTCGCCTCGTCCAGGAAGATCTGTGCGTCCAGGTCGGGCAGCGCCTTCACCCACTCCTGCTGGGTGCCGTTGTACGCGGGGATGACGGTGCCGGTGGTGGCCTGGATCTCGGCGGACTGCTTGCCGCTCAGGAACGCGGCAAGCTTCTCGGCCCAGCCGACGTTCTTGGACTTCGCATTGGCGACGTTCGCGAGGCCGTGGATGACAGAGACGTTGCTGTCGGGACCGGCCGGCAGAGGCGCCACGCCCACGTGACCCTTCAGACCGTCCGCCTTGCTGTAGGTGCCCGCGGCCCAGGAACCGTCCCAGAACATGCCCATCTTGCCCGAGCTGAACGTGTCGCCCGGCCAAGTGTCCGTGATCTGCTGCAGGCTCGGCGAGGAGCCGTTCTTGATCAGGTCGTTCCAGAAGTTGATCCCCTGCAGCGCCTCGGGCGAGTCGTAGCCGGACGTCTTGCCATCGCTGCTGATGATGTGGCCGCCGGCCTGCAGGATCGTGTTGTAGAACGTCATCTGGCCGTACGGGGCGGATGCGGTGCCCCACACGCCCTTGGCCGGATCGGACAGCTTCTTCGCGTCGGCCTGGAACTCCTCCCACGTCCATCCCGCCTTGGGGTAGGCGAGACCGGCGGCATCGAACAGCGCCTTGTTGTAGTAGACACCGATGGTGTCGTAGTCCTTCGGAGCCCCGTACAGCTTGCCGTTGTAGGTGTACAGGTCGACGAGGGACTTCGGGTAGTTGCCTTTGTCTCGGCCCACGGCGTCATCCAGGGGGGCGAGCTGGTTGTTCGAGGCGTACAGCTGGAAGTTCGGACCGTTCAGCCAGAAGACGTCCGGGCCCGCGCCCGCGGTCAGCTGCGTCTGCAGCTTCGTCCAATAGTCCTTCGCGGGAACGACCACGATGTCGACCTTGACATTCGGGTTCGACTTGGTGAACTCATCCGCGGCCTGCTTCAGAGCAGGCTTCTGATTCTGGTCCCAGATCGCGTAGTTCAGCGTCACGGGACTCTTCGACAAGCCGCCGTCGGCCGCGCTCGACGATGCCGAGCAGGCGCTGAGGGCGACCGCGGCGGCGGCGGCGACGCTTGTCGCGACCACGAATCGGTGAGGCATCTTCGCCACGATTCTCCTACTTTCTGTGCTGTGAACTTTCGTTGCTGAAACGTTTAGTCATTGAAGTGGATGACGATTGCTTAAACGTTTCGGGCTGCCATGATCTTGCATGTTACAGACATCGGATGTCAAGGGGTTCGGGACAAGTTGCGTGAAGAACGCGACGAGGGCGCTCCCCTGTCGGATCAGCGCGCCGGCCGTGCAGTGCGATCAGCTGCCCACCGTCGACTGGCGCGCGAACAGCTCCGGCTGAAGGTCCAGCAATCGACCGGTCGGTGCATCCGGGTGGTCGGCCCGTTCGAACAGGAAGTCGGCGATCTGGCGACCGAGCTCCGGCGAGCCGACAGAGCTCAATCCCACGGCCGCGGACTGCGCGGCATCGCCGATGCCGATCACCGCAACGTCTTCGGGAACGCGGAGCCCGAGCTCTCGGGCGACGTTCACGGTCGCGTATCCGGCGAAGTCGGCCGACGCGAACACGGCGGTGGGGCGATCCGGCCTCCGCAGCAGCTCGCGTGCCGCTCGGTAGGGGTCCACGAGATTCCGCTCGTACGGCTGGATGTACCCGTCCGGCACGGGGATGCCGGCATCCGCCATCATCGCCTGATACGCGTTCAGACGCTGGTCCTGCTCACCCCCGTACTGGGAAGCCAGGAAGCCGATGGCACGATGACGCTCGAGCAGGTGCGCCATCGCGATCTCGCTCGCGCGGCGGTCGTCGAAGCGGACGACGTCGAACCCGCGGGGTTCGAGCGTGGATGAGTAGATGGCGACCTTGCCGGCTACCGCCCCGAGCTGCTCCACGCACTCCTCGGGTGTCGAGCCGACTGCCGCGGCGACGAACGCAGCGTCGAATTCCACGCGCTTGAGCGCTGCCGAGTAGTCCGTGTCGACCGCGATCAGCGCGGTCAGTCCGTGCTGGGGGGCGAGGGCGGTGACGGATTCCGCGATGCCGACAGTCCAGGGATCGCCGAGCATGTGCAGCACGAGCTGGAGGACGCCCGTGCGCCCGGTGCGGACGGACCGCGCCATCGAGTTCGGGCTGTACTCGAGTTCACGGGCGGCCGCCTCGACGCGAGCTCTCGTCTCCGACGACACACGCGCCCCGCGGGCACGGGAACCGGTCAGCGCATACGACGCCGTCGCCACCGAGACGTCGGCGAGCGTCGCCACATCGCGGATGGTGACCCGCCGCACTGGTTCCACCGTTCCTCCTCAGCCATCGGACGACGGCGCACGCAGGCCATATCCTAGGCGCCCCGCTGCAGCCGGGATCCGATCGTGCCACCCGTGTCGAGGGCGACGACGGGCGCCGCTGCGGATGGCCACCCTGGCCACACCGAGGAGACGATCCACGTCGCCCCACGCCTGCGGGGTCGGCCTCTCGATCGTTCCGGGGATGAAAGCCGTCGTCGTGTTCCGAGAGCGGTCCGTCAGGCGTAGGACGCGATGAACCGCCGCCGGTCCATCAGGGGGTCATGACGGTGACGTTCCGCGAGGGCAAGGGCACCCGCGGCGGAGTTCCCTCGAGGGGAGACCACGTCCGACGTCGGCAGCTGCTCGCGGACAGCCGCCTGAAAGCTCTCGAGCAGGATTCCGCCGATTCCGAACAGCCCACCGCTCCATGACACCCGCGTGGCCCATCCGTGCGCCGCCGCCGTGAGCGTGCCTGCCAGCTCGCGCCCCGCGACGATCAGGATCTGCTGCGCGCGCTGATCGCCTGCCGCCGCGGCCTCCGCGACGCACGGTGCGAACGCGGCGAGCTCGTGCGCGGTCGCCTCCGCCGCGTAGATGAGCTTGACGACCCGATCGGGCGGACCGAGCTCGCGCTCGAGGAGTGCGAGCAGCGCGGGCGAACCGTCGGCACGCCCGTCCACAGCCCGCAGCGCGGCGCCGATCCCGTGCCGCCCGACCCACGAGCCGCTTCCCGCATCCCCCACGAGATAGCCCCACCCGTCGCCGCGCCGCCAGATCCGGTCGAAGTCGGTTCCGAGGGCGACGGCACCGGTCCCCGCCGCGATGACGGCACCGGGATGGAAGCCGAGTGCGCCGATGTGGCTTGTCAGCGCGTCGGCCGCGAGGATCACGACCGAGGCCCCGGACCGCTCCCGCAGATCGCGCGCGAACGCATCGGTGTCGGGGAAGAGGTCGGGGTAGCCCGTCACGCCGACGGCGAGGACGTCGATGCGGCCTCGATCGGCGGACGCCGAAGCGACAGCGGAGGCGATAGCCTCGGCGAGCCTTCGCGGCTCGATGCTCGAACGCCTGTGAATTGCGCCGGGAAAGGTGTGCTCCCGGACCGGCGCACCATCACGCACCGCAACCCGGATGCCGCCACCCCCGACATCCACGCCTGCGACGGTCACGCGCGGAGGCCGCCTCGCGCGAGCGCGTCGCGCAGGGACCCGTCAGACAGCTCGAGCAGGCGCGCCGCCGCCTCTGAAGGGAGCCCGGTGCGCAGGCTGACAAGTGCGACGTCGATGCGATCGGAGGACGCGGCGAGTGCGTCTTCGATCGCATCGAGGTCGGCAGACGTAGCCTCGGCGAGCACTCTCGTCGCCCGATCGCGCAGCTTCGCGTTGCTGATGGTCATCCCGGCCATCAGATTCGAGCACGTGCGCCCGCGCGAGATCATCAAGGCAGTGGAGAACGCGTTCAGCAGGACCTTGGTCGCGGTGCCGGCCTTCAGACGTGTCGACCCCGTCAGCGCCTCCGGCCCGGTGTCCGCCACGACGACGATGTCGGCCTCGATCGCCGCATCCGGATTGCAGGTGAGCAGGATCCGCCCAGCGCCCAGCTCAGCCGCGCGCTCCAGAGCGCCGGCGACATAGGCGGTCGACCCGGATGAGGTGATCGCGAACGCGAGATCGCCGATGCGCAGGACCTCGGCATCCGCCCGTCCGAGCTCGAACGCGTCCTCGAAGTCGAGCGACGAGTCGACGAGGGCCTCGACGCCGCCCGGAAAGTGGGCCTCGACCGTCGATCTCGCGATCCCGAACGTGGGCGTCAGCTCGGTCGCATCCAGGACGGCGAGCCGCCCCGAGGCGCCGGCCCCGAAGTAGTGGATCCGCCCGCCGCTGCGCAGGACGTCCGACGCCGCATCGACGGCGAGCGCAAGCCGCTCGGCCGCCGCGATCGCCGCGGCGACCGCTGCCGCATCCTCTCTGAGGATCAGCTCTATCGCCTCGAGGGCGGGCACACGATCGATGGCGCGCGTCTCGGGATTCCGCTGTTCCGTCGCGGTCATGGGAGCTCCTTCTCAGCATCGGGTCGGCGTGTCGTCACTCCTTCGTGGCTCCGGCCGTCAGGCCCGCCACCAGGGTGCGCTGGGAGAACAGGAAGATGAACAGCACCGGCAGGATCGAGACGATCGCCGCCAGAGCGAGCTCGGGCCGGAGGATGTGCAGCTGGGCGCCGCCTGCTCCCGGGCTGAACGCCGGCGAGGAGGCGATCATCTGCTTGAGTCCGACCTGCACCGGGAAGTCCTGGTCGTCGCCGAGCATGATGAACGGGAGGAAGTAGTTGTTCCAGTTCGCGACGAAGCCGAAGAACCCGACGAGTCCGATGATCGGGGTCGACAGCGGGACGGCGATGTGACGGAAGACCTGCCAGTCGGTGCACCCGTCGATGCGCGCCGCCTGGATGAGAGCCGGCGGGATGCTCGTCGAGAAGTAGATGAACGCGAGGTACACGCCGAAGGGGAAGAATGCGAACGGCAGGATCACCGACCATGCGGTGCCCACGAGACCGATCGCGCTGAGTTCGAGGAAGGTCGGGAGGACCAGTGCCGACGTCGGCACGAACATGATGATCAGTGTCGAGATCAGGATCGTCTTCCGGCCTCGGAACTCCAGGTGCGCCAGAGCGTAGCCCGCCGGTATGGCGACGACGAGGGTCAGGATCAGCGCGACGCCCGAGTAGACCACGGAGTTCCGGAGCCACGCGAAGATCGCGCCGTTCTCGAACGCGACCACGTTGTTCCATGCCGTCGCGATCGCACCGAAGGACCCGAAGGAGAACGGAGGCTGCGACGTCAGCTGCGCATCCGTCTTCGTCGTCGCGAGCAGCAGCCAGATCACCGGCACGATGAACAGCGCCGCGCCGGCGAGGAGGACTCCGGCCGTACCGACGCCCGCGATCGTCCGACCTGTTGTGGGGCGGGTCATGCCTCTTCAGCCTCCGTGTTGAACAGTCCGGTGCGGAACACCACGATGAGGGCGCCTGCGACTCCGAGGATCAGGATGCAGACCGCGATGGCGGCGGCGCCGTTGAAGTCGTTCTGCTGGAATGCGTACTGGTAGGCGAGCTGGTTCGGCGACCACGAGGGATCCACGCCTCCGCGGGTGGCGGCCCCCACCAACCCCGGTTCGACGAAGAGCTGGATGCCCGCCCCGAACGCGAGGACCACCATGTACACGATCCACTTGCGGATGAGGGGGATCTGGATGCGCCAGGCGATGCTCCACCGCCCCGCGCCGTCGATCTTGGCCGCCTCGATCAGTTCCGCCGGGATGTTGTTGAGCGCGCCGTACATCACGAGGATCCAGCCGCCGGCGCCCGTCCAGAAGGCGATGATCACGAAGATGACCGGCAGGTTCTCCTCGTAGGTGACCTCCTGGATGTTCGAGAAGCCGAGTGCCTGGAGGACTCCTCCGACCGGGGAGGCGGAGGGGTCGAGCATGAACACCCACACGAGGACGCTCGCGACCCCCGCGAGCGCCCCGGGGATGTAGTAGGTGAATCGCAATGCCGAAGACACGCGAGGATGCTGCTGGTGGATGAGCAGTGCGAAGAGCACGGTCAGGATCGTGAGCGAGGTCAGCCAGATCACCGAGTACCAGCCGACGTGCGCGAATGCAGTCGGGAAGCGGTAGTCCTGGAAGACCTTCAGGAACTGACCGAGGCCGGTGAATTGACCGAGCCGGTTGGTGAGGGCGAGGTACAGCGCGTACACCGCAGGGATGATGCCGAACATGAGGAGCAGCACCACGTGAGGCGCGACGAATGCGTATCGCGCGATACCCCGCCCTCCAGACATTACTTCTTCACCTCGTAGCCGCTCGCGGCCGCGCGCTTCTGCGCCGTGTCCTGCCAGGACGGAAGCTGCGACTCGATGCTCTGCCCCTTCAGCACCTGCGGCAGAATCGTGCCCGTCCAGATCTGGTTCTGGTCGACGAGAGCCGACTGCGACCATCCGCTCCAGACCTCGTTCGCCGCCTGCTGGAACACCGCGGCGACGTCGCCGGCGAAGTAGGTCGTGTTGGCCGGGTTCTTCAGCCACGCGACCGCCGCCGGCCCGTACGCCGGGTACGTCGGCGCGTTCGACTGAAGGTCGATGTCCGTCGCGACGTAATCGAGGAACTTCGCGGCCAGCTTGATGTTCTTGCTGTGCGACGACGCGAACCAGGTCCCGCCACCCACGTTGCCCGTGATGCGGTCGCTCGCGCCCTCCCACTGCAGCGGAGCCGCGACCGCCATCTGCGCGGCCGGCACCTTGAGATAGTCGGCGAAGAGGTACTTGCCGTACCAGGACGGTCCGACGGACATCAGGGTCTTCTGCCCGTAGGCGTTCAGGTAGGTGGTCCCTGCGAAGACGGAGTCGGTGGCGAGCGACTTGTCGGCCACCATTCCGTCGAGCAGCTTCGCCATCTTGACGCACTTCTCGTCAGACGTGTTCGACGAGAACAGGTTGCCCTTCAGGACGTTCGCCGGGCAGCCGGCACCCCAGAAGTACTGCATCGGCGCCTGGTCGCCCACCGAGCCCATGACATATCCGGGGTGCTCCGCGGCGAGCTTCTTGCCAAGAGCCGCGAACTCTTCCCACGTCGTCGGGACCGTGTAGCCGAACTGGTCCATGAGCGTCTTGTTGTACCAGAGCATGTTCTGGGCGAGGTCGTTGCGAAGGCAGACGATCTTGCCGTCGATCGTGCACGGATCGAGGGCGGCGCCTTGGAAAGCCGTGAGCTTCTTCTCCGAGATCAGCCCGTTGTTCAGAGTGGCGGCGTACGGCGTCGGTCCCGTGCCGGCCCAGCTCGGGTCGGTCGTCTGCGAACTCCAGATGACATCCGGCCATCCCTTTCCTGCCTTGTCGGCGAGGGCGATCTTCGCCTGCAGGCTGTCTGCTCCCTGCGCGTTCTGATCGATGGTGACGATCTTGATGGCGGGCGACGGGTATTTCTTCGCGAACGCCTCCGCCATCGGCTGGCGGGTTGCGTCGACCCATACCGTGATCGGGGCCTTCGGGTCCTGGGTGACGGGAGCGACGGTGCCGCTCGTGTTCTTCCCCGCGTCGACCGAGGCGCATCCCGCTGCACTGAGCGCGATCGCCCCGGCAATGAGGACGGTGGCTATTCCGCGCCAGGTGAAACGGCGCTGTCTCCTTTGGGACATCGTGATCCTTTCGTGGTGTTCGGATGAGACGGAGTCTCGGGTCTAGCTCTCGACGACAGGTGACGGGTTGACGTACTGCTGGAGCTCCGGCGAATATTCGAGTCCGCGCGGAAGGGAGACGCCCGGTCCGACGGGCGCATGCAGGTTCCCCTGGGTGTCGACACCGTCCCACCGCTCGAATCCGGGGTGGGTGACGAGGACCTCGAAGTAGCTCGCGTTCTGGATCGCCATGCACAGGTGGCGCTCGGGTTCACCCATGCCATGCGGCTCCGCTCGGACACGGAACGCCTCGGCGACGTGAGCCGTGCGCAACGCCCCGGTGATCCCGCCCCGCAGCTCCGCGGAGATCCGGACGCCGAAGGTCGCGGCACCGGCCTTGATGAAGTCCGCGGAGTTCATGAACGACCCATCCGATGTCTCCGCGGACAGCAGCGGCACCCGGACGGCGCGGGCGAGCTCGGCATATGCGGACAGGGAGAACTCGCGCATCGGCTCCTCGTACCAGAGGTAGCCGGCATCCGCGAGCGCGTGGCCCAGGGAGATCGCATCGGGGAGATCGAAGCCTGCGGACCCGTCGTACATGAGCGGGACATCGGGGCCCACGTGGGCGCGAAGCGCGCGACACAGGGCAGCGTCCCGGCGAGCATCGCCCCACGCGTGCAGTTTGATCGCCGGGTAGCCGAGCTCGACCGCACGGTCCGCCACCGAGAGGAACTCGTCCGTCGTATCGAAGGTCGTCGTCGACGCGTAGACCGGGATCTTCGTCCGCGCCCCGCCGAGAAGCTGCCAGAGCGGCATCTCCGCGGAACGGGCCGCGAGATCCCACAGGGCGAGATCCACGAGTCCGAAGTAGGGCAGAGCGAACTCCTCGATCCGGTCCATCTCCCACATCGCGTGGTACAGCAGCTCACGCTGGAGGGGGTCCTGTCCCACGAGCATGTCCCGCCAGACCCGGTCGACGAGGTCGCGCACGACGACAGCGCTGCCGGGACGCCCGGCGAACGCCACGCCCGACGCTCCGGAGTCGGTGCCGATGCGCAACACCGCGCGCTCCCCGCCCGATCCGCTGCCCGGCAGCCCACCGCGCCACTTGAACGATGGGGACGGACTCGGAACGCTCACCGTCGACACCTCGACATGGGTGATCTTCACTCGGGTTCCACTCCTTCGGAGACTCTGCTTTCGCGACATCTGTGTCGTGATTGGGCAGACGTTACACGTTTGACCTTTACGCCGCAAGCTACTATTCTCGACACAAGACGGCGACAGCCCGAGGGGTGTGAATGATGACCGAGCCGCAAACCGCTCCGACGGGACCCGAGGCGGCGCAGGGCGTCGCCCGCGCCGGCGTGGATGCCCCCCGAGCCGCGCGATCGCGCCCTCCGCGCCGGCTCAGCACGTCGATCGCGGAGGAGCTGCTCCGCCGAATCGTCTCCGGCGAATATCCGGTGGGCACCCAGATGCCCCCCGAGCCTCTGCTCATCGACGAGTTCGAGGTGAGCCGTCCGGTCGTCCGCGAGGCGGTCAAGACACTGGAGTCGGCGGGACTGGTCACCATCCGCCAGGGCGATGGGACGATCGTGCGCGAGCGCGCACGGTGGAGCATGCTCGATCCGCGGGTGCTCCGCTTCGCCCTGGTCTATGACACCGGCGATCGGCTCCTCGACGATGCGACTGAACTGCGCGCCGAGCTCGAGCGTGCGCTGATCGCCGAAGCAGCTCCGAAGCTCACCGATGCGGACTTCGCGGTGATGGCGGAGCAGTTGCACGTGATGGACGTCGCGACGGACTACATCGAGCTGGGGCGAGCGGACCTCGCATTCCACCAGACGTATCGGGACCGCTCCGGGAACGAGCTCAAGTCGAGCCTCGTGAGACTGCTGCTCGAGGAGATGCCTCCCCCGGAGCGCCTCGCCCGGCAGCCGCGAGCCATGTACGACGTGGCGAATCGTCAGCACTGGGAGATCTACCGCGCTCTGAAGGACGGACGCACCGACGATGCGATGGATGCCGTCACACGGCACGTTCGCGAGATGTGGACATGGCGCCTGCCTGAGTCGCACTGAGAGTCCGGTCGGCTGCATCGCGCGCCCCGGGCAGCGCGGGCGAGGCAAGCGCTCAGGGCTGGAAGGGCCACACGAGCGGCACATACAGCACAGCCACGGCGAGGTAGAGGGCGACCAGCGGCAGCCCGAGCTTCCAGTAGTCGCCGAATCGGTAGCCTCCCGGCTCCATCACCATGAGGTTCGCCGGTGTCGCGATCGGCGTGAGGAACGCCGCCGCTCCCGCGACCGCGAGCGCCATCATGAACGGCTGCACCGAGAGGTGCAGGTCGGCGGCCATCGACACCGCGATCGGGGCGACGACGAGCACGGTCGCGACGTTGCTGATCAGCTGGCCGAGGACGACCGTCAGGAGGCAGAGCGCCAGCAGCGCGACATACGGGCCGCCCGTGCCGAGGAAGGACAGCAGCCAGCCGGCCACGAGCTCGGACGTGCCGGTCTGAAGGAACGCCGTCGACAGCGGGATCATGCCGGCGATGAGGATGACGGTCGTCCAGGAGATCGAGTGGTAGGCCTGGGTCAGCGAGACCGCGCGCGTGAGGATCAAGGCGCCGGCGGCGAGGAGCGCGGCGACCGCCGGAGGGACGAGTCCGGTCGCGAGCAGCACGACCATCCCGGCGAGGACGATGATCGAGCGCTTCGCGCCGCGCCCCAGGGGGACGGCTCGGCGCAGTGACGCGGGCGGATCGACCGCGAGAACGGCCGGCCCGTCGGCCTGGCGCGCGAGGTCGTCCCAGCTGCCCTGCAGCAGCAGCGCGTCGCCTGCCTGGACGCGGAAGTGCTGGCCTTTCAGCAGGTCGTCGCCGCGCCGTGCGGCGAGGACGACGAGGTCGCCGCTCGGCGTGGACATCCCGGCGCACAGACGCTGGCCGATGAGCGGAGACCGTGGTGCGACCAGCACCTCCGTCACCCCGCTCGCGGGGCCGAGCAGCGCTCCGGTGTCAATGCTCAGCGAGTACTGCTGGCGGAGCATCCGGGCGTGCCGCGCGAGATCGGTCGGCATGAGCGCTCCAGCGCGATCGGGCAGCAGGTGCTTGCCGAAGAGCAGCAGGATGACGACGGTTCCGATGAGCAGCGGGGCGCCCGCGAGCGCGAACTCGAAGAACCCGAAGGCATGACCGCCGCTCTCGGCTGCGATCTCCGAGACGATGATGTTCACAGGCGTCCCGGTCAGCGCCAGCAGCGATCCCGCGTGCGCGGCGAAGGCGAGCGGGATGAGCAGCTGGGACGACGGGATGCCGGCGCGCGCCGCCACGACCACCACCAGAGGCAGGAGCGCCGCCACAGAGGCGTTCACCGTGATGAGAGCGGTCGTGACCGCGACCAGCAGCGAGATCGCGACGAGGAGCGCGACCCGGCCGGTTCCCGCGCGTCCGATCACCTTCTGCGCCACCCACACCGTCACACCCGACGCATCCAGCGATTCGCTGACGACGAAGAGCGCCGCGATGAAGATCACCGTCGGATCGCCGAATCCCGCGAGCGCCTGTTGAAGCGTGAGCACCCCGGTGAAGAACAGTGCGAGCGAGACCCCGACGGCCACGACGGCGAGGGGCACGCGATTGCTCACGAAGGCGACGATCGCCAGCCCCAGGATCAGCAGCGTTGCGACGACGGGGTCCACGCGGCCCAGCGTAGCCACCCGTTCCCCGCCGCGGCGGAGCGGGAGTGCGCCGGGCCCTACCTCCTGGTGAAGAGCCGATGGATGCCGTGACCGGCCAGCGCACTGACGACGCCGCACAGCGCGCCGACGAGCCCGAGCACGGCGAAGAACAGGATCACCGACCCAAGGGGCGCGCTCCCCTCGTAGCCCGCGATGAGGAAGGTCTCCGACAGGACGGCGCCGTACACCGCGCCGGCGACGCAGGCGAACAGCCACCCCGGCGAGAACCAGCCGATCAGCAGCCCGGCGATCGCCCAGGGCAGCAGCGCCCACCAGCTGCCGACGAAGACGACGCGGGCGCAGAGCCATCCGAGGAACAGGCCGACGGCGATGACGATCACGATGGCGGCCGCCCAACTCGACCGCGAGGTCCGCACACGCGAATCCGTCATGGCATCCCCTCCCGCTCCATACCTAGAAGCTCTAGGTATGGGACGAATGTACACCCGCAGTGTCTACGACCCCAGGGGTGCCGCCGTGATCTGCTGGGCGAGCGCGTACGCGGCCGGCTGGTCGCCGGCGTCCGCGACGAACACCCGGCCGATCACGAGAGCTGCCCGGCCCGGCGCCTGGATGCGGGCCATGCCGCTCGGCACCTCGCCGCCCCATCCCGCGGCGCTGATCACGAAGTCGCCGGCGGCGCTCCCCGTCGCCCGGGTGCCGATGTAGGCGAAGGTCGCGCTGCTCGACGGATCGGTGAACTGCAGGCTGTAGTAGCGGCCCGACATGTCCGGGACGTGCACGACCACGGGCCGCTCCCCCAGCTCGAACCAGCCGGCGATGTAGAGCACGTCGTCGGTGCCGGTGCCCATGAGGCTGCCGGTCGACGCGGATGCCGACGACCTGCTCGGCTCGGCATACAGCGTGTTGACCGGGATCGGACCGCCACCGAGGCCGCGGCGGACGATGGCCCGCCGGAAGCCGGCCACCGTGATGCGCGGCCAGAGCCAGATGAACGCCGGAGCGCCGACCGCCCATACGATGACGGCGGCGATGACGAGCGGCGCCAGGGCCGCCCATCCACCGCTCGCCCGTTGCGCGATCACCCACACGAAGATCAGCAGGATGACGGCCGTGATCGGATACCCGTACTTCAGGATCAGCCGGTTCACGCGAGGGTCGCCTCCCGCACCGGCGGCACGCGATAGGCGCCGTCGATGACCGCCGGACCGGGGAGGTAGGCGCGAAGCATGAGCTTGAAGCGCCCGTTCGGGATCGGGAGCCAGTTCTGCTCGCGCCCCGAGGGCGGCGTCGCCGTGAGCACCACCTCGACGGAGCCGTCCGCGTTCGCCCGAAGGCCCGAGCGGTCATCGACGCTGTGGCGGTCGGTCGGGCCGGCCACCATGTACCCGACGGCGTCCGTCGCCGTGAGCGACCAGAACGCGTTGTTCGGCGGCAGCTGTCCCGCAGGGAAGCGCAGAACGTACGTCTTGGTGCCGTCCAGCCGATGGCCGGCGGCATCCCTCGTCGTCGTCCAGTACGCGGCCTCCTCGAAGAGATTGACGACAGGCAGCGCCTTCGCGCACGCGGCCCGGACGAGGACGCCGTTCTCGGGGCGACCGCAGACCGGGATGGATGCCCAGCCGTCGACGGTCCGGGTGATCCGCCGGAGCACGAGATTCATGACGACGATCGCCGTCAGGAACGCCAGAGTAGCGCCGATGATGGCTCCCTGCACAACGCCGGAGTGGACGATCCAGCCGATGATTCCTGCCACATCCCGGACGCTACACCGGCGCGACGCGCACACGGGACGTGCCCTCTTTCACGCCTCGCTGAGGATGGGGCTTCGCCGACAGCTCGCGAGGCCATAATGAGGTCCGGGCAGCGGTCGCCCGGCCGAACACCTCAGGTGAGGGGGCAGTGATGATCATCGATTGCGCGCACTACGTGGACGGCCGGAGGCAGGGCCAAGGCCCCGTGCCTCTCGAGCAGGCCGCGGATCTCTGCAGGCAGGGCGGCTTCGTGTGGCTCGGCCTGTTCGAGCCGGATCCCGCCGAGCTGGCGCAGGTGCGGGAGACGTTCGACCTCCATGAGCTGGCCGTGGAGGATGCGCAGACCTTCCACATGAGGCCGAAGCTCGAGAACTACGACCAGGGCGTGCGGCTCGTCATCCTGCGCACGGCGCGCTACGACGACGAGGCCGAGGAGGTGGACTTCGGGGAGATCAGCGTCTTCCTCGCGCCCACCTTCGTGATCACGGTCCGGCAGGGGGTCGCCAGTGAGCTGCACGAGGCGCGTCTGCGCCTCGAGCAGCGTCCCGAGCTCCTCGCCGCCGGGACATCGGCGGCGCTGTGGGCGATCCTCGACCAGGTCGTGGACGGGTATGCGCCCGTCGTCGCCGGCCTCGAGCACGACATCGACGAGATCGAGGCCACGGTCTTCTCCGGCAGTGCGGCGCCGACGGAGCGGATCTACTCCCTCCGCCGGGAGGCGACCGACTTCTACCGGGCCGTGCATCCGCTGCTCGCCGTCGTCGCGACCGCCGAGCGCGCGACGGGACAGGACGTGCTGCAGCCGTACCTGCGCGACGTGCAGGACCATCTCACGCTGATCAACGAGGAGGTGGCCGCCCAGCGCGACCTGCTCGGGACGGTACTCGAGGCGAACCTCTCGGTGATCTCCGTGGAGCAGACGCGGGTCGGGGTGCGGCAGAACGCGACGATGGAGCGGCTGACGGTGCTCGCCACCGTGTTCCTGCCCCTGACGTTCATCACCGGGTTCTTCGGCCAGAACTTCTCGTGGCTCGTCGACCGGATGACCGGCCCCGTGCCGTTCCTCGTCTGGGGCATCGGCGGGCTTCTCATCCCCCTCGGCCTGCTGCTGTGGTGGCTGCGAAGGGACACCCGTCGCGACGAGCAGCGGGCGAAGACGGAGCTGAACCCCGCCAGACCCGCTGATCGTCCGGTGGAGGCAGCGCCGTCGCGCCGTTGAGCAGCACCGGCCCGACCGACAATGGCGCCGCCCGAGGATGTGGATGCCGGCCAGCGGGGTCGACGATCCCGCGGCCGTCACCCGCCCGCGAGGATCAGCCGACGCCGCGGAGCACGCAGACCGTCTTCGGCGCCGGGGTGAGCTTGGCCGCCACCGTCCAGTCCTCGGTCTTGCCCGGCTCGACCTTGAACTTCGTGTCGCCTGTGCCGATCACCGTGCCATGGTCGGTCGTGAAGAAGACGGTGATCGTGTAGGTCTTCGCCGCATCTCCGGGGTTCTTCGCCGTCCCCTCGGCCTTCCAGCCGCCGTCTGTCGCGCTGCACTCGGTGATCTCGACGTTCGCGCGCAGGTTCGGGGAGTTGACGACGTCGGTCGGCACCTCGGTCGCCTGCTGGACGCCCTTCGGCAGCCCGTTCACGTCGGACGCCGAACCGCTCGGCGTCGGGGTCGGACCCGCCGTGCTGGTGCAGCCGGCGAGGAGTGCGGTGGCGAGCAGGAACCCGCCGAGGACCGTCGCCGACCGGGTGCGCGTCATTCTCATCCCTCCAGGATGCCCTGTGCGGGTGCTCAGCTCACGATCGTGACCGGCGTGCCGAGCGGCAGCCGGTTGACGGCTTCGATGGCCTCCCGCGTCAGGCGGACGCATCCGTGCGATACGGCGCCCGAATTGGCGGGGTTGAAATGGATGCCGATGAGCCCGCCGTCGGATCCGCCGTAGGGCTCGTCCTTCGTCGTCGCGTGGAGGGAGGTCAGCTGAATCGGATAGACGGATTCCCCCTGGCTCGCGTCCAGATACCGCTGCTGGAGGTACCCGGTCACATCGGTGGGGGTCGGGGTCGACGGCGTGCCGACGCCCACACGGAAGGTGGCATCCGGTGCGCCGGGGCGGGAGATCGTCAAGGTCTGCGCACCCACGCTGATGACGACCCGAGCGTCGATGTTCGCGACGCGATGCAGATCGGATGCGCGGACCCACCCCGCGCTCTGTGCGGGCGCCGAGCCGCCGGAGGCGGACGGCAGGCTGATCCGCGCCGGCGTCAGCACGAGGTCCCAGTCGCCTTCGGAGCGCACCACGACCACGGTCGACGGCTCCTCGAGGAAGTCCTTCGCAGGAAATCGGGCGACCGGGGTGCGGCGGTCCGCGCCGTAGATCGCGGCATCCCGATCGAGCGCGTACCGGCCGGCCACGGTCTTCACCGCGCCCGTGAACGGCATCAGACCGCCGATCACGGCGTCGTAGCGCACCGCAGGAAGCGCAGCGACCGCGGCCGCGCTCGGCACGGTCACGGCGGCGGCAGCCGCGGGCGCGCTCGGAGTCGGTGTCGGTCGTGCGGTCGTCTTCGCACCCCCGGGAGCGAGGACGACCATCGCCACGATCGCGACCAGCGCCACGACGCCCACGAGGAGGACGGCCCAGGCGATGCCCCGACGCGATCGGCGCGCCGGGGGTGGAGTCGATGGTGAGGTCACCCGGTCATTGTCTCCCGTCTCAGCCGGAGACGACGGGCAGCTGTGTCGGTGGGTCCGGAGGGATCGAGACGGGGATGGTGAGCCCTGCGGGCTGGCGGGTCAGGATGGGCTTCGGCTCTGGGTCGACGCTGGTCTTGGGTGGCAGGCCGGATGCTGTCGCACTGTCGACCAGGGTGCCGTGGTCGATGTCGGCTGCGGTGGTCGTGTATGTCGCGGTGAACGTCGCGACCTGACCGGGCGCGAGTGTCACGGAGGTGCCCGTGCAGCTCGCCGCCGGACTCGACAGCGAGACGCAGGTGATGGCCGACAGGTTGGCCGGATCGGAGGGGGCGGCCACCACGTCGGCGACCGAGACCGCGGACAGCGTCACGTTGCCGTCGTTCGTGACGGTGAACCTGTAGAGGATTTCCTGCCCGACGCGGGTCACGACCGCCGATGACGAGCTCTTCGAGATCGCAAGGTGGGGACCTTGGGTCACGGCGACGGAGGCGGTGCTTCGCGCGGCTGACACGGGCTGGTCCGCGACGCTGATTCCTGCGGCGGTCGCGAAGTCGTTCACGGACCCGTTGTCCAGGTCGGCCTGGGTGACGGTGTAGGTGGCGGTGAACGTCGCCACCTGGCCCATCGCGAGGCTCACGCTCGTGCCGGAGCAGGCTGCGACCGGGTTCGACAGGGCGACGCACGTGACGCCGGACAGGTGCGCCGGGTCGGACGGGGAGCCCACGGTGTCGGTCACCGCGACCCCCCTGATCGTGACGTTGCCGGTGTTGGTCACCGTGAACGTGTAGGGGATCTGCTGGCCCGCAGTCGTCACCGACGTGGTGGTCGTCGACTTCACGATCTCCAACCCGGGCTTCGCGGGAGCCGGGATTGCGAGGACGCCCGTCCCCGTGACGGGCGCGGCGAGCGGTGTCGTGCCGTTCACCGTGGCCGAGTCCCGCACCCAGCCGTTGTCCATGTCGGCCGGGGTCGTCATGTAGGTGGCGGTGAAGCTCGCGCTCTGACCCGGAGCAAGGTCGGTCGTTGCGCCGGAGCAGGTCCCCACCGGATCAGTCAGCCCGACACATGTCACGGGCGACAGGTTCGCAGGGTCCGAAGGCGACGTCACCGTGTCCGTGACCGAGACCCCGGACAGTGTGACATTGCCGGTGTTCTTCACGGTGAAGGTGTACGGCACGACCTGGCCCGCGGCATCCACCGAGAACGTCGTGCTGCTCTTGTTGACGGTGAGGGAACCGGCCTGCGTCACGGGGATCGTCCACGCGCTGTTTAGGATCTCCGCGGGCTGGCCCCCCGGGCCGGTGCCGGCGGGCGCGGCGGTGTCGCTGACCGGTCCCCCCAGGTCCACCTCGCGCTGCGTGACTGTATACGTCGCGGCGAACGTGGCGACCTGGCCCGCCGCGAGCAGGGGAACGCTCGTCCCCGAGCAGGAGGCGGCCGGGTTCGACAGCTGCTGGCACGTGATCGGCGACAGGTTCGCCGGATCCGAGGGCGGGTTCACCGTGTCCGTCACGGACACGTCCTTCAGCGTCACGTTCCCGTCGTTGGTGACGGTGAACGTGTACGGCACCACCTGGCCCGCTGTCGTCACCGTGCTCGTCGTCGACGTCTTGACCACGGTGAGACGCGCGTCCTGGGTGATCGGGATGCCGAAGACGCGGGAGGTGGCCGGGGTGATCGGGTTCCCCGGCCCGGTGACGACGGCCGTGGCCTGGTCCTGCAGCGTCCCGCCGCCGTTGAGGTCGGCGGCCGTGACGGTGTAGGTCGCGGTGCATTGGGCCTGCGCGCCCGGGGCGAGGGGGCCCTGCGGGCACACCACCGGACTCAGGTTCGCCGGATTCGAGGGCGGGAGCACCGTGTCGGTCACCGAGATCGTGTCCAGCGTCACGTTCCCCGTGTTCGTGACGGTGAACGTGTACGGCACCACCTGCCCGATCTGGTTGATCGTAGCCGTGGTCGACGACTTCGCGATCGCCACGGCACCGGTCCGCGCCACGGGGATCACGACCGAGGATGACGCGACGATCGGCGACGCAGCTCCCACAGGCGTGCCGTGGGCGACCGCAGAGTCGTCCACGGTGCCGGCATCCACCTCCGTCTGTGTCGTCGTGTAGGTCGCGACGAAGGTGGCCACCTGCCCCGCCGCGAGCGACACCGAGGTGCCCGAGCACGTGTCGACGGGGTTCGACAGGGCCTGGCAGGTCACCGGGGTCAGGTTCGCGGGCACCGCCACGGTGTCGGTCACCGAGACGCCCGTCAGCGTCACGTTGCCCGTGTTCGTCACCGTGAACGTGTACGGAACCTGCTGACCCGCGGCAGTCACCGAGGTCGTCGTCGATGCCTTCGCCAGGGTGAACGACGGGTTGGCGACCGTCGGGATGGACAGACGGCTCGCGGTCGAATCCATCACGCGATTCGCAGGAGTCGTCGCCTGGGCGACCGCGACATCGGCCACAGCCGGCGAGTTCACGTCCGCCCCGGTCGTCTTGTACGTCGCCGTGCAGTCCACGAACGCGCCGGGCGCGAGGGTACCCGGCGGGCAGACGATCGCCGACAGGTTGGACTGGATCGACGGCGCGGTCACGGTGTCGGTGACGGTGATGGCGCTGAGGGTCTGGTTCCCCGTGTTGGTCACCCGGAACGTATACGGCACCTGCTGCCCGACGGCCGTCACGACGGTCGCCGACGACGACTTCGTCAGCGTCAGCACCGGCAGGAGCGGATCCACCGGGATCGACCACGCCGACGGCGAGGAACTCACCTGCGTGCCCCCGCTCGTGCCGACCGCGATCGCGCTGTCATCGACCCGCCCATGATCGAAGTCGGGCTGCGTCGTCGTGTAGGTGGCCGTGAACCGTGCGGACTGGCCTGGAGCAAGCGTCACGCTCGTTCCAGAACACGCGCCCAGCGGGCTGGTGAGTGCCTGACACAACACACTGGACAGGTTCGCCTGCACGGCCGGAGGCAGCTGGGTGTCCTGCACCGACACCCCCGTCACCGGCGTCGCCCCATTGTTCGTCACCACGAACGTGTACGGCACCTGCTGGTTCAACGTGACGACACCCGGCAGCGTCGAGCTCTTCACGATCGACAACGTCGGCAATGCGGCCGGAGCGGGAGCGGGGATGCTGAGCACGCTCGGCGCCGACAGCACCACTGCGTTACCCGGCCCCGTGCCCGTCGCCACGGCGGAGTCGGCCACCGACCCGTTGTCGACATCGGCCTGCGTCACCGTGTACGTCGCCGTGCACGTCTCCGACGCACCCGGATCGAGCGTCGGATACGGGCACGACATCGGCGACAGATTCGCCTGGGAGGCCGGCGGCGTCACCGTATCGGTCACCCCGATATCGCCCAGCAGCGTATTGCCCGAGTTCGTGACCACGAACCGATAGGTCACCGACTGCCCCACCGCCGTGATCACCGATGTGCTCGACGACTTCTCCACCGTCAACTCCGGTGTCGGCACCGTCGCGATCGTCGTGCCCGACGGGACCGACGGCGGAAGCGGCAGTCCGCTCGCATCCGTCCCCGACGCGGTCGCCGTGTCGCTGACCGAGCCGTTCGCGATGTCCGTCGCCGTCACCCGATACGTGCCGTGACATGTGGTGGATGCACCTGCCGCCAGCGTCGTCGCATCACAGGTGATCGCCGACATCGCGCCCTGCGAAGCGGGCGCGAGCTGCGTGTCCGTGACCTGCACGTTCGTGACGGTGCTCTGACGGATGTTCGTCACCGTGAACGTGTACGGCACCAGCTGCCCGATCGTCGTGATCTCCGTCGTCGTCGACGCCTTCTGGATCGTGAGGGCCGGGTTCGCGGTGATCGTGAGCACCGCCTGCGGCGACGAGACGGGGCCGCCGGGTGCCGTCGCGCTGGCGACGGCGGTGTCACGGATCGAGCCATGGGTGAGATCGGCCTGGGTCACCGTGTACGTGCCCGTGCACACGAAGCTCGCGTCCGGATCCAGAGACCCCGTCGGGCACTGAACAGCGGTCATTGCCGCCTGCGACGCGGGCGGGGTCTGCGTGTCTGCGACCTGCACGCCCGTGACCGTCACGTTTCCCGAGTTGTGCACCGTGAACGTGTACGGCACCTGCTGCCCCACCGCGGTGATGAGCGTCGTGGTCGACGACTTCGTCACGTCCAGCGCAGCGCTCTGCTGGGCCGGGACGATTGCACTCGACCGGCCGGTCGTGACCGCGTTGTTCGCCACATCCAGCCCGGTGGCGGTCGCGAAATCACTCAATGTGCCGTTCGTGATGTCGGCCGCCGTGACCGTATACGTGGCCGCACATGTCGTCGACTCCCCTGCCGTGAGGGTCGTCGTGGCGCACGACACATTCGACAGATTGCCCTGCGTGGCCGGCGGCACCTGCGTGTCCTGGATCTGGATGCCGTGATAGGTCGTCGATGAATTGTTCGTCACCAGGAACGTGTAGTGCACGGCCTGGCCGATCGTGCGGAATGCGTCCTCGGTCACCGACTTCACCATCGACAGCGGTGTCGTCGATGCGTTGACCGTCGACGACGACTGCGGTGACGTCACGCTCGCATTCGCCGGACCGGTCCCCGCCGCCACTGCGAAGTCGTTGACCGACCCGTTGGTCAAGTCCGCCTGCGTGACCGTGTACGTGCCCGTGAACGTCGCGACCTGGCCGGCGAGCAGCGTGGTGTTCGCACCCGAGCATGCACCCGCGGGGTTGGTCAACGCCTGACACGTCACTGCCGACATGCCGGCCTGGAGCGCCGGGCCCACCTGCGTGTCGTTCACCTGCACGGCGGTCAGCGTCTGATTGCCCGTGTTCGTCACGGTGAACGAGTACGGCACCTGCTGGCCCACCGCCGTCACCGACACCGCCGTCGTCGTCTTCACCACCGTCAACGCCGATATCGCAGTATTCACCCTGAGGGTCGACGGCGCCGACTGGACCGGGTTGTTCGACGGATCCCGGCCCGTGGCTGTGGCGGTGTCCGTCACGTGACCGGCGGTGAGGTCGACGCGGGAGACCGTGTAGGTGCCCGTGCACGTCGTGGATGCGCCGGGAGCCAACGAGGTCGCAAGGCACGAGCCCGCGGTGTAGTTCGCCTGCACAGCAGGGGGCTGCTGAACATCCGATACCGCGACGCTCGTGACCGTGACCGCAGAGTTGTTGGTCACCTGGAAGGTGTACGGCACCTGCTGCCCGATCGTGGTGATGGCAGCCGTGGTCGTCGACTTCACGATCGTCAGCGCACCAGGGGGAACAGCCGGGATGCTCAACGTCGAGGGCACCGAGCTCACCGGCCCCCCGATCTCGGGGGTGCCCGACGCGGTGGCCGTGTCATTGATCGATCCGTTGGAGAGGTCTGCCGCCGTCACCGTGTAGGTGCCCGTGCACGTCTCGTTCTGCCCCGGCGCCAACACCGATTGCGGGCACGAGACCGCGGACATGTTCCCCTGCGAGGCCGGCGGCTGCTGGGTATCCGCCACGGACACCCCGAACAGCGTCACATTCCCGGTGTTCGTGACCGCGAATGCATACGGGATCTGCTGTCCCACAGCGGTGGCCTGCGACACGGTCGAGGACTTCACCACACTGACGTCGGGGCTGGAGGTCTCGATGGTCAACGACGACGGCGGCGAGGTGACCGCGGCTCCGCCTGGCCCTGTTCCGCTGGCGGTCGCCGTGTCCGACAGGCTCCCGTGATCCAGGTCCGCCTGCGTCACCGTGTACGACCCGACACAGGTCGTCGAATCGCCCGCGGCGAGTGTGGTCACGGCGCAGATCAGCCCGGAGAAGTTCGCCTGCGTGGCCGGCGGTGCCTGCACATCCGACACCCCCACACCGGTCAGCGTGGTCGATCCGCGGTTGGTCACGACGAACTTGTACGTCACCACCTGACCGACGGTGCTGATCGCCTCCGTCGACGAGCGCTTGGCGATCACCAACGACGCAGGCTCGGCTACCGTCAACGTGGCCGAACCGGGAGCGTTCACCCCGTCCAACCCGGCGACGCCGGCGGGGAAATTGCCCGGCCCGTTGACATACGAGCCCGGCGCCGACGCTGTGACGCGCACAGAAACGGTGCAGGAGGTCAGCCCCGCTGTGAGAGACCCGCCTGTCACCACGACGGAGCTGCTCCCCGCGTTCGCCGCCACCGCAGCTCCTGCACACGTCGTCGAGTTCACCCCGACCGCCGTCAGCCCGGTCGGCAGGTCATCCCTGAATCCGAACCCGTTCTTCGCAGCCAACTCACTCGTGTTCGTGACCGTGAACGTCAACGTCGAGAACTGGCCAGCGGCAATCGATGCGGGAGAGAACGCCTTGTCCAGCTGCGGCGTGACATCCAGCACCTGAGGATTCGAGAATGCCGCGTCATTCCCGTTCGCAGCGGCGATGCGGGTGTTCTCCAGGACCATGCCGGCGGGATTCGCGTCCGCCCATTTCAACGCGGGCGTCGTGAGGTTCGCCACGACGAGCGGGAAGTCGGACGAGGCCACGGTGATGAGCTGCGCGTCGGGGGCCGTGCACGGATCCAGGCCGCTCGCAAGAGGAATCTTCGTGGCCAGGTTCAAGAGCGAGAAGGTCAGGCTCGGATCGGACGGCACGCCGCCCAGGGTGTCGCAGTTCGGGCCTACCTGACGTGTATAGGCGACCGCGGCGAATTGCGCGACGATCTGATAGAAGTGGCCCTTCTCCATGGGAATGTTGTTGGACAGCGTCCGCAGCATCACCGGGGCGTTGGGGTTGACCCCACCGCCTGTCATCTCCGAGAGCGCGGACGCACTCAGTTCCTGAGCCGGCGTCGCTCCGTTGAACCGCGCCAGCGCCTGCACCATCCCGGTCAGACGCCCCCAGACGCCGACCGAACCGCACGCGGGATTGAAAGGTGCCTGGGCCGTCAGAACGAACCCGTTGCACAGACCGTTGTTCGCCCAGAACGGGTCGGCGGTGTAGCCGACATTCTGGGCGGGAGGGCCTCCGACATACGAGGTGATCGGCACGGTCTGCGTCGCCGTGTGGCCGTTTGCGAAGTCCTCGAGATAGACCTGTGTGCCCGCCTGAGGCGTGCCGGGCGAGCCGGGAACCGTGGCCAGCGCGGGCTCGGCCGCGGCGAGAGGGACAGCCAGCACTGCGAGGACGAGCGCGGCTGATGCCAGCAGACCGCTCGAGACATCGGCATGACGACGTGTGAACCGCACGTGATTCCCCTCCGGGAACTCCCCCCGGAGTTCCGCGGAACCGCCATCAGTCAGCCTGACAGTTCTCTGTGAAAGCTATCGCGCCCTTTCGCGGCGTGGCAAGTGGGGTGCTCGCCGACCGGCTGGTGACACGCCCCGGATCGCGGATCCGCATGCCGGACGGATTGGTCGCCAAGATTGATGCGCTCTGGCGGGTGCGGCCCGAATCCCGGCCCATTAGAGTGCGGTCATGGGCGAGGACGTCCCAGCACAGGAGTTCACCCGCGCCGACCGCACGCGACATCGCGAGAAGGTCAGGCGGAATCTGGACGTGTTCGCGAGGATGCTGCGCGAGGCGCACTTCGACACCGACGATCCGTTCACGGGGCTCGAAGTCGAGCTGAACCTGATCGACGCCGCGGGCGACCCGGCGCTGCGGAATGCGCAGGCGCTCGAGGCGATCGCGGATGCCGCGTTCCAGACCGAGCTCGGGCAGTTCAACATCGAGATCAACGTGCCCCCGGCCCGGCTGCGCGAGGGCGGTCTGACGACCTTCGAGGAGGGCCTGCGGCGCAGCCTCAACAACGCCGAGGAGCGGTCGTCGGCGATCGGCGCGCACCTCGTGACGATCGGCATCCTGCCCACCCTCGCCGAGGGGCATCTGCGCCCGGACAGCATCAGCGCCAACCCGCGCTACCGGCTGCTGAACGAGCAGGTCCTCAATGCGCGCGGTGAGGACATCGCGATCTCCATCCGCGGACCCGAGCAGCTGCGCACGACGGCCGAGTCGATCCTGCCGGAGGCCGCGTGCACCAGCACCCAGCTGCACGTGCAGACCTCGCCCGACGCGTTCGCGGCCTACTGGAACGCCTCGCAGTCGATCGCGGGGGCGCAGGTCGCGGTGTCGGCCAACTCGCCCTACCTCCTGGGCCGCGAGCTCTGGCGCGAGACGCGCATCCCGCTGTTCGAGCAGGCCACCGACACGCGCAGCGAGGAGTTGAAGGCGCAAGGCGTTCGGCCCCGCGTCTGGTTCGGGGAGCGCTGGATCACCTCGGTGTTCGACCTCTTCGAGGAGAACGTCCGATATTTCCCGGCGCTCCTGCCCATCGTCCACGACGAGGACCCGATGAGCGTTCTGGATGCGGGCGGCATCCCCTCGCTGTACGAACTGCGCCTGCACAACGGGACGATCTACCGCTGGAACCGGCCGATCTACGCCGTCGCCGGGGGCGTGCCGCACCTGCGCGTCGAGAATCGGCTGCTCGCTGCGGGCCCGACGGTCGTCGACATCATGGCCAATGCCGCGTTCTACTTCGGGCTCGTGCGCAGGATCGCCGAGGACGATCGCCCGCTCTGGTCGCAGCTGTCGTTCCGGGCCGCGGAGGAGAACTTCCACACCGCGGCGCGCGACGGCATCGACGCGCAGCTGTACTGGCCCGGCGTGGGCCAGGTGCCTGCGACCGAGCTGGTGCTGCGCCGCCTCCTGCCGATGGCGCACGAGGGGCTCCGCGCCTGGGGCGTCGATGAGGCCGTGTGCGATCGCCTGCTCGGCATCATCGAGGGGAGATGCCTGACCGGGGTGACAGGCTCGACTTGGTTCACGACCAGGATGCATGGGCGCGCGCGGATGGACCGCTACGACGCCCTGCGCGCCACACTCCTCGAGTACTGCGAGGCGATGCACACGAACCGGCCCGTGCACACGTGGGACTGACCGGCACCCGCCCGGCCCAGCGCGATCGTCGACCGCTGTGCTCGGCTCGGCCAGGAAATGAGGGACCCCTGCACGGCTCTGGGGAAGTCGTGAGGGGTCCTTGCCGCCTGCATCGGAGCCAGTCGTAGACGACGGGCTTTGGCGCTGCTGGGGACAGCTACAACGCAAAGCGACGCAGTCAGCATACGTAATCGCCGGAGGCCGCCGCGTCCCCTTTTTGGGGGACATTTGAACGTGCCAACGGGCGATGGATCACAGGCACAGAGGGGGCGTTGGCGGCACCCTATATGTGAAGCAGGCCTTTCGATATTCTTGAGAGGTCATGTCTGTCCCCGTTGCCACACCCGCACCCCCGGCGCCGAGCTGGACCCCGGGCGAGCGGTCGGTGCTCCTCGAGCTGCGAGCGCGCACCGAGGCGACCACCCGTGAGCTCGTCGATGCCCTCGATCTCTCCGCGCCGACGGTCCGCGCAGCGGTGCAGGCGCTCTCGCGTCACGGGCTGATCGAGACCATGCCGGTCGAGGCCGGGCGACCCGGGCGGCCATCGCCTCGATTCCGATTTCGAGCCAAGTCGTTCGCATTCGTCGGGGTCAACCTCGACAACAGCGAGACGGTGACTCGCATCGCCGGTCTTGACGGGCGCCAGATCGGCGAGAGCCGCGCCCCGTCGAACGGACGGCCGTGGGATTTCGGCACCTGCGTCAGGGTCATCGCGGACGCCGTGACATCCATGCTGCCGCACGCATCCGTCGCCGCGCTGGCGCTGGCAGTTCCTTCGTGGGTCGAGCGAGACGGCACGATGCGGGAGTCCCCCGCGATGCCGGAGCTCGACGGAGTGCCGCTGCGGCAGCAGCTGGAGGAGCGCTTCAACTGCCCGGTGCTCGTGGAGAACGACGTACAGCTCGCGGCCGTCGGCGAGCATCGGTTCGGCGCGGCCAAGGGCGCGCGCACGTTCGTGTACCTGTGGGCGGGCACCCGTGTCAACGCGGCCGTATACGTGGATGGACATCTGCATCGTGGGATGACGGGCGTCGCGGGAGCGGTCGGCTCGCACAACAGGATGGAATGGGGCGCCGCCCCGCTCCTGCGTCCGACTCGCGCACAGTTCACCTCCGCGTTGACCGACGGCGAGCGCTCCCCCGCCTTCCGCGCGATCCTTCGCTACGTGAACGCCCTCTCGTCGGGACTGTCCGCACTCACTCTCGCGCTCGACCCCGAGTTGATCGTCGTTGCCGGCCATCAGTCCGACGAGGCAGGCCTGCTGGCCGACTGCCTCGAGAAGGCGATCCATCGCGACGCCTACATCGCTCATCCGCACGTGACGCCTGCCACCGTGGGATTCGACGCCCGAGTCATCGGCGCCCTCAGTCTTGCAAGCGAACTCGGCGAGCGCCGGATCCTCGGGTTGAGCGGACGCCCGCAGCCTCCGCTGACCTCTGTCGACCGAGGCTGACCGAGACACCGCCGGTCCACCCCTCCTGCGGATGGGCACGACGAAGAAGTCCGGATCGTCAGTCGTCACTCGACCTGGTTCCTCGCACGTACGCCTTGACGGTGCCGAAGCGTTCACTGCGCGAATTCGCGGTGCGACGGATGATGTACGCGCCGACGGCCGCGGGCACGATGAAGGTCTCCGCATAGTGGACGATGTAGGGCGAGAACGCGCCGGTGGGACTGACGACCTCCACCTCGTCTCCCTCCACGAGATTGAGGACGTTGACCGTGCCGTCGGTGTCGTGGGCCGCCTGCTGCTCGAACCAGTGACGGCGCACCTCGATGAACTCGAGGTGATGCAGACCGGTGCGTTCCTCGACAAGGCCGGGCCCGCTCGCGAGCACCTCGACCTGGTCGACGAGGTTGTCCCGCACCCATTCGGTGTCCCGGTCCCATTGGATGTTCTTCGCACCGTGCTCGAGGTGAACGGGACGCGGGATGCCGTCGAGCCCGACGCGCCCCCAGTCCCACAGCTTGAACGTGAAGATGTACGGCGTCGCCGAGATCTCCAGCACCATCGAGTTCGCGCCCGAGCAGTGCACTGTGCCCGCCGGGATCGCGAAGTGATCGTGCTTTCGCGCCGGGAAGGTGTTCACGTACTTCGCGGCATCGAAGGGGTGCTCGCCATCCGTCGCCGCGCGAAGCGCCTCGAGCATCTCCTGCGGGTCGACGCCCGTCTTCACACCGAGATAGACGACCGCGTCGTCTTCGGCGTCGAGCATGTAGTAGCTCTCATCCTGGGTGTACGCCATCCCGAATGTGTCGCGGATGTACTCGGTCAGCGGATGCACCTGAAGGGAGAGGTTGGCACCGCCCACCGTGTCGAGGAAGTCGAAGCGGATCGGGAACTCCGCGCCGAACCGGGCGAACGTGCGCTCGCCCAGCAACGCGCGCGGCTGGGACAGCACGAGATCCATCGCGGGGACCTCGACGACCCGGCCTCCGGCCTCGAGCAGCAGTGAGTTCTCCTCGGGAACGCAGTCGAAGCACCAGGCGTAATTGGCGGCGGTCGGATCGAGATCCAGCGTCGACTTCATCCACTGGCCGCCCCACACCCCGGGGTCGAAGAACGGGGCGACGCGGAACGGCCGTGTGGTCGCGTTCTTCAGCGCGGCCCGGAAGTGGGCTCCCAGGACCGCACCGGCCACATCGCCGGCGGCATTCCCGTCGACCACGACATCGACCCTGTCGAAGATGTCCCGCTTGTGGCGGTCGGCGGCGCGCCACTCGACGAAGAATCCCCGCTTGTACTTGCGCAGGATGTCCTCGCCGCCGTTGCCCGCGCGCCAGTTGGGAGCGTCGGCCCGGAGGCGCTGCTGGATCTCCCACCGTGCCAGATCGACGAGGACGAGCGCGTCCGCGGGCCGGCTCGCAGCGAGATCGGCGCCCCATCCGACGAGAACCGTGGGCGCCGTGCGCTCGTCGACCCGGCGACGAAGATCAGCGAGCCGGCCGGCGTCGTAGAACTCCTCGACGGCGAAGTGACTCATCACGCCGAAGACGCGGTCGCTCGTCAGACTGCGTGCGATGAGCGATTCGATGACGTCGGAATCCGCCGCGGCCGCCTCCTCCACGTCGATGACGTCGGCCTCGGGGAACACCGCGCGCACACGCGCGACGATGGCCGCGACGTCTCCGCCGGGGTACACATCGACGGCGATGACCGGCTGGTGCGTGCGAGCCGACGCGATCCCCATCGCGGCACGCCAGGCTTCATCACCGACGAGGACCGAGCTTCCGTCGGGCAGGGGCACGGTCGGCATCTTCTCGTAGGTGCTGCCTCCAGCCGGGCGTCCCGCGGGCAGGGTCTCTCGGAAGTCGACGGTCGTCATTGCTGTCCTTCGGGGGTTCTGGTGGTCTCGAGTTCGTGGGCGAGTGCGGCGACGCCGCGCATGACAGAGGTCGAGGGATCGTCCGGCACCACGAATGGCGGTCGATACGACGAGGACCACAGGTCAGCATGGACGCGATCCCGCAGCGCGGGCAGAATCACGTCGGATGCGCGCATGACGCCCCCCGTCACCACGACGACCTCCGGGTCGAAGGCGTGACAATGGGTGACGATGACGGCGGCCCAGACGGCGATGTACCGCTCGAGGAGCGACGCAGATTCCGCTTCGTGAAGGGTCTCCACCAGATCTCGGATGCCGATGCCCTGGGAGGCGGCAACCCGCTGGGACAGGTCTCGCCCGAGCGCGAGGCGCCCGGCGGCGGCATCCGCCGCGAGCACCCATGTGCTGGCGAGAGACTCCGCACAGCCGATGTTGCCGCAGGGGCACTTCGGCTCCTCCAGATCGAGGGTGACGTGTCCGCCGAGGATCGCCGCGTGTCCGTGGCTTCCGCGGACGACGCGACCGTCGACGATCGCCGCGGTCCCGATGCCGGTCCCGAGCACGATCAGCCCCGCATCTCTGACGCCGCTGGCGCTGCCGTCGGTCACCTCTCCGATGAGCGCGGCGCGCGCATCGTTCTCCACGATGGCGGGGCACCCGAAGCGCTCCATCGACCACGCATTGAGGTCGACGTCGTGCAAGTCGGCGTACTTGCCGTGCGCGGCGAGAAGGCGCGTCCCCCCGGGGTCGACGATGCCGGGGACGGCGATGCCGAGGGCCGTGGGAGGCGCCCCCTCGAGGAGGGTCTCCAGGCGCTCCGCGACGGACTCGAGGTCGACCCCGCCATCCGTGATGACGAGCTCGTGCGCCGCGACGATCTCCCCGGATTCGAAGACGCCCATCTTGACGGCGGTGCCGCCGAAGTCGATCGCCGCGATCGGTGGCGACTCATCGTGCGCCCTCATCGTATTGCTCCGAAGCTCATGGAACGCGGCCTCAGCGTGACGAGTTCGGTTGGACGACGAGACCCAGCGTTCCGAAGGGTGCGAGGGAGCACGTCACCGTCGACGCGGTGTGCTCCACGGGCTGCGGGTCCCGGCCCAGCAGGCTGGCCTTCGATGCGGAGCCGACTCCCGACGGGAAGCGGATCTCGCAGGATTCCTCGCTCTCGGCCAGGTTCTGCAGCCCGATCAGGATGCCGCCGGCGGTGCGGCGCGCGAACAGCAGCCGGATCCGCGGGTTGTCGATGGCGAACAACGAGGATGTCGCGGCGGCCGCCGGCGCCATCGAGGAGGCCCGCGACGGGGCTGCGGTGGCGATGAGGGGCCTGGTCAGGGAGGACGCGATGTCGGCTGACTGCGCGGCGAGGTCGTCGAGGTCGGCGACGTCGAAGCCCGCCACCCGATACCGGAACGTGGTGGATATCGCCTCCCCCTGGGGGAAGTTGGTCCCCCAGAGGTTGTTGTGGACCCACGAGACGACAGTGCCGGGTTCGCGAGCGGGCAGTGTTCCGGGGAAGGGAACGAAGGGGAGCGCGATGTCACCGATCTCCACGAGCGGGACATCCCGAGTCACGAGCGTCGCCGCACGCTGTCCCTCGTGGACGGTCACCCAGTCTCGAACCGCGTGGACGTGGGCCGCTCCACCCGGGACGTGCTCGATTCCCGTGCCTGCCACCGCTCCGCTGATCTCGTAGCGCACGAACGGCTCGGACGCCGCGAACGGGAAGGCGAAGTAGCCGCTCTCGTGGTTCACCGTGTACTTCTTCACCAGCTTGTTGGAGATGTCGAGGTACGACGCCCCGTCAGGCAGTCGAAGCGTGGTCTCCACCTGCTCGAACGGAGCACCGAAGACGCGGTACGTGATCCAGCTGCCGAACCCGTCTCGTCCCGCATCCACGAACGACACGTTCTCGGCGGTGCGCCGAGCGTTCAGGAGGACGAGGTCGGGCCCGAAGTCCGGAACGAAGCCCGCCATATGCCCCGTCTCGCCACGAGTCACGAACTCGTCATGGACGTAGGCGTTGAATCCGAACGCCGAGCCCTGATTCACGAGCTCGACGTTCCGTCGCAGATCGAGAATCGACAGGACGTCTCCCGTGAACTGGTCGACCTCCACACGGATCAGGCCGTTGTCGAGCGTCCAGACGGGAGTCCTCGCCGACACCGCCGCGACCGTGCCGTCGGCCCGAGCGGCCCGACCTCGCGGATCGACGACGAACACGTCGACCCGCCGTCGACCGACTGCCGGCACGGCCTCGACCGTGAAGTCGAGCCATCGTCCCGCCGAGCGGTGCACGGGATTGGTCTGATTGCGCTCGCCGAAGGGGATCTCGGCGCCGGTCACGGAGTCGACGAGACGGATGCTCGCCCGCGTGTCCACGACGTGCTCAGGGAGGAAGGCGGTTACCGCCCCGGCTCGGGGCTGCCCCGCCGAGTTGAGCACCCACAAGGCGGCCTCACCGGCTCCGGACCCGAGCGTCTCCGCAACCGCCTGCAGCGTCGACTGTGCGAGCTGCCAGGACGACTGGCGCGCACGGAGGGCGGTCTCCGCCTTCCAGTGCCACTCATCCGTCCCGGTCTCGCCGCCGGTGTCGCCGCTCATCCACGGCGCGGACGCACCCCAGGTGTGCTCGTCCCAGAGTTCGACCGCTTCCCACGCCAGATTCATGCGCTCTGCGAAGTCCGCGGACGGCTGGTCCGCCAGGGTGGCCGCGATCGTCTCGGTCTGCGGAAGCTCCGATTGCGCCTCTCGGTTCAGCTGCATGTACCGGGCAGATGACCCCAGTCCATCCGTCCACCAGTTGTTCCAGTCCCCGGTGAAGGTGGGGACCTCATGCCCGTGGCGCCGCTCCATCTCCGCCAGGTAGTCCTCGGCGCGGCGCATCCTGATCTTCGGATACTCCCACCGTTCGTTCCACTGCTCCACCGTCTCGGAGATGCGGATGTTGGGCGGGCAGTTGTCGCCGATCCGCCCCATCGTGCGGATCATCATCTCGTTCCACGGGTACGGGGATTCCAGACCTCGAATCACCTCATCGGTGCCGGAGAGGAAGCCCATCACGCTTTCGTCGTACGGATAGCCGGTCGCCTGCTCCGAGAGAAGGAACAGCGGAAGCAGGTCGTCCACCTGCGACAGCGACTCATGGAATCCCAGCATCGCGCCCTCTTGATAGGCCATCCCCTGCGCGGAGGTGGTCAACCACACGAGCACGCTGTTGCCGGAGGGTGCGGCCCAGCGGAACAGCCGTGGCACGTCATGTCCGCCCGTGAAGTACGACGCGGAGCGTCCCGCCCAGTTGTGCGACAGGGTGAGGTACTTCACACCGTTCTCGGCGAGCGCGTCGACGAATCCGGCGACGGTCCCCGGAACGTCGGTCTGATAGGCCAGGGGGAACTCGATGTCGTGCTTCTCCGAGATCTCGGCGGCATACCGCATCAGCCCGTGCAGTTCTTCGGTGGAGCACGCCTCGGTGTGGACGTTGAACGGCATCGCGGCGACCTCGATCCGCCCCGCCCTGACCTGCGCGAGGAACCGCTCGACGACCTCGGGCCGGCGCAGCGACATCCATTCCCGCAGCACCCAGATCGACTCGACGCTCCACACGAAAGCCGTGCCCCCGGGCTGCTGCGACTGCTCCGCCAGGTGCAGCGCATGGTCCAGGTACGCGAGATGCTCGGTGAGGACCCGACCTTGGAGGTCCGTGTAGCCGATGTCGAGGTGGGAGTGATGCACGACCGAGATCTCCCAGCGGCGCACCGGTGGGATGCGGATCATCGCGGGCTCATCGCACACTTCCGGAAGGCGGACGGCGACCTCGATCTCTTCGCCCACCTCGGGGATGAAGAGCCGCACGCCCCCCGTCACGCGCTCCGGCTGCGGATGGAGGACCGTCCCGTCGCACAGTGTGATGGATGCTTCGGTGATGGAGTGCTCCGTCGCGATCCGCAGCGGCTGCTCGAGGCCCCGGGAGCCCCGGCGCAGCAGCGGCTCCGCGGCGAACGCGACACCGGGGATCGGGGAGGCGGTGATCTCGAATGCGCGCTCGCGCAACCGCTGGTCGATCCGCTTCGGGTCGGCGGGCGACGTACGACGATTATCGGGACGAGCAGGGCCTGACATGAGAGTGATCCTTCTGGCGAATCGTGCTGTCTGGTGCGGACGTCGGGGCCGTGGGTGGCACAGGGGCGTGATCTACGTGCGCCCCACGTTCAGCCCGGCCGAGAAGACTCGCTGCGATCCGAGGAAGAGGAGAAGGGTGGGGATGGACAGCACGAGGGACATGGCGAGGATGTTCGGCGTTCCCAGGTTCGCTCCCTGACCGTCCTGGCTGTGCAGACCCGCGAGGGCCACCATCACAGGCATGTTCTCGGAGCTCAGCGTGAGGGAGATCGCGAAGAACAGTTCGTTCCACAGAAACATCGCCTGGAACGCGAATGCCGCGAGGAGTGCCGGCTTCATCAACGGGAGGTAGACGCTGAACAGCATCCGCCCCCAGCCCGCGCCGTCGACTTTCGCGGCCTGCGCGAGCTCTGGCGGGAGGGTGATGAGGAAATTCCGCGAAAGGAAGAAGGCGAAGGGGATGCAGATGCCGGTGTACACGATCATCAGGACCCACCGCGTGTCATAGAGATTCGTGGCGAGCGCCCCCTGGTAGAGCGGAAGGATCAGCATCTGGAGCGGAAGGAGAGTCCCCGCGTAGATCGCCCAGAACCAGAAGCGAGGCCGCCGAACCGGCATCACCACGACCGCGAAGCCGGCGAGAGCCGCGAGTATCACCGAGGCCCCTGCGCCGACGACCGCGTAGATGACACTGTTCGTCGCCGCCTGCGTGAAGCTTCCGACCTGCCACGCCGTGGCGATGTTGGAGAAGAGCCCGAAGCCGCTCGGCCACCACACGGGCGAGCCCGTGTATTCCGAGGCGGGTGTGGTCGCGTTGACGAGCACCAGCCAGGTCGGAATCAGCCAGACGATCACGACGAGCGTGACGAAGACTCCGCGGAGGAGGATCGTGGGCCGGAAGGTCTTCATGAGTTCTCCAATTGACGCCGGAGGTAGAGCCAGGAGCAGGCGAACACGATCACGGTGAGCACCACCGCAATGGCCGAGCCGACAGCGGGGTCCAGCATGAGGAAGGACTCCCGGTACATCGACAGCGCGAGGGTCTCGGACGTGCGATTCGGTCCGCCTGCGGTCAGCACCCAGATCAAGTCGAACCCGCGGAGTGCGTTCGTGATCGTCAGCCCGACGACGATCGCGGTGATGGCTTTCAGCTGCGGGAAGGTGATCCGCCAGAAGCGCACCCACCCGCCGGCGCCGTCCAGTTGAGCGGCTTCGAGCGTCTCGCGAGGCACGGTCTGAAGGCCGACCATGAAGAGCACGACGTTGGCGCCTGTGCCGGCCCAGGACGCGATGAGAAGCGCAGACAGGATGTTCAGCGGCCAGTGCAGCAGCCAGCCGATCTGGTCGTTTGCGGAAAGTACACCCAAGAACTGCAGGAGTTGATTCACGGAGCCGTCGGTGGCGAACAGGAAGCTGCCGATCGTCGCGACGACGGTGCCCGCCAACGCGCACGGAATCAGGACCGCCGCGCGCGCCCACGCGCCCAGCCGCATCTCCACCGTCAAAGCGGCAATCGCCAGGCCCAGCCCGACGGGGAGGACCAGAGACCCGATCGCCCAGATGAACGTGTTCAGCAGCGACAGCTGCAGGGCAGGATCCTGGAACATCGCGACGTAGTTGTCGAACCCGACGAACCCGGCCGACCCGTTCCCGAAGAAGGACCGCGCGATCGACCAGACGAAGGGAATCAGCAACAGGAGCAGCACGGCGAGCACCGCGGGACCCAGGAATCGGATCGCACTCCGCGGCGAGCCCAGGATCGCGTCGGGGCGCCGTCGTCTCTGACGTCTAGGGTCGTCCGACAATCTCGGGATGTCGGTCGGTGTGGTTACGCGCACGGATGCGGTCATGGGAATGCCTTCGGTGGGAGTTCACGTTCACTGTCCTGGATCGACGGCTCTTCAGCCACCGATCCAGGTCGGGTGTGCGGGCCTGCACGGAACAGCAGACCCACACACCCCGATCAGACGGTTGTCATCCGCCCAGGTTGGGATCCTTCTTCCACGCTGTCCACGCGGCCTTGGCCTGGCTCGTCATGTCGGTCATGGCCTTCTGCACGTTCGGCTCGACCATGAACCCACCGAGGCTCGAGATCGTCGACTGCACCAGCTTCGGCGGAAGGGACTCGTAGTAGCGGTTGAGGAGCGTGGCGTTGGAATCCTTGATCGCCGCGTCGACTTCCTGGGCGAGGGGGTCCTTCGGCTTCACCTTCGGGTTCGCGGAGAGGGTGGCGAGCGACTGGACCTGCTCGGTCAACGAGGTCGCGAGCCACTTCAGGGCAGCGTCCTTGTGCGCGGCATTCTTCGGAACCACGAACGCGGATGTCTCGACGAATGCCGCCGGGCGTCCGCCCGCGGTGAATGACGGAGCGACGAAGGCGCCGACCTTGTCCGCGGAGTCGTAGTTGACCTGCTGGAAGAGGCTGTTGTTCCACTGCGCACCAGGCAGCATGCCGACCTTGCCGGCCGCCATCTTCGCAGGGCAGTCGAACGTCTTGGTGTCAGGAGCGGTGACCCACTTGTTGTCGATCCACTTCTTCCAGGTCGTGAGCGCCTTCTGCACCTGCGGGTCGCTGAAGTTCGCCTTGCCGGACGTCAGATCCTGATAGAACTTGGGCGAGATGCTGCCCAGCAGAAGCTGGAAGAACACGAACGACGGCCAGCCTTCGGCCTGACCCGTGCACATGGGCTGCCCGATGGCAGCCAGCTTGGCCGCATCGTCTTCGAACTCGGCCCAGGTCGTCGGCGGACCGTCGATGCCGGCCTTCGCGAACGCGTCCTTGCTGTAGAAGACCGTCCAGTACGCCTGGAAGCTCGGAACGGCGTAGACCTTCCCGTTGTACGAGTACGCCGGGCGCAGCGAATCGTCGAGATCACCGGCCTTCACCGCCGCGTCCCAGATAGGAGTGAGGTCTTCGATCTGGCCCGTTGCAGCGAGACCCTGCAGCATCGTCCCGCTCCACCACTTGAGGATGTCGCCGGTCTTCGATGTCGGGAGCGACTGTACGACGTTCTGGATGTAGTTGGTCGTCTCGTTGAGACCGGTCACCTTCACCGGGTAGCCGGACACCTTGTTGGCCTCGTCGTAGACCGGGTTCTTCTCACCCGCCTTGGGCGTTGCTCCGTCGGTGTAGAGGGTGAGCGCGGTCCCCGGCGAGGTGGATGCCTGAGGCTTGGTCGCGCCGCTGCACCCCGACAGCGCGCCGGCGAAGATCGCCCCCGCCGCAGCCACGGCGACCAGACGCCGCAGCGTCTTCGATTCGCTTTTCCTTATCACTGTGATTCTCCTTCTCACTTCATTGTTCGGGTCACGGAAATGAACATGTGTACTTTCGGCCCCTGGTGATCGGCGCGTGACGCTCCACGGGCCGGTGACGCGCCGTCAGTCGAAGACGATGTCGAATTCGGCGCGCTGATCTTCCTCGAACCATTGACGGAAATTCGTGCCCCAGGCGTTGTTCTGCAAACAGAACGCGAACCCGTCTGCCGGATCGGGAAGTGTGTTGTCGAACTCGAACATCCGCGGTCTGCCGATCGCCAGCACTGTGGCGTCGAGCGGCGTGATGACGAGTCGATCGAACTGGTCGGCGTAACGAAGCTCTCGGGCGGAGTGCCACACACGTCCGCCGTCTCGCACGACCTTCGAGGGGTCCACCTCGACGTCGCACTTGACCAGGCGCCAGTTCGTCGGCGTCTCGACCAAGGGGTGCACCCCCAGCCAGGACGCCTCGGGACCGTAGAACGCATCCTTGTTCCGAAGGTATGCAATGACGCGGAGCCCCACCGTCCGGCCGCTCCGCCGAACGCGGTATTCGAGCGTCACGTCTCGCGGCGCACCGAACATCTCGCTCGATCGCTCGGGCATTCTGGCGGTCGCACGGACGACGAACTCTTCGCCGTCGACCCAGCTCTGTGTGAGCGTCGTCGTGGGACGGAAGACCTCGGTCACACGTTCGGGCTCCACGAGCTCGAGTCCCGGCTTTCCGAGATCCGGGAACGCCCACGCCGCCGTGTTCTGCTTGTCGCGGACATACGCACGAATCCAGCGCTGCTCATCGGCCGCGCCGTACGCCCAATACGAATAGGCTCCGATCTCGGCGGGCTTCGCGCTTCGCGTGTAGCGGGCATCGCCCCCGAGCAGCTCGCGCTCCCCGACGGAAAGCGACTGCAACGCGCCGTGCGCATCGAGCTCGATCCTGATGCCGTGGTGCTCGGCCGGGCCGTCGAGTGTCACGGCATCCGCCGGAGCGGGGCTCAGCCGGGGGTCGATCTCGGCGTCGGCCTCCTCCCGCAGGTCGGCCGGCAGGACGTCCAGCGCGACGTCGGAGTGCGCACGCTTCTCGTCGAACGACGCTTCTGTGGCCGCGAATCCGGTCGGACCCGTCGCCCACCCGGCCCACTGACGCGTGTACTCGAGTGTGGCGGGGATCGACTTGTCGAGGTCGATCTGGTCGCGTTCGCGTGCCGCGCTGAACGAGGACTTCTCGAAGATCGCGTAGTCCGGGAGGTATCTCTTGACGTCATAGCCCCACGTGTGCTCGGCGATCAGCGCGAGGCGGTCACCGAGCACCCAGTCGATCTCGTCATGCTCCACAATGGCCCCCTCCTGCAGCCATCGATCGCGCAGGCGCTGCAAGCGGGTGAACCGCGACAGGAGCGTCGGATCGCTCGAGGCGCCGTAGATCCAGGAGTCGCCGATCTCGAGGTCGAAGACGGGCAGGTGGTGGCGAGCGTCCCACGCGATCCGACCGAAGGCGTCGAGGTCCGACCCGCAGACGTCCGCAGCGTCGTACCGCGAGCGGAGTGCGCCCAGGAGTCGCGCCACGGCCTCACGGGTGGGCGGACCGGTGTTGTCGCTCGTGAAAGCGAGGAAGAGTCCTTCGTTGGCACCCGGGATCCGTTTCACATCCAGGGTCACGTCGTTCGACCCGTATGACGAGTCGTAAGAGGTCACCACCTCGCTTCCGTCCGGCGCGACCCACCGGAAGTGGTCCGGGACGTGCGGTACGGGTGACGCGGGGTTGACGCCCACATGGAAATAGCGGATGCCGGCAGCCGCGAGAGCGGGCACCAGTCCGACGGTGTGCCCGGGGACGTCGGTCATCTTGCCCGCGACCGTGTTGCGGCCGTATCGGTCGTCGAGCCGGCGCGTGACCTCGATCCCGTGATCGATCGTCTTCCGCGACTGCATCTCCGTCTGAGTGGAGAACGGCAGTGCATGCCACGCGACGACACCATCTCGGATGGCGGCGTCCAGCTCGGCTCGCTGGGATGGGGTGCCGAACTCCAGCGCGTGCGCGACCAGCCACGATCCCGTGCTCCAGATGAAGTCGCGTCGACCCGTCGTCTCCAGCAGCTCTCTTGCCAGTCGTACCGCCGTGGGGATGAACTCGTCGCGGTAGCGCCGCAGCACGCGGGCCGCCATGTCGGTGTAGCCCAGGTCGAGGTGGGTCTTGTAGACGACGTGGATCTTCGTCAGCGTCGGGTCGGACGCGGTTGCGGGCGAATCACTGACGGATTCCGGGATGTTGTAGAGCAACGATGTTCCTTGGTCTGGGGTGGCTTTCGCATGGCGAATGGGAGTCCGCGATGCGCGAACGAGAGAAATCCGAATGTGCCGCTTTCAGGCGTGTCCGTCCGCCTGATGGCTCACATTCATGACCCGATCCGCGCTCGAGGTCCAGGCGTTCTGGAATCGGGCAGTCTGCGTCGGGCCGCAGCTGCGCGCTGATCGTGTCGATGTTCTGGTTCGCGAGATCGGACCGCCGGATGCTGCCATCGGCGATGCGAAGCGCGAGAAGCCACCGCGTAGGTTATGTGCTGTAGCACGGGTGACGTTATGGGTCTGCTGAAACAATGTCGAGTAAGCGGACATCGTCCACGCCCGAATTCCAGGCAGAGCCTGGGGGGCGATCGCGGCCTCGGGTGCCGCGACATTCGCCCAGACGATTCTGAGGGTCCGCGCTCGCAACTTATCTCCTTCGAAGAGTCGGTGAACCTACGGTAAGCAGCGCCCCAAGCCCGTGAAATGGTTTCGAAGAAACCTCTTCCGCGATCTTCGTAATGGCCGACGGGCCGCACCACGTCCACACGACGAAGGCCCCGTCATCCCGTGAACCGGGATGTCGGGGCCTCGCGCCTGGCGGTGTCTGTGGGGTGATTCCCCGAGGAGTCCGCCCGAGAATGCGCCTCGGTCAGTCCTCGCCGATGTCCTCGTTCCACAACTCCGGGTTATCGCGGATGAACGCGCCCATCAGTTCGATGAGCTCGGAATCGTCGACCACGATCACCTCCACCCCGTTCTCGGAGAGCCAGTCCTGACCGCCGTAGAAGCTCCGATTCTCACCCACGATGACCCGGCCGATCCCGAACTGGCGTACCAGACCCGAGCAGTACCAGCACGGCGACAGGGTCGTCACCATCGTCGTGTCGCGGTAGCTCCGCTGCCTGCCGGCGGCATGGAACGCGGCGGTCTCGGCGTGCATCGCGGCATCCCCGTCCTGTACGCGCCGGTTGTGCCCGCGCCCCAGCAGCCGTCCGGTCGCATCGAACAGCGCGGCGCCGATGGGGATGCCGCCCTCCGCCAGTCCGGCGCGTGCCTCCTCCTTCGCGACCCGCAGCATCGCCTCGACCGTGGGGGCCTCTTCGGCGGTCATGCGACGGTGTCCGCAGCATCCACTCCGATGACGACGTCGGGCTCGTCGGCGAGCGGGCCGCCGACGGCCGGTTTGACGGCACGGAAGAAGGCGTAATAGAGCACCGCGGCGAGCACGAAGCCCACGAGCGGGGTGAGGTCGCCGATCGGCACGGCCTGCGCGACGAGGCCGGTGTAGAAGCTCTGGTTGCTGAACAGCCAGACCGAGATCACCCCCGCGATGAGAATCGACACGATCCCGGCGGGGTTGCGGTACCGGGCGGTGTCGGGCACGAGTTCGGCGATCGACGTGCCGCGGCGCAGGAACCGATCCACCAGGACGATGCCGAGCCACGGTGCGATCCAGTACGCGATCACGAGGAGGAAGTTCTCGTACCATTCGCCGAACGACGCGTTGAGGATGGCGGCGAGGGCGATGAGGAATCCGAGGATGCCGAAGCCCAGCGCCACGATCGCGCGCCGCAGACCGAAGTTGATCTTCACGCCGGCCGCGAGGAACGACATCGCTCCCGAGTAGATGTTCAACGCGTTGGCGGCGACGGCGCCGATGGCGATCGCCACCAGCGTCAGATCGCGGATGACCGGGGGCATCGGCGCGACGAAACCGGCTGTGGGGTCGGCCGGGTCGAATCCCGCCAGCAACGCGACGGCGGCGCCGGCCGCCATGAGGACCGTGCACGAGATGAAGTCACCGAGGCCCGCCGCCCACGCGATCGCCTTCGTGCTCGCATCCTTGGGCAGGTAGCGGCTGTAGTCGGACGCGTACGGATTCCAGCCGGCGGCATAACCGAAGGCGGCCGCGGCCGTGAGCGTGAAGCCCGGGAAGTTGAACGCGTGCCCCTTGACCGGTGCGTTGACGTTGACGTGCAGGAAGATGGTGACGACGGCGACGAGGAAGATCACTCCCAGTACATACGTGGCGTAGCGCTCGAACCACTGCACCAGGTCGTGCCCGACGAACGCGAGCAGCACCTGGACGGCCACGATGATGACGAGCGACAGCCAGGCCGGCATCCCGGTCAGCACGGTCAGCGCGAGCGCGCCGCTGACGGAGTTGGTGGCGAACCAGCCGAGTCCCGCCATGACCGTGTTGAGGCCGGCGGGAAGGATGTTGCCGCGCAGGCCGAACGCCGTGCGGCTGAGGACGAGCTGGGCGAGCCCCTCACGCGGACCCCACGTCGACAGGATGCCCTGGGTGATCGAGCCGAGGGCGTTTCCGAGCACGATCGCGGCCACAGCCGACCAGAAGTCGAGGCCGAAGACCGCGACGCCGATCACCCCCACGAACACCGTCGCGAACTCGAGGTTCGGCGCCGTCCAGGTGGAGAAGAGCTGCCACGGCGACCCGTGTCGACGATCCGGCGGAATGGCCTCGATCCCACCGGGCTCGACGGACAGGGGTCTCGGCGCGGCAGAAGCACCGACAGTGGGGGTTGCTGTCATGTCCGCATCGTAGATCCGCGGCGCCGTCGGGTCGAGAGGCAGAGGAAGAGTTCACACGGCGGAAACAGCCGCGTCCGTGCGGCGGCCCCTACCGAGGGCGGCTCCGCGCCGGATTCGAGCCGGGGGTGCAGCATCGCAACGGGGTGGACGACTCCTCACGAGGGATTCCTCGTCAGCCCAGGCTCTCCGTCAGCGCGGCGAAAGTCCGTTCCACCTCGCGGCAGAATGCACGGTCCCGGCCAAGGCTCTCCTCGAGCACGCCGACGAGGAAGCCGGGGTCGAGGACTCCGTGCCCGCTCACATCCGGATGCGGAGTTCGTCCCTGCGCGATCGAGACGAGCCACGCGGCGATGACCATCACACACCCGGAGGCGGTCAGGCCGGCGGCGCGTTCGCGCAACGCGATCGGGACGATGCGCAAGCGCAGTTTGGTGAGCGAGTCCTGAGCGATCTGGTCGAGACGGTGGGCGATGCGCGGGTTGCGGAACCGCTCGCGAAGCGAAACGCGATAGTCGTCGACCTCGACGGTCGGCAGATGGCGGGCCGCTTCGTCCCAGAGTGCCTCCACTGCGGCGAGCACGTCCGGGTCGCCGAAGGCGTCGGCCACGAAGGCGTGGCCGCGCACTCCACCGACGAGCGCGAGGAGCGTATGCGCGCCGTTGAGCATCCAGAGCTTGCGGTGCTCCCAGGGATCGATGTCCGCGACGAACCGCGCGCCGGCGGACGCCCAGTCCGGGCGCCCGGAGGGGAACTCTCCGCAGAGCACCCAGTCGGCGAACGGCTCGGTGACCACAGGCGCCTGATCGATCCAACCCGTCGCGTCGCGGACTCCCTCGATGTCGGCGTCCGTGAGCCGGGGGGTGATGCGGTCGACGGAGGTCGAGACGACGCGGATGCCGCTGCCCAGCCACTCGGCGAGCTCGGCGTCGACCTGCTCGGCGAGATCGTGCAGCGCGCTCGCGACGAGGAGCCCATTGGCGGGGAGGTTGTCGCACGGCACGATCGCGATCGGCGGCGCGTCCGCCTGCCGCCGGGCCTCGAGGGCCATGAGGATTCGGGCGAGCGGGATGGCCGGATGCGCCTCGAGGGAGAACCCGCGGCGCAGCAAAGCGATGTCGGCTCGCACGTCCGGGTGCTCGACGTCGAGCTTCCCGTCACGGTCGAGCCGGTACCCGGCCTCGGTGATCGTGAGGGTGAGGATGGCGACATCCGGGTTCGCGAGAGCCTTCACGAACGCCGCCACGTCGTCACCGGGTGCAATGTGGACGATGCTGGGCACGACCTCGAACCGGTCGCCGTCGGGGCCGCGCTCGACGAGCGTGAACAGGCCGCCTTGCGGCGCGAGCCGCTCCACCAGGTCACTCGAGCGGCCCGTGAACGCGGCGATGCCCCAGTCCGCGGCATCCGCCGCCCGCGCGGTGTACCACGCCTGGTGAGCGCGATGGAAGGCGCCGAGACCGAGGTGCACGATCCGCACAGGCGGCACCGGCGTCCGTTCATCCGCGACGTCGCGAGTGAGGCGGAGGGGTGAGCCGACGCCGATCACAGCTTGAACGCCCTGCGCGGGATCGCGTCGACCAAGTCGTCCGCGATGCGCTCGGCCACCGGCAGAGCGATGCGGCCTTCGGCGACATAGCGCGCCAGGAACGCAGCATCCGTCCGGCGGGCGGTGTCGTGCCGAGCCGGGATCGAAGCGAACGCACGCGTATCGTCGATGAACCCGGCGCCCCGGTAGAAGCCCGCCGTCTCGGTCACGGCCGAGCGGAACCGCGTGATGGCATCCGGGGCGTCGAGGAACCACCACGGCGCGCCGATGTACAGGCTCGGGTAGAAGCCCGCGAGCGGGGCGATCTCCCGCGAGAAGGTGGTCTCGTCGACCGTGAACAGCACGATGTGCAGGTCGGGTTCGAGTCCGTACTTCTCCAACAGGGGCCGGATGCCGTGCGTGAAGTCTGTCGATACAGGGATGTCGTGCCCGGTGTCGGGGCCGAGGCGGTCCAGCGTCGCGGAGCTGTGGCCGCGCAGCACGCCCGGGTGGATCGTCATGACGAGCCCGTCGTCTACGCTCATGCGCGCCATCTGCATGAGCATGTGCCCGCGGAAGAGAGGCCGCTCCGTGGCGTCCGCGGTCCCGGCGATGACCTGCTGGAAGAGTCGCTCAGCGTCCGCAGGCTCGAGGTCGGCGGTGAACAGCTCCTCCACACCATGATCCGTCGAGACCGCTCCGTGCTGCACGAAGTACTCGCGACGCGCCTCGAGCCCGGCCAGGTACCCCGCGAAAGTCGTGGGCCGCGCGGTGGCCGTGAGCAGCGCCTGCACATTCTCTGCGAAGCCCGCGGCGTCGGGATCGACATAGCGGTCAGGGCGAAAAGTCGGCACCACGCGACCGCCGATGTTCGAGGAACGCAGCGCCGCATGGTGCGCGAGGTCGTCGAGCGGGTCATCAGTCGTGGCGAGCACCTCGATCCCGAATCGGCGGAACAGCGCGCTGGGCCGGTACTCCGGCGACGCCAGCCGAACCCCGATCCGATCGAAGATCCGATCGGCCGTGTCGGCGCCCAGTCGTTCTTCGATGCCGAACACCGAGGCGAGCTCCTCCTCGATCCAGTACCCCGACGCAGTCCCGGCGAACAGATGCCAGTGGGACGCGAGGAGTCGCCAGCTCTCGCGAGGGTCGGCGGAGGTGCCGTCCGGGCCGACGCCGAGCGATCGCAGGGGCACGCCCGCCGCGTGAAGCATCCGCGTGACGTAGTGATCCTTGGTCACCAGGAGCTCGGCCGCATCCGCGAATGGCGTATCCGCGGCGAGCATCTCGGCGGGCACATGCCCGTGGGGCGAGATGATCGGCGCGTCGGCGACGCGCTCGTACAGGTCGCGCGCGATCGCGCGCACTGTGGGGTCGGCGGGCAACAGCCGATCGGGGTCGCGCAGTTGCGCAGCGGGCATGGTCATCGCGCTCACCAGTCGTGTACGGTGCCGTCTGCCAGGCGGTTGTACGGCAGGTAGGCCTGCTCGTACGGGTATTTGCCGGATTCGTCGAGGTCGAGCTCGACGCCCAATCCGGGCTGGTCGCCGGGATGCAGCATCCCGTCGCGCCACGTGAAGGACTGGCGGAACACGCTGTCGGTCTTCGCTCCGTGCTTCATGTACTCCTGGATCCCGAAGTTGTGGATCGCCAGACCCAGGTGCAGTGCGGCGGCCATGCCGACCGGGGAGATGTCGGTAGGCCCGTGCATGCCGGACTTCACCTGGTACAGCGCCGCGTAGTCGAGCGTCTTCTTCAGCGGCGAGATCCCACCCATGTGGGTGACGGCGCCGCGGACGTAGTCGATGAGCTGATCGCGGATGATGTCCTTGAAGTCCCACACGGTGTTGAAGACCTCGCCGATCGCCAACGGGGTCGTCGTGTGCCGGCGGACGAGGGTGAGCGCCTCCTGGTTCTCGGCCGGCGTGCAGTCCTCCAGCCAGAACAGGTCGAACGGCTCGAGCGCCTTGCCCAGCCGGGCAGCCTGGATGGGCGTCATCCGGTGGTGGCCGTCGTGCAGCAGCGGGATGTCGGGCCCGAACTCGTTGCGGACGGCCTCGAACACGCCCGGCAGGTGGTTGAGGTAAGCACGGGTGTCCCAGTCCTCCTCCACTGGCCGGGCTCCGCGCCGGGCGGGCTCGTAGTCGTAGCGAACCTCACCGCCGCCCAGAGCCGCGGCCTGCGAGCCGATCCCGTAGATGGCCTTCAGACCGGGCACGCCGGACTGGATGCGAATCGCCTTGTATCCCTGCGCGAGGTACGCGCGCACCGAGTCGAACAGCTCCGGCAGGTCTCTGCCCGACGCATGACCGTACGCCAGAAGCCCCGTGCGACTCGCGCCGCCGAGCAGCTGGTAGACGGGCATCCCCGCCGCCTTGCCCTTGATGTCCCACAGCGCCATGTCCACGGCGGCGATCGCCGCCATCGTGACCGGGCCGCGCCGCCAGTACGCCGAGCGATACAGGAACTGCCAGGTGTCCTCGATGCGCGACGCGTCGGAGCCGATCAGGAGTGGCACGACATGCTCGGTGAGGTACGCGACCACGGCGAGCTCCCGCCCGTTCAAGGTCGCATCCCCGAGGCCCGTGAGTCCGTCATCCGTCGTGATCCTGAGGGTGACGAAGTTGCGATCCGGGCTCGTGACGATCACGTCGGCCTTGTCGATGATCATGGTGTGTTCCTTGTCCGCTCGTCGTCGAAGCTCTCGCTGCAAGTGATTAGCGATAGTCGATTATCGGCTATTGTTACACCATGTCAGACCTCGTCGCACGCATGCCGGATCTCGACAGGGGTCTGCTTTCCGATCAGATCTACACGATGATCAAGAGCATGATCCGGGACTCGACGCTGCGCCCGGGCGCACAGCTGGTCGAGTCGCAGCTGGCTCGACAACTCCACGTGAGCCAATCCCCCGTGCGCGAAGCGCTCAAGCGCCTCACGCACGACGGTCTCGTCCAGCAGGTGCGCCACCACGGCAGTTTCGTGGCGGACTTCACGCGGGACGAGGCGGAACAGGCGAAGACCGCCCGGGTGATGCTCGAGGAGCTTGCCGGTCGCTTCGCGTGCGGACGATTGGATGCCGCGACCCAACATGCGCTCGACGATCTCATCGGGCGCATGTCGGAGTCGGCGGCTGCCGACGATGTCACCGCTTTTCGCGAACTGGACTTCGAATTCCACCGCGCGGTCATCGTCGCGAGCGGGAACAGTCACCTCCCACGAATGTGGGACATCATCGAGCCGAGCCTTCGATCGCTCCACGTGCTGTCGGACCCCAAGTATCCGGGCGATTGGGGGCGAGTGGCGCAGTCGCATCGAGACTTGCTCAGCGCGCTCGACGGCGGGGATCCTCAACACGCCGCCGACCTCTTCCGTCGCCACGCGAGCGGGAACCTCCACCTCGAGGACGTCGAGCGCCCCGACGCATCCGAAATCGCATCACAGCTCGCCAGGTGATTCACGTCACTCGGCCGGTCGGCGCGAACGGCGCCCACCTCACGGCCTTCCTGCATGACGGGGGTTCGCCGTCGAAACGCCTCCCAGCCGTGCTCGTCGTTCCGGGCGGCGGCTACATGACGCTGAGTCCGGGCGAGGGCGAGCCCGTCGCGCTCGCCTACCTCGCAGAAGGGTTCCATGCGTTCGTCCTGCGCTACAGCGTCGGTCCCGAGGCGACCTTCGCCCAGGCGCTCGACGATGCGGAAGCCGCGGTCGCCGCCATCCGCCTCCATGCCGACGAGTGGGGAGTCGCGCCGCGCCGGCTCGCTGTGATCGGGTTCTCCGCAGGAGGCCACCTCGCAGCCTCGCTGGGAACGATCGGACGGAACCGTCCCGATGCGCTTCTCCTCGGATACGCCATCACGAAGGACCTCACGCTGGCTGCGGGGCGCCCCTACCAGCCCGTGGTCCCGCACGTCGGTCCCGGCAATCCGCCGACCTTCCTCTTCGCGACCCGCGAGGACGCCATCGTTCCCGTCGCGCACACGGTGGCCTTCGCCGCCGCCCTCGAGGAGGCGGGCGTCGATTTCGAGCTTCACGTCTTCGAGGAAGGGCCGCACGGTCTCGGGCTGGGGAGGTCACACGAGTTCGGAAGCATCGCGCCGGCGGCGGCCTTCTCGGAATGGTTCGGATCGAGCGTCCGCTGGCTGCGCCGGCGGTGGCGCTGACGAGAGGTCAGCGTCCTCCTGGCGCGAGGACCTCGGAGTGCCACGGCCTCCTGGGTCGAGCAACCGGGGGCCCTCGGGGAACGGCCCCCAGTTCCGCCACGTACGATATTGCGTCCCCTTCGCGACGCCGTCTCCCCCGAGGCGGAGTCCCGCGCCGCGGCACCCGCACGACGGCAGTTCGTCGTGCGAGCCTCACGACCGGATCACTCCGACGATTATCGATTACTCTCTTGCCAACGATTATCGATTATCGTAATCTGGCGATGTTCCTCACCAAGGGGATCCCGAAACCACGGAAGGTTCAACGATGATCACACGCCGTTTCACTGTGGCGGCGGCCGCCGGCCTCGCCGCTGTCGGCCTCGTCCTCACGGGGTGCAGCTCCTCTGGCAGCGCCCCCGCTGCCAGCGCAGCCCCGCAGGAGAAGGTCGAGCTCAGCATGCTCGTCAACATCACCCCCAACCTGACGCAGGCCTACTGGAACGCGCTCATCACGCCGTTCGAGCTGGCCAACCCCAACATCACGGTCAAGATCGTGCCGCCCGTCAAGTCGGTGAGCGCCACCCTGCCCACGCTTCTCGCCTCGGGCGATGTCCCCGACGTCGTTGAGACGCTGACCCCGAACGCGACCCTGGCGCCGGAGCTCGTCGACCTCTCGAAGTACACGTGGGCGAAGAAGGGCCCCCTCGCCGACCAGTACAAGATGGAGGGCAAGAACCTCGTCGCCGGCGTCGGCTTCCAGCTGCAGGGCACGATCTTCTACAACAAGAAGGCGTTCCAGGATGCGGGGATCACCGCGCCCCCGGCGACGATGGCGGAGTTCGAGGCGGACCTGAAGAAGCTGAAGGATGCCGGGTGGACTCCCATCCAGAGCGGTGGCGAGTGGATGAGCCAGCTCGCCATGCAGTACACCGGCATCCCGACCGTCATCGGCAAAGATCCCGACTGGTACAAGCACATCTCCTCGGGCGACAAGAAGTGGAGCGACACCTACAGCGCGGCGGTCAAGCGCTTCGCGTCGTGGGTCAAAGACGGCTACATCCCCGCCGATGCCGTGGGTGTGAAGTACGCGGACGCCGAGGCGTCGTTCCTCGCAGGCAAGGCCGCGATGTACCCGATGGGCGCCTGGTTCTCCGCGGCCGAGGCGAAGGCGACCAGCAAGCCGGAGATCGGCGTGTTCGCGGCCCCGGCCGAGGACGGCGTGAAGACTCCTGCCCAGATCGCCAACATGGCGAACCCGTACATCATCATGAAGGCGTCGAAGCACCAGGATGCCGCAGCGAAGCTCGTCGAGTACCTGGTGACCGACAGGGCCGCGGTGACCTCGCAGCTCCAGGCGGACGGCAACTTCCGCCAGGGTTACGAGTACAAGACGACGCCGCTCGGTGCCGAGCTGCAGAAGATCATCGCCGACACCCCCGCCAAGGCGTTCACCCCGTCGGGTGACGGGTACGGCGAGCGCACGGTCGCTCCGGGCTACAACAACGAGCTGAACGCGCAGACGCAGGCCCTCATGACCGGCGGGTCGGCCGACGCGATGCTGAAGGCCATGGACGACTGGTTCGCGGCGCAGTAGCGCACATCGGTGGGGGCGTGAGGTCTCCTCACGTCCCCACCGTCACCACACCCCACGAATTGAGAGGTCGAAGATGACCGATGCATCCAAGGTCCTGACCATCTGGAAGCGGCGAATGCCCGGCTTCCTGATGACCGCTCCCGCGGTCGCCCTGTTCACCGCCATCTTCGTGATCCCGATGGGACTCGCGTTCGTGCTGAGTTTCACGAACTGGACCGGCTACAGCCTCAACTTCGACTTCATCGGCTTCGAGAACTACGCCCGCGCCTTCAGGAACCCGCGCAGCATCGACGCTGCCACCTTCACCCTGGCCATCGCCGTCGTCGGCACCCTGGCATGCAATGCCCTCGGACTCCTCACCGCAGCCCTCATCGCCGGCTCGGGTGCGCTCAACTCGACCGCGCGCATGGTCTTCTTCTTCCCCCACATCATCAGCGCCCTCATCATCGGCTTCCTGTGGTCGGCCCTCCTCGCACCGCACGGAGTCGTGAATTCCCTCCTGACCCGAAACGGCCTTCCCGAGGTGCCTTTCCTCACAGAGGCCACATTCGCCAAGGGCACGATCATCGCCACTATCGTGTGGGCGAGCTTCGGGTTCAGCATGATCCTCTACATCGCCGGCCTGAAGTCCATACCCGCCGAACTCTACGAGGCCGCCACGGTCGACGGTGCAGGCAAGTGGGCGCAGTTCCGCAACATCACGCTGCCGATGCTCGCGCCCATCGTGACCGTCAACGTCGTCCTCAGCGTCGTCGGCCTGCTCAAGGTCTACGACATCGTCGTGTCCTTGACGGATGGCGGACCGGCGGGGTCGACGCAGACCATCGTGTACCAGATCTTGAGCGACTCATTTCAGAATGCCCGGCTCGGATTCGGCGCGGCGCAGTCCGTCATCCTTCTCGTCGTCACGGCCGTGCTGGGCATCGCCGTCACGCTCGCTCGCCGCGGCGCCGAGAAGAAGGTGAGCGAGTGATGTCGACCATCGAAGCAAGTCCCCCCGATTCGATCGGTGACGTCGCCGTCGACGTCACCCCCGAGCGCCGCGAGCGCCGGGGGCGCGCAGCCCGGACGACCAAGATCCGAGTTCCCCTCGCTCCGCGCATTCTGAAGTGGCTGTTCATCGCGCTGCTGGCGGTGGTCATGCTCGTGCCGATGTACATCATGGTCATCAGCGCGTTCAAGTCCCAGGCGGACATCTTCGCGAATCCGCTCGGATTCTCCCCCGGCTCGTTCTCGTTGACCTACCTCGTGAAGGCGGCGACCAGCAAGGACTTCAACGTCCTCGGCGCCTACGGCATCACCGTGCTGTTCGTGCTCCTCGTCAACTTCTTCTGCATCGTGATCGCGTCGCCGGCCGCGTATGTGATCGCCCGCGGCAAGAGCAAGTGGCACCTCGCATTGCTGCTGTTCTTCGTATCGGGGCTCTTCATCCCCGGCCAGGTCACGCTCATCCCGGTCGTCTACGTCCTTCGGGTGCTCGGCCTCATCGGCACGATCCCCGGATTCGTGCTCTTCGAGACCGCGCTGACGCTCCCGATCACGATCTTCCTGTTCACGGCCTACATCAGGTCCCTCCCTCGAGAGATCGACGAAGCCGCCGAGCTCGACGGGGCGGGCAAGATCCGGGCGTTCTGGTCGTGCATCTTCCCGATGATGAAGCCCGTGGTGGGGACCATCCTGGTTCTGAACTCCGTCAGCATCTGGAACGACTGGATCAACCCCCAGATCATCCTGGGCCCGAGTTCCGGGATCCACACGGTGACGACCGGTGTCTTCGCCGCCGTCGGCCAGTACCAGACGGACTACACGACGGTCTTCCCGACACTTCTCCTGGCCGTCGCGCCGGTGATGATCTTCTTCGTCATCATGCAGCGGCACATCATCGGCGGCCTGGTCGCCGGGGCGACGAAGGGCTGATCCGTGGCCGATCCCGTACTCGTCGCACCGATGCGCGAGGTTCCCGCGTGGGCCGTGCTTCAGCGCCGGCTGTTCGAGGAGATCGAGCGCGCGTGGCCGCGGTTCGTCGAGCTCTACTGCGAGTCCGATGGTCGACTCCGGTACAGCGGAGCCCTCGAGAGTCGCGACGGCGTCGACGACTTCTATGAGCCGTTCTTCAACTGGCCCGCCTTCTATGCCCTGGGCGGAGCAGGCGACATCCTCGATGCGGCCAAGCACCATTGGCGCGGCGTCACGGCCCAGCTCACCGAGGCCGGCATGCTCACGGACGAATACGAGAACGGGTACGACTGGTTCCACCAGGGCGAGTCGCTCATCTTCTTCTACGCACTGTGCGCGGCAGACCCCGATGACGCCGCGTTCCGGGAGCGCGCACGCCGGTTCGCCGAGCTGTACCTCGATCCCGCGAACGGCAACTACGATCCCGCCGCGAACGTGATCCTGGCGCCGCACAACGGCGCGCTGGGCGCGAGGGAGGGCGTCGGCGACGAATGGACCTCCTATTCCGCCGATCAGGAGAACATGCGGCCGTACGGTCTCCCGATCCAGGGCATCCCCGGCATCGACCGGTGGGACGACCTGGCGGTCCGAGCCAAGGCCGATCTCATGGGTGCCGAGATGCGTCGCCGCGCGCACGGCGACGTGGCGGTGAACCTCGCCGCGACGAGTCTGGTCGCCAATCACTGGCTCTACGACGGCGATGAGCGCGCCGCCGAGTGGATCGAGCGGTACGTCGACGGATGGCGCGATCGCGCCGACGCGAATGGCGGCCTGCTTCCCGACAACGCCGGTCCCGACGGACTCGTCGGAACGCTGCAGGACGGTCGCTGGTATGGCGGGCACTACGGCTGGACCTGGCCCCATGGCCTTCCCTGCGTCGGGATGGCGGCGCTCATCGGGGCGATCAACGCCGCGATCGTCACCGGTGATCGGACGTACCTCGAACTCGCCCGCGCACCCCTCGACACGGTCATCGACCACGCGATCACGGCATCGGTCGCCGAGACACCGATGAGCCTGCAGGCGAACTCGCTGAGCAGACTGGGCGAGGATGCCGAGAATGCGGCGCAGCTCGTGCCCCACCGCTTCGGCACGGACGGCTGGTTCGACTTCGGGCCGATGCCGATGGAGCTGCCGACGTGGCTCTGGTGGTTCTCCCGCGATTCCGCCGACCTCGACCGGCTGCGCCGCCTCCTGCCGGTCCAGTCGGAGTCGCCTACCGCGGTCCGCCCGTTCCGCGACAAGGCCGAGGGCGGTCACGACATGCCATGGCTGAGCTATCTCGCCGGCGAGAATCCCGACTACCCCGAGCGCGCGCTCTCGATGGCGCTCGGTCAGGTCGCTCGCCGAGTCGCGCTCATGGAGACGGAGCATCCCGACCCGGCCACCGTGCACATCCACTTCTGGCAGCGCGTGCAACCCGTCGTCACGGAGGTGCTCGGCCAGCTCATCTCGGGAGCGCCCCAGGTGCTCTACAACGGCGGTCTTCCACTCGTGGCCGTGAGCTACGAGGACGTCGAGCACGCACGGCCGGGTCTCCCCCGAGACGTCGCCGCCCTGGTCACCTCGATCGACGGCGACGAGATCGCCGTCGAACTCGTCAATCTCTCGAATCGCGAGCTGCGGCGGGTGCGGGTCCGTCCGGGCAGGTTCGGGGAGCGCGACATCCGGTCGGTGCGTTCGACCGGGGAATCGGGATCCGTATTCCCGGGCGACCCCGTCGCCTACACATCCGATCCGGGCGAGATCGTCTCGCGCGTGAGCGACGTCGACGCGCCGTCGATCGTCGTCGACCTGCCGTCTGCCCACCATGCGAAGTTCGTGCTGACCACGACCGAAGCCATCCGACAGCCGCGGCACCAGTCCGCCGCTCACGCCACAGCAATCGAAGGGACACCATCATGACCGATCAGCTGACCTCGCCTCACCGCGCCGTCGAGCTTCCGATCCGCGGCGGCGCGTGGAGCCGGCCGGATGCCGATGAGCTCGAGGCCATGCAGGAGATCGGGTCCGCGACCGCGTGCTCGAAGCTCCACAGCCTCGGCGTCCGGCGGACATTCGTGGAGGGCCCGCGACCGCTCGTTCCCGGCCAGAAGGTGGTGGGCTCCGCGCTCACGCTGCAGTTCATGCCTCAGCGAGAGGACCTCGCGTCGGGGCTGTCGCAGGAGTACGTCGAGCGCCACACGGCCCTCTGGGCCGTCATGGAGACCGTGCAGCCCGGTGACGTGCTCGTCATCCAGGCATACGGGAGCGCGTTCTCCGGATGCATCGGCGACATCCTCGCCCGCTACTTCCAGCGCAAGGGCGGCGCGGGCATCGTCGTCGACGGTCGGATCCGCGACGCGGGCCGGATCCGCGCACTGGGCATCCCGGTCTGGTGCACCGGCGCCACCCCCCACTACGCCTCGCAGTCGGAGCTGTTCCCGTGGGCCTACGACGTGCCGGTCGCCGTCGGCGGCGTGCTGTGCATGCCGGGCGACTTCGTCGTCGCGGATGACGACGGCCCGGTCGTCGTGCCCCAGGCGCTCGCGCCTCAGGTGCGCGACGCCGCCAAGGACCACCAGGACTGGGAGGTCTTCAGCCGCGAGCGTCTCGACGCCGGTGCCCGGCTCAGCGACTACTACCCGCTGACGCCGGCGAGCCGCGAGGAGTACGAGGCATGGCGCTCGACCACGTCCTTGCCCCGCTGAGGCCGACTGCGCACCGGCTGAGCGACTTCGGCCTGGGTTGCGCGCCGATCGGCGATCTGTTCACGAGCGTCACCGAGGCGGACGCCGCCGGCACCGTCGCGCAGGCGTTGATGTCGGGCATCCGGTTCTTCGACACCGCTCCGCATTACGGCGCCGGCCTGAGCGAGCGTCGGCTGGGCGCTGCTCTGGGCGATGTCGAGCGGGACACCGTCTCGATCGCGACGAAGGTCGGACGGCAGATCCTCGATGCGGACGGCGATGTCGTCCCGCCCGGTGGCGTCGGCGTCCGCACCGTCATGGATCCCTCCGCCGACGGCGTGATCCGCAGTCTCGAGTCGAGCCTTGCCCGGCTCGGCGTCGATCGCATCGATGTCCTGTATCTGCATGACCCGGACGACGTGGACCTCGCGCTTCGGCAGGCCATCCCCGCGATGGTGCGGCTGCGCGACGAGGGTGTCGTCCGGGCGATCGGCGTCGGCATGAACTTCGCGGCGCCGCTCGCGAGGTTCGCTGCGGAAGCGGATGTCGACCTCGTCATGATCGCCGGGCGATACACGCTGCTCGATCGTTCCGCCGAGCACGAGTTGCTCCCCACGGCTGCGGCGAACGACGTCGTGGTCGTCGCCGCAGGAGTGTTCAACACGGGCATCCTCGCGAACCCTCGAGACGACGCGATGTACGACTATCGGCCGGCGACCGCCGCGGAGCTGGCGCGGGCACGTGCCCTGCAACGACGCTGCGTCGCGCACGGCTGCGCGCTCTCCGCGGCTGCCATCCGCTTTCCGCTTCGGCATCCTGCCGTCGGCGGTGTCGTCGTAGGCGCCCGGACCGCCGACGAGGTCCGCCATTTCGTTGCGGATGTCGAGGCGACGATTCCGTCCGCGCTCTGGGCGGAGCTGGATGCCTGACCCATCGGACCCGATCCTCGACGCCCACGTCCACCTGTGGGACACGAGCAGCTACGAGCTTGCGTGGCTCGCGAACGTTCCGCGCCTCGCACAGCGCTACGGGGTGGCCGACCTCAGGGCGGCGATCGCCGAGCTGCCGGTGACGGGCGCCGTCGCGGTTCAGGCAGGCGACTCCGCAGCAGAGGCGGAATGGCTGTTCGATGTTGCCGCGCGGTCCGCCGGCATTCCGTCGCACGTGGTGCTGCAGTACGCACCGGCTGCCGGCGCAGGGATGGGTGCGGTGCAGGCGGCCGTCGACCGCGCCGGCACGCTGCCCGCCGGCGTACGCCTTGCGCTTCAGAGCCGCTCGGCGGAGTGGACCGACCTCGAGGGGCTCCACACCCTGCTGGCCGGACTCGAAGAGCACGGCATCGTGCTGGAGCTGCTGCTGCGACCGGACCAGCTCGCCGCCGTCCGCGATTTAGCGGCGAGGCATCCGCGGCTGCAGATCGTGCTCTGCCACCTCGGACTCGGCTCGCACGAACCGACCACGCAGTGGCGGGCAGCGTTGACGAACCTCGCGGGGAGTGCCGCCGTCTCAGCGAAGATCTCCGGCCTCTTCGCCCGCCCCGGAACGAGGTCAGACGGCGACGCTGCTGTCCGGGGCGCCGTCGCAGCGGCGATGGAGGCACTCGGACCTCGTCGCCTCATGTTCGGCAGCGACTGGCCGATGTCGACCCTTGTCGGCGACTACGCGGCGATCGTCGACCGCACCGCAGGCGCCTTGCCCGACCTGACTGCGGACGAGTCGCGTTCGATCTGGCGTCGCACCGCCGAACGAATCTACGGGCCGACGCCTCCGCGCTGACTCAGCGGTCGGATTCCGGTGAGTCGGAAGACAACTCCTCGGACTGCAGCTGCTCGATGTAGCGATTGATGGCAGGCCCCATCGGCCTCTCGGGCGTGCTGCCCATGCCGAGAGCGTGTGCGCTGAAAAGATCCTCGGCGGCCCCCGGGTCGTCGCCTTGCAGGGAATCGAGGAGCGCGCGGTGCATGTCGGCGACGACGTGCCAGTCGCCGTCGAACCCGGGGTCGGACAGCACGTGCATCGACCGGAGGCTCGGCTCGACGATGTCCCACATCTTCGGGAGATAGGGGTTCCCGCAGGCGGCGACCACCGTCTTGTGGAAGTCGAAGTCGAGCTCACGGAAGGCGGAGAGATCGCCGCGGTCCGCCGCGGCATGCATCTGGTCGATGATCGACACCAGCCGCGCTTCGGTCGCCGAGTCGATGCGGCCGAACGCGAGGCGGGCGGCCAGCCCTTCGAGTGCCACCCGTGCGATACGCGCCTGCTCGGCTTCTCTGGGGGAGAATTCCGCGACGAAGGTGCCGTGGTGTCGGACGTGCGTCACCAGGCCTTCGTGTGCCAGCCGTTTGAGCGCCTCTCGCACAGGCGCCTGACTGACGCCGAGGCGACGTGCGAGCTGGGACTCCACGACCTGCTCACCGGGTTCGAGGGTCGCGTCTTTGATCATCGCCTTCACGAGCTCGTAGATGCGATCCGACAGCAGGCCGCGATCGAGGTCGAGGGACATCTCATCGAGGTCGGACACGGGGGGAGTCTATCGAGAATCGCTAGCCATGATCCGCCGGGCGGCACGTTTCATCGGATCCTCCCTCCTCCAGATCCTCGCGCGTCGGCCAGTCGAGGTCCCAGATGAGCCGCCCCAGCGGCCTCTCGACCGGCGGAGAGGCACCGTCCACGAGGAACGGATCGACCAGCGTGCGCCACCACGCGGTCGTCGCGAGGTCCTCGGGGCTCGGAGGCGCGGGTTCGCGATCCTCCCTCGTGACGCAGTGGGTGAGCACGTCGCCTCGGAGGTAGATCTGCCACGCCAGAACCCCGCCCCGGCGGAGCTGCTCATCGATCCGGCGCGGGACCGCGCGATGGAACTCCTCATAATCGTGGGCTGTCCCCGGCACCAACCGGGTGCAGCTCTCCGCGTAGCGAAGCCGACCGGTCATCGCTCTCATCGCTCTCGACCCGCCAGCTGCTCGACGCCCCGCAGAAGGGCGGTGTGGTCCAGCGCACCGTCGCCGCGCGCGAGGGCGGACTCCATCAATTGGCTCACCAGCGCTCCGACGGGAAGGGGGACGCGCGCACGCCGCGCTGCGTCGAGCAGGATCCCGAGATCCTTGTGGTGGAGTTCCACGCGGAATCCGGGTCGGAAGTCGCGAGCGAGCATCGAGGCGGACTTCCGGTCCAGGATGCGGTTTCCCGCCAGTCCCCCTGCCAGGACAGTGACGGCGCGCTCGAGATCGACGGCCGATGCATCGAGGAAGGTGAGCGCCTCCGCGACAGCCTGGATGGTCGCGGCGACCAGCAGCTGGTTCGCCGCCTTCACGGTCTGCCCGGCACCGGGACCGCCGACATGGACGACGGTCGTGCCCATGGCCCCGAGAAGCTCTCTCCGGTCCTCGACGACGTCGGCATCGCCGCCGACCATGATCGACAGCGTGCCTTCGACGGCACCCGCCTCTCCCCCGCTCACCGGGGCGTCGAGGGCCGTGATGCCCCGGTCGGCAGCGGCCTCCGCCACCTCCATCGCGAGCGCCGGTGTGACGGTGCTCATGTCGATGACGGTCGATCCCGGGCGTGCACGCAGCAGGATCCCGTCCGGCCCGAGCAGCACCGCCTGGACGTCGGGGGAATCGGGGAGCATCGTGATGATCACGTCGGCGTGCTCGACGTCGGAGGCGAGGTCGCTTCCGCCGATCCCGCCTGCCGCGACGAGGGCGGCCACCCTGGCACTGCTGCGATTGAACCCGTGCACGTCGTGCCCGGCTCGCACGAGGTTGACCGCCATGGGCAGGCCCATCGTGCCCAGTCCGATGAAGACGACGTTCATCGCACCACCTCCGCTTCGGGAGACCTCGACGCGAGCGATCGCACCGACACCGCGCGGACCGCTGCCCACGCACGTTCGGAGAGTCCGGCGAGATCACCCCCTGGGTCGAGCGCGTCCCCGAGCAGATCTCGACTGAGGCCCACCATCGCCGCCCCGGCATCGAAATACCCGGCGACGTCATCGACATTCACTCCACCCGTCACGAAGAGCCGCGCGTCGGGCATGGGCGCCAGAAGTTCGCCGACATAGGCGACGCCACCCACCGGGGTCACCGGGGAGATCTTGACGACCGCCGCACCGGCCGCGCGGCACGTGGCCACTTCCGTCGGTGTCAGTGCGCCCGGGATGTACTCCACTGCCAGGGCGTCCGCGGCATCCCGCAGTTCGATCGAAGCGAACTGGCTCACGAAGAACTGGGCGCCCGCTTGCTGGGCCGCCCGCAGGTCGCTCGAAGACCTGAGCGAGCCCGCACCGACGAGCAGGTCGGACGGCATCGCCGCCCGCAGCTCACGGATGCACTCCACCGCGCCCGCGGTCGTGAGGGTGATCTCCACCGCCCGGAATCCGCAGCGGTACAGCACCTCGACGACGGGGCGGAATCGAGCCGCGTCGGGCGCCCGAAGAATCGCGACGAGCGGCACATCGCGGAGGCGTTCGCCGATATCTGTCATGCCGTTCTCCTCAGTGCATCCCTGCGTGGATCGCCGCGCGTGCGGCGATGGTCGCCGCGATCCGGTCCGCCGACGCCAGCCCGAAGTGATAGAGGTGCAGGGATCCAGCCCCGGCGGCGCGCAGCGCTTCCCAGAACTTCGCGAGGTTCTCCGCCGGCTCCGTGCCGAGAATGCTCACGTAGGCGGCGACGTCGTGGTGGCTCTGCGACAGTCGGCGGACCCGTTCGACCGAGGCCGCCCCGGGAGTCCACGCGGGTGCGACAACGGCTGCGACATCGTTCTCGGGGCCGACCGGCCCGGACGGACCCGTCTCCCACGGGTCGTCGTCGACATGCAGTTCGACGTGCGCCGCGCCCGCCTCGTGCGCTGCCGGAACAACGGCGGACAGCATCCGGCGTCGCGAGCGGGCGCGGGCGGCCAGCACGACTGCGCCCCACTCGTCGCGGACGGACTCCGCACGAGCGGTCCCGACCGAGGCTCGCACCGCCGCGCGCATCGCGTCGACATCGCCTCCGTGTTCGAGGTAGCGCACCCGGCACGCGAAGCAGAAGCAGATCGAGAGAAGCTGGAGATCAGCGGCCGTCCAGCCCGCGGTGGATGTCTTGTCGTGCTGGGACACGTGCGCCACGCCGAGCTGACTCCAGGCCTCGACCACGATCGATGAGAGCTCCCCCGCGTCGACGGTCTCACGAACGACCGTCGACGCGTACTCGATGACCGCGTCGTGGGACGGGCACAGCGCGTACGCGTACACGTCGCCGAACGCGTTGACGACGCGGAACTCGTCGGATTCGCTCTCGCCGTCGACGTGCGTGAGGGCGAGCCAACCGGCGACGTCGATCCCCGCCTCGGCGATCGACCGATGCGCCTGTGCGAACGAACCCTCGGTCACCCAGCGTCCCGGGGCGTGCGGCGCGATCGGCAGCGCGGCGAACGCCTCGGGCCGGAGCGGCGAGTAGATCGCCGACCAGCGCGCATCGACGACCTTGTGCAGCGGATGCCGGGGGGTCGCGGCCCGCACCGAGTGGTAGGCGGCGGCGAGAACGACGCGCTCCGCGCCCATCGACCCCAGCACATCGAGAGCCGCCGGATCGCCGACGACGTCCCAGGGGTAGGCGTAGACGCTCAGAGCGCCCGGCGCGCTAGAACCGCGGCCGGACATCGACGAAGTCGGGGTATGCGGCCCGCATGTAGGCCTCGTCGTCGCGGTGTGTTCTGCCCGCCGCTGTGTAGACGGCGTGCAGATCGCCCATCCTGCCCTCGTCCAGGGCGACGCCGAGCCCGGGACCGGTGGGCACCTGCACCGCTCCGTCGCGGATCTCGATCGCCCCCGGCTTGAGGATGTCGTGCTCGCCGTTCCAGGGGTAGTGCGTGTCGCACGCGTAATCGATGCGCGGCATGGCCGCCGCGACGTGCGTCATCGCTGCGAGCGAGATCCCGAGGTGCGAGTTGGAGTGCATCGAGAGCCCGAGCCCGAGGGTCTCGCAGATGGCCCCCAGCTCGCGGGTGCGCCGCAGTCCGCCCCAGAAGTGGTGGTCCGAGAGGACGATCTGGACGGCGTCGGTGCGCACCGCCTCGGCGATCTGCTCGAAGTGCACCACGCACATGTTGGTCGCGAGCGGGATGCCGGCGTCCTGGGCGACGGCGGACATGCCATCCATGCCCGTCGTGGGGTCTTCGAGGTACTGCAGGGTTCCGCGCAGTCGATCGGCGATGCGCAGCGAGGTCTCCACGGACCACACGCCATTGGGATCGATCCGCAGCGGTGCGCCGGGGAACGCCTCGGCGAGCGCCTCGATCGCCGAGGCCTCCTCGTCGGGGCTGAACACCCCGCCTTTGAGCTTGAGCGAGCGGAACCCGAACTCGTCGATCATGGTGCGTGCCTGATCCACGATGCCGGCAGGGTCGAGCGCGGCTCCCCAGCGATCCGGCGCGGCAGTCGTCTCGAGATGCCGATCCCACTTGTAGAAGAGGTACCCGCTGAAGTCGACGCTCTGGCGGACGGCACCGCCGAGGAGCGTGCTGACCGGAACTCCCAGGATCTTTCCCTGCGCATCGTGGCACGCGACCTCGATCGGCGCGAAGGCGACCCTCGGGAGGTCGTCGTTCGGCTGCTCGTGGTCGCCAACGGCGATCGCTCGACCGATCGCTGCCTCGATGGCGGCGAGATCGAACACGTTGAGTCCGACCAACTCATCCCGCGCCTGCGTCATCGCATCGACGACATCCTGCTCTCCCCAGCCCTCACCCAGCCCGACGATGCCGCCGGAGACGACGAGTTGAACGATGCTGCGCAACGCGAGCGGCTCGTGCACGCCCGACGCGTTGAGCAAGGGCGGATCGGGGAACGCGATCGGCGTCACGATCAGGTCCTGGATGATCACGAGATTCCTTTCAGTCCCCTCGCCGGAGCCGGGAAGACAACTCAACGAAGGGCCTTCAGATGCGAACGTACTCGTCTATTATCGATTATCGCAAGTGTGTCACGGATCGGATCATTCCAAGGAGCGGCATGTCCTCGTCGATCGTCCTCACCGGTGCAGCGGGCAGCGTCGGCACGCGTCTCCGACCGCATCTGCGCGCCGAGGGCCGCCGTCTCACGCTCGTGGACATCGTTCCCCCGCGCGATGAGGGACCGTCCGAGCGAACGGTGGTGACATCGGTCACCGACCTCCACGGTCTGACTGCGGCCGTCACCGGGGCCGACACCGTCGTGCATCTCGCCGGCTATGCCTCGGAGATGCCGTGGGATGACATCCTGCGTGTGAACATCGACGGCGGGCGCGTGGTTCTGGAGGCCGCCCGGCAGGCCGGCGTGCCTCGCGTTCTGCTTGCAAGCTCGATCCACGCCGTGGGATTCCACACGTCGCGGTCCGTGGAAGGGATGCGGTCGCCCTCGGCCCGACCTGACACCTACTACGGGGTGAGCAAGGTGGTGCTGGAGACGCTCGGACAGCTTTATGCGGATCGCTTCGGCATGTCCGTCGTCGCCGCGCGACTCGGGACGGTGGAGCCCGAGCCTTCCAGCATCCGCTCCCTGTCGACATGGCTGTCGATCGCAGACCTCGCCCGTCTGGTCGAGGCGGTGAATCGCCTCGAGCAGCCCGGATTCCACACCGTGTGGGGACTCTCCGCGAACCAGCGAGGCTTCGCCGACCTTTCGGCCGGAGCCGAGATCGGCTTCGCACCGCTCGACGACGCAGAGGTGTACGCGCCTCGCTTCGGGTCGACCGGACCGCTCGATTTCGACGAGCCGCTCGGATCCGGATGGGTGCACCATCCACTCGGAACGCCCCGATGAGCGCGGGAGAGGCTCTCAGACCGGCCGGCCGATGGGCTTGGCCGCGACGCTCCCCGCGCTGCAGTACGAACCTGGGGTGTGGACTCCGTGGGCGACCCTGAGCTCTGCCTCGGAGTCGTCGGAGATGTGGGGAGCGAAGCGATCGGAGACGTTCCAGGAGAACGGCACGGCTGAGGGGTTCCGCATCCGCCATTCCCGCTGGCCGAGCGCGATGAGTCGAAGGCGCTGATCGATGAAGGCCTCGTCCCACGGGCCCTCGGCGAGGATCTGCTCGGCGGGGCGGAACTCGTAGTAGATGGTGCGACGCAGCTTGTTGGCGAGCGTCGCTTCCGAGCCGTGTACGAGCATGACATCGTGCACGAGCACGTCGCCGGGATTCAACTCGGTCTGCACCACGCCCGGCGCATCCCAGCCGTACTCCTCCTGGAGCTGGCACACATCGACGACGTGTCGCTGGGATCCCGGAGCAACCCTCAGGGAACCGCTCCCCTTTCGGCTCGCGTCCAGGTACACGTCGACATTGAAGATCCTGAAAGTGCGGGGATGCACGGCATCCTGATGCCAATCGATCGGCGCACCGTCCCCCGTGTTCTTGAAGACCAGGGACTCATAGGTCGGGACGAAGTCCGGCCCGGCGAGGCTCTCCGCGATGCCGAGCATCTCGGGGCTGCCGAGAAGCTCGAGCGACGCGGCCTCGCCCTTGTTGTGGAGGTAGTTGATGCGGAACAGCACCCTCCCGGACGGCCGGGTCGCGAAGTTGTAGTCGCCGTCGCCGTCGGACTCGTTCTGGAGGGCGTGGCCGTCCTCGATCCACCGCAGCGATGCGCGCTGGAGCTTCTCGAGCATCGGTCCCGAGATCCGGTTTCGCAGGATGACGTAGCCCTGGTCGTCGAAGTGGGCGATCTCGTCCGGTGTCAGGTGGTAATCGCGAGTCGTCGCGGAGTCGCTCTGCAGAGCCGTGTCGGTCATGTCGGCCTCCCTTATGCTGGACGACGATAGCCGCTGTATTTTTCCCAAGGTTCCCCAAATTGAGCATCGGATTCCAGAAATCCACCATGTCTGTCGCCCCTGAGCCCCGACTGCACGGGAACAGCTTCGGATTCGCCGCCTGGCGCGGCGTCTCCCCCGTCATGGCGGCGCCGCACTCCCACAACGACATCGAGGTCAACTACAGCTCGGGTGAGCTCGTCTACAGCTCCGCGGGCAAGGTGACGACCCTGCCGGCGGACACTCTGTGCGCCTTCTGGGGCGCGAAGCCGCACCAGCTCATCCAGATCGACGAAGGCCACCTGATGGCTTTCGTCACCATTCCCCTGGCGGTGTTCATGTCGTGGGGACTTCCGGAGGCGGTGAAGGATGGTCTGCTGCGTGGCTCCGTGCTTGTAGGCCCGACCGATACCCGCTCCGACGAGTGGGCACCGCACTTCGACCGATGGACCCGAGATCTCTTCCGCGCCCAGCTGCTCACGCGACGCGCCGCCGAGCTGGAGGTGGAGGCGCTGATGTACCGCATGTCGCAGGGCAGATGGCTGGAGACGGCTGCGGCGAGCGCCCGCTCGTCGATCGACCTGGACCGCGCCGCCCGGATGGCCACCTTCATCGCGGAGCACTCGGCGCAGGACATCCGCGTCGCCGATGTCGCCCGAGTCGTCCACCTCCACCCCAACCGAGCGGCGAGCATCTTCCGCGGTGTGTTCGGTGCGAGCGTCAACACCTACCTCGGCCAGTTCCGGGTCGCGGAGGCGCAACGCTACCTGCTCACCACCGACCTGAACTCCTCCGCCATCGCAACGAAGGCCGGCTTCCAGTCGCTCAGCTCCTTCCACGAGACCTTCGCCAAGATCTGCGGAACGACACCGATCCGATGGCGAAGGCTCCACGCCGAGCCTGCGGTTGCGCAGCCGGGCCTACTGCGGGCGAAGGCGGAGTCCGCTCATCCCCCCGTCGACCTCGAGCATCGCGGCCGTCGTCGAGCCGGCGTCGGGTGACACGAGGTAGGCGACGGCCGCGGCGACCTCGTCGGCGCTCACGAGGCGGCCGTGCGGCTGACGAGCTTCGAGGGCGGCGCGCTCGGCCGCCGGGTCGTCCGCGCTTTCGAGCAGCCGCTGCACCCAGGGCGTGTCGGCTGTCCCCGGGCTCACGCAGTTGACGCGGATGCCCTCCCGCAGATGATCAGCGGCCATGGCGCGGGTGAGGGCGAGCACCGCCCCCTTGGATGCGCTGTACAGGGCGCGCTGGGGCAGGCCGGCAGTCGCTGCGATCGACGACGTGTTGCACACCGCGGCGGCCGGAGACCGGCGGAGCCAGGGCAGCGCGGCCGCGGTGACACGGGCGATGCCTGTCACGTTGATCGAGAGCACGCGCGCCCACTCGGCGTCCCCGTTGGCGGCGACGTCGCCTTGCGCTCCGATGCCCGCGTTGTTGACGACGATGTCGATGCGTCCGAAGTGCTCCGCGACGCTCGCGATCGCGGCATCCACGGATGCACGATCCGACACGTCCGCGCCGACGGCGAACACGCCCGGCGCCGCGTGCGCGGGATTCAGATCGAGCACGGCGACGTCGGCCCCGGCAGCGCCCAGGCGGGCGGCGATCGCCGCACCGATCCCGGATGCCCCGCCGGTGACGACCGCCACGAGTCCGGCCAGATCAGTCATGGTTCTCCTTCCACGCCGTGAACTCCTGCCGCTGCCGGCCGAGCCCGTCGATCTCGATCTCGACCACGTCGCCCGCGGCGAGGTAGGGGAAGCGCCCCGACAGCGCCACCCCTTCGGGGGTGCCCGTGAGCACCAGGTCGCCAGGCTCGAGCACAAGATACTGCGAGAGGTCGAGGACGATCTCCGCGGCCGAGAAGATCATGTCCGCCGTGCTCGAGTTCTGGCGAGGGTCGCCGTTCACCCACGACCGCATGCCGAGGGCGCCGGCATCCATCTCATCCGCCGTGACGAGCCACGGCCCGGTGGGCGTGAAGCCGGGGGCGCACTTGCCCTTCGACCACTGGCCTCCCGACCGCTCCAGCTGGAACGTCCGCTCGGACAGGTCGTTCACAGCGACGTAGCCGGCGATGCAGGATGCCGCCTCCTCGAGACTGTCGAGGTACGAGGCGGTGCGGCCGATGACGATGCCGAGCTCGACCTCCCAGTCCGTCTTCTCGCTGCCGCGCGGGATGGTGACGACGTCGTGAGGACCGGCGACGGTGTTGGGGGTCTTCAGGAAGACGACCGGCTGGGCGGGCGGCGCCGAGCCCGATTCCGCCGCGTGCGCCGCATAGTTCATGCCGATGCAGATCACGGCGCCCGGTCGTGCGATGGGCGCACCGACGCGCAGGCCCGGGGCGCCGTCGAGAGGCGCGAGGGCGTCACGGGCCCGCGCAGCCTCGATTCGCGCGATCGGATCGTCGGCAAGGAAGGCTCCGTGGATGTCGTCGACGACAGGCCGCAGATCCAGCCAGATGCCGTCGACATCGACGACCGGGATCTCGTGCCCGGCGGGACCCAGACGGGCGAACTTCATGCGTGCTCCTCAGCTCAGAGGGGCGTGAACCCTCACACCCGACCAGCACAGTATAGACATCCGATATTTCTCGCGCTCCCACTCCGCATTTCCTGAGTGTACGAGAAATTGACCGCTGATTCATCCGATCTATACGCTGGGACGCGGAAAGGCAGACATGACGACCATCACCGCAGTCGACACGTGCGACATCCGCTTCCCGACGTCGCGCACACTCGACGGATCGGATGCCATGAACCCCGACCCGGACTACTCCGCGGCGTATGTGGTCATCCGCACGGATGCGGCTGACCGGCTCGAGGGTCACGGCTTCGTGTTCACGATCGGCCGCGGCAACGACGTCGAGGTGGCTGCCCTGGATGCACTGCGCCCGTACCTGCTCGGGGAGGACGTCGACGAGCTCCTCGCCGATATGGGCGCCGCATCCCGACGCCTCGTCTACGACTCGCAGCTGCGCTGGCTCGGCCCCGAGAAGGGGATCATGCACATGGCGATCGGCGGTGTGATGAACGCGCTGTGGGATCTGCGCGCCAAGCGCGCGGGCGAGCCGCTGTGGCTGCACCTGGCGCGCATGTCGCCGGAGGAGCTGGTCTCGGTCGTCGACTTCCGCTATCTGACCGACGCGCTCACCGAGAACGAGGCCCTCGACATCCTCCGCCGGGCGGAGCCGCAGCGGGCGGAACGGATCGAACGTCTGCTCGCCGAGGGCTACCCGGCGTACACGACGACGCCGGGGTGGCTCGGCTACTCGGACGAGAAGCTCGATCGGCTGAGCCGTGAGGCGGTCGCCGCGGGGTTCCGGCAGATCAAGCTCAAGGTCGGCGGCGATCCCGCCGACGACGTGCGACGGCTCGGCATCGCGCGGGCCGCGGTCGGTCCCGACATCCGCATCGCCGTCGACGCCAACCAGCGCTGGGACGTCCCCGTCGCGATCGACCGCATCCGCGAGCTGGCCGAGTTCGACCTGGCGTGGATCGAGGAGCCCACGAGCCCCGACGACATCCTCGGCCACGCGGCCATCGCACGGGCCATCGCCCCGCTCCCCGTCGCGACCGGCGAGCATGTCCAGAACCGCGTGGTCTTCAAGCAGCTGCTGCAGGCAGGCGGGGCAGCCGTCATCCAGATCGATGCCACGCGCGTGGGCGGGGTTCAGGAGAACATCGCGAACCTCCTGCTGGCCGCGAAGTTCGGGGTGCCCGTGTGCCCGCACGCCGGCGGAGTGGGGCTGTGCGAGGTCGTGCAGCACCTTGCGATGTTCGACTTCGTCGCCGTCACCGGAACCATGGACGATCGGATGATCGAGTACGTCGATCACCTCCACGAGCACTTCGTGACGCCGGTCAGGGTCGAGCACGGCCGCTACGCGGCCCCGACCGCCGCCGGCGCCGGCACGGAGATGCTCGCGGCCTCGATGGCCGAGCACACCTGGACGGGAGCCGCATCGTGACATTGGACTTCGGCCGGCTCGCCTTCGGGGCCGCATCCATCGGCAATCTCTACCGCGCCGTGTCGGACGAGCGCGCGTTCGAGGCTCTGGATGCCGCGTGGGATGCCGGCATCCGCTACTTCGACACGGCACCGCACTACGGCATCGGCCTGTCCGAGCGACGGCTCGGGGCATTCCTGCGCGAGAAGCCGAGAGACGAGTACGTCGTGTCGACGAAGGTCGGGCGGCTTCTCGTTCCGAACCCCGACTTCCACGGCGGCAGCGACCTGCCCAACGGCTTCGACGTGCCGGACGAGGTCGTGCGGCGCTTCGATCCGAGCGCCGACGGAGTGCGGCGCAGCCTGGAGGACTCGCTCGAGCGGATGGGTCTCGACCGCATCGACGTGCTCTACCTGCACGACCCGGACGTGTACGACCTCGACCGGGGACTGCGCGAGGGTCTGCCGGCCCTTGCCGCACTGCGCGAGGAGGGCCTCGTGACCGAGATCGGCGTCGGAGTCAACGACCCCGCCGTGGCGGCACGGGCCGTGCGCGAGGGAGACCTCGACCTCGTGATGATCGCGGGCCGCTACACGCTGCTGGAACAGCCGGCGCTCGCCGAGCTGTTCCCGGTGTGCGCCGAGCGCGGTGTGCGTGTGGTCGATGCGGCGGTCTTCAACTCCGGCCTGCTGGCGACCTCCGATCCGGGGGCCGACGCGCGCTACAACTACGGCGCGGTGCCCGAGGCGGTCCTCGACCGCGCCCGCAGGCTGGCCGCGGTCTGCCGTGGTTTCGGGGTCGAGCTGCCGGCGGCGGCCCTGCAGTACCCGCTGCGCCATCCCCTTGTCGCGACCGTCGTCGTGGGCACCGCGCATGCCGAATCGGTGCGCGAGAACGCCGAGCGGATGGATGCCGACATCCCCGAAGCCCTGTGGGACGCGCTCCAGGACGAGGGGCTCATCGCACCGGAGTCCTAGGGTCGGGCCTCCGGGAGGCCGTAGAAGCGCGTCGCCGTGGCGAAGGCGACCGCATCCCACGCGTCGTCATCGGAGATCTGCGCGTGCACGAGGTCCGCCCACGAGCCGAACCCGATGTCGGGTCCCCAGAGGCCGCTGACCGGCCAGTCGCTGCCGATCATGGCCCGATCCGGGCCGAACGCCTCGAGGGCGCGGGCGACGAACATCGCACCGTGCGCGCGCAGGGAGTCCTCGTCGGGCGCCTCCGGGATGAGCCCGGACAGCTTCACGTGCGAGTTCGGCAATTGCGCGATCCGGTCGATCGCGGCCTGCCATGCACGCCCCTCGACGCTCTCGAGGCCGGCCGCCACAGAAGGCTTGCCCAGGTGGTCCAGCACGACCCGCAGCTGCGGCACCCGTTCCAGAAGGTCCGCGAGGCCGTCGAGCTGGTGACGCGTCACGCACGCGTCGAAGGGCAGGTCACGGGCGGCCAGCACCTCGAGCCCGCGACGCAGCGCCGGCTCGCCGAGCCGTTCCACCGGCTCCCCCTGCAGATTGTGGCGGATGCCGCACACCGGTCCGGCCGCCGCCAGCTCGTCCAGCTGCGCATCCAGCTGTGGATCGCGCAGATCGGCGGCCGCCACGATCCCGCGCAGCTCGGGCCAGTCGAGCCCGGCAACCCAGCGCACCTCGGCGACGCTCTGCGCCGGCAGGCACTCGGCCTGCACGAACACCATCCCGGTCGTGCGTCCGCCGGCGCGATCCACCTCGCCCGGCAGATGCGCCGCTTCAGCCGCTCCGGTTCCCGCGAGCCACGGATAGGCCAGGACGTCCGGATCCCACACGTGGACGTGCGCGTCGAGGAGGGTCATGCCTCCCTCGGAACGGACAGCTGCGCGGTCAGAGACCAGACCCGCTCCAGCGGCGAGAAGCCCACCTCGCCGTCGGCGCCGAAGAACTCCGCGACGAACCTGCCGATGTCGGTCTGCCAGGCGTCGTTCGCGGGATCGCCCTCGACCACGGTCATCGCCGCCTCGAAGTCGTCGCAGTCCACGAGGTGGAACAGCCGGTCGCCGGAACGCCAGATCGCCCAATCATGGATCCCGGCGCGTTCGAACAGCGCCACGAGGTCGTCGGGGATCACGGCGTGATGCGCACGGTAGTCGCCTACCGCCCCGTTGCGGATGGTGGAATGCAGGGCGACTCTCATGTGTCCTCCGCGGTCGTGGCAGGGCTCATCGTGGACTCGGCGATCGCCGACCCGCCCATCAGGATGCGGCTCCGACAGCGAGTATGACCTGGACATCCGATGTCTGTCCAGGCTGCGAGAGGAGGGTCACGCGGCCGAGCGCAGCCACTGCTCGATCCCCGCGATGTGTGCGAGCGCCAGGGCCGCCGCCAACTCCGTGTCGTGCAGGCGCATCGCGGCGAGGATCGCCGAATGCTCGGCGATGGTGCGCTCGCTCGCGCCATGCTGGGTGATGCCGCGCCAGACCCGCGCACGAATCGTGCCACTGGACATCGATTCCAGCAACCCGCTCAGATACGCATTGCCCGAGAGCTCCGCGATCGCCTGATGGAACGCGAGATCGTGCGCGACCAGGTCTTCGATGGACCCGTCGGGCTCGACCGACTGGATCTCGTCGGCGAGGCGATCCGCATCCTCCTCTGTCATTGCACGCGCGGCCAGTGAGGTCGCGGCCGGTTCGAGGATGCGGCGCACCCCGAAGATCTCGAGCACCGACCGATCGGTGTGGAGGTCGACGACGAACGACAATGCCTCGAGCAGGAGCCGGGGCTCGAGGCTCGTGACGTACGTGCCGTCCCCCCGACGCACATGCAGCACGCGGATCACCTCGAGCGCCTTCACCGCCTCGCGCAGCGAATTGCGCGAGAGGCCGAGGCGCTCGCTGAGCTCCTTCTCGGGGGGCAGCCGGTCGCCGGGCCCGAGCTCGCCGGAGGTGATCATCGCGCGGATCTTGAGGATCGCTTCGTCCGTGACGGCCATGGCGAGAGTCTATCGATGGATCACGCCTATACATCGGGTGTCTTGGCATCCAAGACCGCTGTGTCAGCTGCCGTCGTCGCGTCCGTTCTCGGCATCGTTCTGCTCCGCCTCGACGGCGCGATGGATATTGCCGTGGATGTGGTCCGCCCCGATGAGCTCGATCACCCCGTCGCGTTCGAGAACGGCTCGCGGCCCGGGTTTCAGTCGCGTGAAGCGGAGATGGATGCCGGCGTCACGGGCGAGGGTCACGACATCCGCGACCGTGGCAGCGCCCTGCGAGTCGATGAAGTTGATCCCGCCGCAGTCGAGGACGATCCCGGTCAGTTGCGGGTTGGCTTGGATGACCTCGCGCAGGTGGTCCTCCAGAGCGTCCGCGGTCGCGAAGAACAGGCCGCCGTCGAACCGGACGACGGCCACACCGGGCAGGATCTCGTCGCCCGGGTTCGTGTCGATCTCGCGGAAGACCTGTGTGCCCCGCTCTCGGCCGAGGGTCGGCATCTGCGGGTGGGTGGCTACTGCGACCAGCCAGACCAGGGAGAGCCCGATCCCGATGATCACGCCGGCGAGCACACCGAAGACGAGGGTTCCGAGGAGCGCGACGACCGCGATCCAGAAGTCCGCCCTCTTCACCCGGAAGAGCCGCCTCATCTCGGGAAGGTCCATCATTCCGCTGACGACGGCCTCGATGATCAGCGCGCCGAGCACAGCCGTGGGCAGGCTCGAGAAGAGCGGCGCGAGAAGCAGGAGCGTCAGCAGCACCGTGCCGCCGGAGATGAGCGACGCCACACCGGACTTGGCACCCGAGCGGTCGTTCAGCGAGCTCGCCGACAGGCTCGTGGAGACGGGCATCCCCTGGAACAGCCCGGCGCCGATATTGGCCATGGACTGGGCGATGGATTCCTGGTTGATGTCGATCTGGTAGCGGTGCTTGGCCGCGAAAGTGCGCGCGTCGGCCGCCGTCTGGGAGAAGCCGATCATGACCAGCGCGACAGCGGCCAGCGCGACGGTCCCCGCGTGGTCCCACAACAGCTGACCGTTCGGCACCTGCAGCGCGGGCAGGCCGCGCGGCACCTCTCCGACCACGGCCACGCCCTTGGCCCCGAGGTCGAACAGCGCCGACGCCAGCAGCCCGCCCACAACAAGAACCAGGGCGCCGGGAACCCCGGGAGCGATCGCCCGGAGTCCGAAGACGACGACCAGTGAGATCACCCCGACGAGCACCGTCGCCATGTGGGCTTCGCCCAAGGTCCCGAACCACGACCAGAGTTCCTGGATCGGGTTGGCGCCGGTCGCCTCGGTTCCGGTGAGCTTGGGCAGCTCCCCGATCACGACATCGAGCGCCGCGCCGAAGAGGAAGCCGGTGACCACCGCTCGCGAGAGGAACTGGGCGATCCAGCCCATCCTGAAGACGGCGAGCAGCAGGAACAGGATGCCTGACGCGAGCGTGATGCCGGCGACGAAAGAGGCGACATCCTGCTCGCCGGTGATGCTCGCTGCAAGCACGGCGCTGGCCGCAACCGCTGCGAGACCTGAGCTCGGACCCATCGAGATCTGCCGGCTCGTCCCGAAGATCGCGTAGAGGATCGCGCCCGCAGCAGCTGCGTAGAGGCCGTTCTGCAGCGGCACGCCTGCGATACCGGCATACCCGAGGTTCTTCGGCACGATCAGAGCGGCGACGGTGACCCCGGCGATCACGTCACCGCGCAGCCAGGCGCGTCGATAAGAGCGGAGCTGGCCGACGATCGGAACCAGAATCGCACGTCGACCACCTGTCCTGGGCATGGGCATGTCTTACCGCAAAGTCCGGCCGCTGAACAAGGCAGTCGCGCGATGACGGGATGCTGCGGCTTCGGCCACGCCCCGAGCCGATAACCGTCACACGATCAGCGAACCTCAGGATCTGCTCAAGCATGGCCCGTGTCCCCCATTTGGGGGACACGGGTGCGCTATGGTGAACTCAACATCACCCGCTGGGGGCACGTGATGTTTGAGGGCACCGGTTGCCGGCAGTGCGTCTGGGGCGCACTCCGGTCGGTGCCTGACCATCCGTCTTCGCTGTGCGAACGACCGTGGGTGGGTGCCGCAAGTTGGCTGCGTTTGGGAACGAGTCTCACGGCACCCACCGGGAGCTCCGCACCGTGCGACGCGACACCATCTGGGGAATGGGCCATCGCTCGAGCTGGGGACCCGATGCGAACGCGGGTGCAAGAGCTGCTCACACTGTATCCGGCGTGCCCGCGGCGGGCTGTGCGAACGCGCCTGCCAACTTTTGGGTCTTGACTCCTCGGTCCCGTCGCGTGGGGTAGTGCCCTCGATGACGCGCGTGATGACAACGAGCGGCCGCGATCGCTACGCGCACTTCTCCTCATCGTGGCGCTCCGCGCACAGCCCTCACGGGGGGCGTCGGCCACATAGCAACCCCTGGATGCGGGAACCTGCCGATCCGAGTGCGCAGGAAGCCCTCGCGGCGTGATACTCGACAGATGGACAACACGGGACACGCCCGGTCGTCTGGACCCGCCGTCCCCGAATCGAGGGCGCGAGTATGCGTGCCGCGCAGGGGTCGCGATGGATGACGTGCCCGTCGCTCCCCTTCTCAACACCAAGATGCACATTCCGCGTCGGCGCGACAACGCAGTCCCCCGGCCGGGGCTCATAGAGCGGCTGTCGACTGCCCGCCTTGTTCTCATCACGGCACCGCCAGGATTCGGAAAGACAACCGTCCTCACCGAATGGCTCGAGACGGTGGACGCGTCCCGATCGGCTGCATGGGTGTCGCTGGATCCCGGGGACAACAACCCGCGCAGGTTCTGGCGCTACGTCCTGACAGCGCTCTCCCGCGCAACCCCCAGCGCGGGTCAGGCGCTTTCCTCGCTCGATAACACCGACTCGACCACCGAGGCCATGCTGTCGGTCCTGGTCAACGATCTCGATATGGGCGGTGACGGCGTCGTCCTTGTGCTCGACGACTTCCATGTCATCGAAGACGAGAGCGTTCTGGAAGGAGTGCGGTTCCTGGTCGACAATGCTCCGGCGAACCTGCGGATCGCCATCGCCAGCCGCGCCGACCCCGCTCTGCCACTCGGTCGGCTCCGCGCCTCCGGAGAGTTGGTCGAGCTGCGCGCGGCCGACCTTCGCTTCAGCGACGGCGAGGTCTGGCGCTACTTCCGCGACCTCCACAAGACGCCCCTCTCACTCGCGGACGCCGGGACCCTCGCGCAGCGGACGGAAGGCTGGATCGCCGCGATCCAGCTCGCAGGGATCTCACTGCACGGCCGCGCCGACGTATCCGGGTTCGTGGAGTCGTTCGCGGGCGACGACAGACACATCGTCGACTACCTCATCGAGGAGGTGCTGCAACGCCAGCCCGACGACCTGCGAGCGATCCTGTTGGAGACGAGCATTCTTCCGCGTTTCAACGCCGACCTCATCGAGTCACTGACCGGGGTGACGGACGCCGGCACAGTTCTGGCGACGATGGAGCGGGAGAACCTCTTCCTGGTTCCACTCGACGACCGACGCCGTTGGTTTCGCTACCATCACCTGTTCGCCCAGATGCTGCAGGCCCGGTTGCTCTCCGGATCAGCTGATCGTGTCGCCGAGCTGCACCGAAGAGCCAGCGAATGGTTCGAGCACGCCGGGTTCGTCGAGGATGCGATCGCGCACGCCCTCGAGGCGCCGGAGTCTGCTCGGGCAGCGGCACTGATCCTCGCGGAGGCGCCGGCGCTCAGGCGCCGACGCGAGGAAGAGACCCTCGTACGCTGGCTCGAGCTGCTGCCCGAGTCGACTCTGCGCGCAGATCCCGCACTCAGCGTCGAACTCGCCGGAGCGCTCCTTTCCGTCGGCCGAGTGGACCGAGTCGACCAGTTGCTCCTTGATGCCGCCGACGCCGGAGCTGGCGAGGATGCCCGGTCGCTGCAAAGCGGCGTCGCACTGTATCGCGCCGCCCAGGCGCTGGCAGCCGGGGACGTCGACGCGGCCGCGAGCTCGGCCGAACTCGCCCTCCAACTCTCCGTCCCCGAGAATCACCTCGGACGCGGATCGGCACTCGGCTTGACCGCCCTGATCCGTTGGCACCGCGGCGCCCTGGAGGACGCGCGCGTGCTCTGGACCGAAGCGGTCGAGGAGCTTCGGCTCGCCGGGCATCTCTCCGACACGCTCGGCGGAACGATCGCCCTGATCGACATCGCGGCGGCCCAGGGGCGCCTGAGCGATGCGATCGCACTTGCGCGAGAAGCACTGCACACCGCTCGAGCCACCGACCCCCCACTGCGCGGAACCGCGGACATGCTGGTCGCCGCAGCAGACGCGCTCCGTGAACGCAACGACCTCGAAGGCGCACGCAAGCTCCTTGCAGAGGCGGAGGAGCTCGGCGCGTCGTTCGGCCTCCCACAGAACCCGCACCGCCTGCTCGCTGCGAAGGCGAGACTGCATCTCGCAACGGGAGACGCAGCGTCGGCAATCACAGCGTTCGACGAGGCCGACCGTGCGTTCACTCCCGACTTCTTCCCCGATCACCGTCCGATCGCCGCGCAGCGGATCACCGCCTACCTGGCGGCCGGCCGGTACCAAGACGCCGAGGACTGGGTCCTACGCCGCGGACTCGCCGCTGACGACGAACTCTCCTACCTGACCGAGTACGAACACCTCGCCCTGGTTCGAACGCTGCTCGCCCGCACCGACCAGTCCTCAGCCGCTCAACCCGCGGCAAGACTTCTGGAGAGAATGCTCGTCGCCGCCGACTCGGGCAGCCGCCGTGGGAGCGCCATCGAGATCGGCGTGCTGCTCGCCGCGGCGCTCGAGAAGTCCGGGCGCCGGCAGGATGCTCTCGCCACGCTCTCCCGCACGGTGGGGACAGCCAAGCGAGAGGCATACATCCAGGTCTTCGCGGACGAGGGGGAGCCGGTCGCCGGTCTGCTCAGGGCACTGGCGAGGACCGCACCACACGACGTGTACCTGCGCCGACTGGTCGACGCGACGACGACCTCGCCACCGCACGACCGCCGGCAGGTACCCGCGGCTCTGACGACACCGCTGAGCGACCGTGAAATCGACGTGCTCCGCCTGCTTCGTTCCGACCTCGGGGGCGCGGATATCGCACGGCACCTGTCCGTCTCGCTGAACACCATGCGCAGCCACACCAAGAGCATCTACACCAAGCTCGGCGTCACCTCCCGCCGCGCGGCCGTGACGCGCGCCACCGAACTCGGGCTGCTCTAGCAAAGATCACCATTTCTGGTGATGCCCGGTCACCACATCCGTTCGTACCGTGCCGGTGTGAGATCAGCCGACGAACCCGACACCCGCTACGTCATCCGCGTAGAAGGACATCTCGACGCCCACTGGGCGGTGTGGTTCAACGGCATGACTCTCGTCACCGAGGCCGGCGGAACCACGCTCATCCACGGTGGACTTCCCGACCAGGCCGCCCTCCACGGCGTCCTGAACAGGCTCCGCGACAGCGGACTGTCCCTCATCTCGGTCACCATCGACGAACCAAGGAGCACCTCATGACCACCACCGCAACCACCCGCGCATCCCTGACCCCGGGTACGACACCACGACGGGCCGCCGCCCTCGCCGGCGCGATGTATCTCGTCACCTTCCTGAGCTCCATCCCGGCCTACCTGCTGATCACCCCGATCCTCACCGACCCGGACTACATCGTCAGCGCCGGTGCCGACATCCAGGTCCTCACCGGCAGCGTCCTCGACCTGGTCAACGCCCTCGCATGCATCGGCACGGCTGTCGCCCTGTTCCCCCTTCTCCGGCGCGTCCACGAGTCCGCCGCCCTCGGCTTCGTCACCACCCGTCTCTTCGAAGCGGCGATCATCATGGTCGGGGTGATGTCCCTGTTCACCGTGGTCTCGCTCCGCCAGCCCGCCGCGACGGGGACGGAAGCCGAAACCCTCACGCTGATCGGCACCGCTCTGGTCACGCTGCGCGACTGGACGTTCGCCTTCGGGCCGGGATTCGTTCCCGCGCTCAACGCGCTGCTTCTCGGCTACGTCCTGTACCGGTCCCGGCTCGTGCCTCGAATCATCCCGATCGTCGGTCTGATCGGCGCTCCCCTGCTCGCGTCTTCGACCATCGGCATCATGCTCGGCGTCAACCACGAAGGATCCCTCTGGCAGGGCCTCGCCACGGTGCCCATCTTCCTGTGGGAACTCTCGGTCGGACTGTGGATGCTGTTCAAGGGCTTCAACGCCGCCGCTGTCTCGGCGATTGCCGAGGACGCATCATGAAGGCCGCGGTCCATCGTCGATTCGGCGACCCCGACGTGATCACCCTTGAGGACGTCCCTGCACCGGAACCCGCCGCCGATGAGATCCTCGTCCGCGTCCATGCCAGCACGGTCAGCGCCGCCGACCATCGAGCTCGCGCCAAGGATGTCCCCGCCGGTCTCACCCTCCCCAGCTCCCTCGCCCTGGGGTTCGTCCGTCCCCGCCGACCCGTGCTGGGCATGGACATCGCGGGTGTCGTGGTTGCGGTCGGCGCGCAGGCGAGCGGGTTCGCTCTCGGTGATGAGGTGATCGCCATGCTCGGCAGCCGGTTCGGCGGACACGCCGAGTACGCCATCGTCAAAGCGACCGACGCGGTCACGCCGAAGCCCCGAGACCTGAGTTTCTGCGAGGCGGTCGCGATCGTCTTCGGCGGGATCACCGCCCGGGCCTTCCTCAATCAGACCGACGTCGGGCGAGGATCTCAGGTGCTCGTGAACGGTGCCGCGGGCGCCGTCGGCACCGCAGTCGTCCAAATCGCACACTCCGTCGGCGCACGCGTCACCGCCGTCACCAGTGCCGTCAACCGGCACCTCGTCACCGACTTGGGCGCCGACGAGGTCATCGACTACACCGCCGAGGACTTCGCCACCAACGGGCGCCGCTACGACGTGGTCGTCGACTGCGTCGGAAACGCACCCGTACGCCGCATATCCGCAAGCATCGCGCCCGGAGGCACCGCGCTGCTCATCGCCGCAGATCTGCGCTCCGTCCTGACCGCCAGGCGAGACAGCCGTCGCTATGGCATCACGATCGTCACCGGCCTAGGCCCTTACCGCACCGACGACCTGCGCTCCGTCGCAGAACTCGCTGAAGACGGATCACTCCGACCCGTCATCGACCGCACGTATGCACTCGAAGAGATCGCCGCAGCACACCACTACGTGGACACCGGCCGAAAGCGCGGCAGCGTCGTTGTCTCCATCGCCACCGAAGACCACCCGACGGGCAGGAAGTTCAGCCCATGGAACTGACCTGGACCGTCCCGGTCGTCCTCATCACCGCCGCGCCCAGCTCGTGGAATGTGGCGACGACCGCGTCCACTCACGACTGATCGCAGCGCATCCGGTGTCGCCTTGGGGGCCCGCCCATCGTAAGCACAGGGAAACGGATGTGAGCGTCCGGGAACGTCTCGCCAAGGGCGTGCGCCGCGTCCACTGCCCGACCGAGGTCCGCCGGGGCGTCGCTGACGTGCACGACGACCCGGCGAGGCGGAGGTGCGGTCAGCGGCCGAAGAGCTTGGCGAAGAAGCTGTCGCTCTTCTCGCCCTCGTGACCGGCGCACCGCTGCGAGACGGGCACACCGCGCATGACCTGGTCGACGTGCTGGCCGCATCCGGACCAGGTGGTCTTGCCGCATTTACGGCAGGTGACTGCGGAACACATGGGTTTCCTCCTTCTGTTTGTGGGGGTCAGGCGAGCATGAGGAAGAGCTTCTCGAGCTCTTCCGTGGTCAGTCCCTGCTCGTCGCGGGCCGCATCCGGGTCGGCGATGCAGTCCTTCATCGCCGTCGACACGATCGCGAATCCGGCACGGTCCAGCGCGCTGGAGACCGCGGAGAGCTGAGTGACGATGTCGCGGCAGGATCGGCCGTCCTCGACGGCGGCGATCACTCCGTCGAGCTGACCGCGCGCGCGGCGCAGGCGGTTGAGGATGCGCTTCTGCGCCTCGGGGTCAGTGGTGTTGGTCATGATTCGTCCTTTCGGGGAGCGGAATGGATGTCGATGGGCTGGCGGGCCTCGTCGCAGCCGAGCGTGTTCGGTGGAGCGAGAGCCGGCGGCGTCAGCAGCTGCCTGTGCAGACGGCACGGGAGCTACGCATACTCCAGCGCTTCGCCGTATTCGAGGACGTCCAGCTCGCTCTCGCCCAGCCAGGCACGGAGGGTGAGCATTCCGCCGGAGAGGGATGCCGAGTCGAAGCCGGCCTGGGCGAGCACGCGGTGCGCGATGGCCGAGCGCACGCCCGACTGGCACATCACGCGCACCGGCCGTCCGGCCGCGGCCTCGCGCACTTCGTCGAGCCGCTCACGCAGCTCGGTGTGCGGGATGTGCAGCGAACCGGGCACGTAGCCCGTGACGTATTCTGCGCGCGTGCGCACGTCGAGGATGAGCGCGGAGGCGGCAACCTGCTCGAGCTGCTCCGGGTACCACAGGGAGAGCGTGCCGTTGCGCACGTTCTCCCCCACCATGCCGGTGAGGTTGACCGCATCCTTCGCCTGCCCGTAGGGCGGAGAGTAAGCGAGGTCGAGGTCGATCAGGTCGTCGACCCGCAGTCCGGCGCGGATGGCCGTGGCCAGCACGTCGATGCGCTTGTCGACGCCCTCGGTGCCGACCGCCTGCGCCCCGAGCACGAGGCCGTCCGACGTGCGGATGTGCACGACGAGATGGATCTGCGCCGCACCCGGGAAGTAGCCCGCGTGCTGGTTGGGGTGCAGGTGCAGCGTGCGGTACTCGATCCCCGCGGCGTCCAAGGCGGCACGGTTGGCGCCGGTCAGCGCCGCGGCCAGCTCCCCGACGCGCACAATGGCGGTCCCGACCGGCTGCGGCACCGCACGGGCGTCGCCGGGCCGGAGGATATCGTCGGCGATCAGCCGTCCCGCCCGGTTGGCGGGCCCGGCCAGGGCGACGGGCCTGCGGATGCCGGTGACCGCGTCGACCGACACGGTCGCGTCTCCCGCCGCCCACACGTGCGGGGCCGAGGTGCGCCCGTGCGCGTCGACGACGATCGCGCCACGCTCGCACACGATGCCCGCGGCCTCGAACGGCGCGGTGTCGGGGCGGACCCCCACAGAGAGGACGACGATGTCGGCAGGCAGACGTCGGCCGTCGGCCAGGACGACGGTGTCTGCGTCATCGCCGCGCTCGACGCTCGCCGCTCCGATCCCGGTGCGCACGTCGATGCCGAGCTCTCCGAGCTCCTGCGTCACCAGCCACGCGAGCTCCCGCTCCAGGGGAGGCAGGGGATGCGGCGCAAGCTCGACGATCGACACATCCAGGCCCTGCTGGGCGAGCGCTTCGGCGGCTTCGAGGCCGATGAAACCGGCGCCGAGCACGACGGCGCGACGCGCGCCGTCCAGCACGGCCTCGCGCAGGGCGACCGCATCCTCGACCGTGCGCAGCGTCCGCACGCGCGGCGAGTCCAGACCGGGCAGCGGCGGGCGCAGCGCCGACGCGCCCGGGGACAGCACCAGCGCGTCGTAGGAGAGGTCGCACGACCCCTCGTCGGTCCGCACCGTGACCGTCTTGGCGGCGGTGTCCACCGCCGTCACCTCGCTGCCGATGCGCACGTCCAGGGCCAGCGCGGAGCGCAGCGACTGCGGTGTCTGCACCAGCAGTGAACGCTCATCGGCGATCTCGCCGCCCACGAAGTAGGGCAGGCCGCAGTTCGCGAACGAGACGTGCGCGCCCCGCTCCAACACGACGATCTCCGCCGTCTCATCCAGGCGACGCGCCCGCGCCGCGGCACTCATGCCGCCCGCGACGCCGCCGACGATCACGATCCTCATCGCACGGCCTCCTGCTTCTCCTGCTCCGCCTTGGCCGCGGCGACCTGGGCGTGCACGCTCGCCATGTCCAGGCCGCGCACGCCGGTGATCAGTTGATCGAGCTGCGCGCCGGCCAGCGCGCCCGGCTGCGAGAAGACGAGCACGCCCTCGCGGAACACCATCAGCGTCGGGATGGAGCTGATCTGGAAGCCGGCAGCGAGCTCACGCTGCTCCTCGGTGTCGATCTTGCCGAAGACGATGTCCGGGTGCTGCTCCGAGGCCTTCTCGAAGATCGGCGCGAACATCCGGCAGGGACCGCACCAGGCGGCCCAGAAGTCGAGGAACACGATGTCGTTCTGCTCGATGACATCGGTGAACCCCTCGATGGTGATGGTTCGAGTAGCCATGTGGCCCTTTCGTATCTAGCGTCAGAGGACGGCGGACGCCGTCGTCGGGGGATGCGGCTCACCTCGCTCTTCGGAACCATTTACCCCCGGGGGTATTTCCACTATACACCCCCGGGGGTATCTGGCTGCACGAGCGGTGTCGTTCCCGCGCCGGAGGTCCGTGTACGACGGGCCCCATCCCTCGGCGTCAGACGTTGATGCGGATGCGGTAGAGGCTGGTGGATGCGGTGATGTAGAGCGTCGCCCCGTCCTCGTCTCCGAAACAGACGTTGGACACGATCTCCGGAACGGGGATGGCGCCGACACGCGCACCCTCCGCATCGAAGACGACGACGCCGGTGGCGCTGGATGCCCAGACGCGCCCCCGGGCGTCGACGCGCAGGCCGTCGCATACCCCGTCCCGGATCAGCGCGAAGGTCTCTCCCTGATCACATGCGCCGTCGCGGACGCGGTAGCGGCGGATGTGGCGTGGGACTCCCGGTTGCGTGGTCCCTGCCGTGTCCGACACGTAGAGGATGGTCTCATCGGGTGAGAACGCGAGTCCGTTCGGATGCACCATGTCGGTGATGACCGGCCGCAGCTCTCCCGTGCGTTCGTCGAAGCGGAAGACGAAGCATCCTTCGTACTCGGGCGCCGCGGCGTGTCCTTCATTGTCGGAGAGGATGCCGTAGGGCGGATCGGTGAACCAGATCGCGCCGTCCGACGCGACCACCACGTCGTTCGGCGAGTTGAAGCGCACGCCGTCCCACCGATCGACGATCGGCGTCACGATCCCGTCGACGTCGCGCTCGATCCGCCGCAGTCCGTGCGAGCACTGCACGACGCGACCCTCGAGATCGAGCGTCCGACCGTTCGTGTACTCGACTCCGGCTCGATACACGTCCACACGCCGGGTCGCGGCGTCGAACTGCAGGATCCTGTCGTTCGGGATGTCGCTCCAGCGCACGGCTCCGGCATCCGGGAGCCAGACCGGTCCCTCGGCCCAGGCCATGCCGGTGCGCAGGCGCTCCAGGTGTGCACCCGGCTGAATCAGAGGCGTGCTCTCGCTCATTCCAGGGTCAACTCTGTCATGTTGCTACTACGGTGGACGAGCATGAGCGGTCAACGTGTCCTCGGCGAGGACGAACCGCCTCGGGCAGGCAGCGGGGCTCTGCTGCGGTACAACTCACCGCTGTCCGTCGAGCGGGCACGGCTGCTGGTCGAGGTGATCGGAGAACGTCCCGTCGACGAGGTCCTCGACGTCGGCTGCGGCTGGGGCACTCTCCTGCTGGACGTGCTGGAGGATCAGCCTGCTGCGCGCGGGACGGGTATCGATCTTCATGAGCCCGATATTCAGCGCGCGCGACGCGAGGCCGACGAGCGCGGTCTGGGCGACCGAGCGACCTTCCTCGCGCAGGATGCGGCGCAGGAGACAACCGACGCCGACCTCGTGCTGAACATCGGCGCGTTCCACGTGTTCGGCACGATCCCCGAGGCGTTCTCACGCCTCCACACACTCACCCGCCCAGGTGGGCGGCTCCTGTTCGGCGCCGAATACGCGCGCCATGTGCCGACGGACGACGAACTCGCACGGGTCTGGGAGGGTGCGCGCAGCGACGACTTCCAACTCCTGAGCGACCTGCTCGATCACGCCATCGACGCCGGCTTCCGCCCCCTCGCGACGAGCTCGGTCACGGACCAGGAATGGGAGGAGTACGAGTCCGGCCACATGCGAGAGCGCGAGCAGTGGCTCGCCGACCACCCGACCCACCCCGCGGCGGATGCGGTCCGACGAGAACTCGACGCGCAGCGCTCGATCTGGCTGAGAGGACATCGCAGCTTCCTCGGCTTCGCCTACGTGCTGTTCGCGCGCTCCCGCTGAATCGTCGTCTCGACGAAGCCCGGCCGCCGCGCAGGCGGCGTCGTCGCAGTCGTCGCTGAAGGGGGCGCTCGCCCAGCTCGTGCCGCTTCTCAGGGACCCCGGCCTCACGCCGGGCTCAGCGCTGTCCGTCGCACAGCCGATCGAGACCCAGGTGGGCGCCGCCTGCACGGCGAACCAGACGGTGTTCGTCATCCGAGCCCACTTCGGTGGCTGAACGCCCGCGACGCCACGCCCTCGCCCCGTGCCGATTAGCCTCAACTTGTGCTGCAACCATCACAACGAGGAGCGATGGAATGAACATCACAAGCACGGACTTCGAACCCGAAGCACGTCTGGCCGATCGGCACACCGCATCCGGTGCGAACCGGCCACCCGTTCTCGCGGTGACCGATATCCCCGACGGAACCATGGAGCTGGCTCTGATCGTGCATGACCCGGACGCTCCGCTTCCGCACGGATTCACACATTGGCTCCGATACGGACTCCCGCCGCGGGATGGCGTCATCACCGGGAGAGACGTGCCCCACCACGACGGTGTCAACGACTTCGGCAACCGCCGATACGACGGGCCGAAACCGCCCCCGGGGCATGGCCTGCACCACTACTACTTCTGGGTGTACGCACTCGCGGACGTGGTCGACGGCGAACCTACTCGGGATGAGTTCTTGCGGCGCTATGCCCACAGCATCATCGGCCAGCAACGGATCGTCGCAACCTATTCGCGCTGAGCGGCAAAGCGATTTCGACGCCGACAGCCTGTCGAGGCAGTGAGGACGATCGGCAGGCTGCTGATGGCCGGCGCCGCGGGGATGAACGGCAGCAGCGGGGGACCGCCGAGGCCGAGGGCCAGAACGACGAGGCCCCCACTACTGACCTCAAACCCATCACTCCACGCGACGTTCCTGCCGGTTCCTCAGCCCGGGCCGTGGGGATGGGCGAGATCGTAGGCGCGAGAAAGCTTCTTGGGGACGACCATCCGCCACGCGTCGACGACGAGCTCGCGAGCCTCAGACGGGTCCAGCGACGCAAGATCTGCGTGGACCCAGTTGAAGCGCAAGTCTGACGCCGATGGCATCTGGAACTTGCGTGGGTCGCCGCCGACCAGCGCCGCTCGCTCCTCCTTCGGGAAGGCGAAGCCCATCACGCTCTCGTCGAGGGAGAACGCCACGTAGACCATCTGACCGACGCGGAACTTCAACCTCCCGCGCACATACACCTGGTACGAGCGCTCCAACTCGCCGCCCAGCGACCGAACATCCTCGATCACAGCCATCCCACAACCCGTCCTATATGCGCGCGGCAGTATGCCTGTTCGTGTGCAGCTGAGGCCGCGAAGTCGAGGTCTTCTTGGCGACCCGGGTGGCCGGAGGATGGCCACTCGACCTCAGGCGCATGGCATCCGCAATACATCTTCTTGTCGACGCTCATCGCGCGCAACGTGGCAACGAACATCGACTCCCGCATCCGTCGTATCCGCGACCGACGACGAGCCCTCCCCTCAATCGGAATATGCGTATCCGAGCCCCACCTCAGCGCTGCGGCGCTATACATAGGCACGCGTACGATGATGCAGATTCCCACCGTAGGGGCGCCCGTTCGTCGCAGAGATCCGCAGAATCTCGCGGATGTGGGAGCCCACGAATCTCGAGATGGGAGCGTCGTGGGCTAGGCCGAGCGCGCATTTCGGAGCTCAGGCGCGAATTCTTCGCCCATTCTGACGCACAACGCAGATCAGCGCCCCGAAAAGGAGCGCTGATCTGGTGTTTAGATGGTGGTGACGGTGGGATTTGGACTCTTCTGCTGGGCGATCAGCTTGCTCTCATTGGATGCTGTTGCCTTGATTCCACGCGGATTCGGTGAGCGGCGAAGCCAGGTGGATCTTGTTCTTGAGCTGGACGGGGCTCGGCGCGCTTCGTTGTTACCCACGGCTTTACCCGCAGCCAGCAATCCATCGTGCTCGGGTTGATCCGACCGCTCAGGTGGTCGTCTTGCCTCGCGCTGGTGCGTTATTCCAGGTCCACGCGCTGCCACGGGCGCCAGCCGTACTGTTCTGCCGGCTCTGCATATCCTCGCCGGAAGCACCTGAGGTGGTGAGGCCCTCGAGCAGGTTGCGAGTGACACGCAGGACCTCTGCCTGAAGCCCGACATGGGCCGCCGGATGGGGTTTTTCTGCCTTGGCGATCTCTTGGATCGTGGCCAGGGTCGAGTTGACCACGATGTCGGCGTTTCTGACCCAGCTGCTGCCCTCGGCAATGATGCGGCGCGCAGACAGAGCCGCGAAGTCGAATTCGCCATCGATTGACAGCGCGACCTCACCGTCGTTGTCGTACTCAGGGAAGTTCTGCGGCACCACGTCATACATCGGCGCCAGACTAGTGCCGCCGACCTCGTCGTGGATCACCGAAACGTTCTTTAGGTGCAGGTCGAGGTTCCCGAGTGCAACGGAGAGTGTGACCATCTTCAGCAGCGCGACACCGTCCGGACCATCAAGGAACCGTGCGATGTCACGCAGCCCGCGTTTCCCGTAGATCTCGTACTTGTTGTTGCGGGACTGGCCGAGGACCTGGTTGAAGTCCTCCTGGTGGATGCGACCTTCGGTGGCCTCCGGCGACCGGTCATAGCGTTCGATGATGAGCGCAGGTACGCCCGCGAATGTGTGCAGCTCAGTCTGGAAGTCCGCAAGGCCTAGCGCGCGGGCGAAACGGGAGCCATACTCCTCATCGAAGATCATGGTCGGGTACTTCGAGACGATGGGCTTCACGATGTGCGTCGACGGATAGCCGTCCAGGGCGCGCGCCCAGCCGTCCTGGATACGCACGAGGACGATCTTGTCCTGCACGCCGTTAAGCGAAGTCTTGCCGCGGCGCGGCTTATTTCCGAGAGGTGCAGCCGAGACAGTCTTGAGCATCTCCGCGACACCGGCCTCGTCGAGCGGCTCGATTGCCGGGGGACGGGGTTCCCCCGGGACGGTGGGGTCCCAAATCTGAATGGAGCCGGCGACGTCGCGGCCGTAGACGCGAAGCATCGCGATGACGTCATCCTTATCGCGGATGCCGGCTTCCAGCGCGAGACGCTCGCGAGCGTCGCCTTCTGGCAGGAGCTCTGAGAAGAAGTTCTGGCGGATGGCGCGCTGCCTGGCCGGCGGGCGGGGTGCGAGGGGGATCGCGAGGGACAGCGCCCGACTGTTGAGACCAAGCCGTCGGATCGCGTCAGGTTCGGGCATGAAGTCGAACGCGTGACCGGCATCCGTTAGTCGGCCGATGACCTGCCCGTGCAGGGTGACGGTGAGGTCACCCATCGGCGGACTGACGCTTGAGGACGTCGGAATCATCGGGGACGCGGACGACGACTTCGGCGCCGACGATGCTGAGCGCCTCGAAGATGCGCACAAGAGGCAGGAACGGTTTACCGCTCTCGAGCTCCCAGATGTAACGCTGGGATGCGCCAATGGCATCGGCAAGCTGCTGCTGAGTCATGCCGTTCGCCATGCGCGCCTGCTGCAGCGCAAGCCCGAGGTCAGCACCGTTCGTCACGGCACCTTCGTACATGTCGCCTCCCCTACTACTTTAGGGTAGTAGGGTACCGAAACTACCGTACAGTAGTCAATGGGGGATGACTACTGTACGGTAGTAACCGTCCGCTACTACTACCCGGTAGTCAGTACGGCTCTGCGCGTGAGGGCGTCAGCTCGGCGAATCGGTGTGCAAAGCGTCCGTGTTGACCTCACCGGCGTCGTTCTCCCCCGCACAAACCCTGAACTCGGAGTGGCCGAGCCGGAGATCGTTCCAGTTGGTCGTCGTGTCGTAGGCGACGCCGTGCTTGGTTCTGAGGAATGTCATCTCTTGGCGCTCCCCTTCTCGAGCTCCGAAGAGCTCTGTGATACGGCTATGCGCCTCTGAACCGCGCAAAGATAAGTCGGCGCTTGGACTGCTTACGATGGCGAGGAGCGGCACTGGCAATGGCGCGGGGCGGCGTCGGCGGCGGCAGCAGCAGCGTCGGCGTCCGCGTCGGTGGCAGCGTCGACGGCAGCAGCGACGGCGTCGGCCTCGGCGTCGACGTCGACGTCGACGTCGACGTCAGCAACAGCGTCAGCGACAGCGACAGTCCCGGGTCAACGCGCGCCCGATTACACTGCCCACAAGGTAAAGGGTTCTCCATTCACGACGACAACGGCGCGACGGGCCTGCCATCGTCCGGCCCGGACAATCTCCGCGCCGTGTTGCGCGTAGGCGGCACCTATTTCGGCGAGTTCCTCACAGGCGTCCACCAGGCCCGCCCCCTCTGAGTCCTCGTCGATATAGGTATGACCAAGACCGATATCGCACCGCAAGAATGGCTGGTTCAGGTCCCGGATGCCCACTTCGGCCGAACGCCCGTCAGCCGAGATCGAGAATGACAGGACGCGACCGTGTCTCGGATCGCGCCAGCTAGCGGACCCAGGCGCTCTCGAACGGAGCGAAGGGCGCGCAAGAGCTGAGAGCGAGATCGAGTTTCACTCACTGAAGGACCCTTCTGCCTCGAACTGATCAACGGGCATGCGCTAATGGCGAGGACTCAGTCCAAGCCTGGCGGAGCGGCGGGAAGAGTGCGAGGACGGTCACGGTTCAGGCGCCGTCGCGGAATTGTCATGTTGAACGGACGCCGGGGATCGCGCCAGGGCATGACTGGCATCCCACATTGGAGTGGCCCGGCATGGCTGCGTCCGAGCGGATGCGCCGGCCGGCCGGACCTTAGGTCCTTTCTCGCCGCCAACTATGCTCGCGAGCATGTACCGCCCTCACGACCTGTCCCGTTCAGTGGCGCGCGGGCTGCTCTCCGCACTGATGGTGGCCGTTCTGAGCGTCGTCGCTACCGGGTGCTGGCAGTCGGAGATCTACCAGTACGTCGGGACGTCACCGGTCGATGGGCAGATTCGGCTGCCCAGCACTTGGGAGGGCCCGGAGGGGTCAGTGCGGCTGAGCCCGGATGGCAACGCTCGGGTCACCGCGGTGCCGCAGGGCACTGCAAAACTGCAGAAGGGATTGCTCTGCCTTGCCGATGCGGACGCCACGTCATACACGGGGAAAGCCCGATGGACAGCGGACGACTACGGTCACATCCGCATGACGCTGGGCAACGGCCGCGAGACGATCTTTCTCTCGAATATCTCCCAGGTCGGCGACGTCGATTGGACGGGGATGCTTGTGCGGTTCTGCGACAGTGCCCCGGATGTCGGGTTCAACACCGACTACAGCAACCTGCGCCATTAAGTCGGACAACCAGCTCCGCAGGGCTCCCTCCTCAAACAACATCACAGAGCGCTCCCCGAGCCACACAGTCGGGCGGCATCCGTCCCGCACACGCTCCGTTGCGCATAGGCACCGGCTTGGGTGCGTGAACAGCGACGCCTGGCTGGTGAGGTTAGCGGGAGATCAGGGACCTGTGGGTGGACCTCAGGATAGGTGTTGTCGCCCCCATGCCAGGGCGGCTTCTTCGGTGCTGAATGCTCCGTCGTCTTGGGCTTGCAGGAGAGGCCTGGCGCAACAGTGTCCCAATTCTGTCCCACGAGGTACTTGGGCCGCACGACGAAGGCCCCGCTATCCCTTGAAACGACTGGGATGTCGGGGCCCCGCACGGTGGCGGTGACGGTGGGATTTGAACCCATACGCCCGACCACGGTGGTGAAGCAAACCCCCGGATTCACGCGGATTCGATCAGGCCGACATCGCGCATCGATCAGCCGGATCGGGGTCGATCTCGTTTCAGTTGTTGCCACACTGTTGCCACGACCAACGGGCTTTCGGAGTCCGGGTCGCCCGCGGTTGTGTATTGAGATAAGTCTCTCAGGCGGCGCGACTGAGCGACAGGTCGCGATGAACGACTGCTGCAGTTGGCGTACCTCCACCGAACACTTGACCGCGCGGGTCCTGCGGGCGGAGCAGCCCATCGAATCGATTTCGCTTCTCCGGAGCAGCCGACGCGTACGGCTGAGGACCCGCAATCGCACGGTGAGCCACCCGCATCTCAAGTGGTCACGCCCGCTGGCGACCATCCCCATGTCGGCCTGCCTCGCACCGGTCGGGAACGAGCGGGCTCCCCTTCGTCAGTTGCTGAGGGTTCTTTGCGCAACTACGCGCCATGTGTAGACGCGATCGTCGCGCCCGAGCTCGAGTAGTGACAGGCGAGGAGATGGAACAGCGACCGGGCCCAATTCCGCGCGTTCGAGCGCGTCGTGCAGGGCTTTCTCACTGATCTCTGTGGAGAAGTAGGCAAGGCTCACATGCGGGTAGAAGGTCTCATCCCCTGTTGGCGCAGATCCGCCGGCTTTCCGGACAAGCTCGCGTTGAAGAACCTTCAGCTCCTGCAGCCACGGCGCGGTCGCTGACAGACAGATACCTTCCTGGTACAGGAAGAGGCGGTCAAAGAGCAGCGGCTCGACGTTGATGCGCAATGCCAAGTCCAGACCCGCGTCGGCGAAAGCCTGCACTGCTGATCGGTCGAAGTCTTCGGCGAACCCCATGCCCGTCATGGTCAGGTGAAGCCATGGTACCGGGACGACATCGATGCCTTGCACGTCACGCAGCGCCCTGCCAGCACGCCTTGCGGCATCGTGGAGTTCGGCCGCGTCTTCGAAGGTGAGGTGCCAGGTGAGATACCGCGTACCTGGACTCCAGCCATCCCTCCACCACCAGTGGTCCTGCGTGCGTTCGAATACGCCGCGCTGCCGCGGCAGTTGATGTGGAGGCATCCGATCATTCTCCGACATCCCCCTCGCACCTCCAACGGGCCACATCGTCGCCACTGCGGGTTCTGAGCCCTGGCCTGTCGGCACCTGCGGCCGCCCCGACATACGCCAACAGTGAAAGAGCGCGTCGATCTCGGTGGCCGGTGCGGCAAAGGATCTCCGAAATCGAGAACCGTGAGCATACTAGTCACGGCGTCACCGTCGCCCGCCAAGCGACACCAACGCGGGGCGGGCTGAGGGCGTGGTTTGATGAGCGAGTGGCTCTCCCGACCAACTTGCCGCTTCCAAAGCTGGTCAGCGGTGACCGCGTGGCGGTACTGTCACCGTCGTTCACAGCGCCGGCGTTCGCGCCAGATGTTCATGAGCAGGCGATGGGGCGCATCCGCGACGAGCTCGCTCTGGTACCCGTCGAGTTCCCGACGACCCGTGAGCTCGATGCCAGTCCGAAGGCGCGTGCGGCGGATATCAACGCTGCATTCGCCGATCCCGCGATTCGGGCGATCTTCGCGACAATCGGAGGCGACGACCAGATCACGGTGATTCCGCACCTCGATGCGGATCTGGTTCTTGCGGATCCGAAACCGTTCTTCGGCTGCAGCGACAACACGAACATTCTCAACTGGCTCTGGCGGTTCGGGTGCCGGCGTTCTACGGCGGATCGACGCAGGTCCACCTCGGTCCTGGGCCCAGGATCGACGACATCCACCTCGCTTCGCTGCGGGCGGCCTTGTTCGACGGCGGTCACCTCGAGCTCTTCGAACCTGGCCAGTCAGAGGACTTCGGCCCCGACTGGCTAACGGACGCGGCGCTGGTCGAGTTCGGTGAGCGCGAGGCCACCGAGGCCCGGGCATGGCACGGGCCGGCACGAATCATCCAGGGCGCTACCTGGGGCGGATGCTTCGAGGTCGTTGATCAGATCGCATTGGCGGGGCGGATGCCGTCGCTCGAGGAGCTGCGCGGCGTCGTCCTGATTCTCGAATCGAGCGAAGAGTCGCCACCGGCGACACTCATCAGCCGTTGGCTGCGAGCTCTCGGTGAACGAGGCCTGCTTGGCGTGGCGGCAGGAGTACTCGTCGCTCGGCCGCCGGTGAGCAGCCACGAGTTCATCCCCGACCGGGGGAGCGTGCCCGCCTTCGGGCAGAGCAACGAGACGCGGTGATCGCGGAGGTGACGCGTTACAACCCGGAAGCAGTCATTTGCATCGGAGTCCCGTTCGGTAATACTCGACCCCAATGGATCCTCCCCTACGGCGGGAACGTGACGCTCGACGGTCGCCGGAGGACAGTGACGGCCATGTTCGACTAACACCGGTCAAATCCACCTCCCTCACCTCACACCGCCCGAAACTCAATCCACGGGCAACGCGCGCGCACCTTCTGCCCGTTCGGCGAGCGACCGAGAAGGGCGGTTGCCTGCGCGGCGGTAGGTTCGACGGGTGCAGAGACACACACATCAACTCACCGTCGATGCAGAGCGCGTGCGGAAGACTTTCGTGAGCTGGGACGATGCGGAGGCGGATCGCGAGTGGAAGTGTCTGTCGCTGTTGGCGGTCCACGCCCCCGGTGTTGCTCCACGCCCGCTCAGCCGTGAGTTCGACGGCGACGCTCCGGTGGTGGTGATGGAACGCCTCATCGGGGCTCCGTTGCCGCTCGAACCGGCGACTACCGAACAGATACAGGCACTCGGTCGGACGTTGCGGCGCGTCTACGCCGTCCCTCTGGCAGAGATCGAGGACGCCGGTCTTCCCGAGCGACGCTTCGGGCCGAGCATGATCGCGGACGCACTCCGCACCGCGCTCCACAAACCCACAGACCTGCGCGCGTGCGAAGACCCTGAGCTGGTGCGACGCGCGCTGGATCGTGCAAGCGCACATCTGGCAACCGCTCGCGCAGTCCCACCGCCGCGGCTGACCACGATGGGAATCGCCGATCTCAACCCAGCCAACGTGCTGTGGGACGGCCAGAACTGCCGATTGGTGGACTTCGAAGACGGCGGACTCACCGAACCCGCATTCGAGCTTGCGGATCACGTCGAACACATCGCTAGCCGCCTCGCATCGGTCTACGACGCGCAAGGCCTGGTAGGCGCGGTCGGATTAACAGACAATGAGCAGAACCGATTCGACGACTACCGCCTGCTCTGGGCGATCTTCTGGCTGACCATGCTCCTGCCGGGAAACGGCGCTTTCGCACGGAACCCGCGAGGCACGACCGAGGCACAAGCGGCCCACGTGCGCGAACTGCTTCTGCTTCGCGCATAGGAGCGTGAGGGGTCGCTCTTCCAGTGCTGGTGAATCAGCTAGCTCGCTCCTGCTGGCTCTTCGCCCTGCCAGTTGCTGACCACACACGGACCCTGTTGCTGGCGGGTGGTGCCCCGACTGCTTTGTACTGGCGGGAGCCCGTCATGCGGGCGCTCGTGTCTCTGAGACTGCGGGGAGCTGCCCGGCGTCGTCAGGTGAGCGCGAGCGCCCCAGACTCCGGGTCGGGCTTCTAGTCTCACCAGTCGCCGATGCGATTGATGAAGTCGCGAGGATTGGCCGCGATGGTTTCACCGGTGGCGCGCGCACGCTGCAAGTCCTCGATGGGCAAGTACCGGGTGCCCGCGGCGGCCTTGGCTTCCTCCTCGTCCTTCCACGTGACCACGAAGTCCGGCGAAATGAGCAGATCCAGATGCCAGTCGACCGCGTCTATCGACGAATCGTGGCGAGTCTTCTCGGATTCGAGATTCACATACCAGCCGAGAAGTTCGCCGGTCTGCTGGTCCCAGAAGTGCAGCGCCTGCCAGCACTCGCCTAACGGCACCACGCGGAGCATTCCTCCGCCGGTCCACGTCCGGCGAGCGGTCGTCAGCGTTCCCGTGAACCTCGTGCTGAGAGGGACCGTGCGCGGGTCGGCTCCGTGCCCCGTTGCCCAATAGGAAATCTCGGTGCCCGGGCTGGTCCAGCCCACAACCACGTCCAACTGGTCACTGACCACATGCATCGGAATCGCGGCTTGCAGCCGGCCATCGGGATAGAAGTAGCGCTACTGCAACGTTGCGTGAGCCATCACCCGCAAGTGTAAGTCGCCGCCGGCAACCGGCTAAGACCATGCGCACGATGAGCGACCCCCATTGGGGCATGCTCGAGGTTGCCCGCGGAATGTGTGTCGCAAGATCGGCGCATATCCTGGATGCGACAAGCCGGCACAATGTCGCCGGCGCAAGCAGGAGCAACGGGTGATCGACGACGACGGGCTGGGTCTCGGAGCCCAGCCGCCGTGCCCGGACGATGGCGTGCTCATGCGCGACGACGGCGATGCCGGCTGGGTGTGCCCGGCATGCGGGAGCAGGCTTCCCGTTCCACCGGTTCGCTATCCAGATGACGAACGCACGGTCGAGTTCATGATTCGCCCCCCAGGCATGTGAGCGACTGTCGAACGCTGACCTACCGGCTTGTGGCCAGTGAGTCCGTGCCGATGCGAGCATGGCTGAGTGAGCTGGCGAAGCCGCCGCAGTGCCGCGAAGGCTATTCGCCGCTTGCCGCCTCGACGGTGGTCACTGATCGCGACAAGCGCACCGGAAACGATCGTTTCCGGGCGCGGGTGATCATGAAGGTCATGTTTGGCGCAGGCCACAACACGGTCACCTCCGATGTAAAGATGGGCGCTGGAGAGGACAAAGGATGAGCGCGAGGTACGACACAATCGGGTTCGGATACGCGGGCACGAGACGCGAAGACCCCCGGCTGCGGGCCCGGATAGCCGATGCACTCGGCGCGGCGCGCAGCGTCGTGAATGTGGGGGCCGGCGCCGGTTCTTATGAACCGCTCGACCGGCACGTGATCGCGATCGAACCCAGCTCGGTCATGGCAGCTCAACGCGAGTTGGATATTCCGCCAGCGATTCGGGCCTCGGCTGGTTCGCTGCCTCTGCACGATAAGTCGGTGGACGCCTCGATGGCGATCCTCTCCGTCCACCACTGGGACGAAGAGCGTCAGCGGGGGGTCGCGGAACTGCGCCGCGTGGCGCGCGATTCAGTCGTGATTCTGACGGTTGATCCGCGAGTGAGCAGCGAGATGTGGCTCATGCGGGACTACCTTCCCGAGGTCGCCGATCTCGACGGTGCAACCTTCCCGCTCCCAGAGCAAGTAGCGGAATGGCTCGGTGGCGACGTCACGATTGAAGCCGTGCCGATCGCGAGAGACACCCCCGACTGGACGCTGGTGTCCTTTTGGGCTCATCCCGAAAGGCTCATGGACGCTGGAGCCCGAGCCGCGACCTCGGGCTTAGCCCGGATGAAGCCAGAGGTCATTGATCGCGCTGTGGCGCAGGTCACCGATGATCTTGCGAGTGGTGAGTGGCATCGCAGGAACGGCCACCTCGCAGACCTTGACGAGTTCGACGCGGGTCTGCGCCTCGTCGTGGCACGAGGGCCGCACGCAGACCCCCTCTGACCCAGCCGAAGACCCATACCGAAACACCCTTCGGGAATCGTTGCGTTGCGACATGCCAGCCAGTCTTCGGGCAGCGCCGGAAACGATGGTGGTCTCAACCGATCAACGCACCACCCGCGCTGTCGAGCGTATCCACCTCAGTTCGTCGCCCGGCGCAGCTCCCGGTAGATCGTCGTGTGGGACACATCGAACAGCTCTGCCAGTTCGGTCTGCGTGTGTTTCCCGGCGGCTGCAAGGTCGAGAAGGTGCTTCCGCTTCGTCTTGCTAAATGTGGGCTGCAGGCCGCGGAGCTTCCCGGCGGCCGTGGCGATCTGCATGCCCTCCCGCGTTCGGGCCCGGATGAGGTCGGCTTCGAACTCGGCGACCATGCCGAGCACGTTGAACAGCAGTCGGCCCACGGGGTCGTTCGGGTCGTAGACGGACCGGCTTCCGCACGCGATCACTCGATCGCCTGCGGCAGCATCCGTGCTTCTTTCAAACGCGGCGCTGCTCGGCGATTCGTCGTGCGAATTCGGCGTCGGCGGCCATAGCCCTGCGGTGCGACGTCAGAGCCGCGCGCACTGCACTGTAGATGATGAGCCACATTACGAGCAGCCAGATCGCGATGATCGCGATCGTGTAGGCGATCGACAGAAGTGTGAAGTCCGGGAGGGCTGGGTTGACCGCCTCACTGATCAGCAGGTGCATGGCGCTCACCGTACTGAATTGCCCGTATTCGGACTACGGCGGAGTATCAAGCTTGACCGTCACGCCGGTGGCGCTTCAAGGTCGTATCCGGCTCAGCAGAGGTCCCGGCCCAACCTCAGGGCGTTGGCTTTCCGGGGCCAACGGTCACGTTGGTCACGGACGGGTCATCGAGTAGCGAGAGCTGCGAGCGGGTAACGGCATGATTGCTGGGTGGAGATTCAGACCCTGGGTGCGGAGCGCGTGCGGTTGATGGTCGCGGGGCTGGAGTGGGCCGCTGTATACGTCCCGGTGATCAGGTCGAACGATCGCCCGTACCCACGGTCCGAGCCGCGGCACGGGTTGCCGCGCTGGCGGGGAAAGGGAGCCGCAGGCAGAGGCGACCTCATCGCACAGATCCGACAACACTGGGAGGACCAAGGTCAGCGGAACCAGCAACTCCGGCACAAAACCGTGGAGGTGGTCTTCCCGCGCCGCCATCTCGCCGCCCTCATTGAGATCCTCGAGCAGAACAAGCGGGTCGAGGGCAAGGTGCCGGTGGTGCCGCGCGAACTCGTCGCGCTGATGATTGCTGCACTCCGAGCATGGGCCGCCGGCCTTCCCGATCCCGTTGTCGAGACCGCTCGGATCACGCGTGAGTTCGAGGCGCAGCAGGACGCGAAATGGAGCGAGCGGTGGTGGAGTGTCTCGACGCACAACATGACCAAGCGCAAAGCAACAGTCGCAGCGTTCGTTCTTCGCATCCTGCGACTCGGGATCGTCTACCTGACTGACCCCCACGAGCAGATGCGTCTGACGATCGACGTCGAAACCGCGGCGTGGTGGAGGGCAGCCCTGGGCACCGATGACGAGACCGCAATCGTCTACGACCACGAGACCCACATGCCGTTCGAGGTCACATCCGCCCGGGCACGGGGCGAGGTTGAGAACCTCATCGAGGAACTCGACGACTTCCTGTCCCACGCTCGAGCCCCGGAACAACGAGAATCCACAGACGGCGACGACCACATCGACAACGCCGCCCCATAGACGACTCTTGAGGGGAAGCGTCCGGAAGTCGGAGGTGTCGAGGTGGAGCGCTCCTCAACTAGCTTGAACAACGTGGATGAATGGCCTCCGATCAAGCGGGACGCATGGCGAATGCTCAGCGACACTGAAGCAGACGCAGCCCACGACCAATTCGTCGTGCGTCTGAAGTTCTCCCGGCAAGGCGCACTATGGGACCCAGTCATCGAGGATCCGGAGCCATCGATCACGTTCGACCTCAGCACCATAGATGCCGGTCCCTCTCGTGCCGCCTCCGTGGAATCAATCAACGCGGAAGCACTGCGATGCTTTGTCACCGCCCTCACCGACATCGACGAACTGATCGTCATCGATTGGAACCATGCAAGCTATCGGTTCAAACCACGAGTCGAAGCTCTCGACGCTTCGCCGCGTGACCGGATCAACGGCTACCCCACCGTGTACCCGGATGGCGACTACTACGCGTTTCTCACCCCTGACATGCGCGAAGGGACATTCGGTCACCCCTGGGAGCCGAGCATCTGCGTAATCGGACAGCGACTCGTAGACACCCTCGGCGCCTCGCTAGCAACGTGGCTGCCGATCAAGCGAAGCACGCTGACGGCAGACGACTAGGGCGTGTTGCTAAACATGCTTGGACCACTTGTTCGCGAGTGTTGATGTCGTGTCGCGGGACGTGATCTCTGATGAGGCCTGGGCTGTGATCGGGCCGTTGTCCCCGGCGGTGAGGGCAACGGGCCGGCCGCCGGTAGGTCGTCGCGCGGCGGTGGAAGCGACCGCGTGGCGGTTCCGCACGGGTGCGCCGTGGCGGGACGTCCCGGAGCGGTTCGGCAACTGGAACACGATCTACAAGAACTTCAACCGGTGGGCGGAGCAGGGCGTCTGGTCGCGAGTCCTCGAGAGAGTCCAGTCCCTCGCGGATCAGCGGGGAGACTTGGATTGGGTCGCGTCAATTGACTCAACGATGTGCGTGTACACCAGCATGGTGACCCTTCCTCGGGTCGCGGGGGGCTCTGTCGAACTACAAGAAGTTCGGGCCCGAGCCTCCTGATCACGCGATCGGAAGGTCTCGCGGCGGCCTGACAACGAAGAACCATCTGGTCTGCGACGGTCGCGGGCGCGCCCTGGCGTTCATCCTGACGCCCGGCCAGGCGGCCGACACGCGGATGCTGTCGACGACGCTGGAGCAGATTCGTGTTCCCGGTGCGGTCGGTAGGCCGAGATCCCGGACCGATCGGGTGCTCGCGGATAAGGGCTACCCGTCGCGGGCGAATCGGGCATGGCTGCGTGAACGCGGCATCGCCGCGACGATCCCGGAACGGGATGATCAGATCATCAGCCGGCGCAAACGGCCTGGCAGGCCGATCGACTTCTTCAACGAACAGCGGGTCCGCTACCGCGCGCGGAACGTCGTCGAGCGTTGCTTCAACAAGCTCAAGCAGTGGCGGGGGATCGCAATGAGCTCAGACAAGACCGCCCGGAACTACCATGCCGGACTCTGCCTCGCCGCCACCCTCCACTGGGTCTCCAGCAGCTAGCGATCGCACCCTAGGGCGTATAGTCCTCGAATTCCCAAAAGCCGAGCCGGCCAAGGCGGTTGCCGATCTCGCTCCACTCGTCGCCCTCGACACGTCGCACTCTGGCCTCGAACCAGTCGTGGAGGACTCGCTCGTCGAACTGCTCAATGGTGACAACCACGTGGTGTCGTGCGTCGAAGATGCCTCCCGTCTCCCGGCAGGCCTGAGCGAGCCATTCGGCTGTGCAGACGGTGACGTCGAACGTCTCGTCACCAGGGCCGCCGGCGGGGCCTACTGTCAACCGAGCGTTGAATCTGAAAGCCGACGCATCGCCAGCCAGGTCGCTGGGATCCGGGTCGAAGACGAGACTCCTCAACGTCGCACGCATGCCACCGATACTGCCGGATGACAGTGTCACCGACCGATCACGTCACCTGACCCGTCGACAAGACTGGGCACACCTGAGCCGCCGATCGGGTTTGGCAACATGCCCTAACAGCCAACGGAATGATCACCCATCACCCGCTCAAGGACCGCGATCGTGCGCCCGTCCCCGGAGAATGAACCCTGGTACGGCCGTGTCGCGACATTCAGTAAGGGGGACACCTGATGGGGATCAGTACCGGAGCCTTGGTCGCGGTTCTCGTTACTCTGTTCGTGGTCCTAGTGGTGGTATTCCTCATCGTTCGACGCAGGCGGTAGTTTCCCGCCCGCCCGGAAAGCGACCGGCGTGCGCGCGCTGGAGGACCCTCAATCGCGCACGGCTGCAAGGGGCAGAGCCCTCCGAGTCGCTCGTGGTCAAGGGCATACGCGTCTTGCAGGCGATAGCGGCCGCCATCGGCAAGCTGTGATGACCCGATGGCTACTGGCAAACCTGAGACGCCGCTTGATCAGACATAGGCGGTTCCAACAGGGCGAGCGATCGATCCGGCGTCCAGTTGTCCGGATCCTCGTCTATCGGAAAACACATGCTGACGGTACCGTCGTGGGATCTCGTAAAGAACGCATCGGGAGTGTGGCCACATGTGTCTGGAGCGTTTAGCGACAGCGTCGCGAGGCTGCCACCTTCGGTGTTGTTGCCTTCTCCGCCAAAGAACGTCCATGTGCCGGTGAAGTCGATGGCGGGCGACGTCCTTAGCTGCTCCATGCCCTCGGCTGTTGCGCCCGCACAGCTGAGATTCTTCGGCCAGGATGTGGCATGAAATGATCCGTCTTCGAACAAGACGAGTTTTGTGCCGGTCGGTCCGAGTGCTTGCCATGTTCCCACGACATCCGCGTCTCGAAGATTCCACGCGAAATTGAAGGAGCTACAGGCTGAGAGCGCGAAGCAGCCTGCCACGAGGAGACATCCGAGAATCAATCGCGCCGTCGCAGAGTGGCGGACCTGCTCCGTGTGGTTGCAAGTGCCTGTCCGTGAAAGCGGCGCCGAGCTGCGGCGCCGCGCCGATTCTGTCGCTCTCGGCGTAACAATAATCGACCCGTCCTGGGGTGGATTCCGAACGACCAGGTCGAGGATGTCCATAGCTTTCACATTAGCCAGCGGTCACGGCAGGTGTGCGGAAGCGTAGACCTCCAGGACGACACGAGCCGCGACCACGACGCCACCCAGATACGCAGGCGGATGACGGACACGAAGTAGTACGACGTACGCACGACGATCGTCGAGTCAGAGCTTCATGGGGTCAGCCGATCGTAAGACCGCGTCCGCGACGCCCCCTCGCGTACCCCCGCCACCGGCTCGGTAGGGCCCTTAGACTGCGCCAGGTGAGAGACGAGACACCCAGCCGCGGCGGGAGCCGCCTACACCCTGCCCTGTCCGACCAACAGGCCTATGCCCTGATCGCTGAGTCCATGTCGGCGCAGAACCTACTGCGCGATTCGGTCGATGCGATCCGCGGGCTGATCGAGCCCACCGTGCATGCCGATGCGGTCCTCACCCTCGGCAGCATCGGCGTCGAGAAGACGATGAAGATCATGTTGGGCTGCGCAGAGGTCAATCGATCTGGCAGGTGGCCGAGCATGCAGACGCTCATACGCGAGTGGGGTCACGACATTGACATGCTGTCGCGGAACATCGTGGAGACTGCCAAAGATGGATCCGTCAACGCCGTCGCACCCGGATACGTGCGAGCACTGATCGATCGCATCGAGTCGAGCACGATCCTGCCTGACCTCTTCGCCACCCTCTCGCGTTATGGCAGATCGGGTCGGTTCCACTACCTCGACATTCTCGCGACGAACCAGCCGGGCGAATACGACTCTCCGCAGCACTACTGGACGACGATGGAGAACAACATCACGCAGACGTTTCCCGACATGGTGGTGCCGTCTGCGGCGGTCACGTCGAACGAAGAGTTCGATGCGTTCCTGGCGCGCGTAAGCAACAAGATCGCAACCGAACTCGACGTGTGGTGGTTCGCCATGCACCGGCTCGGGATGCAGGGATGCTTCGGCGCGCTCGGCAAACAGATCGGCGCGAGCATCTGGCCCCTGTCACGACCCGATCCAACAGGAATATGAGCAGCACATCCCATGCGGCCATCTGTGGCGTGCTCCTTCTACGTGCAATTCGCGCGCATAGAGACCCGATACGTACAGAGACCCCGTGGCCTATACGCGGTTGCCGAAGAGGGGAAGGTCCAAGGCTGCTCGCCCCCAGGCGTAGGTCGCAGTAAGCAGAGCGATCGTGAAGATAATCCCGAGGATCGGAGACCACATCGCAGCTCCCTTTCGACGTCGAAAGACGTAGATACCCGTGGCCGCGACGACGAGAAGGAAGACCGCGCCGACATGGAATGTGTTGATCGAGCTCGCGAACAGTGAGTAGTTGCACGAGGTCGCAGTGCAACTGTCGACGCTGAACTCCGACAGGAACACTTCGATGGACAAGATCAACACCAGGACCAGCTGCACAACCCACCACGACCACGCGGCAGCAACTCTGGTCCCTGGTGCCGTGTGATTCATACTCGCAATCTAGTCGGCAGCCGCGTCTCGTTCGCCAGAATTGGCGCAGTGTCGGGTGGTCGACTCGCCGACCGGCTTGCGTGACTTTCCATTGACGCGCCGGCTTAAGTCTCGGCGAGCGAAACGCCAGTGGCCAGTCGCACCGTGCTTGAGTGGGCGTCATGCAGGACGAGCAAGATGCCCAACCGGAGGCTGAGGTGCCAAGTTCTGGATCCGACGAGGTTCGCTCTTCGTCTGCTCGTCCGACTCGAGGACGCCTCGCCGCGACTGCGACGGGCGTCCTCGAGATTCTGGCGGCCCTGTGCTTCACGATCGCTATCGTCATCGTGCTGAGCGATGAACATCTGATCAGGCACCGGCTGCTTCTCTGGATCGGAGTCGCTTTCACGCTAACTTCAGCGATTCTGCTTGCTGTGTCCCTGATCGGGAGGGGCCTGGGCATGCCTCTTCCAGATGAGCGACCCACACAAAGCGAACCGGTCTCAACGACCCGCTGACCCTCCTGCCGAGCGGCGCACCCGGGTGCACGCTCGAGGACCGTCATCTGACCCGAGGCAAGGAGGCCGTCCGCTAGCTTCTTTTCAGAATCCACCTCACCGTTCGCCGGCTGAAAGACGATCACGTCGACGCGGTTTCTAACTGGCTCATGGAGGTTGACACCTCGCGCCGCGGGGAGGCAATCGAAACGCTGCTGGCCGAGGGAGTCCGACACGAGACGGCCTCCATCCTTCGAACGGCAGACGGCACCTTCCTCATCTACGCCCTAGAAACGGACGACATCGAGCGGGCGCGTCAGGTGGGTGCCGCGTCGACCGCAGAGATCGACAATCGTCACCACGAGATCGTGCGGGCCGCCGACGGCGGTCGGCCAGACGTCGCGGAAGTGCTGTCCATTTCAGCCGAGTAGGCCGGCCGCTCATAGCGCTCGCGCTGACCGGGTGAGGACCACCGACCGCGCACCCGGCAGCGGCGGGAGGACTATGCGTGCGTCTTGTTGTCGTGTTGTCCCGGGATAGGGTCGAGCATGCCTGTCCGCGTGCAATGGTCCTCGCTTCCTCGGAGTGTGACGGGGTGGGTGGAGCAGGAGCTCGGGGGTCGGGTTGTGCGGGCGGAGACTCAAGCGAACGGGTTCTCATCTGGTTCCGCCGATCGTGTGCAAACGAACGATGGTCGTCGCGCTTTCGTTAAGGCGGTGTCGCGCGAGCGCAATGTCGGCGCTTTCACGCTGCACCGTTCGGAGGCCGCGGTCATGCAGATGCTGCCGGCACAGGTGCGCACACCACCGCTGCTCGGCGTCTTCGATGATGGCGAGTGGGTGGCTCTGCTGCTCGGCGACGTCGACGGCGAGCATCCGGGCACCCGGGGCGGGGCTGATATCCCCACCGTGCTGGACGCGTTGACGCACCTGCCGGCCGCCGACGGCCGGTTGAAATCGCTCCCGCAGGTGCGAGATGAGCTCGCGGATGACTTCGACGGCTGGCACCGACTCGCCGCCGATGGCGCAGAGCTCACGCTGCCGCCGCTCGCCCTCCGGTTGCGGGACCGGATGGTCCACGCGGCCGAGGGAGCTGCTCCGGCCGTCGACGGAAGCCATCTGGTACACCTCGATTGCCGTGCGGACAACGTCCTGATCGACCAGGCCGGCACGGCGTGGATCATCGACTGGCCCTGGGCGTCGGTGGGCGCGCGGTGGCTGGACGGGCTCACCTACCTGCTCGATGTCGTGATGCGCGGCGAACCGGTCAATGTGGACCGTTACCTGGATCATCCGCTCTTCGCAGAAATGTCGCCCGAGCAGGCAGATGCCGTGCTCGCGGGCCTGGCAGGCGCCTGGTATGACAAGGCCCGACAGCCAGCACCCCCAGACATGCCGACGATCCGAGCATTCCAGAAAGCAGAAGCAGACGCGGCGGTCGCCTGGCTCGCCCGCCGCTGGTCACGCGCAGCTGAGTAGTCATCTTCAGACCGCGTCGCCCCCAGAACTCTCAGAGTGCGTCGCTGCCCACTGTCCTCCTCCTGACGACCCTTCCAACGGGAGTCCCGTTCGGAGGTCGCGTCCTCCTATGGCCGAGTCCTGGTGCACGAATGTAGCGGACGCCTTGGCGAGGGTCGCAATCCCCTAAGCCCCGCTGCGCCATACAAGCTCAGCTCAAGTCACCACTTTCTGCACGCTGAGCGACCGGCTTGCGGGCATCGATGCTTCCCGGAGTCAATCCGGGTCGAAGCGGTAGCCGGCCTGTTCCATTGCACGGGCCATCTCCCCGATACGCCAGTCGGAGACAGTCGCCGCGCCATCACCACCGTCCCAGATCACCCGGATCTCTCCCGGCATGCGATACAGCCCGGTGATGCGGTCGCGGGGAACCCAGGCCCGGCTGAAGAGAATGCGCATCTCCAGACCCTCGGGACGGATCGTGAATCGCTGCAACCAGGGAACGTTCGAGCTGATCGGGAGAACGTCCTTGCGGACTTCCAGCGCCATCGGACGGAACTGCGCCGTCGGGGGCCCGGCAAACGACACCGCCGGGTCCGCCGAATTGAGAATCCCCGTGAACACGGGCTGGGATCGAGGCGGGTTCCCCGATTGTCGGACCTTGATCGCCGCGGTAAACGCAAGGATCCCGATATTGCCTGCCATGAGTACGGCAAAGGGGGCCCACATCGCTGAATCCAGCTGATGACAGCCGTCGGAACACCCGAGACTCGCCGTGAACGCCGCCGCGAAGCCCAGGAATCCGAGCGCGCTCAGCGCCTTCGATACCCGAAGCCCATTACGCAGCACACGCACCGGCCAAATGTATCCGCCGTCGCGGAGGCGCCGGGTTTGAGTGCCTGACGGCACCCATGATCGCCTCCGCGGCCGTGGGGCGGACGTCATGCGCGGTCCATGGGCACGGGTTGGCAACGCAACGCTGCCGACCGAACGCAAGCGGACCCCATCCGTTCTTCCGGGTTGCCGTCTCATCCTCCCTGCCTCGATTCACATCCCAGAACCCCACCGGCGGCGGCGCCTGATCAGCTGCGGGCCCCGCATCGCCCCGCGGTACGGCGGCATCATTCTTCGACCCTGGCGAGCTCCGTAGTGCGTCGCTGCCGTATGGCGAGGAACAGCGGGAAAGTGAAGGCGAACGCGGTAAGCGCCGCGCCGACGACATACAGCCAGCCGAATCGCATACCCAGGCGCCGAGCCTCGACGATGATGAAAATGCTCCCCGCGACAGCTACCACGAGCAGGTCGATCCCGAACGACGACACGGCAGGGCCGCTGGTCGCCAGGTCACGGAGGTAGTCCCGCATCTGGATGATCGCGAGGACGTTGAAGTACCAGGTGCCGATGAGGCCGGCGATCGCGAGCCCAAGGTAGGTGAAGGCGAGCGGTGTCCAGTGACGTCTCATGACTCGATCATCCCCGGGTTCGGGGGTTCGACGCGGCACTCAGCCGGTCGGGATCCAGACACGCATCATTGGAGGACCCGCTTTCGCGCGGATGAGGATCCCTGCGGGCGGTCGAGGACGGGCGCCGACATCGCGCACCGGCGGCGCCTCACCCTGCCATGGTGTGACCGATTCGCGGATCGAAGATGGACCGTGGTGTCGAACCGCCCGCCCACAGATTTGACAATCACAGGGCCCGATGCAGAGATTTCGTGGACAGATGTCATGATTCTCGTCCGGGCGACAGTGAGAGTGTGAGGGGTTCTTCCACGACGGCGAGGTTGCATGTACGACACGGATTCCGATAGCGAGCTGATCCGGCTCGCGCGGCGTGGCGACCGGGGCGCATTCAGTGCCATGTATGGGCGGCATGGCAAGGCCATCTACCTCTACGCATGGGGAATGACCCGTGATAACCGGGACGCGGAGGACGTCGTGCAGGAGGTGTTCGTAATCGCGTGGCGGCGACTGGCCGACATCCGGATCGTGGAGTCATCCGCGCTCCCCTGGCTGCTGGTCGTGTGCCGGAACACCGCCCGGAATACGTTGCGCGCGCGCCGACCGCATCTTGAGCTGGACGAGGCTCTGTTGCCCGGGGATCGGACACGGCAGGAGCGGGTGGAGGAGATCAGCTGGGTGCGGCAGGCGATCGGCCGGCTCGGCGGGATGGATCAGCGGGTAGTACATCTGTGCCTGATCGAGGGGTACTCGTACACGGAGGCTGCGGAGCATCTGGGCCTGTCGACGTCGGCGGTCGCGAAGCGGGTGGAGCGGGTGCGAGCGAGTCTGCGCAAGACGGTGCGGGGGGAAGCATGAACGACCGGCCGAAAGAAGGCGTCTATCTGGACGCCGCACTCGCTGTGATCGGTGAGCAAATCGACGAGCGCATCGACGCGCTCTCCCGCCGCAGACGCATCCGTACCCGCATCGGGGTGGCCGCGCTGGCGCTGGTCACCGTGGCCAGCGCGTCGGCAGCCGCCTACGCCCTCACTGTCAACCCGACCCAGCCGCCCGCAGCCGTCACCCCCGTAACAACCACCATCGCTGGAGAGCTCCGCTGCATCGACGCGCCCGACCCGCAACAGGCGGCCTACTTCACCACGTCATACCGCCTGGCGGTGAACGAGCAGGTGGATGCGGCGGCGGTGTGCCAGCGCGCGCACGATGCGATCGCCGCCTCCCCACTGCAGTACGAACAGGTCACCCCCGCGCAGGCGGTCGCCGCCGCCGGCACCCTGATCGGCGGCGTCAGCGACAGTGTCACGGTGGAGCGCGCATCGTTCGGCGCAGTCGTAGACGCGGGCTCCTGGCATGGCGTATGCCACGCCGGTGCCACCCAGCTGGTGCTCACTAGCCCGACCCGGTTGCCGGCGTCAGCCTGGACGTCGCGCTGCGCGGTCGTCGGGATGACCGGAGCCGACCAGTGACTCGCGGCAGCGGGGTGCCGGGACCGTTCCACCGGCTCGCTCGACAGCCGCTGCAGCTCGTCGCGATCGGCCTGCTCGGGGCGACCGCGATCGCCGCCGCCGGGGTGCAATCGGTCGCCGCCTCGGTGCTCGCCCAGACCGTATCGGAGAACTGGCGAGGCGCATACGACATCCTCGTAACCCCCAAAGACGCGCTGCAGCCGATCGACGGAATGCTGCCCCCCAACACACTCACGAGCACCGCGACCGGCATGTCGCTTGCCGATCTCGCGGCGGTGCGGAAGGTGGATGGCGTGGAGGTGGCGGCACCGATCGGCGAGATCCTGGTGCCCGGGCTCCGGCCAGGTGCTCAAGCCCGCCTACTGATCCCTAAGGACGCGGTGCCGGCCGCGAAGCACTCGCCGCAGGCGTACGGAGTGACCGCGACCTACACAACCGACGACGGGCTGGGCGAGCGCATCGTCAGCCGGTCCCGGTATGCGCTCGTCCTCGACCAACGCACACCTGACACGCCGACCACGGACCTCGCCTCCTGCATCAACAGCAGCGGGACGGCCACAATCCAAGGATCGAGCAACAGGTCCTACACGATCGATTACGCGAAGTACCCCGCCCTCGCCAAGCAGGCATGCGAGTACCGGAACGGGCCCGCGCCCTACGAGATCGCGCCGCTGACCGACACGACGCAATGGCTGATCGGTGACTATGACCCCGACGGAACAGCGATCGACGTTCCGGTGGGCTTCGACATCGCACCGCAGGCCGTCACCCGGATCACCCTGATCGACCCCTCCGCTGAGCGCAAGCTGCTCGGAGCGAAAGGCGCGTTCCTCGACCCGCTGGCGGCGGCAAAGCCGACACCGACCACAGACGTGACGGCGATGAAGGCTTGGGCGGCCGTTCACCACGGGCGGTTCGCCGAGCAACTCGACGACGAGATCGCCCATCTCGCCGCGCCGACCTCCGGGCCGCCGGAAGTGCTCGCGGCTTATCGACAACTATTCAAGGACAACGGCGACGACTACGACGTATACCTGCGCTCGCAGCAGAACAGCGCCCGATACGCTCCGATCCTCGTGGCGAACAATCCCGTCGCGAAACTCACCCTCAAACTCGACATTGAAGACTTCGGAACCGTCACTGCAGCCCCACTGGACAGCACCCTCGCATCCAGCCCGCAGCAGACCTTCCAGGTTCCCGAAAGCATGAGTGACGGGACCGCGCATGGCAGCGGGACCTCCTCTGTCGTCGGGGACCTCTCGAGCGTGCTCAACCCGTTCATCGACCTGCAAGCCGCTCTCTCCTGGCCGGGAACATCCGCGCCGGACACCTCCACCGCCACATACGACCTCCGCCAGATCATGACTGTGGCCAGGCCTGTCAGCGGCTCATACGACACCACGACCGACGGAATCACATTGGCCGCGTCCGGGTACCGGTCCGCGTTCCTGGGCGCCGACAGGCCGGGGGATTCATTGTCTCTGACGGGGGACCCGACGAAGGCCGGCGAGGAGGCTGCTTATACAAGCATCGCCCGGCTGGCCTCACGCCAACCGACCCAGGCGGTCATCGCAGCGCCCGTCGGAGCATTCGACGCCTCGACCGTCACCGACGAGGATGCCGCATCCTTCGTGCCACTCGGCGCATACGACCAGGTGGCGTCGACCATCACCGCGGGCAAGAACGCTGGGCGGACCATCCAGCCGTCCGCCATGGGCCTCGGACTCGTGTCCTCGCGGACGGCGGCGATCGGCGCCATCCAGAGCGCCGCGACCTGGGGAGACACCAAACCCATCGACGCCATCCGTGTCCGCGTGGCCGGCATCACCGGGTACACGGCCGACGCCCAGCACAAAGTCCTCCACGTCGCCGGACAGATCCAACGACTCGGGTTCTCAGTCAGCGTCGTCGCCGGGTCTTCCTCTGCCCCGGTCGGAGTCCACGTGGCCGGGTACGCGTTCGGCACGACCGATCCGACGGGGCCACAGACTGTCGGCCCGCTGGGTACGATCGCTCAGAATTGGTCCGAGCTCGGCGCCGCATCCCGCGTCACCCTGTCAATGTCCACCGCCACCTACCTGGTCCTCTCGATGGGGCTGGCAGCGGCGATCCTGCTGCTGGCCGCGGCGAAACTCGCCGGCATCCCCGCCCGTCGCGAACAGGCGACCACAATGCGCGAGCTCGGCTTCACCCGAGCACGGGTGGCTGGCTGGTACGCCGGAGAAGAGGTGCCAGGACTGGTACTGACCGCCGCATTCAGCGCGATGGCGCTTTACCTCAGCCAGGGCAGCACGCCCGCGATCATTGTGGCGGGCGTCGGCTTCGCGGCAATCGTTATCACCTCGCTGATCGCGGTGGCCGCCGGAGCGCACGCTCGCAGCATCCATCGTCCCCGGGATGCGCGGTCCGGTAGCCTAGGCGCCCGCTCTGTGCGTGGGTTCGGCGCCCGCCAGACGCTCATCCACCCGCTCAGCTCCGCCATGCACATCGCCGCGATCCTCGTCGTCGCCCTCGCCACCGCCGGCCTGTGCGAGGCCATCCAATCCTCGATCGCCGCCGCGGGGCACTCGACGCTCGCTACCATCACCATCGGTCGGATGCTGCTTCCCGAAATCATCCTCGGCGCCGTCGGCATAGCAGGAGGTTTGCTGCTCGCCCTCCTGGTCCGCCGCGTCGACCTCGCCCGCCGCGCCGACGAATGGGCCACCCTCCGCGCCTGCGGGTGGACCGCCGCGGAGCTCAGCCAAGCCCAACGCGCGGAAGGTCTGACCCTGCTCATCCCCGCCCTGGCCCTCGCCGCCGCGACGTCTTGGGCGCTCGCCCACGCGATCAGTGTCGCACCATGGATTTTCGTGAGCATCGCCAGCGTCGCCGGTCTGCTTGCCGGACTCGTGACCGTCACCGCCCGCCGAAAGGGAGCGATCGCATGATCGTCAAAGAACAAGACGCTCTGACCCCCCGCGCCGCAACCGACACTGCCACTGGTGCCGTTGATCTCGGCGGCCCCCCGGTCGAACTCCGCGGTGTAAGAATCCAATACGAACGGCCCGGGGACGAGCCGCTGCGGATCGTGGAGGATTACGACCTCGCCCTCGAACGCGGGAAGATGCACTGCCTCGCCGGCCGCAGCGGATCCGGCAAGACGAGCATCCTCCGCGTCGCCGCAGGCCTCATGCCCCCCGCCGCCGGCACCGTTCACTGGGAAGGTCTGGAGATCACAGGCCTGGCCGATGACGTCATCACCGCCCGCCGACGCACCCACATCGGCTACCTCGACCAACGCGGCAGCCTCGTCAACGGGCTCACCGCTCTCGAGAACGTGCTCCTGCCCGCCGTGCCCGACAAGAACACCAGGAAGATGTCACGCCCCGCGCGGGACATCCTCCACCGGCTCGGCGTCGGACCCCGCGCAACGCACTACCCCGACCGACTCTCCGGCGGGGAACGTCAACGCGTCGCCTTCGCCCGTGCTCTGCTCCTCAGCCCCGCCGTCATCATGGCCGACGAGCCCACCGCGAGCCTCGACCGGGCCACCGCGGACGAACTCATCGAGTTGCTGCGCACGCTCGCCGACGACGGAATCGCGGTCCTTGTCGCGTCCCACGACCAACACCTCATCGCCGCCGCCGACAGCCGCACGACCCTCGCCTAAGGTCTCCAAACTCACGATTGAGGACCGGCTTCCGCATGATGCGCCGCCGGTCGTGCGCGCGTGCGGACTCTCCAAGAGCCGTTACGCGCTCAATGAATCACGCTGCGCTGCTTCCTGAAGCCGGTCAACAATCGGCGAGAGCGAGACAACCAGCAGATAGATCGACATACCCGCCAGCGCCATCAGGGCAGCCAGCCCAAGGGTCTGGCAGGCCAGTTCCAGTGCTTGTAGATCCGTGGGTACGGCCTTACCTGCGTCCGCGTAGTCGAAGGCCTGTCCCCAAGCGCTCCAATAGATGATGCCGATCATGAGAATGATCGCCGAGAGTGTTGTCGACACAGTCACAATGGCCCATCGGTGCATTCTTGCGCCCACAGCGAGAACGAATCCTGCCAACAGCAAGAGCCCCAGTGGTGCCATGAAGAACAGCGCCATGCTGCCTGACGCCATCAGGATTAGCAGTCCACCGATCGGGACTAGGATCGCGCGCACAGGTGGCCGCATCGCAGAGTCATGGCGCAAGAGTAGCGAGAGCGCGCGCGTGGGATCGGCAACAAACTAGGAGTGCCCCGGGCACGGCGTCCCGCCGATCAGGTGCGACGCGCCGAGTCGCCACCCGATGCGTCACGAACACGGCCGACGTGCCGAACAGTGACACCGAGGAGGCCTACGAGGAATCCGAGGGCAACGCCGGCGATCGCCCCCCGGATGCTGAGCTCAATCACCGCATAGCCGACGGTCGGTGGGTATGCGATCAGACCGAGCACCAACCCGGCCGCGGCGCCGACCACCGCCCCGGCAGCCAAACCCCTTAGAACCACCCGGCCGATCGCCATGAGTGGAGTATTCACCTCAAACGCCCGGAACGGGACCCACTTTCGCACGGTCGAAGACGATCGGCCTCCGATATCCCGCGCCTCGCGTGCACTGACGAGCAGCGCGATGTTTTCGCCGCTGGTCGCCGCGGGAGGAGCTCCACGCACACATAGTCCGCACTATGCAGATTCCCCCTCGACGCAATGCGCGCGCCCAGTCTGGGCTAGGCCCCGATGTCGGCATAATCAGGCCGTGGATATTCGAGATCACTATGCCTTGGCTACTGGTGTGGCTCCGATGCCCGACGGACGTCCCGTGAAGCTGACTGTCGTGGACCTCGGTGAGCTGCATCTCGAGTCCGGGCTGCTGGGAGCGTGCGACCCATTCGTGAACCTCGACCAGCCGCTGGTGACCCCTGTGCCGCCCGGCCGCTACCCGGTACGCGTGACGATCGCTGATGTTTCCGACGCGCAAGACGGTTCCCACCTGCGGGAAGCGTACCTCTCTGTGGTGCTATCCGACGCGGAAGCTACATCCATCGAGCCGGCTCCCAACCGCGACGAAGCGCCCGAGCCCGGCTTGTTCTGGGGTGTGCCTGTTGATGCCGGCACAGTGGGTTTCGTGGACGCCCACGCCGCAACTCGGTGCATGCCGCGAGAGAGCGCCAGCTGGTACCTCGAGATCTTCGATTCAGGCCGGCCGGACTCCTGGTTCGCGCAGATGGATAGCGACATACCCCAACCCGCGGGCACCGCGAACATTACGCTGCCGCTCGCTACACGCGACGAGAATCTGATCCTCGCCCATTCGGGCTGGGGCGACGGGTTCTACCCGTTGACGCGGACGCTTGCCGCCGATGGCACGATCACCGGTATCCACATCGATCTTCAAATTGTCGGACCAGATGACGAAGAAGACCCCCCGGACATCAAGACTCCTCCGTCCCCAAAGCGCGGTCTGGCGCGACTGTTCCGGCGGAAAGGCTAGTTCGATCGCGCTTCCAAGGGGCTAATCCGCCGTTCTATCACCAGCCTCGGTGCGTCTACATCCGGCTGGGTCCCCTGGGCCACGAACCCTTCGAGCCAACGCCCCGAAGACACATGGCCCTCGGGCGTGGCCGAGCATCGCGGACGCTCGTTGGAGGACCGGCCGGCGAACGCCCCAGCCTCCACGCTGGCGGCGCAGTCGCGTTCATCCACGGTTCGCCCTAATCTGCTCCTGATGAGCAAACTCGCCGCCGTGGCCGCCGCCGCGGCATTCGCCGCCACCCTCACTGGCTGTACCGGGCCGACGGCGGCGACAAAGCCCGAGCCGACTATCACAGTGGTCGCCGCAACACCGTTACCGACGTGGTCGTCGCCGCCTCTTCGCGACAGGTGCAACCCCGACCAGGGCTTCCACGTGGGCGGTGACGGGGTCTCCTCATCGGGCGTGCTGCAGCCGCAGGACTTCGCGAACATGCGGGACCTCGGCCCCCGCCCAGGTGCCACGGGCACAGCGCAACTGCATCCGAACGGACGCCCGGCGTCCTACACCGTCGCCCCGCACGACGACCTGTACGCGGTCGAGGCACGATTCTGTCTTACCTATCCCGAGCTGATCGCGCTCAACGCGGTCAGACGCGAACCGCCGGCGCCGGTCAACGGCGAGTACATCATCCATCGGGGCGACACGCTCAACCTCGACCCGTGCACGGTCAGAACAGTCGGCGAAGACAACGGGCAGGTGTACGACAACACCCTGAAGGTCTACGTCCCGACCTGCTGAGCCGACCGTGCGGAACTGAACTGAAGGCGCACGCTCGAGGACCGGCTTGCACTCGCAACCTCGGCAGGAAACCATCCTGTTGTGGCGACTATGCGGCTTTCGGAACGATGGTGGGGGCTCAACGACATGTCCGAACGCGCGGAAGCGAAACGTGCGGCGGCCGCTGCGGAACTCAAGAAAAGTAGTGTCAGCAGGTCATCCGCTCCGCGGGCGAATCAACCGAGAGTCACAGAATCGATCACTCTTCTGGTCTGCGGACTCACGGTCAAGCCCCGGGGCGTGGTGTAGCGGTCGGTGATCCTTCTTCGTTTGATGGTTAGGCGCTGAGTTCGAGGAGGGTGTCGGTGTTCACCTCGATTCCGGTGTCGGCGACGAGAGTGAGCCTGG
>NZ_JBWAXO010000004.1:0-391730 GCF_056135325.1 Microbacterium sp. sgz311019 | reverse complement strand
GCCAGCACGATCCGGGTCTTCACATCCGGCGGGATCACCGGCGGTCTGCCCATCAGTCACCTCCTGGGACTCACACGCCGATCATGCCCTCACAACCGGCCTGCCAGAAAGCTTGACGCGGGACAGCGGGACGAACCCGACGAGCTCACCGTGGCGATAGGTCTTGTATCGGTAGGTCCAGTTGTTGCCGGCGCTCCGAGAGACGCCGACCTCTGCGGCGGCACGGCGGACACTCCAGCCCCGCTCCCGCAGCTCCATGAACCGGCGACGCTGATCCGAGAGCTGACGACGCCCCGGACCCTTCGTCATACGACGAGACGATCCCAACACGACCTCCAGAATCTAGGAAGTGTTGCAACCATCGCTAGAAACCACCGCGCCGTTACTGACCAGTTTTCGAGCGCCGTCGACAGACGCATCCGCTCCGACTCGCTCGAGATCACCCCTTGACGCTCACCCCCGCCGACCTGCGCTTGACGCACCCACCGGCGCAACGACTCGGCACCGAAACCGAGCCTCACTGAGACGGCTTCGCACGCGCTCGTCAGGTTCGGGTACTCATCGAGATGATCGAGCACGAGCCGAACGGCTCGCTGCTTCGTCTCCTCCGGAATCCTCTTCGGCATGATCAACATCTTCCTTCCAGACTCGAAAGGAAACGGCATCAAACCGAGGACGGTTCATTTATCGCCCGCGACATCCACGCCAACCGGCCTCAAATCGCTACTTGACGAACATAGGAGCATTGAACGCTTCAACCGCACCCTCGCCGCCGAATGGGCATACGCGCGACCCTATGAATCCGAATCCCAGCGTGAAGCCGCCTACGCCGACTGGCTCCATCACTACAATCACCACCGACCCCATACCAGTATCGGCGGCTCAACACCCGCAGAGTTCACAACGTCACCCTCGCCTTCGAACACGTCGATGCAGACCCGCGAGTCGGCCGCGTAGTCGCGCCGGCATGATGTAGGTCAAGGACTGAAACACCCTGCGGCGAGGCACGCTGCTGAGCAAACGGATGCGAAGCATCAACGGCTGGACCGGCGCGTCAACAAGCTCACTCGACCACACAGGAACGGACAGCTCGGCGGCTCGCTGGAATTTCACTAGCTCTTCGTCGAGTGCCGTCGACTTCGATGGTGGCGAGAGAATCGATCTTCGATCCGGTGAAACCGAGCGGCTCCAGTGCGCAGCAGCGAACGTCTCTTCGAGCCGCTGATTCCACCCCGGAGACTCATGCGATTCCCGAACCGCGCTCTGGATAGCTGCACCGTCGGCGGCTCGATAGGCCGCGTCCCTCACCAGTCTATCCAGCTGAGCAAGGTACTCCTGTCTACGGGCGAAGTGAACCGGTCTGCCGACCAAGGCCACGTCGTCGGAGCTTAGAACCGAGTCCATGTTCGCCCCTGACATTGCGACGACAGGAATTGCGCGGGCAGCAGCGTCCAGGAGCGACGTGAGCGATGCGAACGGCAGCGAGTCGACGTAGATGTCGGCGACGGAATAGAGGTCATCGACATCCGAGACGACACCGACTGCCCGCCCCCTACCACCTGACTCCTCCTCGAGTTCCCGCCACCGCCCCTCCGGCCTCGGCCCGACGACCACGAGATGCACGTTCGAGTGTCTCTTCAGGAGTTCACGATGCACATCGACGAAGTGCTCGCCCGCGCGGGCGCCGAACTTGTACTCCGTAGCAATCGAGAGAATCACGACTGCGTCCTCCGCGATCGACCACGTACGCCGCGCATTCGAGCGAGCCGTCGCGGCGACACTGCGGAGAGGCACGGGCAGAAGGACTGACCGTGACTTCTCTATGCCGCGGCGAATGAGACTCAAGTTCTGCCCGGCAGGTCGAATGTCCGCGACAACATCCGCCACGTCTGCGCCTAGCCCAAATACATGGTCCGCGTGATTGAGGAAGATGACAGGTAGAACAGGATCGTGGAACGCGATGGACGGCACGACGTCGCACGGATGAATGTGCAACACCGCCGTCGCCGAGGACCGCGCGAAGTCTCTGAGTGCGGCCGCCCGTCGCGTGAGCGTCGGCTGGCCGCGCGCAATGTCGATGATCTGGCCCCCGGATTGCATGACAGCGTCGCGAACATGCGCCGGCACGGGGAGACCCGCCTGATCCGTCAACGCCAGAGAATGTGTCCGCTTCGGATCGTTCTCCATCCAACGAGAGATTAGACGTGTGTGGCCCCCGGTGGAGTACAGCTGCGTGGCGACGTGGAGCACATCGCTCTGGAGCCTGCTCGCAATTGCAGGAGTCGATATCAGGTGAGATGCGACCTGACCAACCAGAGACTCCAGGTCAGCGCTGCGGAACAGTCCTGGATGGCTGCGCCAGGCGTGGCGAGCCGCCGACTGGATGCGTGCCGCTGCGACGTCCGGCCCGTAGCGACCATAGGCATCCTCGGCACGGGCCACGAGGAGATCGAATTCAGCGCGATTCCTACCCAACAGCTCACTGACACTGACGTCCGTCACGGCGCCTCCTCGCGTTCAGCCGGCTGCTCTCCGGCCGCCGGACGCGCCGCGTCGCGCATAGCGACGAGGGTCTTCAAGGACGCGAGGGTCCCCAATATCGCGAGGCATACACCCCCGACTGTTCCTGCCGTGCTCCCCAATTCCATCGTCACGACGGTTACGAGCGCAAGAAGAAGTCCCACCGCGATATAAATCCACGTTCGCCGAGCAAGTCGGAATCGGCTCGCTCGGTATGCAAGGCCCGAAATCGCCAAGAGATAGACAACGTACGCGCCGGCATATGCGAGACCGATTCCAACCATGTTCGCCCCTGGGGGAATCAACATTAGGAGTGCCACATAGCAAAGATTGAACACGAGCTCGCCAAGGAAGAACGCGCCCTGCGCGCGTCTCGCGAGCAGGAGAAAGGCGATCGCCCAGCTCGCCACCTTGCAGACGTCGCCGACGAGCTGCCACCGGAGAAGAGACCCTGCCACGACGAATTCGGATGAATATAGCACGGTCAGCGCAACCGGCGCGAGCACGATCGTCCACAACAACACAGGGATGGCAAGCAACAGTGTGATCTGCGCCTGGGCGTCGACGCCTTGATGGAGACCTGCCACGTCTCCCGTCAATCGGCTGATGCGCGGGAAGTACTCCGCCGCTAACGCCGTCAATATGAACCCCATGTACACGCTCGTGATGGTCCACGCCGCCTGGAAGTGTCCAACCGACGCGAGTCCCAGGTCACGCTCGATCCAGCTCCGGACGCCCAGTTGCACCACATTCGTGAGAAGAACGCCGAGCATGATGGCTCCGCCGAGGGAAATCAACCGACGCAGCTCCGGCATCCAGTCGCGAAAGGCAACCCGAATGATCCTCGATCTGAGGCCGAGGACGGCCGCCGAACTGCATGCCAGTGTCGCCAGGGGCGTGGCGACGAGGGCAACGATCACGCCGGTCGGTGGCGAAAGGATGATCGCGACAACTGTGATCGCCGTGCCGAGCACCGCTCCGACACCATTGCAGAGAGCTAGCGACTTTACCCGACCCAGTCCGTTTATGTATGCAAGTTGCGACCCAGAGAGGACCGTCGCAGCGACCGTCGCTCCCAGGGCGATGCCGACCTGCGGTGCGACCTGCTTTGCCAGTCCGAGTTCGGCGGCAGCGACGGTCGCCACCGTGCACAGGACTCCTCCTCCGAGGGACAGCACCACGGCTCCGGTCAAGAGGGCCGCGCGCACTCGAGCGAGCGCCCGCGGATCCTCCACCGCAGCCGCGATACCTTGTACGCCGCTGGTGTTCAGACCCAAGCCGAACACGACGACTCCGACGTTCGCAGTCGCCGCCAGCAGACCGAGTGCGCCAGTCCCATCGGCGCCGGTTCCCAGAGCGATCGCCTTGGCGCGAACAGCTCCGAGGAGAACGACAACCACGGAGCTCAGACCGACGATTGCGGCAGCTTTCAGGATTCTTTTCATCTGGTCACAGGCGTGCCAACGGGAAAGACGACTGGCGGCGCTAATCCGTCGAGTTCCGCTGCTGCTCGATCACTGTCAGGAACTCCGAATAGCTGCGGATATAGTCGGCGTCATTGTACGGAAGCGATGCGAATACGGCCAGCACGGCGTCCGGCGAGTAGGCGTATTGAGTGCCCCAGGTCAAAGCGGGCATGTGCAGCCCCACATCCGCCCGATCGAGGACGAACTCTTGACGCGCCACGCCGTCGTCGACGATGGCACGAACGGAGCCCTGCAAGCAGACGAGGAACTGCTCACATTCGCGATGGGCGTGCTCGCCACGGACGTCGCGCGAGGGTACATCGAAGACTGTGAAGAACCGCCGCGGAGTGAAGGGCAGATCGGACTCGAACTCCGCGACCAACAAGGAGCCACGCATGTCGCTCACCGTGCGGAGCTTGTGCAACCCGAAGCCGATTTCTGCGTTTTCGATGCCGGTTCGGGGTTCCGGCGACCGCATGTTCTCGGTCTCTGCATACCCCACGATGCGAGCCGGGTTGCCGACTACGATCGCGTACGGTGGGACATCGCGGGTGACCACCGCACCTGCGCCCACCATCGCGGACTGGCCGATGCGCGCGCCCGGAAGTATCACCGCGCCACCTCCGATCGAGGCACGCCGCTCGACCACAGTTCGCAGGAACCGATCCGGATACTGCTTTGAACGCGGGAATCGATCGTTCGTGAAGGTGACATTGGGCCCGACGAAGACGTCATCGTGAATCTCGATGCCATCCCAGAGCTGGACGCCCGACTTCACCGTGACGCGATCGCCCAGCACAACGTCATTCTCGATAAAGACGTGGTCGTTGATGTTCACGTTCCGCCCAATCACGGCGCCGCTCAGCACATGCGAGAACGCCCAGATGGTCGTGTCGTCACCCACTGCCGTGGTGTCGCAAATGCCCATCGGATGCACGAACGGAGCGACCACAAAAGTTCCTGTCTCTATCTAACTGGTTCAGCGCAACGCCGAAATAGCATCGCATACCCTCTGAATTTCAGATTCAGTGAGTTCCGGAAAGCATGGGAGGGAGAACGTTTCGCCGCATACCCGATCGGTTACCGGCAGCTCCTGCACTTCCGCACCGAGCCCTGGTTGATCGTAGTCGGGTACGGGAAAGTGTACGTCGGTGCTCACACCACGCGAAGCCAGCTCGTCGCGAACGGCATTCCGGGTCCGCGTCAGCGCGACTGCCAGATGTGCCACGTGGTGCTCCCCATCTGCCGGCAATACCTTCAGCGGCCCTCCCTCGGAGGCGGCTTGATACCGACTGATGATCTGCCTGCGGCGGTCGTTCAGTTCATCCAGCAGCGGGAGTCGGCCGAGTAGAATTGCCGCCTGAACCTCATCGAGACGCGAATTCACTCCGTGCGCCACGGCGATGTGGTACTTCTCGGCCCAGCCGTACTGGCGCAGTTGCGCGACCGCGCGAGCCACCTCATCGTCCGGCGTGACGATCGCACCTCCGTCGCCAATCGCGCCAAGGTTCTTCGTCGGGTAGAAGCTGATCGTCCCGGCATCGGCGAACGTTCCTGCGAAGCGCCCGCCCAGGCGCGCCCCGATAGCCTGAGCGCAGTCTTCCACGACGCGCGCACCGCGAGCATGGCAGAAGTCCACGAGCCCGGTGATATCGGTCAGTCGTCCGTATAGATGGGTGACGACTACGACACCGACCTGGTCTGTCCAGGCATCGGCGACGGTGTCGATACTCAGACACAGCGTGTCCGCATCGACGTCGGCGTAACGCGGTTCAAAGCCGGCGCGTCGTGTCGCGATCGAGGTATATCCCCCCGCGTTGGCCGCCGTGAGCACGCGAGACCGGCCTCGAGGCATAACGGCCTTGATCGCGATCTCCAGCGCATCTGTTCCCGAAGCAACCCCGAGGACGTTCCCTACTCCGAGGTATTCGCCGAGGGCCTGTTCGAATCGCCGATGCTGGGGCCCCATCACTACGTAGCCGGAAGTGAGCACCTCACCAAACGCTGTGGTCAAGAGTTCCCTGTCACGGTCGATAGCTCTCGACAAGTCGTTCATCGGCACCAAAGGAATGCCCGAGTCTGCTGGCACGAATGTGTCTCCTGGTTGGTATCACGGTCGAAGTCAGTCTATCCCGCGGCTCTGAGTCGACCTCTCCGCCGGTCCCGAGCGGCTACGACCCACGGCGCTCCGCGTGCCACTGCGCAAGCCCCGATCAATGCATACCATAACGGACTCATCGCGTCCCATCCGTGGAGCGCAATGATGAACCCAAGCCCGGTCATCGTGGATGCGGCCAAGCCCAACGACAGGTCCGCTCTGATCGCGGCGAGGGAGACGAATAGGGACACAAAGTACAGAACGATGCCAATCCATCCCAAGCCGAATGCCGCGAATACGGTTTCGGAGTCTAGCGAACGGGTGATGTCGAAAACCCCGTGCAATTGTGATGAGACAAGCCAGACGCCGCGTGGCGGCGTTTCAAAGACATACCCGAAGGGGTGTTGCAAGAGGAGCTCAGGAACGAGCGAGTAAAGCGCGCCCCGATAGTTGGTGCTGTAGTCGACGCCTGTGGCCCCGGGTATGTAACGCGTCCATACCTCGGTGGCGAGGAAACCGAGGACGACTATGGCGACACCCGCGACTAAATACACGACCCATGTGAACTGCTGCAGAAGACGGCGAACGGTCGGCAGGAATTGAACGAGGCCAATGAGGGAACAGACGAGCGCTGGCGCCCTGCTACCGGTGGCCCATGCGCCCGCCACCAGGAGCGCTGCGGCAGGGATCTGGAGACTCAGCCTCGGTAGCTTGAGCGTGAACGGCACCAGCGTCGCGAAGATCGTTCCGAGTACCAATGCGTTCTCTGAGCCGACTAATGCGCGCGCCAGGCCCTCACGCTGAGTTGTCGTGAACTCGAACGCCCGTCCAAGCGTCGAGAATCCGAAGGCGGCTTCGATGATCGCCAACGGCGCGACGATCACAGCCACTCCGAGGAGCATCCGGATGTATGCGGTCCCCGACTTGGCGATGCAGATAGCACCGCCCAAGAGGGCGAACAGCGGCAGGAGCACAAAAAAGTGCTCCGCATTCACTGCAATCAGGCGGTCATGCAGGTGATCCGCTATCGACTCGATGACCGCGACGGCCGCACAAAGATACGCCAGCCCTACTGCAGCGGAGACAATCTTCACTCTTGTCGACAAGGAGGACAGCAACAGCTCGACGCCGAGCGCGAAGACTCCGAGCACGACCGCGATCAGCCTCAGACTCGCCACGTGTTGAAGTGGGTACGGAAAGAACAGACCGATCGACAGAAGTGCGGCGGCTGCAAGACGCAAGGCACGACCAATTCGCTCACTCGTCATGCGGAAACCCGATCGCCGGGCAGCGGGACGCGGGGGAGCCGTCCGCGGAGGACTCGCTCGCCATCCATCCATCCATCCACGATGGCCCAGGGGGCAGACCAGTCTCCGCGGCCCGTCAGTATCTTCTTGGCGAACGAGCGGCCGACCTCGTACGCCACCCCGATTCGCCCGCGCCAAGGTGAGAAGAAGCGCGCCTGGAATAGAAGAAGATTCCTGCCGAGAAGGCGAGGCGGTATACCACTGGACTTCTGGGTCGCCTGCGCGCGCGGAACCCACACCACGCGGCGTCCTTCTCTGCGAAGCCTGGTATGGAGATCCGTTTCCTCGAAGTAGAGGAAGTAGCGCTCCTCGAGCGGCTGACCCTCGATGTCTTCAGTGCGATACATCGTGAACGCGCCGTCGAGCCACTCGCGATCGACGGGCTCGGTCTCCGAACTGCGAGTGCGCACGTGACTCGGGCGTTTCAGCTTGGAAGTCAGTACGCCTCCGGTCGACCACAGTTCGCCTTCCATATCGGCGCTCCACAGCGTGGGCCCCGCAACGGCGATCCGGGGGTCGGACTTCATCGCATCGCGCAACTCGCGAATAGCGTCGAGATGCGTGACAGACTCATGAGTAGCAACGATGACCAGGGGCAATCCCAGTCCGCTTTCGCGCAACCGAGCGATTCCAGCATTGGCCGCCGCCGCATAGCCGCGATTCTCGGTCTCGATCGCGATGAAGCCCCGGCCCTCGAGTTCCGCCACGAGGTGCGCATCCCCACCATTGTCTGCGATGAGGATGTGCCCCTTCGGCAATCCGGCGGCCTCAAGACTCAGGAGGGTGTCTCGAAGCGTATCGGGGCTTCGGTGATGAACGACGACGCACGCGACATCATCGATCAATGGCTGCACGGCGTGTGCTCCTTCGCTGCGACTCGACGTGGCGTGACCAACGCCAGCGGACTCCAGCAGGATAGCCGCACATCTTAGCCAGATCACCAGCCACCACGACGATCGGCACGAGAACCACCGCTCGCCGCCAGCCCTGACCGAACTCGCGGCGGCGGGTAACGACGCGGACCCAGAACTTCCCCATGTAGACCAGGAATCCCCCGAGGAGGAGGAGCAGAATTGGAGGGGACCGCAAACCGGCGACCAAGAGAGCCGCGCCGCAGATGTACGTCGCGTATCGAATCGCGTGCCGTCGCCGCCATAAACCGGCCTTGCCATCGCCGCGTGCGTAACGAAAGTACTGCTTCATGAAGGCCCGCAGCGTGGGGCGCGCGGACCAGGTGACGACGGCGCCCGGCTCGAAGACGAACTCCATCTGCTCGCGTTTGAGCGCGAGGTCGAACACAAGATCTTCGCAGTAATCCAACCATTCGGGGTACCCGCCAACCATCGCCCACGCACTGCGGGTATAGGCGATGGATCTGCTGGACGGGAGAAAGGTCGCGGCGTCGACTTCGGACAGCGTCGGCGTCACGGTGAATGCGATCGCCCGCTCGAGAAGACTCTCACCGACCGGCCGGAACCACCCGGACACGACGTCTGCGCCTTGTTCGCGATCGAATCCCGCAAGCATCTTCTCGATCCATGACCGACCGAGCCGAGTTCCGCCATCGGTCACGAGGATTCGGTCGTGTGACGCCAAGGAAATCCCGTGGTTCCGTCCCTCGGAGATACCAGCGCCGGCACGCTCGAAGACCCGCAGCTCACACCCGTCCGGCGCACGCCAGGCCCGCAGCAGCTCGACTGTCCCATCAGACGATCCACCGTCAACGACGATGACCTCGGCAGTCAGCACGGTTTGCGCCGAAAGGCTTGAGAGGAACTCCGGCAGGCCCTGTGCTTCGTTGAGCACCGTGAGAACGAGTGAAGCATCGCGGATCATCGTCATGGCGCTGAACCATAAACAAGGGAAGCGATTCGAGGATGTCGCTTCCAGGCAGTACGACGAGATGCCAGGAACTCCGGATATCGTGCGTAGAACTTGATCATAGATGCCAACTCCCTGCGCCATGGCGCGAGCCGAAAGGAACGCGTCTCCCGTGCCCAGCCGTGGGTCCACTCCGCCTCAGGGATGATCGCTACAGCGTACTCGGCATTCCATGCACGAAGAGAGAAATCCTTGTCCTCGTAGTAGAGGAAGAAGAAGGGATCCCATGCACCCAATCGGATGATGTCTGCTCGTCGCCCGAACACTGCAGCGCCCATCAGCCAACAGACGTACTTCGGCGCACAATCAATAGGAAACAGCAGATAGCCGCCCTCAAGGCTCGAGCTTCCTCCCAAGCGATTGCGGATCTTGTCCAACAGAAAGGGAAAGCCCCGCCCATTCGGCTGTCGGCTCCCGTCCGGGTTCAACAACTGCGGGGCAACGATGGCATTGAGCTCAACGGCAGCCTCTTCGAGCAATGCAAGATCGTCCGCAGAAACACGCACATCCGGGTTCACGAAGCCTATGAATCTCCCCCGAGCTGCGTGGAAGCCCACATTGTTCGCCGCCGAGAAGCCAACATTCTCGGACATCGGTATCACATGCGCGCCTAGCTCCTCGGCCACCCGTGCGCTGTCGTCGGCCGAGCCGTTGTCAACGACGACCCATTCGACATCCGAGCTCACGGGCGACGGCGACCAGAATTCGCGAAGCGTCGCCTCGCTGTTGTATGTCACGGTCACAAGCGAATATTGCGGAGCATCCACGGCTGCGTGTGGTCGTTCGTCATTCTGACGCAATTCTCGGACGTCTCCCGTTCGTGAGGCAAGGGCTTCGTACAGCGTATCGATGTTTCCTGAGATCGAACCGGGGACTACAACCCGGTCACGCCATGGGAATAGACATTCCGGGGCGCACTGCGGACACGACAAAGGGTCGGGTCCGAAGACCCGACCCCTCTCGTGAAGTCGCGAGGACTTACTTGATGATCTTCGTCACCGTGCCGGCGCCGACGGTGCGGCCACCCTCACGGATCGCGAAGCCGAGGCCCTCTTCCATGGCGATCGGCTGGATGAGCTCGACCGTCATGTCCGTGGTGTCGCCGGGCATGACCATCTCGGTGCCCTCGGGCAGCGAGATGACGCCGGTGACGTCCGTGGTGCGGAAGTAGAACTGCGGGCGGTAGTTCGTGTAGAAGGGGTTGTGACGGCCACCCTCCTCCTTGGACAGGATGTACGCCGTGCCCTCGAAGTTGGTGTGCGGCGTGACCGAACCCGGCTTCACGACGACCTGGCCGCGCTCGACGTCGTCACGCTTGGTGCCGCGCAGGAGCAGACCACAGTTCTCGCCGGCCCAGGCCTCGTCGAGCTGCTTGTGGAACATCTCGATACCGGTGACGATCGTCTTCTGCGTCGGGCGCAGACCCACGATCTCGACCTCGGAGTTGATGGCGAGCGTGCCGCGCTCGGCGCGACCCGTCACGACCGTGCCGCGGCCCGTGATGGTGAAGACGTCTTCGATCGGCATGAGGAACGGCTTGTCCTTGTCGCGCACCGGGTCCGGGATGGACTCGTCGACGGCCTCCATGAGGTCGAGGATCGACTGGGTCCAGGCCTCATCGCCCTCGAGAGCCTTCAGGCCCGAGACGCGCACGACCGGGGCGTTGTCGCCGTCGAAGTCCTGCGACGACAGCAGCTCGCGGACCTCGAGCTCGACGAGCTCCAGGATCTCCTCGTCGTCGACCATGTCGGCCTTGTTCAGCGCGACGAGCAGGTAAGGCACGCCGACCTGCTTGGCGAGCAGCACGTGCTCGCGCGTCTGCGCCATCGGGCCGTCGGTGGCGGCGACCACGAGGATCGCGCCGTCCATCTGAGCGGCACCGGTGATCATGTTCTTGATGTAGTCGGCGTGACCCGGGGCGTCCACGTGGGCGTAGTGACGCTTCGGGGTCTCGTACTCGACGTGCGAGATGTTGATCGTGATGCCGCGCTGGCGCTCCTCGGGAGCCGAGTCGATCGACGCGAAGTCACGCTGGACGTTGGTGGCCGACGGGTACTTGTCGGCGAGCACCTTCGAGATGGCGGCGGTGAGCGTCGTCTTGCCGTGGTCGACGTGACCGATCGTTCCGATGTTCACGTGCGGCTTGGTCCGCTCGAACTTGGCCTTAGCCACTGGGTCCTCCTCAGGACGGTCGTGTAGACGAACCGGGCACTGGTTTGCGACCGGATCGCTACGGGGATTTCTCTAGCTTAGTAGAGGGGTTCTGTTGAAGCAGTGTGAAGTTGTGGATCCGGGATGCCGCGGGCCGCGGCATCCCGGAAGGACTCACTCGCCCTTGGTCTTCTGGACGATCTCGTCGGCGACGTTCCTCGGAACCTCCGAGTAGCTGTCGAACTCCATCGAGTAGACGGCACGGCCGGAGGTCTTCGAACGCAGGTCGCCGATGTAGCCGAACATCTCGGACAGCGGCACCAGGGCACGCACGACCTTGACGCCCTGGGCATCCTCCATCGACTGGATCTGGCCGCGGCGGCTGTTCAGGTCGCCGATGACGTCGCCCATGTACTCCTCGGGCGTACGCACCTCGACAGCCATGAGCGGCTCGAGGATGACCGGGTTCGCCTTGCGGACGGCCTCCTTGAAGCCCATCGAGCCGGCGATCTTGAACGCCATCTCGGAGGAGTCGACGTCGTGCGACGCGCCGTCCATGAGGATGGCCTTCACGCCGACCATCGGGTAGCCCGCAAGCACGCCGACGTTCATCGCGTCCTGGAAGCCCTGGTTCGTCGGCTCGATGTACTCGCGCGGGATGCGGCCACCACTGACCTTGTTCTCGAACTCGTACGTCTTGTCGGCCGTGATCTCGAGAGGCTCGAGCGCGAACTGGATCTTCGCGAACTGGCCCGAACCACCGGTCTGCTTCTTGTGCGTGTAGTCGTGACGCTCGACGATCTTGCGGATCGTCTCGCGGTACGCGACCTGCGGCTTGCCGACGTTGGCCTCGACCTTGAACTCGCGCTTCATGCGGTCCACGAGGATGTCGAGGTGCAGCTCGCCCATGCCCTTGATGACCGTCTGGCCGGTCTCCGAGTTCTGCTCGACGCGGAACGTCGGGTCCTCCTCGGCGAGCTTCTGGATCGCGAGACCCAGCTTCTCCTGGTCGGCCTTGGTCTTGGGCTCGATCGCGACCTCGATGACCGGCTCCGGGAACGTCATCGACTCGAGGACGACCTGGTTGGCGCTGTCGGACAGCGTGTCGCCCGTCGTGGTGTCCTTGAGGCCGATGACCGCGTAGATGTGGCCCGCGGTGACAGAGTCGACCGGCATCTCCTTGTTGGCGTGCATCTGGAAGATCTTCCCGATGCGCTCCTTCTTGCCCTTGGTCGCGTTCACGATCTGCGCGCCCGAGTCGAGGTGGCCCGAGTAGACGCGGATGTAGGTGAGGCGGCCGAAGAACGGGTGCGTCACGATCTTGAACGCGAGGGCCGTGAAGGGCTCGTCGCGGTCGGCGTGACGCTCGATGATGATCTCTTCGTTCTTCGGGTCCTTGGCCTCGATCGACGGGACGTCGAGCGGCGACGGCAGGTAGTCCACGACCGCGTCCAGCATCGGCTGCACGCCGCGGTTCTTGAACGCCGAGCCGCAGAGGACCGGGTAAAGCTCCGAGGCGATGGTGAGCTTGCGGATCGCGGCCTTGATCTCGGCGACCGTCAGCTCCTCGCCGCCGAAGTGCTTCTCGAGAAGCTCCTCGTCGGACTCGGCGACGGTCTCGAGCAGGATCTCGCGGTACTCCGCGGCCTTGTCGGCCAGCTCGGCCGGGATCTCCTGGATCTCGTACTTGGCGCCCATGGTCACGTCGCCCTTGGCATCGCCGGGCCACACCAGCGCACGCATCTCGACGAGGTCGACGACGCCGACGAAGTCGCTCTCCGAGCCGATGGGCAGCTGCAGCACGAGCGGCTTGGCCTTCAGACGGTTGACGATGGTGTCGACCGTGAAGTAGAAGTCGGCGCCCAGCTTGTCCATCTTGTTGACGAAGCAGATGCGGGGGACGTCGTACTTGTCGGCCTGACGCCAGACGGTCTCGGACTGGGGCTCGACGCCCTCCTTGCCGTCGAAGACGGCGACCGCGCCATCGAGGACGCGCAGCGACCGCTCGACCTCGACCGTGAAGTCGACGTGGCCGGGCGTGTCGATGATGTTGATCTGGTTCTTGTTCCAGAAGCACGTGACGGCGGCCGACGTGATCGTGATGCCGCGCTCCTGCTCCTGCTCCATCCAGTCGGTGGTGGCGGCGCCGTCGTGCGTCTCGCCGATCTTGTGGTTGACGCCCGTGTAGAACAGGATGCGCTCGGTCGTCGTCGTCTTGCCGGCATCGATGTGCGCCATGATGCCGATGTTGCGGACCTTGTTGAGGTCGGTGAGCACTTCTTGTGCCACGGGGTGTCCTTACTTGTGGTGTCGGGTGCGCTCGCCGGGCCCGGGACCGTCCTGCGGTTCCCGGACCCGGCGAAGCGATTACCAGCGGTAGTGGGCGAAGGCGCGGTTCGACTCGGCCATCTTGTGGGTGTCCTCGCGGCGCTTGACCGCGGCACCCAGGCCGTTCGAGGCATCCAGGATCTCGTTCTGGAGGCGCTCGGTCATCGTCTTCTCACGACGACCCTTCGCGTAGCTGACGAGCCAGCGCAGGGCGAGCGTGTTGGCGCGGTGAGGCTTGACCTCGACCGGCACCTGGTAGGTCGAGCCGCCGACGCGGCGGCTCTTGACCTCGAGGGTCGGGCGCACGTTGTCGAGCGCCTTCTTCAGCGTGGCGACGGCATCCTGGCCGTTCTTCGCCTCGACGCCCTGAAGAGCGGTGTAGACGATCGACTCGGCGAGCGACTTCTTGCCGTCGACGAGGATCTTGTTCACGAGCTGCGTGACGATCGGAGCGCCGTAGACCGGGTCGTTGACGACGGGGCGCTTCGGGGCGGGTCCCTTGCGAGGCATCTAACTCAACCCTTCTTCGCGCCGTAGCGGCTGCGAGCCTGCTTACGGTTCTTGACGGCCTGCGTGTCGAGCGCGCCGCGGATGATCTTGTAGCGGACACCGGGGAGGTCCTTCACACGACCGCCGCGGACGAGCACCAGCGAGTGCTCCTGCAGGTTGTGGCCCTCACCGGGGATGTACGCCGTGACCTCGGTGCCGTTGCGGAGCTTGACACGGGCGACCTTGCGCATCGCCGAGTTCGGCTTCTTCGGGGTGGTGGTGTACACGCGGGTGCACACGCCGGCCTGCTGCGGGTTCGACTTCAGTGCGGGCGCCTTGGTCTTCGAGACCTTGGGCGAACGACCCTTGCGAACCAACTGCTGAATGGTTGGCACGTTCTCTCCTATGTATTGCTGCACGGTGACAGCGTCGTGGTTTCACCACAGATCCACCCGCGCTTTGCAGCGCTCTTATCGGAGTGGATATGCCGTGGGGGCGACCTGTTCGCAGGCCGATCCCTGAGATGCGGCGAACAGCAGCCGGCTGCGGTGCCGGGGCACAGCGGACGGCGCGCAATGCGCACACTGACCCAATGATACCCGCCGCCGGGCGTGTCGGCAAACGAGCGCGGGTTCAGCGCTGTGCGCGGGGGACGATCACGGGATCGGCCGGGCGCGGGCGGTACACGGTGTTCTCCGGCTGACCGCTCGAGGCGGTGCGGCGGGACGGCGACGGCGCGACGGCGGGCTTGTCGCGGACCACGGCTCGGCCGCTCGGGCGCGGACGGATGACGGTCTCGTCGATGGCCTGGGACGCCTCCGTGCCGTCGGGGGCGGACTGTTCCGCCTCCGGTCGTCGCCGCCGCCCGAGCACTGTCGCGTCGCCGCGGTCGCCCCCGCGGCTGCGAGCGACGGTGTCGTCATCGTCGAGATCGGTCACGGCTCTGTGCGGATCAGGCGGAGCTCGGCATCCCCGAGCAGGAATCGCTCCCCGATCGTGCCCGTGCCGCTCTCGCCGATCTCGATCTCGGCGCCGTCGGCGGCGACCAGCGCCACCCCGTTCGTCGAGGCGAGGTCGGCCACGGTCCACACGTCGTCGTGGCGCTCGAGCCGCGCGTGGGTCTTGGACATCGTGCGCGTCTCGTCGGCGACCGGCACGAGCTGGGCACCCGGATGCCGCGCGTCGGCGACGGGACGGCGACCGACGATCACGACGTCGGAGACGAGCGGGATGGCGGCCCCCAGCGGGGGGATCAGCATCCATCGCGGGCGTCGCCGCGGCGCGATGATCGTCTCGTCCGGCAGCCCGTCGTCCGGGACCTCCGGCGCGCTGCGCTGCGCGGAGACCGACGACCGCGCGGACATCGGCCCACCGAGCGCGGGAGCCCCCACGACCGCGGAGACCTCGCCGGACGTGTCTTCGGCGTCGGAGGGCGATGCGTCATCCGGCTTCGCCCACGGGTCGCGGGCGACGGCGGACGCCGCGGATGCGGGAACGCTGCTGATCGGCGCCCGGCGCGGTCCGGGAGGCGGCGAGCCTGCCGACGTCGTGCCGACGATCCGCGCGTGGTCGCCCCCGGAGTAATCGCCGAAGTACTCCTCGTCGAGGTCGTCGAACTCGTCCTCGAAGCCGGAGGTCGCCGGAGCGGGCGGTCGCGGCGCGAAGGCGGAGAGAGGGGTGCGCGACGGGGCCGGGGCCGGGGCGACGTCTGCCCGGGAGTCGTCGGCGGGCCGCGCCGGGGCCGGGGCGGGGGCGAGGTCTGCCCGGGGGTCGTCGGCGGGCCGCGCCGGGGCCGGGGCGGGGGCGACGTCTGCCCGGGGCTCGTCGGCGGGCCGCGCCGGGGCGGGGGCGACGTCTGCCCGGGGGTCGTCGGCGGGCCGCGCGGGGGCCGGCGTGAACCCGGCCCGGGGCTCGAAGGAAGGAGCAGCCGGAGCGGGCGCAACGTCGGAGACGGGAGCCGCCACGGGCGGAGCGGCAGCGGTCACGGCCGGCGCCGGACGCGGTGCCGGAGACGGAACGGGCGCGAAGCCGGACGGTTCGTGGGGCTCAGGGGACACGGCATCCCATCCCCCGGCGAGGCGGGCGTCGAGATCGGCGTTCGCCGTCCTCAGCGAGCCACGGCTCGGACCGCCGAGCCAGCGCGCCGAGCCCCAGCCGAGGATGCTGAACCAGATGAGCGGGAGGAGGACGGCCAGGACCGTCATCCCTCCCCCATGGCCGAACGACCGGCTGATCCGGTAGTACGCGACGATCAGGATGATGAAGACGGCGACCTCGCCGACGACCGGGATGAGCAGCAGGAGGATGTTCCACCCCGACAGCCCGCCGAGCTCCAGCAGCACGAAGATGTTGAGGAACGGCACCCACGCCTTCCATCCGCGCTCGCCGGCCTTGCGGAACACGGCCGAGAGGGCCAGCCCCATCCAGGCATATGCCGCGACGGCGATCAGCATCTCGACGATCAGCGCCGAGGTGTAGGCGGATTCGTTCATGTCGTGGGACGCCGGCGATCGGCGTCGTCTCCTCTCCGGTCCGACGCGAATGATGACAACGATACGGCCGCCCGCAGACGTCGCCACACCGTGCGCCCCGCCCCGAGCGCACGGCGCTCGCCGTCGACGATCGCCCAGAACGCGTCGGAGTCCGCGCCGCTCGGCTCCACGTCCGAGAACGTGGCCCGGTCGGCATCCATCGCGAGCACCGTCGCACCGGAAGCGGCATACACGTTCGCGAGCTCCGTGCGGGTGCGGACGCCGGGATGCGGCATCCCATAGTCGACCGCTGTGTCGACGAACTCGTCCCAGCCGGTGGCGAACCGCACCCGGGGAGTCGGTGCACGCCTGCGGCGACGGCGGCGGACGGCCTTCAGCCCGACGATCCCGAGGAACGGGGACGCCATCAGCGCCAGACCCACCGTGGCGACCCCCGCGACCCGCAGGCCGGCCCACAGCGGCTCGAGGTCGACCGCATCGTCGGATCGGCTCTCGGTGTTCGCGGCATCCTGATGCACGGGATCAGGCGGCACGACCTCGTGCGCGGTCTGCGGTCGCACATCCGTGGCATTCTCAGGGTCGCGCTCGCGGGTCGTCGTCGGATCGAGCCCGTTCTCGTGCTGCGGCGTGGCGTCGACGGCGACCCACGAGCCGTCCCGGTCGCGCACCTCGGTCCAGGCCGCGAGGTCGCCGCCGGTGCACACTCCGCCGCCGCACGCCGGAAGGTCGGATCCCGTGAGCCGGACCCCGACGACCACGCGCGCGGGGAAGCCGAGTGCCTGCGCGAGCAGGGCGGCCGCGACGGCGAACTGTTCGTCGTCGCCGACGGCCGCGACCAGGGCCGCGCTTCCCGAACCTCCGCTCGATGCGCCCGCGTCGACGGCCGGCGTGGTGCGCGCGACGGCGTTGCGGCGGTCGATGAGCGACCGGAAGAGCTCATCCATGCGGGCCAGCGAGTGACCGGCTGCGCTCGGCTGGAAGACGTACGCATCGCCGAGAGGACGCTCCCAGGCCGCGCCGCCATCGGACACCGCCAGCGCATGGCTCAGATAACCGCGGGCGCGAAGACGTTGCAGAAGAGCCTGCAGACCGGCGCCATCTCGCGTGACATGCTGGGCCGCGATCCAGTCCGTGAGGCTCTGGGGCAGCGCGACATCGGGTCGGGCGCCGGACGGCTGCAGGGCCGCGAGGCTGCGCGGGGGCGCGGCGGTGGCGGACAGGTCGTAGATCGCGCCTTCCCGCAAGCCCGCGGTGTCGACAGCGGCCGCCGCCGATTCGTCGTAATAGAACGCATCGTCGAGCGCCGCGGCATCCATCCCGCTGAAATCGATGCGCGCGAGCGACCCGAAGGTGGGCAGCCAGATGCCGCGCAGACCCGCCACCCGGATACGGATGGTGGACGAGGCTCCGGGATCGGGGTCACGGCCGTCCGGCACGCGCGTGAACAGGCCGTCACCGCCGTCCACCCGGTACTCGGCACCGTCGTAGGACGTGAGGGTGGCGAGGCGGATGCGGTCGGGCAGGGGTCCGCTCACGCGCTGGACGGAGAAGAGCGGGGCTGCGAAGGCGGCGTCGCCGAAGCTGGTCCGATAGGCGGTGAGCGGGCTCACCGACGAGCGGATGGCCTCCTCGGGACCGGTCGCCGTGCGCAGCACGTCCCGGGTCCGCCCCTCCGCGACGAGCGGGGTCAGCGCGGTGCCCGCGACGACGGCGACGACCAGCATCCCGGCGGCGAGCGCGCTCCGCCGGACGTGAGCGCCCGTCGCCCTCCGGGCCACGCGAATGCCGCTCGCATCCGCCACGCGGAGCAAGGCCTCGCGGCGCTGCTCGCGCGTGCGCCACGAGAGCCAGCCGACGGAGACGACGAGCGCGAGAGCCCCGACAGCGAGCTCGCGGGGAGCAGGCACGACGAGACCGGCCAGGCGCAGCGGGTCGCTCAGGGTCGATGACCCGAAGAGCAGACCGAAGACCGACATGGCGATGGCGGGCGCCGCGGCCCAGGTGCTCCGTGCGTCTTTCCGCCAGGCGAGCAGGAGCGCGCTCAGCGTTCCGCCGAAGAGGACCGCGAGCGCGGGGACGAGGAGGTTGCGATAGGCGCCGACAGGCAGGTCGACGGTGAGCAGGTCCTTCCAGCCTGTGACGAGCCCCGACGCCGACTGCCGCAGAGCCTCGACCACGCCGGCGGGAGTCGGCGTGAGCGGCACCGCGAATGCGACCGAGAGCATGACGAGGGCGACAGTGGCGACGAGGACGACGAGCCACGCGGGCCATCGCCAGATGCGGGACGCCGCGGCCGCGAGGAAGGCCGCCGCGACCGCAGCCACGGCGAGCCGGAGGTAGGCCGGGGCGAACGGCACCCCGTAGATCGGTGCCGCGGCGAACACCGCCAGCGCAGCCATGGCGAGGACGTAGAGGCTCCCCACCCCGACGATGCGCGTGCGCAGGACGGAGAAGTCGGGCCTCACGACTGGACTCCGCGGGCGAGAAGGCCCGACAGGTCATCGAGCACGCCGACCGTGAGCACGGTGAGGGCGCCCATCGGCCGGCGCCGCGGGTGCGCGCGCTCGTCGCACACGACGCCCACGACGGCGGTGTCCATCGGGAAGGCGAGCGCGGCCCTCCGCAGGCGCTCGATCGGCACGTTCGAGCCGCAGACCAGGAACGAGAGCGACAGGTCGGGCATCGTCTCGACGACGAGGCGGCACACCTCTTCGAGCGGCATGGTCCGCTCCAGAGCCGACAGGCGCGAGAACTCGTCGAGCAGTGTCCTCGGGGTGGGTGCCGAGAGCGTCCGGATGGCCCGCATCCTGCCCTGCGCGACCCGCGGGATCTCCGCGCCGGACATGACATCGATGTCGCGCCCGTCGCGCAGCGCCTGGACCGCGAGGGATGCCGCGACCGAGACGCCGAGCTCGAACTCGTCCTCGGAGGCGTAGTCCGATTCGGCGAGACTCATCACGACGGCAAGACGGGCGCGCAGCGTCTCCTCGAACTGACGGACCATGAGTCGACCGGTCTTCGCCGTCGACTTCCAATGGATCTGCCGGCGGGCGTCGCCCGGCGTGTACTCGCGGATCGCGTGGAAGGAGATGTCCGAGTCGACGAGGCGCCGGCTCGCGCTGCCCTCGAGGTCGCGCACGAGTCCCGCGCTCGTCGCGGGAACCGTGACCGTGCGCGGATGGACGTAGAGCTCGTGCACGTCGTCCCATTCGCGCTCCCGGCGGACGAGGCCCACCGGGTCGGTCCTGATCGTGACAGCCGGGCCGACGGGGATCACCCCGCGGCGCAGAGCCGGAATCGACACGCTGCGGTCGATCGCGTGCCCTGGCCTCAGCAGCGGGACCGCGACTTCGACGAGCCCGTCGCCGATCGGGAGGTCGACGCGTCCGGGGAGCGCCGTCGTCCGGGCGGTGTTGCGCACTCGCAGCTGCGCGTCGACGGTCGAGCCCGCGACGACATGCTCGTGGGCGACGTCGAGGGCCACGTCGTATCCGCGCGCGCCGAAGAGGAACGGCACGGACAGCGCGAGAAGCACGAGCGCCGAGATCGACGCGACGATGGCCTCGACCCATCCGAAGACCAGCCCGGCTGCGAGCCCGGCGGTGGCCGCGGCGACCACGAGCCATCCCGCCGGTGCGACGGTCGACCCGACCTCCCGGGCGGCGGCGGCCGTCGCATCCCGCGCCCTCCCCCAGCCCGCAGCCACGACGACAGCCGCGCGCATGAGACGCGGACGGCCGGTCGTCGTCACGCGCGTGCGCGACGCCGTCTCGGTGACGGCGGTGCGCCCGATGCCCGTGCGGGAGTCATCGGTGCGAGTGATGGCGGGGGTGGAGGGCGACATGTCAGACGACGACCTCGCGGTGGGTCGGCGGAGCGACGTCGAGCAGGACGCTTCCCACGACGGCCTCGGCGGTGACGCCGTCGAATTCGGCCTCGGGATGCAGGATCAGCCGGTGCGAGAGCACCGCGGTGGCGAGCGCCTTGACGTCGTCGGGAGTCGCATACGTGCGGCTCTGCGAGGCTGCGCGGGTACGCGTCGCGCGTGTGAGAGCGAGCGCACCGCGGATGCTGACGCCCAGACGCACCTGCTCGGCCGAGCGCGTCGCATCCACGATCCGCGCGATGTAGTCGAGGACGAGCGGGTCCACGTACACGTCCTGCGCGAGATCCGCCATGCCGACGAGCGCCTCCGGCATGATCACGGGATCGAGGTCCGCGGTCGCGACCGCCGCTCCGCCGAGGATCCGGACCGTCGCGGCGTGGTCCGGGTACCCGAGCGACGTCCGGAGGAGGAAGCGGTCGAGCTGAGCCTCCGGCAGCCGGTAGGTGCCGGCCTGCTCGACGGGGTTCTGGGTCGCGATCACGAGGAACGGGACGCCGACCGGCCGCGTGATCGCATCGACCGTGACGCGCCCCTCCTCCATGACCTCCAGCAGCGCGGCCTGGGTCTTGGGGCTCGCGCGGTTGATCTCGTCCGCGAGGACGATGTTGGCGAAGACCGGGCCCGCGTGGAACTCGAACTCCCCCGTCTTCTGGTCGTACACCGTGATGCCCGTGATGTCGCCCGGAAGGAGGTCGGGTGTGAACTGGATGCGCGTGTTGCTGCCTTGAACGGACTGAGCGAGAGCGCGGGCCAGCGACGTCTTGCCGGTGCCGGGCACATCCTCGAGCAGCACGTGGCCGTCGCTGAGCATCGCGGTGAGCACGAGTTCGATGACATGCCGCTTTCCGATCACCGACTGCTCGACGTTGTCGGCCAGCTGTCGGAAGGTGTCGGCGAACCACGTGGCCTGTTCCTGCGCGATGGTCATGGATGCTGCTCCGTCGGGGTCGTGTGGATGGGGTCGTCACCGGCGCTCACGGCGTCGGGGTCGGGCTCGGGCTGCTCGGCAGGTTCGGGTCGCACGTGCCGCCGAAGGTCGCCGCGGCGGGGGCCAGGCCCCAGTTCTGCGCCGACCAGTCGACCGTGACGGAGAGGCCTGCGACGCGAACGGCGCCGACGGGGACGTCGCCGTTCGAGGCCGCCGTGAGCACCCCGCCGTTCGCGTCGTAGTAGACGGTCGCGGTACGGTCCACGGTGACGGCGGCGAGGCCTCCCGTCGAAGACGTCGAGATGCCGAGCGGAGAGCCGCCGGTACAGGCCGAGACTGCCCAGCGCGCCTGCACCTGGTAGGGGGCGCTGCCGGCGCGCGGGGCGACGCCGACCCACGCGGACTGCGTGCCGAGCACGTCGTTGACGAATCGCACCCGGATGCCGGGGTCGCGGTCGAAGACCGTCGACGGCCAGGCGTCGAACTCCGGCTGGCTGTTGCGCGGCACGCGCTGCGACGAGGTCGGCGCATCCCGAACGATCCACTGGGCGAGCCCCGGCGACATCTGCGGCGCCGGCGCGACCTGGAAGGTGTAGCCGCTCGGCAGCTGGGTCTGCACGGCGTTGACGCTGGCGGTGGTCTCGACGCGACCGAACGAGTCGCCGCCGAACCAGGACTCCGCGCAGAGCCGGAAGGTGTACCGCGAGCCGGCCGGCAGCGACCGGAACACCGCCGTCGAGCCGCTCGTCGACACGGCGCACGGCTGTCCGTCGCGCACGATGCCGTAGCGGATCGTGGAACCGTCGCCTCCGGAGGACGCGGCGCCCGTCGCCGCGACATCGACCGTGTCGTCCGGATTGGCCGTGACGTCGAGCGTCAGGCGGGGCGCGACGGGCGCACCGATGCCGTTCGCGCTGATCGTGCGGGCGGCGCCGGACGGCGATCCGCCGAGCCCCGGCGGAAGGCCGAAGCGCGAGTACGGCGTCACGGTGACGGGTGTCGGGGCGTTGGAGCCCACACGGTACCGGTCCACGGTGACCGTCGAATCGCTGCGCCGCACGGGCACCTGCACCGTATCGCCCGTCGGGCTCGAGATCTGCAGCATGCCCGTCTGCGTCGGATCGATCCCTCTGACGGTGAGCGAGACGACGCCGCCGCTGCCGTCCGAGGTGACGACCGGTGCGGCCGTGACATCCGCGGGTGCGCCCGGGGAGGCGTACGCCCACGCGATCGTGGACGCGCTGCCTCGGGATTCGCCGACGGCGTTGACGGCCGTCGCCGTGTAGGTGCGCTCCTCGCCGTTGGGGGCGGTGATCGGCGGGCACACACCGGCCGCTGTGCAGGTCGCGACGACAGCTCCCTGCGAGCGGATCGTGAAGCCCGTGAGAGCGGGGTACGCGAGGCGGGCCTCGCCGGCATCCACCCTGAGGGTGAGCGTGCCGTCGCCGTAGGCCGTCTGCGACACGGCGGCCGGCGCCTTCGGATAACCCTGCAGGTCGAGGAGCGCGTGTCCGTCCCGCGCGCCCGCCGTGATGCGTCCCTGCGCGTCGCGCAGCACGAAGCTCGCCCCGCACGTCTGGCCCGGCGCATCCTGTGCCCACGACGCCTGGATGCTGGTCGCCGACACGGCGGAGAAGGTCACGCCCGCGCACGACGCATCGGCGGAGGCCGACACGACCTGCAGCGGGGTGCGCGGGAGCGGGTTGACCTCGCCCGTGGCGCCGACGACGGTGATCGTGCACGACGAGCCTGCGGCCTCGGTGCAGCGGCCGGCGGCCGTGCCGCCCTGCGGCAGCGTGCTCGGCGCCGCCCCGACACGCAGCACGAGCCGCGCCGGCGCGACGCCGGGATGGCTCGTGATCGCGATGACGGCGGCATCCTCCGCACCCGGCGTCGCCGTGTCGGCGCCGGTGACCGTGAGAGTCGTGCCCTTCAGCGCGATCTGGAACGACGACCCGGGCGGTGTGACGGCGTAGGCGATGTGGTCCCAGTCGGTGCGGCCCTGCCACGTGGTCATGGTCTTGAGGTCGTAGCCGACCGTCTCTCCCGGTCCGACGACGACTGCCGCTGCCCTGAGCTCCGGCTGCGGCGCGAGCGCCCGGATGCGGATCGGCACGGAGAGGTAGGTCCAGTCGTGGCGCGCGATGCCGTCACCGATCGTCCGCACGGGGACGATGCACGCGTCGGCCCAGGGCGCCCCGTCACCGGCGTCGTAGCGGATCGTCGTGCCGCTGCCGCGGGTGCAGAGCGCCCCCTTGCGGGCGCCGCTGGTGGCGATATCCGTCCCCACCTCCAGCCGGGCGCCCGGCGGCAGGCCGACGAGAGAGGCCATGTCCCACGTGACGGAGGCCTTCTCCGCGACCTCGGGCGTGCGCGCGCCCGCGCGCAGCGCGATCGTCAGGTCATCGCCGCCGGGGATGCGCAGGAATCCGTACGTGGTGACCGCCTCCCCGGTCGCGCCGGTGCCGGTGAGGGCGAACGGGATGACGCGAGCCTGCGCGGTGAGCGCGCCCTTCAGCCGGTTGCCGTCGACCGCGACCCCGTCGGGATCGCCCCAGAGGCTGAGTTTCAGGCGGCCGACATCTCCGCCCGACCACGACACCGCGCCGCTGACCACGTCGACGCCCGAGGAGAACCGGCTGCGCGTCTGCGCGGTGAGGACGGTGTCGGTGACGACGGGGTAGTCGGGCACCGCATCCCGGACCACTTTGACGACGATGAGGCCGCGCGCGGTGTTGCCGGTCGAGCTCTGCACGTCGTACAGGTAGGACATGGTCCCCGGCGAGTCGCCCGCGCCGATGTCCACCCCGGTCGCCGTGCGGCCGCGCAGCAGCGCCTCTTCGCGGGCGAACTCGGGGTTGGCCGATCCGTCCGAGAGGGTCTGCGCGACGCTCGGCCGCACGCCCGTGAGGCGCAGCGTTCCGCCGGTCGGATCGAGGTCGTTGGCGAGAGGGCTGACGTGGGCGACGCTGTCCACGCCGGCCTGCACATCGACGTAGTCGGTGAAGGTCACCGGGCTCGGGTTGGCCTCGGCATCCAGCACGCCGACCCGTGCCGTCGCGGTTCCGGTCATGCCCGAGCTGTCGACGACCTGATACGTGAACGACACCTGCCCGCGGAAGCCGGGCACGCCCGCGTAGACGAGCGATGCGCCGTCGGCCGAGAGGGTCGCCGACCCGCTCTCGGGCTGGGTCAGCACGCGGTCGAGCCGAACGGCGTCGCCGTCGGGGTCGACGCCGAACGAGGAGAACGGGAGGGTCGTGGTCTCCCCCGCGAGCGCGCGGCCCTCGAGGGTGACGGGCCGCGGCGCCCGGTTGTCCTTGTTCGAGATGACCGTCACGTGCACGGTGGCGGTGTCGGCAAGCGCAGGCGATCCGGATGCGTAGATCGCGTAGTCGACGCGGTACTCCCCGGGTGTGCTCGGCGCGAGGTAGCGCAGCATCCGCCCCGACGCGAACGCGAGCGCCTTCGGCGTCGACGATCGCACCGACGCCGGGTTGAGTGTCACCGTGCCCCCGGCGGCGGCCACGTCGTTGTCGAGGACGGGGATGTCGACCTGGGCGCCGGCGCGGACGACAACGGTGTCGTCGACGGCGATGGGCGCGAGCTCCGGCGCCGGCGGCAGGAGCGACACGGTCGCCTCTCCCTCGATACGCGCGCCCTGATCCTCGGTGCCGTCGGACACGATGTATCGCACCGTGCCCAGAGGCCCCGGTGCTCCCGAGGCGGTGGTTCCCGAGATGCGGAGGTAGCGCTGCCCGACGACGTCGACCGACAGGCTCGCGCCGGGCTCTGCGGCCGGCCGGATGTCGCTCAGCAGCAGCACGCGATGCGTCGGGTTCGCGACCGCTGCAAGGACGTCGACGGTGACGTCCTGCGTGGGGTGGACGAAGGCGACCACGGGCGCGGTCGCGAGCTGCGCCGGGGCGCCGCGGGGCAGCAGTGTGATCCGGACCGTGGCGCTCGCGTCACTGACCCCGTCCGACACCGTGTAGCCGACGCGGTACGTCCCCGGTGCCGCAGCCGACAGGTCGAACGTCGTGCCTCCCGCCGTCGGCACGGCCTGCGCAGCGGCGTCGTCGAGGACGTGCACGGCCGTGAGGACGAGTCGGCCCTGCGTGCCGGTCACGTGCGGCGCGACATCCACCGTCAGCCCCCCGCCCTGGGTGTCGGTGACCGCGAACGAGGAGGCGTTGATGCGGGGCTGTCCGGCGATGCGCACGGCGAGCTGCTTGGTCGCCTGACGCCCGCGGGTGTCGGCGACCGTGACCGTCAGCTCGACGACTTGGGGCCCTCCCTCGGAGGCGTTCGGGTGCTGATACACGACCTGCCCGGTCGGGGTGGCGGCCACCGAGCCGACGTCCGAGGGGTTGTCGACCGAGACGAGCATGAGCGGGTCGCCGTCGGGGTCCACCCACCCGTCGAGCACGGGCACCGACACCGTGCCGCCCGGGGCGACCTCGGGCGACGGCCACGTGGCGAGGCACCCCGCCACACCGCACCACTGCGGCGCTGTGTCCACCCCCTCGCCGGCCACGGTGAGAGTCACGGTCGTCGGCGTGGAGTACAGGCCGCCGTTCTGCGCGGTGCCGTCGGTGACGCGGTAGGAGAGGGTCGCGCTGCCCTGCGCGCCGGGTGCGACCTGCACCGCGAGACGCTGACCGTTGTCGGTGACGGTGAGCGTGCCGAACCGGGGATCGAGTCCGGTGACGCTCGTCGGATCGATGCTGAGGACGTCGTCGTTCGGGTCGTGGTCGTTCAGCAGCACCGGCAGGGCCGCGAGGCGTCCCGCCCGGACGCCGAACGCGTCCGGCTCGGCGACAGGCGGCCGCGGGTCGATGACGACGGCCGCCTTCTCCGCGGTCTGCTGCGTCTGCGGGGCGCGGTGCTGGTCGAGCGTCCAATCCTGGCTCGACGGCAGGAGCGCGCCGGTACGCCCGTCCCAGACCCACCCGCTGCGCGTGTCGTTCAGGATGAGGCTCGCGGCCGACGCCGTGAACACCGGCCGTCGCTCGTCGGAGAGCGTGCGTGCCCCGTAGGACAACTCGCTCTCGCCTCGATCGGACCGCCACATCGTGCCGGAGGTGCGGCCGAGCCAGGCCGCATGCACGACCCCGTCGAAGACGATCGGCCGCGCGGGCGCGCCCAGATCACGGTCGCCGCCACCGACGGCCCGGGAGGGCTGCGTCCCGTCCACCGGCAGCCGGACGAGCCCGGCCCCGTCCGCGACCCACGCCGCATCGGATCGCGCAGCGGCCCTGCCGGGTGCGAGGTCGCCGACGAACGAGACGGATGCGGGCGCCTCCGCGCCGCGCCGCCAGACCCGCTGCGCGGCTGCGTCAGCGAGGAACCACACGCCTCCCGCCGCTGTGAGGGCGAGCGTCGCATCTGCTGCCGGCGGCTTCGGCACCGAGTCGCGGCCGAGCACCCGCTCGGTCGGGATGGCGTAGCGCTCGACGACGCGGGATGCGGACGCGTAGGCGAAGAGCGTCCCCCCGTCGTCGACGGCGATCGCCGTCGCGGCGAGCGGGCGGTCGCCCGCATCCACCTGCACGGGTGAGGTCCCGAGCTCGCCCGCCCACACCGCCCCGCTGTCGGTGCGATACGCGACCCAGCGGCCGCCCGTGGCGACCTCGACCGTCCCTGCCGGTGTCGACGGCGCCGCACGCAGCGCCTCGTCGTCGAGGTTCGCGGGCAATGCCGCGTCGATGCGCGTCAGCTTTCCGAAGCTCTCGGAGAACAGGAACGCCCCCTCATCCGTCTGCGCCACCGCGGACGGATTCGCGACATCGCGCACGGTGTCCAGTTCACCGATCGCGGTGTTGACGCGGGCGTAATGCCGTCCGGATCCTGTCTGCAGCGCCCATACCGCGCTGTCCGCCGGCGGGGTCCGCTTCGCGTCGAGCCCGGGCCAGACAACGCTGACGACGACGATGGATGCGACGACCGCCGCCCCCGCCACGACCGCGGCGATCGTGCTCCGGCGCCTCAACGGCCGACCGCCTGCAGCCACCACGCTGCCCCCACGGCCAGCGCGGAGATCACCCCGGCGCCGAGAGCCCATGGCCAGACGGCCCGCCGGCGCGGCGTGGCGACCGACGTCGTCGAGTCCTCGTCACGGGCCTGCGTGAGGAGCGCGGCCGGCTCGCGCGTGCGCCGCGAGGTCGTGTGCTCGACCCTCGACCGCACCTCGCGGGGTGCGGCATCCGTGAAGTCGACGGCCGCCGCCCGCGGCGCCCACTCGTCGACCGCGACCTCGATCGGCGTCTGTGCCAGACCGACCCGGCGCTGCACCTCCTGCAGGGCCTCGGCGAAGGCGAGCGCGCTCGGGAAGCGGTCGGCCGGATCGCGCGCGAGCGCCTGGGCCAGGACACGCTGCAGCTCGTCGGGCACGTCCGTGCGGGGGATGCGGGGATAGGCGGCCCGCTCGATGCGACGCCGCAGCTGCTCCCGGGAGTTCTGCCCGGCCTCGGGCCGCTCGAACGGGCTGTGCCCGGCGAGCAGGGAGTAGACCGTCGCGCCGAGGCTCCAGATCTCGCTCGCGACGTTGCCGGGCGTGTGCTCGGCGACCACCTCGGGCGCGCTCCAGGGGACGCTCATCGCCAGGATCTCGTCGCCGTGTGTCGGCTTCAGCGCGGCCGAGATGCCGAAGTCGGCGAGCACGGGCACGCCGAAGCTCGTGATGAGGATGTTGCTGGGCTTCACGTCGCGATGGACGAGCCCCGCCCGATGCGCGGACTCGAGCGCACTCGCCATCCGCACGCCGATCGCGAGCACCTCGTCGACGGGGATCCGCTCGCGCCGGTAGCGCTGCGCCAGGGATCCCGGGCAGTACTCCATCACGATGTAGGCGCGGCCGTCGGCGGAGATGCCCGCCTGGTAGACGGTGACGATCGAGGGATGCGCGCTGAGGTGCGCGAGCACGTCGGCCTCGGAATTGAACATCCGGAGGAGTCCCGGATCGCTCACGTCGCTCGGCAGCACCTTCACCGCAACCGCACGACGGGGCATGTCCTGCTCGTAGAGGAAGACGTCGGCGAAGCCGCCCGAGCCGAGCGGACGAACGTATGCGAGCCCGGGAAGGATCGGGGGCGTCGACGGGAGGCGCTTCGGCATCGACCCCCCGACGTGCGTGCTGGTGAAGCCTCGGCAGGCCGGCGGCGAGGCCCGACCATGCTAACAAGGGCGGACGACCGAGCATCCGGGGGTTGTGGAGAACCGCTGGACGCGCGCGGCCCGGCGCCCGAGTGGAGCGGATGTGAGGGACGGACAGCGCTGTTCCCGCGGCGGAAAGCGCCCTCAGGATACCGTTGTCGTGTGGAGCGGTCGCTCGAGACGCAGGCGAGCCAGGCGGTGGATGCCTGGCTGCGCTGGCTGCCGCGCTGGCAGCCGGCGACGCACCGCGGTCGGGTGGCGCCCTGCCGACTCTGTCTGGGCTCCCCCGTGCTCTCGGCCGCGGGACTCGGCGCCGACGTGCCGCATGCCGTCCAGCACGGACTCTCCGTGCGGATCAAGACGATCGTCGACCGCGCGGTCGCGGAGTACACCGCACGCAACCTGCCGATGCTGCAGGCCGAGCTCGACCAGCAGGCCGCACGCAACCGCGCCCGCAGCTACCGCCCGACCGAGGATCTGGAGCCCGAGTTCGATGGTCTGCCGCTCGACCCCGAGCCGTTGCCGGGTGCACCGTTCCTCTTCACGCTCGCCGGCCTCGCCGCGGAGGCGGATGCCGTCGTTCCGGCGCTTCCGCCCCTGACCGAGGAGGCCAAGGCGGCGCTCCGGCAGGAGGTGGGCCTGGCCGACGACTACGCCAACATGGTCGGCCGGGAGATCTGTGCGGTTCTCCTGCACCACCGCCTGCGCATCCAGTCCGCTGTCGGGGAATACGTGGAGCCCCAGGTCGAGGCGATGCTCGAGGAGCTGACGAGATCGCTGGATGCGCCGTTCGACCCGCGCGACGGCGGATCCGACGCGTTCGACGGGCTCTGAGCCGCGCGCGCGGCTACGGCTCGCGCTTCTCCCACGGCCAGCGCGGGCGGTCCGCGTGCGTGCGGACGAGGGCGATACCCGCCCATCCGGCGATGAGCGCGGCGCCGAAGACGACCAGCCCGTACCAGCTTGTCGCGAGGCTCCCGACCGTGCCGATCGCCGCCGCCGGGTCGACGCCGACGATCATGGCGACGAGGCCGACGCCCACGAGGTAGGCGAGGAACGCCGCGATCGCGACGACCGGCGCTCCCCAGAACGATGGCGGGTCCTCGCGCCGTGCGGCCTCGCGGGACGTGGCCGCGTCTCGTGGAGAGGGCGCGGGGGGTCCGGCCCGCACGAACACCCACAGCACCCCGGCGAACGCGACCGCCGCGAACACCGCGCCGAAGATCCCCGGGAACTGGCCGAACCCGGGGGTCGAGATGACATCGGTTCCCGTCGACAAGCTCGTCATGCCGAGGCCGAAGATCATCAGTGCGACGAAGCCCAGGACGGCGAATGCGAGCGCGATCGGCGGGCGCACGGGCCCCTGCGACGCGTCGGAACCCCGGTCAGCGGCCATCCATCCAGACTACGTGGGTGGATGCGCGCGGCACGGGGCTTGCCTGCACCCGCTCGGCGCGACCGCTGCGCTCAGAGGCGCCGCCCGCTCACGGGACGTGCAGCTGCGGGCCGGCCTCGAGCGTGCGCTCGTACTCCCGCTGCGCCTCGAGGTTCTGCAGCGTGACCCGACGTCCGCGCGCGGCGACCCAGGCGCCGAACCAGATGGTCAGCTCGCGCGCGATGATGAACGACGCGATGGCGAGCGGCGCGAACAGGTGCGTCTGGACGAGGCTGCGAGCCTCGCTGGCCGTCACCATCCAGAACGGTGCCTGACACACGACACCGAGCAGGTAGCCGCCGTAGGCGACGAATCCGATCAGCAGACCGAAGACCACCCACAGCCCCCAGCGGCCGCGGTTGATGATCGCCCCGAGCAGCCAGAACGCGATGAAGAACACGACGACGGGCACCCACAGGGTCCACGTCGTGAGAGCGTGGCCGAGCCAGTTCAGGACGCCGTCGAACGACGCTCGATGGGCGAAGACATCGGTCGCGAACCAGACGGCGAGATACAGCAGGGCGAAGGATGCGGCGGCGACGAGGCCGATCGCACCCGCCGCGCCGCGGTTGCCGCGGGGACGCGGCGCCTCCGGCGCCTGGACGAAGATCGGCTGCTGCGTCGGGTAGCTCGGCGCGGGCGCTGCGACGGCGGCGGCCGCCGCTGCAGGCGCGACGGCCGGCTCGCTCGGGGTGACGGGAGCAGCGCCGGCGGTCGACGCGACGGTCTCGGGCGAGGAGTACTCCGGCGTGTAGGCGAGCGAGGCGGCCTCCGGCGAGTCCCACGGGTCGGGCTCGGGGGCGGGCTTCTCGACGCTGCTCTTCTCGGCAGGCGTCTTCTCGGCGGCCGCGGCCGCGGCCGCAGAGGCCGGCTCGGGCGCGGTGCCAGCCGCGTCGCGCGCGTCCGCCTTCACGGCGGCGGGCTCCGGTGCGGCGGCGGCCTCCGGGGCAGACGCGGGAGTGGACGGCTCCGAGGCAGACGCGGGGGTGGCGACCGGCACGTCGCCCGCGGCGGCGCCCGTGCGAGCGGCCTCGGCATCCGAAAGCCCCTCGTTGGCGCTTCCGACGACGTCGTCGACACCATTCGGCTCCTGGACGGGCTCGCCGACGCGCGGCTCGTTGTCGCTCATTCCGCTGCTCCTCACATGGAGAGTGCTCCTCTCCGCAGTGCGAGGTTAGCCTGCGCTCCCGACGCGGCCGAGGAGGCGTGCCGAGCGAGTGTCGATCCGCCGAGCGCCGTGCCGGATCGTTATCGTGTGGCCATGCGACGACACCGAGGACGACACAGAGCAATGCCGGCGACGGTGGCGACGGCATCCCTCCTCATCGTCGCCGTGGCCGTCGTCCTCGTGGGCTGTGCGCCCGACCCGTCCCCCGCGCGCTCGACGTCGACAACGACGTCGACGTCCGCCTCCCCCGAGGCTCGCGAGGACACGCCGAGCGCGACGCCGTCGCCCACAGCGACGCTCGTGGCCATGCCGGCCGACTGTCGCGCCATCCTCTCGGAGAACGTTCTCGCCCAGCTGAAGGACGTCCCGCTCAACGACCCGGCGTTCGGGCCCTCCGGCGCCGTCGACGGCGGCCTCGTGTGCATCTGGGGCTCGCCGGGCGCCGACACGACGAACCTCACGACGAGGATCACGCGGATGTCACGCGGACCGGCGCTCGACAAGCTCAACGAGCTGGCCGCCCAGGGGTACACCTGCTACACGCCGGACGGCGGCACGCGCTGCGAGAAGACCTGGCAGAACACGCAGTACCCGGTGACGGACGGCCGCACGCTGTTCTGGCGCGACGGCATCATGATCGACTCCGCATTCTCGAACCTCGCCCCGAGCGGCTACACCGGCAGCATCGTCGCCCACGTCTTCGGCTGAGCGCCGCTCACGGCCAGAGGCGCGCCGCCAGCTGGTCGGTGTAGCCCGGTGGATGCCAGCCCGTCTCGGTCGTCGACAGCCACATGCCGTCGCGCACGATCTCGTCCTCGATCGTGGTGCCCGTGATCTTCGTGCAGCGGACGCCGTCGCCGCTCGCCGCGCACGCGAAGCCCGCGGCCGCGAGGGCGGGCTGGGCGATGCCGGGAGCCGCCGCATCCACCGTCGCCAGGGTCGTGGAGACCGACCCGCCGGCGCTGTTGCGCCACGCGCACGTCATGCGCACCTTCGGCTGGAGGGCGTCGCGCACGGCGACGGCCGACGTCGCGGGCAGCGACGTCGACTGCGCCAGCACGACCTCCGGATTCCAGCCGAGAGCGATCCACAGGAGCCCGGGATAGAGCGAGCGGCAGTCCTCGGTCAAGGGGCGCTCCGCCGGGACGGACGGCGGCTCGTCCCACGTCGGGGAGGCGTTGCGCAGGGTGTTCCCGACGAAGAGGAGGGCCGAGGGCACGGCGGGCGCGGCAAGCCACACCAAGCCGCCCACCACGCCGGCGCAGATCAGGCCGGCGGGCCAGGCGATCCAGCCATTGCGGCCGCCGATCATCCCATCACCCCCCTCAACGGTAAGCGCGTAGGCGGACATCGGGGCCGCGCGGCGCGCCAGCGCGACACTCTTGCGGTCCCGCCCAGAAACGACGAAGACCCCCGGCCGAGGCCGAGGGTCTTCGCAGGATCAGCTGACGCCGACGATCAGTTGTACGTGCCGGGCGTGAAGTCGTCCGTCGAGAAGCTGTCGAAGTCGACGAAGCTCAGGTCGGCCTCCGAGTACGCGCCATCGGACGCGAAGATGCGGTTGGGGTACCGCTCGCTCTTGGCCTCCTCCGTCGCCTCGACCGCGACGTTGCGATACTTCGCAAGTCCGGTTCCGGCCGGGATCAGCTTTCCGATGATGACGTTCTCCTTGAGGCCCATGAGCGGGTCGCTCTTGCCCTCCATCGCGGCCTGCGTCAGGACGCGCGTCGTCTCCTGGAACGACGCGGCCGACAGCCACGACTCGGTCGCAAGCGACGCCTTCGTGATACCCATCAGCTCCGGACGACCCGACGCGGGACGCTTGCCCTCGCCGACCGCCTGGCGGTTCATGTCGATGAAACGACGCGAATCGACGAGCTCACCGGGCAGCAGCGTCGTGTCGCCGTGGTCGACGACCGTCACCTTGCGCAGCATCTGGCGCACGATGACCTCGATGTGCTTGTCGTGGATCGGGACACCCTGCGAACGGTAGACGCCCTGCACGCCGCCCACGAGGTACTTCTGCACCTCGCGCGCACCCTGCACGCGCATGATCTCCTTCGGGTCGAGCGTGCCGACCAGGAGCGGCTGTCCCACCGAGACGTGCTGCCCGTCCTCGACGAGGAGGGTCGCACGACGCAGCACGGGGTAGACGTGCGGCTCGTCGCCGTTGTCGGGCGTGAGGATCACCTTGCGAGCGCGGTCGGTCTCCTCGATCGTGATGCGTCCGTCGGACTCGGCGATCGGGGAGGCGCCCTTCGGAGTGCGGGCCTCGAAGAGCTCCTGCACACGCGGCAGACCCTGGGTGATGTCCTCGGCCGACGCCGAACCACCCGTGTGGAAGGTGCGCATCGTCAGCTGGGTACCGGGCTCACCGATCGACTGGGCGGCGATGATGCCGACGGCCTCGCCGATGTCGACCATCTTGCCGGTGGCGAGCGAGCGGCCGTAGCAGCGCGCGCACACGCCGACAGCGGACTCGCAGGTCAGCACCGAGCGGACCTTGATCGACTCGATGCCCTCCTCGACCAGCATGTTGATGAGCACGTCGCCGACGTCCTGACCCGCCTGGGCGAGCACGGTGCCGGAGGCGTCCACGACGTCCGCCGCCAGGGTGCGCGCGAACACCGAGTTCTCGACGTTCGCGTCCTTGACCAGGACGCCGTCGAAGCCCGGAGCGGCGATCGTGAACTCGAGGCCCTTGCTCGTGCCGCAGTCCTCCTCGCGGATGATGACGTCCTGCGAGACGTCCACCAGACGACGCGTCAGGTAGCCCGAGTCGGCCGTGCGGAGCGCCGTGTCGGCCAGTCCCTTGCGGGCACCGTGGGTCGCGATGAAGTACTCCGCCACCGACAGCCCCTCGCGGTACGAGGAGATGATCGGACGAGGGATGATCTCACCCTTGGGGTTGTTCACCAGACCGCGCATACCGGCGATGTTCCGGATCTGCAGCCAGTTTCCACGAGCACCCGACGACACCATGCGGTTGATGGTGTTGTCCTCGGGGAAGTTGTCGCGCATGGCCTTCTGGACTTCGTCCGTGGCCTCGGTCCAGATCTTGATGAGCTCCTGACGACGCTCGGCGTCGGTCGTGAGACCCTTCTCGTACTGGGCCTGCACCTTGGCGGCCTGCTTCTCGTAGCCCGCGACGATCTCAGCCTTGTTCGGCGGCGTGAGGATGTCGCTGAGCGCCACGGTCACACCGGAGCGCGTGGCCCAGTGGAAGCCGGCGTCCTTGATGCGGTCGAGGGATGCCGCGACCTCCACCTTCGGGTACTCCTCGGCGAGCTTGTTCACGATCTGCGACAGCTTGCCCTTGTCTGCCTGCTCGCGCACGAACGGGTAGCCCTTGGGCAGCGTGTCGTTGAAGATCGCCTGACCGAGCGACGCATCCACCAGACCGTGGCCCCGCTTTTCGACACCGCCGTCCTCGTCGAGAACGTCGGCGTAGCCCTCGGGCGCTTCGCCCTCGAGGAACGTCAGGCCCGGGATGCGGATGCGCACCTTGGCCTGCAGGTCGAGGGTGCCCTCGTCCTTCGCCAGGATCGCCTCGCCGACGGAGCCGAACACGCGACCCTCGCCGGTGGCGCCCTCCTTGACCGTGGTCAGGTGGTGCAGGCCGATGATCATGTCCTGCGAGGGCAGCGTCACCGGACGGCCGTCCGACGGCTTGAGGATGTTGTTCGACGCCAGCATCAGGATGCGGGCCTCGGCCTGAGCCTCGACCGACAGCGGCAGGTGCACGGCCATCTGGTCACCGTCGAAGTCCGCGTTGAAGGCGGCGCAGACGAGCGGGTGCAGCTGGATGGCCTTGCCCTCGACGAGCTGAGGCTCGAACGCCTGGATGCCGAGACGGTGCAGCGTGGGCGCACGGTTCAGCAGCACGGGGCGCTCGCGGATGATCTCCTCGAGCACATCCCACACCTCGGGACGCGTGCGCTCGACCGCGCGCTTGGCGGCCTTGATGTTCTGCGAGTGACCGAGGTCGATCAGGCGCTTGATCACGAACGGCTTGAACAGCTCGAGCGCCATCTGCTTGGGCAGACCGCACTGGTGCAGCTTCAGCTGCGGGCCGACGATGATGACCGAGCGGCCCGAGTAGTCGACGCGCTTGCCGAGCAGGTTCTGACGGAAGCGGCCCTGCTTGCCCTTGAGCATGTCGGACAGCGACTTCAGCGCGCGGTTGCCGGTACCGGTGACCGGGCGGCCGCGACGGCCGTTGTCGAACAGTGCGTCGACGGCCTCCTGCAGCATCCGCTTCTCGTTGTTGACGATGATCTCGGGGGCGCCGAGGTCGATCAGACGACGCAGCCGGTTGTTGCGGTTGATCACGCGGCGGTACAGGTCGTTGAGGTCGGACGTCGCGAAGCGGCCGCCGTCCAGCTGGACCATCGGACGCAGCTCCGGCGGGATCACCGGAACGACGTCGAGCACCATCGCGGCGGGGCTCATGCCCGTCGAGAGGAACGAGTTGACGACCTTCAGACGCTTGATCGCGCGGATCTTGCGCTGGCCCTTGCCCTCCGAGATCTGCAGGTGCAGGTTCTCGGCCTCGGCGGCCAGGTCGAACGCCTCGAGGCGGCGCTTGATGGACTCGGCGCCCATGTAGGCCTCGAAGTACTGGCCGAAGCGGTCCTGCAGCTCGTGGAACACATCGTCCTCGGGCTTCAGGGCGCCGACGGCGAGCGTGCGGAAGTCCTCCCACACGCGCTCGAGCTTCGCGATCTGCTCGTCCGCGCTCTTGCGGATGCCGGCCATCTCCTTCTCGGCGGCGTCCTTGACCTTCTTCTTCTGGTCGGCCTTGGCACCCTCCGCCTCCAGAGCGGCGAGCTCCTCCTCCAGCTTGGCCAGGCGGGTCGCGATGCGGGCATCGCGGCGGTCGCCGAGCGTCTTCAGCTCGAGGCGGATGTTGTTCTCCTGCGTCGGGAGGTCGCGGTGACGCGCGTCCTCGTCGACCGAGATGACCATGTACGCGGCGAAGTAGATGACCTTCTCGAGGTCCTTCGGGGCCATGTCGAGCAGGTACCCGAGGCGCGAGGGCACGCCCTTGAAGTACCAGATGTGCGTCACGGGCGCGGCGAGCTCGATGTGGCCCATCCGCTCGCGGCGGACGGAGGACTTGGTGACCTCCACGCCGCAGCGCTCGCAGACGATGCCCTTGAAGCGGACGCGCTTGTACTTGCCGCAGGCGCACTCCCAGTCACGGGAGGGTCCGAAGATCTGCTCGCCGAAGAGGCCGTCCTTCTCGGGCTTGAGCGTGCGGTAGTTGATGGTCTCGGGCTTCTTGACCTCGCCGTAGGACCAGCGACGGATGTCGTCGGCTGTGGCGAGACCGATGCGAAGCTCATCGAAAGTTGTTGCGTCGAGCACTAGTTCTCCTGTGTCGAAAATTCGGTTCGAATTCGGGGTTGAGGTCGAGGTCAGATCTCGTCGATCGACGACGACTCGAACCGGGTGGAGATATTGATGCCGAGCTCTTCCGCCGCGCGGAAGGCGTCGTCATCCGTGTCGCGGAGATTGACCGCCGTGCCGTCGGCGCCGAGGACCTCGACGTTCAGGCAGAGCGACTGCATCTCCTTCATGAGCACCTTGAACGACTCGGGGATGCCGGGCTCCTGGATGTTCTCGCCCTTGACGATGGCCTCGTACACCTTGACGCGGCCGAGGATGTCGTCGGACTTGATCGTGAGGAGCTCCTGCAGCGCGTACGCCGCGCCGTAGGCCTCGAGGGCCCACACCTCCATCTCACCGAAGCGCTGGCCACCGAACTGGGCCTTACCGCCGAGCGGCTGCTGGGTGATCATCGAGTAGGGGCCGGTCGACCGGGCATGGATCTTGTCGTCCACCAGGTGGTGCAGCTTCAGGATGTACATGTAGCCGACCGAGATCGGAGCCGGGAACGGCTCGCCGGAGCGCCCGTCGAACAGCCGCGTCTTGCCCGTGCTGTCGATGAGGCGCTCGCCGTCGCGCGTCGGGAGCGTCGAGTCCAGCAGACCCGCGATCTCCTCCTCGTGCGCGCCGTCGAACACCGGCGTGGCGACCTTCGTGCCCGCGGGCGCCTCCCAGGCGCCGGCCGGCAGCTGGTCCGCCCAGTCCGGGTTGCCCTCGACCTTCCAGCCCTGCTTCGCGACCCATCCGAGGTGGGTCTCCAGCACCTGGCCGAAGTTCATTCGACCCGGGATGCCGAGCGGGTTCAGGATGACGTCCACCGGCGTGCCGTCGGCGAGGAACGGCATGTCCTCGACCGGCAGGATCTTGGCGATGACGCCCTTGTTGCCGTGGCGGCCGGCGAGCTTGTCGCCCTCGGTGATCTTGCGCTTCTGGGCGATGTAGACCACGACGCGACGGTTGACGCCCGAGCCGAGCTCGTCGTCGCCGTCCTCGGCGTTGAACTCCTTGACCGCGATGATCGTGCCCTGCTCGCCGTGCGGCACCTTGAGGGACGTGTCGCGGACCTCGCGGCTCTTCTCGTTGAAGATCGCTCGGAGCAGGCGCTCCTCGGCCGACAGCTCGGTCTCGCCCTTCGGCGTGACCTTGCCGACGAGGATGTCGCCGGGACGCACCTCGGCGCCGATGCGGACGATGCCGCGCTCGTCGAGGTCCTTGAGGAGCTCCGGGCTGACGTTGGGGAGATCACGCGTGATCTCCTCCTTGCCGAGCTTCGTGTCGCGCGCATCCACCTCGTACTCCTCGATGTGGATCGACGAGAGCACGTCGTCCTTCACGAGGTCCTGGCTGAGGATGATGGCGTCCTCGAAGTTGTGGCCCTCCCACGTCATGAACGCGACGAGGAGGTTCTTGCCGAGCGCGAGCTCGCCGTTCTCCGTCGCGGGGCCGTCGGCGATGACCTCGCCGACCTCGATGCGCTCACCGGCCGAGACGATCACGCGCTGGTTGTAGCTCGTGCCCTGGTTCGAACGGTCGAACTTGCGCAGGTAGTAGTCCTGCGTGCCGCCCTCGTCGAGCTGGACGGTGACCTTGTCGGCCGAGACCTCGGCGACGACGCCCGCCTTCTGGGCAGTGACGACGTCACCCGCGTCGATGGCGGCGTAGCCCTCCATGCCGGTGCCGACGACAGGCGACTCCGAGCGCAGCAGCGGCACGGCCTGGCGCTGCATGTTCGCACCCATCAGGGCGCGGTTCGCGTCATCGTGCTCGAGGAACGGGATGAGCGACGTCGCGACCGACACCATCTGGCGCGGCGAGACGTCCATGTAGCCGATCTCCTCCGAGTGGAAGAGGTCGACCTCGCCGCCGTTTCCACGACGGGCGAGGACGCGGTCGGTGACGAACTTCCCGCTCTTGTCGAGCTCCGCACCGGCCTGGGCGACGATGTAGTCGTTCTCCTCGGACGCGGTGAGGTAGTCGATGTGGTCGGTGACGTGACCGTCGACGACGCGGCGGTACGGCGTCTCGATGAAGCCGAACGCGTTGATGCGCGCGAACGACGCGAGCGAGCCGATCAGACCGATGTTCGGGCCTTCCGGCGTCTCGATCGGGCACATGCGGCCGTAGTGCGACGGGTGGACGTCGCGGACCTCGACGCCGGCGCGCTCACGCGACAGACCGCCGGGGCCCAGGGCCGACAGGCGGCGCTTGTGGGTCAGGCCCGCGAGCGGGTTGTTCTGATCCATGAACTGCGACAGCTGCGACGTGCCGAAGAACTCCTTGATCGCGGCCACGACCGGGCGCACGTTGATCAGGGTCTGCGGCGTGATCGCCTCGATGTCCTGCGTGGTCATGCGCTCGCGGACGACGCGCTCCATGCGCGACAGACCCGTGCGGACCTGGTTCTGGATCAGCTCGCCGACGGCGCGGATGCGACGATTGCCGAAGTTGTCGATGTCGTCGACATCCAGGCGGATCTCAGCGGGCTTGCCGCTGCGGATGCCGTCGTACGACGCGTCGCCGCGGTGCAGTCGGACGAGGTACTTGATCGTCGCGACGATGTCCTCGACCGTGAGCACGGAGTCGCGGAGCGGCTTGTCGAGACCGAGCTTCTGGTTGATCTTGTACCGGCCGACCTTGGCGAGGTCGTAGCGCTTCGGGTTGAAGTAGAAGTTGTCCAGCAGCGCGCGTGCGGCCTCGGCGGCCACCTGCTCGCCCGGGCGGAGCTTGCGGTAGATGTCGCGGAGCGCGTCCTCCTTGGTGAGGATCGTGTCCTTGGCGAGGGTCTCCTCGATCGAGTCGAACCCGGCGAACTCGGCGCGGATGTCCTCGGTCGTCAGGCCCAGGGCCTTCAGGAAGACGGTGACCGACTGCTTGCGCTTGCGGTCGATGCGCACGCCGACCTGGTCGCGCTTGTCGATCTCGAACTCGAGCCATGCACCGCGGCTCGGGATGACGCGGGCGGAGATGATGTCCTTGTCCGACGTCTTGTCGGCCACGCGGTCGAAGTAGACACCGGGCGAGCGCACGAGCTGCGACACCACGACACGCTCGGTGCCGTTGATGATGAACGTGCCCTTCTCGGTCTGCAGGGGGAAGTCGCCCATGAACACCGTCTGGGTCTTGATCTCACCCGTCTGGTGGTTCATGAACTCGGCCTCGACGTACAGCGGCGCGGCGTACGTCTTGCCGCGCTCCTTGCACTCCTCGATCGAGTACTTCTCCGGCTCGAGGTAGGGGTTCGTGAAGCTCAGCTGCATCGTCTCGCTGAGGTCTTCGATCGGAGAGATCTCCTCGAAGATCTCCTCGAGACCGCTCTTCTCCGGCACGTCGGTGCGACCCGCGACCTTGGCCTCGGCGACGCGCGCCTTCCACGCGTCATTGCCGACGAGCCAGTCGAACGACTCGGTCTGCAGTGCGAGGAGGTCAGGGACCGTGAGTGTGTCGGAGATCTTGGCGAACGAGAGGCGGGATGCTCCGCGGCCGTTCTTGAGAGGGGTGGTGGATGCGTTGGGCGCAGCAGCCAAGGGGATAACCTCCATGGGCCCCGGGGGGCTCGAGTTCCTTGTCGTGGGTGGACTGCTCGATCGTCCCCGCGGTCCGCACGTCACACCTCACCGGAGTGAGGGAGTGCAGACACCAGCCGACCATCATATGAGGGCAGGGGGAATCCAAGAGCGCAAGGACCTAGCTTACGCCCTCCGACGCGCCGTGTCCAGTCGGTTCCTTGACGACTTTCGGATGCGGGGGCATAATGCCCCGCTGAGCCCGGTGAAGATCGAACCTGCGCAGTCCTGTGCGCGCGAGCTCCGAGCCAATACAGTGGGCGGGACGAGCGAGCGCTGGGGAGCCGCCGCGTGTGAATCGAGAAACGTGGAGTTCGACGCATCCGATGCGGACGTCGCCCTCGACGGCCCCTGGCCGCTCGTGGGTCGGGACGCCGCGATCGACCGTGCGCTCACCGCGCTTCGGGGCGCCGCGCGCACCGTCGCACTCTACGGATCCTCGGGGATCGGCAAGAGCCGCCTCGCCTCCGACGTGAGCGCAGCGCTCGAGGACGACGGATGGCTGGCCGTCTCGGTCGCGGGCAATCCGGCGCTGTCCGCGGTACCCCTCGCCACCATCGCTCCCGTGCTCGCCCGCGATGCCAGCGCGTCCATCGCGACCGCTGGTGAGGCCGCCGCCCTCTTCGCCGCCGCGAGCGCGGCCCTCACGGAGATCGGTCACGGGAGACGCATCCTGCTCGTCCTCGACGACGCCGGCGCCGCCGACCCGGTCTCGATCGCACTCATCGCCCGGCTCGTCGAGGCGGGGCAGCTGCGCCTGCTGACGACCGTCGCGGAGGGCGAGCCGATGCCCGAGGGGATGCTCGGGATCGCCCGAGCGCGGGACGCCGTGCGCATCGACCTCGCCCCGCTCGACATCGGCGAGACGACGGAGCTGCTCGGCCGCGTGCTCGGCGCCCCGACCGCGCAACGCGCGGCGGTCGGGCTGCACCGGGCATCATCCGGGAACCCTCTCTTCCTGCGCGAGCTGGTCATCGGGGCGAGGGATGCCGGCACCCTCGTCCGGTCGGCGGACCGCTGGAGCCTCACGGGCGACACGGTCGGATCGCCCCCGCTGCGCGACCTCATCCTCGCCCGCCTGCGCACTCTCACACACGAGGAGCGCGACGCCCTCGAGCGGCTGTCGCTGTGCCACCCGCTGGCGCTCGACGAGTTCGCCCGGCCGGGCGCGCCCGAGGCGCTCGCCGACCTCGAGCAGCGCGGGCTCGTCAAGGTGCACGAGGCCGGCGGCCGCATCCGGGTGCTCCTGACCCATCCGCAGTACGCGGCGGCTGTGCGCGAGTCGATCCCGCGCATCCGCCAGGTGTCGCTCCTCGCCGAGCAGGCCGATCTGGTCGCCAGGCGCTCGTCGTCGCCCGCGGACCGGCTGCGGGTCATGCTGTGGCGGTTGGACGCGGGCAGACCTTCCGATCCCGAGCTGCTCCTGCGCACCGCGCGCCTCGCGCACCAGGCCCGCGATCACCGGCGCGCCGAGCGGCTCGCCGCCGCCGCGATCTCATCGGGTGCCGACGATGCCTCCGCGCACCTCCTGCATGCTCAGCTGCTGTGGGCGCTCCTGCGCGGCGCCGAGGCGCTGGCCGCCCTCGACCTCGCAGAGCGGCGCGCAGGTGCGGCGGCGGATGCGGGTGCCGCCCTGACGGCCGTCACCGTCCAGCGCGCGGAGATCATGGGCGCCCGCGGCTGAGCAGTCGACGCTCATCCCGGTTCGCCGCACATCAGCGGGCGTGGCGGAAGCGGATGCGGGTGCCCGGTCGCGCCTGTCCGAGCAGATCGAGCGCGGCATCGGTCACGACGGCGATGACCGGGTAGCCGCCGGTCACAGGGCCGTCCGCGAGGAGGATCGTGGGCCGCCCGCTCGGCGGCACCTGCAGGGCGCCCGGCACCATCCCCTCGCTCGGCAGCTCGTCGATGCGGGTGCGCGGGAGCTCGGGACCGTCGAGGCGGATGCCGACCCGATCGGCCTGCGCGGAGACCGTCCACGTCGATTCGAAGAGCGCCGGGAGGGCGGATGCGGTGAACCGGTCCGCGCGCGGGCCGGGGGCGAGCGTGAGCTCGAGGTCATCGGCCGGCGCACCCCAGGGTGCGAGGTCGGTCACCGGGATGGCGGTCGCCGGCGCGGGGCCGATCGGGAGCTCGTCGCCCTGCTGCAGGGGCGCCGGACCGAGGCCTGCCATCGTGTCGGTGCTGCGGGAGCCGACTGCCGGCGGGACGTCGATGCCTCCTCGCACGGCGACGTAGGCCCGCGCGCCGTGGGCGAACCAGTCGAGGTGCAGCTCGGCGCCCGCGGGCCAGGGATGGGCGATGTCGAGGTCGACCGGATGTCCGTCGAGCGTCACGGCGCCCCACGCCCCGGTGACCGCGAACCACGTGTCCGCCGTGGCGACGGCGCTCCAGCCGCCCATCGCGACCTCGACGCCGGCGTCGCCCTCGGGGTTGCCGACCAGTCGGTTGGCGGTGCGCAGAGCGGCGCGGTCGAGGGCGCCCGAGCGCGCGACGCCGAGCGCCGCACGGCCCGGGCGTCCGAGGTCCTGGATCGAGGAGAACAGGCCGGGGTCCGTGACGCGGATCGCCCGGGCGGGATGCTGCCGCGTCGGCGCCCCGAGGCCGTCGGGACGGAGATCGGGCAGCGCACCGGTGCGCTCCCGAGGCGATCGGGTGGCTGCAGCGACCGGCGCGGCGAGCTCGGGCACCGAGCGGAAGCGCACCGACGCGCCGGGTGCGAGCAGCACAGAGGATGCGGCATCCGCCGACGGATCGAACAGCCGGGCCGCCGTCCGGCCGATCAGCCGCCACCCGCCCGGCGTCTCGCGCGGATACGCGCCGGAGAACCCGGCGGCGAGGCCGACCGACCCGGCCGGGACGCGCGAGCGCGGCGATGCGAGCCGCGGCACGTCGTACGGCCAGTCCGGACTCACGAGATAGCCGAAGCCCGGCGCGAAGCCGGTGAACGCCACGCGCCAGTGCGCCCCAGTGTGCACGGCGACGAGCGCCTCGGCCGACACCCCGAGCAGGGCGGCTGTCTCCGCGAGATCGTCGCCGTCGTAGACGACCTCGAGCACGACCTCCGCGGATGCGGAGCCTTCCGGGGTGGGGGCATCCATCGACACCCGCTCGATCCACGCCCGCGCCGTCACGAGGGGCAGCCGGGCCGGGTCCAGGCGAACGAGCACCGTGCGGGCGGCCGGCACGAGCTCGACGACGCCGTCGGGGCGGGAGGCGGCGAGTGCCGCATGCAACGCGAGGACGGCGTCGAGCGAACCGGCCTCGGCGAGGAGCGCGGCCTCGCCCATCGGCCGGATCTGCAGCCCGGGCGCGCTCACCAGGGCGCCTCGACCGCGATGCCCTCGCCGTCGAGGGCCGCCCGCACGGCGTGCGCCAGGGCGACGGCGGACGGAGAGTCGCCGTGCAGGCAGAGGGATGCGGCATCCACCCGCACGATCGAACCATCGGCTGCCACCACCGAGCCGTCGACGACGAGCCCCAGGGCCCGTTCGGCCGCGGCCGCCGGATCGTGCAGGATGTCGCCCGGCTCGCCCCGTGGGACGAGGGTGCCGTCGGGGCGGTATCCGCGATCGAGGAACGCCTCACGGCGGAAGGGCAGGCCGGCTGCCGCGGCCGCGGCCTCGATCGCCGCTCCGAGCCCGAGGATCGGCACCGGTCGGCCGAGCGCCTCCGCGAGCTCGGCGACCGCGAGAGCGACAGCGCGAGCCGCCTGAGGATCAGCGCCGGCCGCGTGATAGAGCGCGCCGTGCGGCTTGACGTAGCGGATGTCGGCGCCCGCGGAGCGCAGGGCCGCGAGCTGCGCGCCGACCTGGCGCTGCAGCGTCGCGGGGTCGACATCCACCGCCGTCCGCCCGAAGTTCGCGCGATCCTCGTACGAGGGATGGGCCCCGATCGCGACGCCGGTGCGGGCGGCGCGGTCGACCGCGTCCGACATGGATGCGGCATCCCCCGCATGCCCTCCGCAGGCGATGCTGGCGCTCGAGATGACCGCGAACATGGCGTCGTCGTCGGCCGTCGGCACGCCGTCCACCGTCTCGCCGAGGTCCGCGTTGAGGTCGATCGCGCGCATGCTTCCACGGTACCCGCGGGCGGTGCGGCGCTGTCGGCGTCCGGGATGCAGGACCGGCGGCCACGGGGCTGCGACCCACAGGAATCCGCCGTCGCTCGTGCGCCCGAGCGGACGATCTCCTGAGTCTTGAACAGGCAGCGCGGGTAGCGTGGTCGGCATGGGCCGACGCGACACTCCCGAGCCGCCGTCCGTCCGGCTCTCGAGCGGCGCGATCGCGCGCATCGTCCCCGCGCCGTACACGAGCGGGTTCGAGCTCGAGGTCGACGGCACGCCGCAGTCGCACGTCGACCCCGACGACCCGACCTACCTGAGCTTCGAATACGTCACGCGGATGGGAGCGGTCATCGACCGCCTCAAACTGCCCGGCCAGCCGCTCACCGCGGTGCACCTGGGCGCGGGCGCGCTCACGATCCCGCGGTACGTCGAGGCGACCCGGCCGGGTTCCCGCCAGCAGGTCGTCGAGATCGAGCCTGCGCTCGTCGATCTCGTGCGCGAGAACCTCCCCCTCCCGCGGAACGCGTCGATCCGCATCCGCATCGGCGATGCGCGGGCCGCCCTCGCCAAGCTGCCACCCGCGATGACCGGACAGGTCGACCTGCTCGTCAGCGACGTCTACTCCGGCGCGCAGACGCCCGCGCACCTCACGAGCGTCGAGTTCTATCGGGCGGCGGCACGGATGCTGGCCACCGACGGCGTCCTCCTCGTCAACGTCGCGGACGGCGCCGGGCTCGCGTTCGCACGCGGGCAGGTCGCCACGGTCCGGGCCGTGCTCCCCCACGCGATCGTGCTCGCCGAGGTGCAGGTGCTGAAGGGTCGGCGGTTCGGCAACCTCGTGATCGCGGCATCCCCCACCCCGCTGCCGACGCAGTGGCTGCCGCGGCTGCTCGCGGCCGGCCCGCATCCGGCCAAAGTCGCGGAGGGAGCGGAGCTCGACGAGTTCGAGCGGGGCGCTCTGCCCGTGACGGATGCCTCGGCCGTCGACTCCCCCAAGCCCAAGGAGTCGCTCTTCGAGCGATGAGCCCTTCGCGCACCCCGTGGGGACCGCGGGGCGCGGCTCACCGGCATGACCCATCGGGGATCGCCGATGCGAACGGCACCGCTGGCCGTCCGGCGCGGGTGCACCGCGCGGCCAGCGGGATCCTCATGCCGCGCCCGTGTCATCCGGCCGGCTGGAAGAGCCTGCCGACGATGTAGCGCGCGACAGTCCGTCCGAGGGAGCTGCCCTGGAGGTCGGAGTTGCGGAAGTGGAAGCCGACGAGCACGCGCGCCCAGTCGACATCCTTCTCGATGTCGTGCATGCGCGTGTAGGTGTGCGTGCGCTCCGTCACCCCGGGCGCCCGGCTGTCGATTGTCAGAGTGACCTGGTCCGTCCCGAAGAACGTGTCGAGGGCCTGCACGACGGCGCCGCCGTAGCAGGCGTGACCCGAGGGATACTCCGGGAAGTCGGGCGTCGGCCCGAGCGGCTTCCAGGTGGCGTCGGGCGTCGTGGCCGGGTTGCCGTCTGCGCCGGCTCTGGGGATCGCCTGGTACGGGCGCCAGAACCAGAAGTGGTACTTCGCGTCGAAGCAGGCGATGATCGCGTCGGCGCTCGAGGCGTGCGCCATCGCGAGCATGCGGGCGGTCTGCATCGTACCCAGTCCCTGGTCTGAGGCGAGCTTGAGCAGCGCATCGTTCCACTGGCGCGTGTCGTGGTCGGTCCAGAAGAACGCCTGGTTCGTCTGAGCGGCACTTCGCGTCACGCTGTCGATCGCGCCGAGGCTCTCCACCTGGTTGACATCCTCTGCGTATTCCGAGCTGGTCAGGGCGTTCGGACCGCCGGGGCGGAACTGAGATGCGCTCTGCATGGCGATCGGTCGGGTGCCCGGCAGGCACGTTCCGAGGGGCTGTCCGGTCGGGTTGGGCACCCACACGCCCGGGCCGGGTTGAGGGATGCCGAGATCGGCCACGGTGGTCGAGCATCCGCGGCCGTCGTTCGTCCGGGACGCCAGCACACCGCGAGCCGCCTGCTGACCGACGGCGATTCCATCCGTCTTGGCCTGTCCGTCCGGAATCGCGGCCATGTATGCGGCGTAGTCGGCATCGAGGATGCCCGCGGTGCCGCCGAGCTGCGGCTGCAGCCCCGTAAGGGTGTCGTGGGCGGCGGTCGCGATCGCCGCCTCCGGAGAGGCGCCCGCGGATGCGGCAGGCGTCGGCGCATACGGCTGGTAGCCGCCGTAGAGCGCCACGGCCGCGTCATAGATGGCCACGTGGACGATGCCCATGTAGACCGCGGCATCGCCAGGGAACTTGTTGCCGAAGTTCTCGGCTCCGAAGACCCCGCCCGGACCCGCGGGAACGATCGCGCACCGCGCCTCCGTGCTCCAGAAGGCTACGGGGGTCGTGGCGGCAGAGTAATGCGCGGCGGGTGCACACTGCGTGGTCGGCTCCGACACTCCCACGTCGGGGGCCGCCCCGATGGTGAGTGCGGCCAGTGGCAGAACGGCGAGAAACGCCAAGGTGGATTTCATAGTCTCTCTCCCCAGGGAAGATCGCCTCGGCGAGGCGAAGGGACGGACCGCCGGTCCCCGAGCGCTCCACGACAGACGCTAGGACGCGCCGCTCACCTTGGAATCAGGGGTTTCCCTGAGGTTTGGGCGATCTCCGCAGAATCGGCACGGTATGCCACCGAAAGCTCCGTCCGCGAGCGGACGCCGAGCTTCGCGTACACGTGCGAGAGATGCGTCTCGACCGTGGCCACACGAACGAACAGCTCCGCGGCGACCTCCTGGTTCGTGCGCCCCTTCGCGACAAGTTCCGCGACGCGGCGCTCCGCCGGGGTCAACCCCTCCGTGCGCCGGCGGCCGCTGAGCGCCCCCAGCTCCGCACGGGCATCCTCGATCCACGTCGCCGCGCCGAGCTGCTCGAACAGCCGGAGTGCCGTGCTGATCGCCTCGAAGGCGTCCCGCTTCCGAAGCTGGCGGCGCCGCACGACACCCAGAGCGAGAAGGGAGCGCGCGCGGCCGAACGTGTCGCGGGCACGATCGTGCAGGACGACCGCCTCATCGAGCATGCGGGCGGCCTCTGCGAGGTCGCCCCTGGCGCTTGCGATCAGACCCTGGCAGCGCAGCGCGTGCGCTGACGTGCGATCGTCCCCCGGCTGTACGGCGAGCTGCCACCCGTTCTGGAGCAGCTCCGCGTCTTCGAGACGGTCCAGCGCCAGCAGCGCCTCGACGTGGTCGGGCACCCACCAGCGAGGCATTGCTGCGCGCCACCCGAGTCTGGTGGTCGTCGCCAGAGCCTTGTCGAACCATGCCAGAGCCGCCTGGGGATCGCCGGCGCGCAGTTCGACGATCCCCATAGTCCCCAAGTGCACCGGCGTGGGAAAGCCGAACTGCTCCTCGGCGAGCTGCAGAGCACGGGCGCAGTGCGAGCGAGCGTCGTCGAGACGGCCCAGATTCGTGGCGATCTCCGCGATCGGCATGTGCACCCACGGGACCTCGAGCCCGTACTGCGTGTGCAGCTCGAACGCGCGGTCGGCGTACTCGGCTGCGAGGTGCCAGCGTCCATCATCGAGCTCGACGAACGCCAGCGACCGGAGGGTCTCGGCGGCGAGGAGCTCGTCGAGGTCGCGAACGTCTTCATAGGCCCGCTCGAAGATCGTGCGGGCTTCATCGCGGTCGCGGATGGTCTCCGCCAGGTCGAAGACGGTGCTCACCCGCAGCCGCACATCGCCGGTGGCCGCGGCGATCTCGTAAGCCCGCTCGACGTACGTCTGCGCCTCGGCATCCCCGACCGCGAGCCCCAGGAAAGTCATCAGCGAGAGAGCCTCCACGCGCAGCCTGACGTCGTCGGCCTCCTCGGCCAGCCGAAGCGCTGCCCGAGCGCGTTCGAGCGCCGCGTCGAACCCCTCCGTCAATCGGATCGAGAACGCGAGCCGGCATTGGATCGCGGCTCGCATCGCGCCGCTCGTCGCCTCCGCCAGCGCCTCTTCGAGGAGCTCGACGGCGCGACCGAGTCCCTCGAACTCGGAGAGGAGCAGGAGCACCTCGGCGCGCACCGGGCCGAGGTCGCCCTCGGCGAGCAGGTCGGCCGCGAGCTTCCGCGCCCGGGTCCATTCCCCGGCGGCGTGCTCGGCGCGCGCGGCGGCCAGCACCCTCCGGCGTCGATCGGCGACCTCCTCGGAAGGTGTGAGTCGCAGGGCGGCCTCCGCGAGTTCGGCACTGCTCGCCCATGCGCCGCGGTCGGCCTCCATCACCGCGGCGTCGTCCAACGCCGCAGCGATCGCCGCATCCGCCTCATCGGTCGCGAGCGCGAGATGTCGGGCGCGCACGACGGGGTCCGAGACCGCGGCGGCGATGCGCGCGTGCACGGTCAGACGCCGCGGGCCCAGATCGTCGTACAGGACCGAGGAGAGCAGGGGGTGGGTGAACCGGATGACCCCGCCCTCGCGCTCGACCACCCGGGATGCGATCGCCGGATCGAGAGCCGCCGGCCGCGCCCCCACACGCTCCAGGAGCGAGACCCGTGGCGCCCCCAGAGCGGCGGCGAACGCGAGCGCGTCGTAGGCGGAGGACGGCAGGGCGGCCAGACGTCCCCGCACGAGCTCGGCAAGCGTTGCCGGAACACGCAGCTGGGCGAGCGGGTCCGCATCCGGGTCCACGAGGCGTCCGAGCTCGAGTGCGTAGATCGGATTGCCCCCCGACACGTCGAGGATGCGGGTCAGCGTGCGGTGCGCGAGCGGCCTGCCGAGGAGCCGAGACAGCATCGTGTGAAGCGAGCCGAGGTCGAGCGGCCCGATGGGCAGCTCTTCGAAGGGTAGGGCTCGCTCGATTTCAGACGGCTCCGCACGGCGCGCCACGACCAGACGAACGGGCACGTCTGCACGCCGGAGGGCAGACGCGAGCGTGCGGGTCGACGAGGCATCGAGCCATTGGATGTCGTCCACGGCCACGACGACGGGGCGCTGCCCGTTCAGGAGCCGGAGCACATCGCGCACAGCGACCACCAGCGCGCCATCGTCGGCGAATCCGGTCTGGCGGGTTTCCCTCCGCAATGCGACCTCGAGGGCTCGCCGTCGCGGTGCGGTCAGCCGGTCGATGACGCTGTCCAGAACGGGATCGAAGAGGTCCGCGATGCCCATCAGGGCAAGGAGGCGATCCGCCTCCGCGGGCCGCGAGACGAGCACGAGGAGGTCGCGCTCCCGAGCGGCGGCGACGGCGGCGTGCCACAGCGTCGATTTGCCGATGCCGGCTTCCCCCTCGAGCACGAGCCCGGCCGGCGCTGACCGGGGGGCGTCGAGGAACCCCTCGATCGAGTGGAGTTCCCGATCGCGGCCCACCACAGCGTCGACCGCCACGCTCACGGACACATCATGCATCCCCGCGGAGTCCGCCACCACACCCTCTCTGCGCGTTGGCATCGCCGACGCGCGGCGTGCCCCCCGGTCTCGCTCGATGCGACACGGCACACTGGAAGGGCGAAGAGATGGGACCGCGTCCCGCCCGCGGATCGGCGTTCCGGGACGCCGCTCCGAGCCGGCGGTTCCGGGTGCGAAAGGTAGGAGACGGTGAACTTCATCCGCAGCTACGACCCTGAGACCCTGCGCGAGATCGTCGATGAGAGCGCCTGCGCGGAGCGACTGGAAGACCTCGGCGTCCAGCGCAGCCTGCCGGCGCTCCTCGAGCGCGTGTGGCTGCTGAAGGTGCTCGGCGACCTCGATGAGGCCCTCGAGGTCTCGGAGCAGTCCGTGCGCGTGGCGCGCATGGCCGGCACCCGCAAGGATCTGCTGCGGGCCCGCATCCTGCATGCGTCGGTCCAGCAGCACCGGGAGCAGTTCGGCGCCGCCGAGCAGGAGCTGCTCACCGTCGCGGAGGAGGCCGAGGGCCAGGAGTGGTGGGCGGTCGCCGCCTTCGCGCAGCATCACTTGGGTCGCGTGTACTTCGACATGGGTGACTTCGGCGACGCGCGCGCCGCGTTCAAGCGCGCTCTCTTCCTCCGTCAGCAGGCCGGAACCCCCGACGACCAGCTCGAATCGACACTGCTCGCGATCGACGCCGCCGACCGGCGTCGAGTCGAATCGACGGTGGCGAGCTGAGTGTCGTAGGTACGTTCTAGCCTGACGGACATGTCGCATCTTCAGGACGTGCGCGCGACCGCCGACGCGCTCATCGCGAGACACCTGGATGGGTCGTGGTCGTTCGCCTTCGACAACGCCAAGCGCCGCGCGGGCCTGTGCGACTACCGCGCCAAGCGCATCAGCGTCTCGCGCTACCTGGCGGCCCGCTACGACGACGAGACCAACCGGCAGACGCTCCTTCACGAGGTCGCGCATGCGCTCGCCGGCCCGAAAGCCGCGCACGGCCCCGCCTGGAAGCGGACGGCGCGCTCGCTCGGCTACGTCGGCGGCACCACCCACAGCGGCGAGACGGCGATCGAGCTCGCTCCCTGGGTTGGCGTGTGTCCTGCCGGTCACCTCGCCTACCGGCATCGCAAGCCGGTGCGCCTCACGTCGTGCGTGCGCTGCGCCCCGCGCTTCGACGAGCGCTACCTGTTCGACTGGTCGCGACGCGAGATCACCGCGGCGACGAAGCTCGCGGCTCTGACACCTCGCTAGCGAGGCCGAGGTCCAGGCCGAGGCTGAGGAAGATTCCGTCCCGCAGCACCGGAACCGCCTCGACCGCGTCGATCTGCGATGCGTTCAGGACCTCGTCGCGCAGACCGCGCTCGATGAGCTCCTGCCCCGATCCACTGGCGGTCATGAGGTGCCGCACCGCTCCACGCAGGCCGCGGAACGCCTCGCAGGCCACCGCGGCCTCGGGCGAGGAGTGGTCGAGACCGAGGGCGGCGAGTGCGTCGATGACGGCGCCCGCGCCGAGCTGGTCCTCGGCGGCGAATCGCAGCTCTCCGTTGCACAGCTCGCCCCCGGCGATCACGGCGACGCTCGTGCGGGCACCGCGGCGCACCTGCTCCGAGAGCACCGCGTCCGCGACGGCAGCCGCATTGCGGAGGCACCCGAGCATGACGAGCGCCCCGGTATCTGCGGCGGCGCGGGCGATCGGCGCACCGTTGATCGACACGGCGAAGGTCTCCGCATCCATCGCGATCGATTCGCCGCGAGCCACCGCATCCGTCACCGTCGTCGAGAAGCGGAGCACGTCCACCACCACCACGATGTCGGACGCCGCGAGCCGCTTCAGCCCTTCCGCACCCCACTCGAGGCGCACCTGATAGCGGGACTGGTCGAACGGATGCATCCCGCCAGCGTAAGCGGTGCGACGCACCCGCCGGTGCGACACTTGAGCGCATGCGGATCCTGCTGAAGTTCGTGATCGACTGCGACCCCGAGGCGGCATGGCGGGCACTGCACTCGCCGCGCGCCGTGGCCGAGCTCTACGGTCCCGTGATGCAGGTGGCGCCGATCGTGCCGAGGAGCCTGCCGACGTCGTGGAGCCCAGGCGACGAGGTGCCGGTGCAGCTGTCGGCCTTCGGAGCCGTGCCGATGGGGCGACAGCTCATCCATGTCAGCGAGCGCTCGGCGGAGGAGCCCGGCGGCCGTGTGCGCATCTTCCGCGACAGCGGCATTCCCCTCACCGGTCCGCTGGCGAGCCTCGACATCTGGGATCACCAGATGGCCGTCTCGCCGGCGCCCGGGCGCCCGGGCAAGACGCTGTGGCGAGACCGCCTGGTCATCGGCGGCCCCACGGCCCCGGTGCTCTGGCCGGTGCTGTGGGGCGTCTGGCAGTGGCGTGCCGCGCGGGTGCGCGCCCTCGCACCCACCTGGGCGCACGATCCGGAACCGGCGGACGGGGCCGCGGCATCCGTCTCGGTCACGCCCGAGGGATGACCGTCAGCACCCGCGCCGTGAACTCGTAGAAGCGCTCCATGAACATCGTGAGGAAGTCGCGCGTGCTCTCGACGGCGACGTGCCCGTCGGCGTCGATCAGACCCGGCGTGAATTGGATGTAGGCCTCGGGTGATGTCATCTGGCGGGCGTTGAGGAAGCTGAGGGTGCTGCGCAGCGTCTGCTGGCCGACCGCCGTGCCGATCGCGCCCATCGAGGCGCCGATGACTCCCGTCGGCTTGTCCGCCCACACGCTCATGCCCCACGGTCGGCTGCCCCAGTCGATCGCGTTCTTCAGCGGCCCCGGGATCGAGCGGTTGTACTCCGGCGTCACGAACAGGAGGGCGTCGGCCCCGCGCACGGACTCCTTGAAGTCGAGCGCGACCTGAGGGTAGTCGGCATCCAGATCGCGGTTGTAGAGCGGGAGCCGGCTGTAGTCGATCTCGTAGAACTCGAACTCTGCGGGCGCGAGCTTCTCGAGTGCCCCGGCCAGGAGCCGGTTGATGGATGCGGTGGACAGACTGCCGATCAGCACGCCGACGCGGTAGGGCGGGGCGTGCTCGATGATCTCGATCTTCATGTGGACCTCCTGCGTCGAGCGTGCCGCACATCCGTCCGCGACGCCAGGAGGGTCCGCGCACTGTCGGAGGACGCACAGGGCTTCGCGCCGAGCCGGGTTCCCGATGCCCGACCCGGCGCGCTGCCCCCTGCGATCGACGGCTACTCGGCCAGAGCCGCCACCGGCGAGACGCGGGTGGCGAGCCGCGTCGGCGTGACGGCCGCGACGAGCGTGAGTACGGTCGTCGCGACCACGATCGCCAGGACGGGCCACAGCGGCACGGCGGGCCAGACGATCCCTGCGGCCCGGGTCGATCCGGGCGCATGCACCGAGCCGAGCAGCGACTGCGCCGCCGCCCAGCCGTAGAAGACGCCCAGCACAAGACCCGTGGCGACCGCGGCGACGGTGATGTGCGTCGCCTCCAGCAGCACGACGCGGCGCACCTGCGTATTGGACAGGCCGAGCGCCCGGAGCAGCCCGAACTCGCGACGGCGCTGGACCACCCCGAGTGTCAGCAGGTTGACGAGCCCGACCGCGGCGATGACGGCGGAGACCGCGACGAGGCCCATCATGATGCCCGAGAACGTGTCGATCACGGTCGCGAACGGCGCCGGCAGCGTGCCCCCGAACGCTGCGGCGAACACCTGCTTCACCGACTGCGTGGCCACCGCGAACATCGTGACGAGCGTCACGCCGATGACGACTCCGATGGCCATCCGGCTCGACCGCTCGGGGTAGCGCAGCGCGTTCTCTGCCGCGAGCCGGGCGGTGGCCGAGCCTCCGAACGCACGACCCACCAGCCGGAGCACGGGCGGCATCACGAGGGTCGCGCCGAGCGCGAGCCCCGTGAACGACAGCACGCCGCCGACGAACGCCACGATCACGCCGAGCGGGCTCACGAGCCCGATCGCGATCCCTGCGGCCAGGAGCGCCGCTCCGATGACGATGAGCGTGATCGCGACGGCGTTGCGACCGCGGCGGCGAGCGATGTCGCGGTGGGATGCCTCGACCGACCCGCCGAGCGCCTGCAAGGGCGTCACCGACAGCACGCGGCGAGAGCCCGCCCACGCGGACATCCACGTCGTCAGCACGACGATCACCGCCGGCGCCAGCAGCATCGCCTGGACCACGTCGTAGTGGACCGCGTCGAGCGACCAGACGCGCTCCGCGATCTGGATGCCGGCCGCGGAGACCGCCACGCCGCCGAGCAGCCCCAGGAGGGCGCCGATCGCTCCGACCACGAGACCCTGCCGGGCGACCTCGACCCGCTGCGAGCGCGCCGTCGCCCCGATGAGCCGCAGCAGGGCGATACGCCGTGTGCGGCCCGCGATCACGGTCGCGAACGTGTTGGCCGTCACGATCGCGGCCACGTAGACCGCGACACCGACGAGCACGAACACGATGAAGCTCAGGACGAACGCCACCGTCTCGCTGTCGCGCGTCGCCGGATCGGACCTCAGGATCGCCCCGATGAACCCGGTCGCCGAGATCAGCACCACGCCGAACGCCGTCGCGATCCCCGCGACCAGCATCGACGCCCCCATGCCGCGATCCCGAAGCCAGGACAGGCGGGATGCACCCCCCGCTGCGGTCTGCGCGCTCATGCCGACACGACCGTAGTGACGGGCGCGGCAGCCGCGCCCAATTCGGCCGCGAGCATGTACGCCGAGATCTCCTCGGCGCTCTGCCGCGGCTTGTCCGCCACGATGCGCCCGTCGCCGAGGAAGAGCACGCGGTCTGCGTGGCTCGCCGCGATCGGGTCGTGCGTGACCATCGCGATGGACTGCCTGTGGTCGCGGCTCGCGGCCGCCAGCAGCCCCAGCACCTCGCGGCCGCTTCGGGAGTCGAGGTTGCCGGTGGGCTCGTCGGCGAAGACGAGATCGGGAGCCGTCGCGAGCGCCCGGGCGATCGCCACGCGCTGCTGCTGGCCGCCGGAGAGCTCGTGCGGCCGGTGCCCGAGCCGCGAGCCGAGGCCGAGCGTCTCGATGAGCCCGTCGATGCGGGCCTTCTCGAGTGCGCTCGGCCGTCGGCCGTCGAGGTCGATGGGCAGTCGGATGTTGCCCAGCACGTCGAGCGTCGGAACGAGGTTGAAGGACTGGAAGACGAAGCCGACACGGCGCCGGCGCAGAAGCGTCAGGTCGAGGTCCGACAGGCCGGAGATCTCGGTGTCGCCGATCCACGCGCGACCGCGGGTCGGCGCATCCAGCCCCGCCATGATGTGCATGAGCGTGGACTTGCCCGACCCGGAGGGCCCCATGATGGCGGTGAACTCGCCGCGCCGCACTCCCACCGAGACGCCGTCGAGCGCGCGCACTTCCCCGTCGCCGCGGCCGTAGGTCTTCGTCAGCTGCTGGACCCGGGCCGCAAGGCCCAGGTCGGTGGTCGTGATCTCCATGCCTCCGACGCTACGGAGAGGCTGGATCGCGGTCGTCCGCCGTGCGATGCATCCGTATACATCGCAAGGATGACCTCAGCGGGCGGTGACCGACTCGCGCACCTGGCGGTGCAGCTCCTCGTGGTCGTCGTCGGTCAGCGCCTCGTCGCCCTGGAAGAGATACGGCGTTCCCTCGCCGGTCTCGATGAAGGACTTGAGGCTGCCGTGGACGAACATGCTCCAGGCGTTCGAGCACGAGCCGTAGCACTCGCCCTCGGGGAGCAGGCCTTCGTGCGTGAAGGTCACGGTCGTGCCGGCATCCGTCGAGGCGATCTCGAACCGGACGGTCGTGCCGTTCCACTCCTGCTTGTCGGCGACGAAGTCGAGGTGGCTGCCGGTGACGAGCCAGGCGATGCGGCGGCCGGGTTCGAGCTCGGTGACCCGGAAGCCCGAGTAGTGCAGGCCGGGCACGACGTAGACGAACTCGTCGCCGACGGAGGTCGTGCCGCCCGTGATCCTCCCCCACCAGCCGGAGACGTCGTTGATCGCGTCGTACGCCTGCTGCGGCGTGGCGTCGACCGTGATGGTGGTCGTGTAGTCCGCGGACATGTCGGTGCTCCCTTGCGTCGGCATCCGTGGAGGGATGCGATGAACTTGCGTGATGCAAGTCACCGTACTCCTGCCAACTTGCATCACGCAAGTGATAAAGTCGAGCCATGCTGGGCCGGATGTACGACACGCAGGTGTGCTCGATCGCGCGATCGCTCGAGGTCGTGGGCGAGCGCTGGAGCCTGCTGATCATCCGCGACGCGCTCTTCGCCCGCGTCACCCGGTTCGGGGACTTCCAGCACAACCTCGGCATCGCGACGAACGTGCTGACCTCACGCCTGGAGTCGTTCGTCGACGCCGGCATCATGCAGCGCGAGGGCTCGGCCGACTACCTGCTGACCGACAAAGGCCGCGCGCTCGCCGTGGCCCTCATCGCGCTCACCGAGTGGGGTGATGAGTGGGCATCGCCCATCGACCCGCCGATCCTGTACGCGCACTCGGCATGCGGAGACGCCGTGCACGCCGCGACCGTATGCGAGACGCACGGCGCCGTTCCGGCCGCGGAGGTCGGTGTCACGATCGGGCCCGGCATGCCGGCCGAATACCTCGCCGCGCGACGCGGCGGCACGCGCGCCCGCTGAGCGCGCGTCAGGACGCCTCGGGGGAGCCAGCCTCGTCGGAGGTCAGCAGGATGACGTTGCCGTCGGGGTCGTCCACCATCGCGGCGTAGGGCCCCATCGTCTGCGTCGGCGCCATCCGGCCGTGGTAGCCGGCGGAGACCAGGTCGTCGAACGTCTTGTCGACCGCCGCATCCTCGCCGACGTAGAACTCGAGCATCTGCGAGGAGCCACCCGCGGACGGCGTCCAGGACGGGTCGTATCGCGACGCGAAGCCCGTCACGAGCAGAAGGCTCACGCCGCTGCCCATGCGGTGGATCACCATCGGCCGCGTCGCATCCGGATCCGGGATGTCGAGGCCGAGCCTGCGGTAGAAGCGGATCGACGCCTCGAGGTCGCTCACCTCGAGCACCACCATGCTGAGCTGCAGTTCCATCCCCCGATTCTGCTCCGGCCGGTCTGCGCAACTCCACGGATCCGAGCGCGGGCGGCCGCGGCGCGCCGTCGCCGCAGCGTTCGACCGCAGGATCTGTGGAGTTCCGCCCGCGGCGCTCAGGCGAGGCCGTGCTCGAACGCGAAGACGACGAGCTGCACGCGGTCGCGCAGGCCGAGCTTCGTGAGGATGCGGCTGATGTGCGTCTTCACGGTGGCCTCGGAGAGGAACTCCCGTGCGGCGATCTCGGCGTTGCTCAGGCCGCGCGCGGCGAGCGCGAAGATCTCGCGCTCGCGGTCGGTGAGCGCCGCGTACTCCGGCGGCACAGCGCGGGGAGCGGCATCGGCGAAGTGGGCGAACAGGTCGCGGGTGGCGGAGGCCGCGATCACCGCGGAACCCGCATGCACGGTGCGGATCGCCGCGAGCAGGAACTCCGGGTCCGCGTCCTTCAGCAGGAAGCCGCTCGCGCCCCCGCGGATCGCCCGCGCCGCCGCCTCGTCGAGGTCGAACGTCGTCAGCATCACGACGCGCGGTGGCGTCGCGTCCCGCAGCAGCTCGGCGGTCGCCGCGAGTCCGTCCATGACCGGCATCCGGATGTCCATGAGCACGACGTCCGGCCGCGTCGCCCGCACGACCGAGACTCCTTCCGAGCCGTCCGACGCCTCGCCGACGACCTCGAGGTCGGGCTGTGAGTCGACGAGCATCCGGATGCCGGCGCGGAACAGCGCCTGATCGTCCACGAGCGCGACCCGGATCATGCGGTCACGACCCCGACCGGGAGGGTCGCGCGCATGACGAAGGACCCCGCATCCTCCCCCGCCTCCAGCGCACCGCCCACGAGCTGCGCGCGCTCGCGCATGCCGATCACCCCGTGGCCGGGTCCCGACTCCGACGCGCCGCGCAGCGGGTTGGCGACGACGAGGTCGACGCGGTCGGGATGCCAGGCGAGCGAAAGCTCCACGGGCGATGCGCCGTGCCGCAGCGCGTTCGTGAGGGCCTCCTGCAGGATGCGGTACACCGCGAGCTGGATCGCCGCCGGCGGCTCCGCCAGGGGCATCGGGGCCACGGTGACCCGCAGGTCGACGCCGGCGGCGCGCACCTGCGCGTACAGCGCATCGAGGTCGGCGAGCGTCGGCTGCGGCGCGTCGGCCTGGGAGTGGCGCAGCTGCGTGAGCAGCAGCCGCACATCGGCGAGCGCCGCGCGCGCCGTCGCCGAGATGGTTTCGAGGGCCCCGGTCGCCAGCGCCGGATCGGTCGCCGCCGCATAGCGCGCCCCGTCGGCCTGCGCGATCACGACGGCCAGCGAATGGGCGACGACGTCGTGCATGTCGCGGGCGATGCGCACGCGCTCCTGCTCCGACGCCGTCTCGCTCTCGGCGCGCACCTGTGCCGCACGGTTCTCGCGGGCGCGCCGGGCGGTGCGCACGAGCGCGCCGATCGTCCAACACAAGAGCAGGCCGAAGGATGCCGCGATCCACATGACCCCCGCGAGCGTGACGTCCTGCCAGCTGATCCCGATGCCGAACGCCGTGCGGAGCAGGTAGAGGTACACCGTGATCACGAAGGCGCCGACGATCGCCGAGGAGAAGCCGAGCCAGAAGACGAGCCGCGTCCCGTAGGCCGCCGTGACGTACAGCACGCCGAGGATCGCCGCGTTGCTCGCCATCGGGTCCAGGCCCGCGCCCATCTGCACGAACGCTCCGGCCCACGCGATCGCGAGTGCGAGCCCCGGCGAGAGCCTGCGGACCGCGAGGGCGCCCGCCATGATCATCCCGACGAGCACGGTTGCCAGCCCGTGGAGGCTCGCGATCGAGCCCGCGACACCGGCGAAGCCGGTCAGCAGGAAGAACACCGCCGCCACGATGATGTCCGTCATGAGCTGGCGGGTCGAGAGCTGACGGATCACCCCTCGACGGTACGCGAGTGCGGATGCGGGCCGCATCCGTCTCGGGATGTATCCCTCTTGCCCGACGCGCCCGCAGGCTCTACGTTGCGGAACACGGGTGAAACGAGGGGAACGGGGACGCGATGACGACGGTGCGGGCGGCGATCAGCCAGACCACGTGGACGGGCGACAAGGAGTCGATGCTCGACAAGCACGAGGGATTCGCGAGGGATGCCGCCGCGCAGGGCGCCCAGGTCGTGTGCTTCCAGGAGCTCTTCTACGGCCCCTACTTCGGGATCACACAGGACAAGAAGTACTACCGGTTCGCGGAACCGGCCGACGGTCCGATCGTGCAGCGCTTCGCCGCGCTCGCCGAGGAGCTCGGGACGGTCATGGTGCTCCCGATCTACGAGGAGGCGCAGACGGGCGTCTACTACAACACGTCGGTACTGGTGGATGCCGACGGCACGATCCTCGGCAAGTACCGCAAGAACCACCTGCCGAACCTCGACCGGTTCTGGGAGAAGTTCTACTTCCGCCCCGGCAACCTCGGCTACCCGGTGTGGGACACCGCGGTCGGCAAGGTCGGCATGTACATCTGCTACGACCGCCACTTCCCCGAGGGATGGCGCGAGCTCGGCCTCAACGGCGCGCACATGGTCTTCAACCCCAACGCGACGAAGCCCGGGCTCTCGAACCGGCTGTGGGAGGTCGAGGGGCCCGCCGCGGCCGTCGCGAACGGGTACTTCGTGCTGCAGCCCAACCGGGTCGGCCGCGAGGACAACGAGTACGGCGAGCTCGCCGTCGACTTCTACGGCACGAGCCAGGTGATCGATCCGCGGGGCAACTTCGTCGGCGAGCGCGGCTCGAGCGAGCACGAGGAGCTGCTGGTGCGCGACCTCGACCTCGACCTCGTGCAGGCGATGCGCGACGACTGGCAGTTCTATCGCGACCGCCGGCCCGACACCTACGGCGACATCACGGCACCCTGAGCAGATCGAGGAGCGAACAATGGCCACCACCCTCATCTCCGGCGGGACCCTCGTATCGGCCACCGGCAGCGCCCCGGCGGACGTCCTCGTCGACGGCGAGACGATCGCCGCGGTGCTGGCGCCCGGCTCGCAGCTGCTCGGCACCGACCTCGCGGCATCCGTCGACACCGTCATCGACGCGACGGGCAAGTACGTGATCCCGGGCGGTATCGACGCCCACACCCACATGCAGCTGCCGTTCGGCGGCACGGAGGCCTCGGACACCTTCGAGACCGGCACGCGCGCGGCCGCCTGGGGCGGCACCACGACGATCGTCGACTTCGCGGTCCAGCGCGCCGGCGAGCGCGTGCAGGACGGTCTCGCCGCCTGGCACGAGAAGGCCGCCGACAACTGCGCGATCGACTACGGGTTCCACCAGATCATCGGCGGCGTCGACGCGGATGCGCTCGCGGCGATGCCGGGCCTCGTCGACGAAGGCATCACGAGCTTCAAGCTCTTCATGGCGTATCCGGGCGTCTTCTACTCCGACGACGCCCAGGTGCTGAAGGCCATGCAGGTCTCCCGCGACACCGGCATGCTGACCATGATGCACGCCGAGAACGGGCCGGTCATCGACGTGCTCGCGGCGCAGCTCGTCGAGCAGGGCAAGACCGACCCGTATTTCCACGGCGTCGCACGCGCCTGGCAGATGGAGGAGGAGGCGACGCACCGGGCGATCATGATCGCCCACCTCACCGGCGCGCCGCTCTACGTCGTCCACGTGAGCGCGAAGCAGGCGGTCGAACAGCTCGCCGCCGCGCGCGACCGGGGACAGAACGTCTACGGCGAGACCTGTCCCCAGTACCTCTATCTCTCGCTCGAGGAGCAACTGGGCGCATCGAGCGAGGAATGGGGCGCGTTCGAGGGTGCGAAGTGGGTGTGCTCGACCCCGCTGCGCTCGCGGGCGGAGGGCCACCAGGACCACATGTGGCAGGCGCTGCGGACGAACGATCTGCAGATGGTCTCGACCGACCACTGCCCGTTCTGCATGAAGGACCAGAAAGAGCTCGGGCGCGGCGACTTCCGCGCGATCCCGAACGGCATCGGGTCGATCGAACACCGGATGGACCTCATGTACCAGGGGGTCGTGACAGGGCGCATCACCCTCGAGCGCTGGGTGGAGCTGACCTCCACGACCCCCGCCCGGATGTTCGGCATGTACGGCCGGAAGGGCGTGATCCAGCCGGGCGCCGACGGCGACATCGTCGTGTACGACCCGAACGGCCACACGTCGATCGGGCTCGGCAAATCACACCACATGAACATGGACCACTCGGCGTGGGAGGGCTTCGAGATCGACGGGCACGTCGACACCGTGCTCTCGCGCGGCAAGGTCATCGTCGACGACGGGGCCTACCTCGGCGCCAAGGGCGACGGCCGGTTCCTCAAGCGCGGCCTCAGCCAGTACCTGGTGTAGCCCATGGATTTCGGCGTCGTCCTGCAGACCAACCCGCCCGCCGCGCGCACCGTGCAGCTCGCGAAGCTCGCCGAGGCGCACGGCTTCAGCCACGTCTGGACCTTCGACTCGCACCTCCTGTGGGAGGAGCCCTACGTCATCCACTCGGCGATCCTGGCCGAGACGAAGCGCGTGGTCGTCGGGCCGTTCGTGACGAATCCGGCGACCCGCGACTGGACGGTCACGGCATCCGTCTTCGCGACGCTCAACGAGCTCTACGGCAACCGGACGATCTGCGGCATCGGCCGCGGAGACTCCGCCGTCCGCGTGACGGGCGGCAAGCCGACCACGATGGCGGAGCTGCGTGAGGCGATCCACGTCATCCGCGAGCTCGCGAACTCGCGCTCCGTGGAGTACAACGGCGCGACGCTGCAGTTCCCGTGGAGCCGCGGCTCGAGCCTCGACGTGTGGGTCGCCGCCTACGGCCCGCTCGCTCTGAAGGTCGCGGGAGAGGTCGGCGACGGCTTCATCCTGCAGCTCGCGGACGTGGACATCGCCGCGTGGATGATCAAGACGGTGAGGGATGCCGCGTCCGCCGTCGGCCGCGACCCCGACGCGCTCGCGTTCTGCGTGGCCGCGCCCATGTACATCGGCACCGACTGGGAGCACATGCGCGACCAGTGCCGCTGGTTCGGCGGCATGGTCGGCAACCACGTCGCCGACATCGTCGCGAAGTACGGGCACCACGGCGCCGTCCCCGACGAGTTGACCGCGTACATCGAAGGACGCACCGGCTACGACTACAACACGCACGGCCGGGCGGAGAACGTCCACGTCGACTTCGTCCCCGATGAGATCGTCGACCGGTTCTGCATCCTGGGATCGGCGGAGCACCACATCGCGAAGCTCGAGCAGCTCCGAGACCTCGGCGTCACGCAGTTCGCCGGCTACCTCCAGCACGACAGCAAGGAGGAGACGATGCGCGTCTACGGAGAGACCGTCATCCCGGCGCTCGCGGCACCGGTGACCGCGAAGCGCTGAGCTGCCTAGCCGGCCGCCTCCGTCGCCGCTTCGGCGGCGGCGAGAAGGACGCAGGTGGCCACCGCATCCATCGCCTTCTGCACCTCATCGAGCGGCGGCATGCTCGGCGCGAGCCGGATGTTCCGGTCGTCCGGGTCCCGGTGGTAGGGGAACGTGGATCCGGCGGGGGTGAGAGCGACGCCTGCCGCCTTCGCGAGTTCGATGACACGTGTCGCCGTGCCGGGCACGACGTCGAGCGAGACGAAGTACCCGCCCTTCGGGGTCGTCCAGGACGCGATGCCGAGGCCGCCGAGGCGCGACTCGAGGGCGTGCTGCACGGCGGCGAACTTCGGCGCGAGGATGCCGCGGTGCCTCTGCATGAGCGCCCGCACGCCGTCGGCGTCGCGGAAGAACAGCGCGTGCCGGAGCTGGTTGACCTTGTCCGGCCCGATCGACTGGACGGCCAGGTGCGAGCGGAACCAGGCGATGTTGGCCGGGGATGCGGCGACGAACGACACACCGGCCCCGGCGAAGGTGATCTTGGAGGTCGACGCGTACATCAGCACGCGGTCGGGGTTTCCCGCCTCGGCCGCGAGGCCGAGCGCGTCGGCGGACGGCGTCTCCTCGTCCGTGAGGTGGTGCAGGGCGTAGGCGTTGTCCCAGATGATCCGGAAGTCTGCTGCTGCGGCCGGCATCGAGACCAGCCGGCGGGCCATCTCAGTGGTGACCGTCGCGCCGTCGGGGTTGGCGTAGGTCGGCACGACCCACATGCCCTTGATCCGGGGGTCGTCGGCGACGAGCGCCGCGACGGCCTCCGCATCCGGGCCGTCCGGCGTCATCGGGACGGGGATCATCCGGATGCCGAGGGCCTCGGTCACCGCGAAGTGCCGGTCGTAGCCCGGCACCGGGCAGATGAAGCTCACGGCCTCCTCCCGCGACCAGGGCCGCGGCGAGCCCGGGACCCCGAAGAGCATCGCGTACACGAGGGTGTCGTACATGAGCGTGAGGGTCGCGTTGCCCTGCGCCAGGAGCTGCTCGACCGGCACGTTCAGCAGCTCGGCGAAGATGGCGCGGAGCTCCGGGAGGCCGTCGAGGCCGCCGTAGTTGCGCACGTCGGTGCCGTCCGCGGCGAGGAACCGCTCGGGGCCGGGCAGCTCGAGCAGCTCGCCGGACAGGTCGAGCTGCTCGGCCGAGGGCTTGCCGCGGGTCAGATCCAGCCGCAGGCCGAGCGCTTGGAGCTCGGCGTACGCCGCACGGCAGGCGTCGAGGTCGAGGGCGTTCGAACGGTCGGGAGCCTCTGCGGGGGTGGTCACGACCGCGACTCTACCCGGGCTGCCGCGCTCGCTCACGCGGGTGCGATCGGCCGGTTCTCGTAGAAGGTCTGCAGCACGATCGTGGTGCGCGTGCGCACGTTGGCCGCGAGCCGGACGTCGCGGATCAGGCGCTCCAGCTCGCGGGGCGACGCGACCCGGACGAAGAGCATGTAGCTCGCGTCACCGGCGATCGAGTGGCACGCCTCGATCTCGTCCAGGTGCTCCAGCAGCTCGGGCGCGTTGTCGGGCTGGGCGGGGTCGAGCGGCGTGATCTCGACGAACGCGGAGAGCGGCTTGCCGATCGCCTCGGCGTCGAGGATCGGCCGGTAGCCCGAGATGACGCCCCGCGACTCGAGGCGGCGCAGCCGCGCCTGCACGGCCGACACCGACAGCCCGACCTCGGCCGACAGCTCCGCCAGCGTCGCGCGGGCGTTGCTCGAGATCGCGGCGACGATCAGTGCGTCGGGGGCGTCGAGATGCCCGCCCCCGGGAACGTCCGGGGCCACGCGGCCGGAGGCCCCGGGCAGCGCGCCCGCGCTGTTCGGAGTGGGCGTGGAGAGCGTCATGCCGTAAGATTATCGGCATCCGGCCCCATTTGCCGTAAATGTTCCATGTGCCAACACCGCGAGCGCGGCCAGACTCCACGATCGGAGGTTCCCCCCGTGTCCCTCACCCACACGAACGACCAGGTGATCATCGGCGAGCCCGAGGTCGTCGAGGACTCCGCCGCCTGGCTCGCGCTGAAGGATGCCGCCACCGAGCTGCAGGGCCTCCAGGCACAGGACGGCAGCGTTCCCGCGGAGGGCGACAAGCCCCGTGCCGCCGAGCTCGTCGTGGCGATCGTGCGCAGCATCCGCGCGCTCGCCCCGCTCTTCCCGCACGACGCGGACTACCTCGAGGCGCTGCCCGTCGACTTCGAGCGCTGGATGGACGGCGGCTTCGGCGTGCCCGACTTCCTCGACTCGCTCGTGGCCTTCCAGCCGCAGCGGCACCGGGTGGACGGCATCCGCCACCTCGTCGTCTTCCCGATGTACACGCAGAACGGCTCGTCGAACCGCCATGTCGAGGCGCTGCTCGTCGAGGTCATCTGGCCCGAGTTCATCGCGCAGCTCGAGACCGAGTACACGAACAAGCTCTTCGTGTCGCTGCGTCTGGTCGACTTCACCCCGGGCTACGACACGAACTCGGCCGTCCTGTTCCCGGAGACCGTCGCGATGCGCGAGATCCCGACCTTCACGTGGGGCGCGATCTTCCAGGACCGCGAGGCCGCCCGCTACCGCCGCGTCGTGCGCGCCGCATCCGCGATCACCAAGCTCGAGCTGCCCGCAGATGCCGCCGCGATGCTCGATGACCAGGCGCTCACCGAGAAGACGTTCGTGATGTGGGACATCATCCACGACCGCACCCACATGCGCGGTGACCTTCCGTTCGATCCGTTCATGATCAAGCAGCGGATGCCGTACTTCCTGTACTCGCTCGAGGAGCTGCGCTGCGACCTCACGGCTTTCCGGGAGTGCGTCGCGATCGAGAAGCGACTCTCGGGGGCGGCCGCGCTCGACGCGGCGGAGCGCGAGATGCTCCAGCACGCCAAGCTCGTGCAGTACGCGGTGATCTTCGACCGCATCTTCCGGTTCGCGATCACCGGCAGCCGTGTGCGCAACTACGACGGCGTCGGCGGCCAGCTCCTGTTCGCCTGGCTGCACCAGCGCGGCGTGCTGCACTGGACCGACACCGCTCTCGCGTTCGACTGGGACGCCGTGCCCGCCGCGGTCGTGGCCCTGGGAGATGCGATCGACCACCTGTACTGGCAGTCGATCGACCGGCCGAAGACCGCCCACTGGCTCGCCGCCTACGACCTCGTGCGCGGAACGCTGACTCCGAACCCGGCGTCCGCGTGGGCGCGCGGGCTCCCGGACGAGATCCTCGCCGGGACTCCGAAGGGCTACACGGATGCCGTGATGGATGACGAGTTCCCGCTGTCGATGTTCTTCGAGGCGCTCGACAAGAAGATGAAGCCGGTGATCGAGTCGACCGCGGGCATCCGCGGCACGGACGCCTGAGACGACGAAGCGCGCCGGGTGCTGGGGACTCGGCGCCGACCCCGTTGACGTGCCCTGAATGCACGACATGCCCGCCGTGTCGCGGTGCGATAGGGCAAGTCAACGGGGTGACGTCGGGCGGAGGTGCGTTGACCGGCACTGGCGGGCTCGCTATCTTCAGCGCATGACCCTGGTCGGCGCATGATCACCACGGAGGAGCTGCGCGGCATCACGGCCTTCGCAGCGCTGCCGCAGGAGGCCATCGACTACCTCGTGGCCTCGGTGGAGGACATCCATCTCTCGCCCGGAGAGTACTTCGCGCACGAGGGGGACGACCGCGCTGTCTTCGTGGTCGTCGAGGGGCATGCCGAACTGACCAAGATCGTGAACGGCGACGAGCGGGTCATCGGCGAGCGGAACCCCGGGATGTTCTTCGGCGATGTGCCGATGACGTTGAGCACGCCGTTCCCGGCGAGCGGTCGGGCGACGCAGCCGACCCGCATCATCCGGCTCGATCCGACCGTGTACTACACGCTCGCCGCCATGGCGCCTTCGGTGCCGGCGTTCGTGGCATCCCTCGCCCGCCGCCACCTGGACTGGTTGCAGACGGTCGCCGGGGAACAGCCGGAGGCGGCGGCGCGGGTCATCGCACCGCGCTCGGACGCCGCCACGCGCGAGGCGGTCGTCTTCCTCACCCGCAATCAGGTCCCGTTCGAGCGCGTCACCGTCGCAGACGACGCGGATGCCTCGGCGTACCCGATCATCGAGCTCGCGAACGGGCGGCGGTTCGAGGGGCCGCCGCTGCGCGAGGTCGCGAAGCTCGTCGGGCTCGAGATCGAGCCGTCGTCGGGGCATTACGATGTTGCGATCCTCGGGGCGGGACCGTGCGGGCTGACGGCCGCCGTCAATGCGGCCGCCGAGGGCCTGCGCACGCTCGTCATCGAGTGCCTCGCCCCCGGCGGCCAAGCCGGCACGTCCAGCCGGATCGAGAACTACACGGGCTTCCCGTTCGGCATCTCGGGCGACGACCTCGCGAGCCGGGCGCTGCGCCAGGCCCGCCGCCTCGGGGCCGAGATCGTCGTCACTCGCACCGCGGAGGCCCTGCGGCCGTCGCGCGAGCAGATCGTCCTCGATGGCGGCGAGACGCTGAGCGCACCCGTCGTGATCATCGCGACCGGCGTCGCGTGGCGCCGGCTGCCGGTGGCCGACATCGACCGCTTCCTCGGCAACGGCGTCTTCTACGGCGCCGCCCGCAGCGACTCGACCGTCGCCCGCGGCGCGGACATCGCGATCGTCGGCGCGGGGAACTCGGCCGGGCAGGCGGCCATCTTCTTCTCCCGCTTCGCGCGGTCGGTCACGCTGCTCGTGCGCGGCGCGTCACTCGACGCGAGCATGTCGCGGTACCTCATCGACCAGATCGCGGCGCACGAGGGCATCAGCGTCCAGACGCGCAGCGAAGTCGTGGGCGTCCGCGGCGAGCGGAGCCTGGAGGCCGTGGACGTCGTCGACCGGGTGACCGGAGAGACGACGACCCGGCACCACACCGTGCTCTTCGTGATGATCGGCGCGGATGCGGTGACCGACTGGCTTCCCGAACAGATCGCGCGGGACGAGCACCACTACATCCCGACGGGCGGGGATGCGGCGGCCACCCCGCAGTGGACGTCCGATCGCCGCCCCTTCGGACTCGAGACGAGTGCACCCGGGATCTTCGCCGTCGGGGACGTCCGGTCGGGCTCGGTGAAGCGCGTCGCCGCGGCCGTGGGCGAGGGCGGCATGGCGATCGCCCAGGTGCATCAGTACCTCGCGCTCCACCGCTGACCGCGCGACCGACGCCTTAGGCTGGTAGATCGTGACCACGATCCACGACACCGCCGTCCGCGGCTTCGCCTCCGACAACTACTCGGGTGTGCACCCCGAGGTGCTCGCCGCCATCGCCGCCGCCAACGAGGGCCACCAGATCTCGTACGGCGAGGACGCCTATACCGAGCGCCTGCACGAGCTGTTCGTCGAGCACCTGGGCGAGGGCGTGGAGTCGTTCCCCGTGTTCAACGGCACGGGCGCCAACGTCACCGGGCTGCAGTCGATGCTCCCCCGCTGGGGCGCCGTGGTCGCCGCATCCACCGCCCACATCAACGTCGACGAGGGCGGAGCCCCCGAGCGGGTCGGCGGCATCAAGATCCTGAACGTTCCCACCGACGACGGAAAGCTCACACCCGAGCTCATCGACCGCGAGGCGTGGGGCTGGGGCGACGAGCACCGCGCTCAGCCGCTGGCCGTCGCGATCACGCAGTCCACCGAGCTCGGCACGCTGTACTCGGTCGCGGAACTGCGAGCCATCACCGATCACGCGCACGCGCTCGGCATGCACGTGTACATGGACGGCGCGCGAATCTCCAACGCCGCCGCGGCACTCGATCTGCCGCTGCGCGCCTTCACACGCGACGCGGGCATCGACGTGATGAGCTTCGGCGGCACCAAGAACGGCGCGCTGCTCGGCGAGGCGATCGTCGTCCTGAACCCCGAGGCATCCACGGGTCTGATCTACCTCCGCAAGCTCAACATGCAGCTCGCGTCGAAGATGCGGTTCGTGTCGGCACAGCTGGTCGCCCTGCTCGAGAACGACCTGTGGCTGCGCAACGCGCGGCACTCCAACGCCATGGCTCAGCGACTGCGCACGGGGGTCGAGGCTGGCATCGCCGACGGCACGATCCGCGGCGTGGCATTCACGCAGAAGACGCAGTCCAACGGCCTGTTCGCGACGCTGCCCGACGGCGCGGCCGACAAGCTGCGCGAGCGCTTCCGCTTCTACGACTGGGATGCCTCGCGCAACGAGGTCCGCTGGATGTGCTCGTTCGACACCACCGAGGACGACATCGACGCGTTCGTCGCGGCCATCGCGGAGATCACCGGCGGCTGACGGCGGTTCGCCGTCCGAGGGATGACGAAGTCTTACGCGCACTCGGGAGACCCATAGGGTGCGCGCGGTTGAATGACGCGTCAACCGAATGTGCCGGTGGGTCCCGGCATCCTGCCCCCGAGAAAGACGGCCATGCCTCTCGCCTCAGAAATCGCCTCCCGCCACGCCCAGACCGACGCGCCCCTCATCGGCGCCCTCGTAGAGCGCTGGAGCCCGCGCGCCTACGACCGCGACGCCGTCGTCTCATCCGAGGTCGTCGACGTGCTGCTCGAGGCCGCCCGCTGGGCGCCCTCGGCCAACAACTCGCAGCCGTGGCGCTTCGTCGTGGCCCGCCGCGGCACCCCCGAGTTCGCCGCCATCCACGACGCCCTGATGGGCTTCAACCAGGCCTGGGCCGACTCGGCCGCGGTGCTCATCGTCAACATCGCCGAGACGACGGATGCCGAGGGCCGCGAGCGCCCGTGGGCGACCTACGACCTCGGGCAGGCGGTCGCGCATCTCAGCGTGCAGGCGCAGCACGAGGGCCTGCACACCCACCAGATGGGCGGCTTCGACGGCGAGGCGCTCGCGGCCGCGTTCGACCTCGGCGACACGCGGCGGGTCGTGTCGGTGATCGCCCTCGGCGTGCCCGGCGACGTGGACGCCCTTCCCGACGCCCTGCGCGAGCGCGAGATCGCTCCCCGCCAGCGCCTGACGCTCGACGAGCTGGTCCTCCGCACCGCCTGAGCCCCCGCGTCGAAGGCCGGGTTCCTGCGATCCGGCGAGTTGGCGGTGATCCGGCGGAAATCGGGCGATCCCGCATTGGTCGCCCGATTTCCGCCGGATTACCGCTCTTGCGCAGGGAAAGGGCGGGAAGCCCCCGGCATGTGCTGGGGGCGGCGGGGATCAGACCTCGGGCTCGCCGGCGAGCAGGCCGCGGAGCCAGTCGCGGGCCTCGACGAACACCTCGTCGGAGTAGCGCTGCGGGTAGTGGATGATCACCCGGTCGGCGCGCGGGTACGACCCGAGGAAGACGACCTTCGGGCTGAAGCGGCGCAAGCCGAGCAGGGCATCCGCCATGCGCTCGTCCTCGATGTGCCCGTCGGCGTCGATCACGAACCGGTACCGTCCGAGCTCGTCGCCGATGGGCCGGGAGGCGAGCAGCGACAGGTTGATGCCGCGCGTCGCGAACTGCTCGAGGAGGTCGAGCAACGCGCCGGGGTGATCCTCGGGCAGCTCGACGATGAGCGAGGTCTTGTCGGCGCCGGTCGGCGCGGGCGGCGGCGCGACGCGGCTGACGAGCACGAAGCGCGTCACGGCGTTGGAGTTGTCGCCGATGTCTTCGGCGAGCACCTCGTACTCGTGGTGCGCGACGACTCCCGGTGCGGCGACGGCGGCGTCCGCGCCGCTCGTCCCCTCGACGATGCCGAGGGCGCTGGCGACATTGCTGGCGGCCGGCAGATGCTCGTGGCCCGGGATGTTGGCGGTCAGCCACTGCAGTGACTGTCCGTAGGCGACGGGATGCGCAGCGACCACCGTGACGTCCTCGAGCCGCGTCCCGGGACGGGCGACCAGCACGAAGTTCACGGGCACCAGGTACTCGCCGACGATCCGGAGGCCGGGGATGGTCGCAAGGGCGTCCTGCGTCGTCGTGACGCCGCCGTCGACCGAGTTCTCGATGGCGATCATCGCCGCATCGGCGCGGCCTTCGATGACATCCGCGAGCGCCTCGCCGACGTTGCGGACGGGCCGCCACTCCTGGCCGCGCGCCTCGGGGACCTGCGCGAGCGCCGCCTCCGTGAAGGTGCCCGCGGGTCCGAGGTAGCTGTAGACGCGGCGGGATTCCTGGGGGTCTGCGTTCACCCCGCAAGCCTAGTAGTGGCTTCCTTCCGCGCTGCCGTATTTCTATCAGTGCTGTTATATTAGCCCTGTGACATCTGACGGACAGCGGCGGCCGGCATCCATCGAAGAACTGCCCAGCGTGTGGCGCCCGCTCGCGACGATGCGCAAGCGCATGGATGCGAGCCTCGGCGACCTCTACGACGAGCTCGGCATCGAGGGCGTCAGCACGCGCTTCAGCATGGCGGTCATGTTCCTGGCCGACGGGGATGCGACGATCCGCTCGCTCGCCGAGCGCTGCGGTGTGACGCACTCGGCGATGAGCCAGTCCGTGACGGCGATGAAGAAGGCCGGCCTCGTCACCTCGGCGCCGGGCGAGGATGCGCGCTCCCGTGTCGTCACGCTCACCGATGCGGGCCGGCGCCTCGCCCCGTTGCTGTGGGACGAGTGGTACGCCACCGAGGCCGCGGTGGCCGAGCTCGACACCGAGCTGAGCATGCCGCTCGGCGCCTTCGTCGCGGAGGTCGACGCCGCCCTGGACCGCGAGTCATTCGCGGACCGCGTCCGCCGCCACCTCGACGGGCGCCGCACATGATGCGCTCGCACCTCGTCGACGTCAGGCCCCTGCGGACGAGCCGCCCGTTCCGGGCGTTCTGGGCCGGCACCGCCATCTCGCAGTTCGGCGGCAGCATGTCGTCGTTCGCCCTCCTCTACTTCGTCTGGGACATCTCGCGCTCGGCGGTGATCGTGGGGCTCGTCGGGCTGGTCGTGGCGATCCCGCTGGTCGTGTTCGGCCTGGTCGGCGGGCACCTCGCCGACACCGTCGACCGTCGGGCGATCCTGCTGTGGGCGCGGTCGGGTCAGCTGGCGGTCAGCATCGGAACGGCGGCGCTCGTCATCGGCGGGGTGCGCAGCATCCCGATCCTGTTCGTGATGATCGCGCTGAACGCGGCGCTGTCCTCGCTCAGCGCGCCCGTCGCCCAGACCGTGCCGCCGATGCTGCTGGCGGGCACCGATCTCTCGGCGGGCCTTGCCCTGACCCGGCTGGCCGGCAAGCTGGCCCTCCTCACGGGACCGGCGATCGGCGGTGTCCTCGTCGCCACGATCGGCGTCGGGGCGTGCCTCGTGGTCGATGCGCTGACGTTCCTCGCCGCCCTGTGGGGCATCTCCCGACTGCCCCGGCACGTGCCGCGGGCGACGAAGACGTCCGACGGTGGCGAGCCGGAGCGGACGCGCATCCTCGGCGGGCTGCAGTTCGTCGTGCGGACGCCCGTCATCCTCGGTGCGTTCCTCGTCGACATCTGCGCGATGGTCCTCGCGCTCCCGGCGGCGCTCTTCCCCGTTATCAACGCCGAGCGCTTCGGCGGCTCGCCCCTCACGCTCGGCCTCATGCTGCCCGCGATCGGTCTGGGCGGCGTCATCGCCGGCCTCCTCTCCGGCCGCCTCACCGCGTATCCGCGGCAGGGGCTCATCATGCTCACCTCCTGCGCGGTGTGGGGCGCCGCCACAGCCGCATTCGGCGCGAGCCCGACCCTTCCGCTCGCCCTCTTGTCGCTCGTGGCCGCGGGGGCGGCGGACACCTTCACCGTCGTGAGCCGCGGGACGATCGTGCAGACCGCGACACCCGACGAGCTGCGCGGCCGCGTGAGTTCGCTCGACTATCTCGTCGGCGCGGGCGGACCCAGCCTCGGCGACCTCCGGGCCGGCGTCATCGCGGGGGCGACGAGTGGCGCCGTCAGCTGCGTCCTCGGCGGCCTGGCGTGCGTCGTCGGAGCGGGCGCGATCGCGGGTGCGTCTCCGCGGCTGCGCCGATGGAGGCTCACACCCGCGCCCGCAGGGCAGGTCGACCCGGGGACCTGACCGAACGACCGACGTGACCTCAGCGCCGGATCGGGGCAGACTGGGGCCATGAGCCGCGCAGGACTTCCCGCCGAAGCATCCGATCTGATCGACGTCGACGAGCTGATCAACGCCTACTACGACAGGAAGCCCGATCCGGCCGTGCCGGAGCAGCGTGTCGCGTTCGGCACGAGCGGGCACCGCGGCTCGTCGCTGTCGACGAGCTTCAACGAGGTGCACATCCTCGCGACGACCCAGGCGATCGTCGACTACCGCACCGAGCAGGGCATCGGCGGTCCGCTGTTCCTCGGCCGCGACACCCACGGGCTGTCGCTGCCCGCCGAGCGCAGCGCCGTCGAGGTGCTCGTCGCGAACGGCGTCGACGTGCGGCAGGACTCCCGCGACTCGTGGGTGCCGACGCCGGGCGTGAGCCACGCGATCCTCACCTACAACCGCGGGCGGGATGCCGGCGACCCCGGCCGCGCCGACGGCATCGTCGTCACGCCGAGCCACAATCCGCCGCGCGACGGCGGGTTCAAGTACAACCCTCCGCACGGCGGGCCGGCCGACACCGATGCCACCGGATGGATCGCCGACCGCGCCAATGCCCTCATTGCCGCGGGCCTCGAGGGGGTCAAGCGCACCAAGTGGTCGGACATCGACCCCGACAAGCTCGGCGAGTACGACTTCCGTGAGGCCTATGTGCGCGACCTCGTGAACGTCATCGACATGGAGGCCATCAAGACGTCGGGCATCCGCATCGGCGCCGACCCGATGGGCGGCGCATCCGTCGACTACTGGGCGCTCATCGGCGAGATGTACGAGCTCGACCTGACGGTCGTGAACCCGACCGTCGACCCGACGTGGAAGTTCATGACCCTCGACTGGGACGAGAAGATCCGCATGGATCCGTCGTCGCCGTCGGCGATGGCGGGTCTCGTCGCGCGCCGGTCGGAGTACGACATCCTCACCGGCAACGACGCGGATGCCGACCGCCACGGCATCGTCACGCCCGATGCGGGCCTCATGAACCCGAACCACTTCCTCGCGGTCGCGATCGACTACCTGTACGCGCACCGGCCGGGCTGGGCGGACGATGCCGCGATCGGCAAGACGCTCGTGTCGTCGATGATCATCGACAAGGTCGCGGCATCCCTCGGCCGCACGCTCCTCGAGGTGCCGGTCGGATTCAAGTGGTTCGTCCCGGGCCTGCTCGACGGCTCCGTCGCCTTCGGCGGCGAGGAGTCCGCCGGCGCATCGTTCCTCCGCATGGACGGCGGCGTCTGGACCACCGACAAGGACGGCATCCTGCTGTGCCTGCTCGCCTCCGAGATCCTCGCCGTGACGGGCAAGACGCCCTCGCAGCGGTACGCGGAGCTCGAGGCCGAGTTCGGGTCCTCCGCGTATCAGCGGGTGGATGCGCCTGCCACCCCGGCGCAGAAAGCGGCGCTGTCGAAGCTCTCGCCGGATGCCGTCACCGCGACCGAGCTCGCCGGAGAACCCATCACCGCGAAGCTGTCGCACGCGCCGGGCAACGGCGCCGCGATCGGCGGCCTCAAGGTCCAGACCGACGACGCCTGGTTCGCCGCCCGGCCCTCGGGCACAGAGGACGTGTACAAGCTGTACGCCGAGTCGCTGCGCGGCCCCGAGCACCTCGCCCGCGTGCAGGTCGAGGCGCGCGAGGTCGTGAACGAGGCCCTCGGCAACGCGTGATCCCACCGACGCCGGAACCGGCCCGGGTGCTCGCCACGTGCACCCGGGCCGGTTCGGTCTTTCACCCGCGAGCGGCGAGCACCTCGGCCAGGCGCTCGAGCTGCGCCGGGTCTTCGAGGGCCGAGCCGACGGCTGCGACCCGGACGCCTGCGGCGAGGTATTCGCCGACATTCGCGGCGTTCAGGCCGCCGGTCGCGACGAACCGCACCTGCGGGAAGGGCCCCCGGATGTGCGCGAACCAGCCCGTGCCGAGCCAGGTCGCCGGGAACGCCTTCAGCCAGGTGAGTCCGAGCGCGAGCGCCGCCTGCACCTCGCTGGGCGTCGCCACGCCGGGGAGGATCGGGATGCCGCGCTCCTGCGCGGCCCGGACGACGGCGGGGTCGAGGCCGGGCGAGACGAGGTACCGGGCGCCTGCGGAGATCGCGGCATCCACCTGCTCGACCGTGATGATCGTGCCTGCGCCGACGAGCTTGCCGCGCTCCTCGCCGAGGCGCACGACCTCGCGGAGCGCGGCGTCGTCCTCCTTCGTCTGGAGCGGCACCTCGACGGCGTCGATTCCGAGGTCCCACGCTGTCGTCGACAGCGCCGCGGACCGCTCCACCCCCATGCCGCGCAGGATCGCCATGAGCGGCGCGTCGGCGAACGCATCCTCGAACCAGTCGGTCATCCGTGTTCCTCTTCGTCGGGCCAATCGGCGGTGGTGGCGAGGGTGAGGGCGGCGCGCGAGTGTCCCGCGCGCAGGCGTTCGTCGATGGGCCAATCGTCGAGGAGCGCAGCGAGGTAGCCGCCCGCGAAAGCGTCGCCCGCGCCGACCTCCTCGACGACCTCGACCTTCAGAGCCGAGACGAACACCTCGTCCTCGCCGACGAAGGTCGTCGCGCCGTACGCGCCGTCCTTCACGACGAGCTCGCCGACATCGGGCAGCAGCGCGCGCACCTCGGCGGGCGTGGCCGTCCCCCACAGGCGTTCGGCCTCGTCACGGCCGACGAAGACGATGTCGGCGCGCGCGGCGACGGGCTTCAGCGCGGCTCCGGCGGTCGCCGCATCCCACAGGGCCGGACGGTGGTTGACGTCGAAGCTGACGAGGACGCCGGCCTCGCGCGCCCGGGCCATGATGCGATCGAGGAACTCGGCGGCGGACGCCGAGATGACCGCCGTGATGCCCGACACGTGCAGCACCCGGACGCCGCCCAGGTCGACCGCGTCGGCGTCTGCAGCGGACAGGAAGGATGCGGCCGACCCGGCTCGGTAGTAGTGCACGCCGTGCCCGGGGTCCTTGACGTAGAGGCCCGTCGGGTGCGCCGCATCCCGGATCACGGCCGAGACGTCGATCCCGCGCGCGGTGAGGTGCTGCAGGATGCGGTCGCCCAAGGGGTCCGCGCCCAGGCGACTGAACCAGGCCGACGGGTGACCGAGCGCCGCAACGTGACCGGCCACGTTCGACTCGGCACCACCCGAGTCGACGCGGAAGGCCTCGGCCGCCTGCAGCCGCTCCGCCGCGAGCGGGGCGACCATGGCCATCGTCTCGCCGGCGGCGAGCAGCATCCCGCTCATCTGATCCCGCTCACTTCAGGTCGGTGACGGGAGCCGCGTCCATGTCGTCGAACGTCTGGTTCTCGCCCGCCATCGCCCATACGAACGAGTATGCCGCCGTGCCGACGCCCGAGTGCAACGACCAGCTCGGCGAGATGATCGCCTGCCGGTCGGCCACGACCAGGTGACGGGTCTCCTCCCGCTCGCCGAGCAGGTGGATGACCCGGGCATCCTCGGGCACGTCGAAGTACAGGTAGCACTCGGTGCGCCGGTCATGAGTGTGGGCCGGCATCGTGTTCCACATCGAGCCCGCGTGCAGCTGGGTGACGCCCATCACGATCTGGCAGCTGCGGATGCCGTTCTCGTGGATGTACTGGTTCAGCGTGCGACGGTTGCTCGTCACCTGGTCGCCGAGCTCCCGCACGGTGCCCTCACCCGGCGAGACGAGCGCGGCCGGGTAGGTCGTGTGCGCCGGGGCGGAGAAGAGGTAGAACTGCGCGGTTTCGCCCGCGAACGACACCTCGCGGATGCCGCGGCCGAGGTACAGGCACGCCCCGTTCACGAGCTCGTACACCTCGCCGTCGGCGGTGACCGTGCCGGTTCCGCCGACGTTCACGACACCGAGTTCGCGGTGCTCGAGGAAGTACTCGCTGCGGATCTCGGGGTATCCACCGAGCTCGAGCACACCTCCCGCGGGCGCCGCACCGCCCAGGACGATCCGGTCATGGTGCGTGTAGGTGAGACGGATCTCGCCGGGGACGAAGACCTCCGGGATCAGGTAGGTGTCGCGGAGGTCCTGCGTCGTCATGCCCGGAATCTGGGTGGGATTGGTCGCGTAGCGCTGCTCGATGGGCGTGGCCATGATGCTCCTGTTCGGGTGTCAGCAGAGGAGGGAGGGGCGTTCGCGGGGCTCAGCGGACGAGCCAGCCGCCGTCGACCGGCACGATCGCGCCGGTGACGTAGGCCGCGGCGTCCGAGGCGAGGAAGACGAAGACGCCCTGCAGGTCGTCAGGGGTGCCCCAGCGTCCGGCGGGAATGCGGGCGACGATAGATGCCTCACGTTCGGTGTCCGCGCGCAGGGCCGCGGTGTTGTCGGTCGCCATGTAGCCGGGGGCGACGGCGTTCACGGTGACGCCGGACGCCGCCCACTCGTTCGCCAGCGCCTTCGTCAGCCCGGCCACCGCGTGCTTGGACGCGGTGTAGGCGGGCACGAAGACGCCGCCCTGGAACGACAGCATCGAGGCGACGTTGATGATGCGGCCGCCTCCCTGCGCGATCATGTGCCGACCGGCCGCCTGAGACAGGTGGAACACGGCGTCGAGGTTGACGGTCAGCACGTCGTCCCAGTCATCGGCGGCGTAGTCGACGGCCGGCGCGCGACGGATCGTGCCGGCGTTGTTGACCAGGATGTCCAGACCGCCGAGCTCGGCGATCACCTCGGCGACGGCATCCGCCAACTCCGCGGGGGTCGCGGTCGCGAAGTCGAGGCGGATCGGGTGGACGCGACGGCCCAGCGCCCGGATGCGCTCCGCGGTCTCGGACGCATCGCCCCGGTCGAGCAGCGCGACGTCGGCGCCCGCCTCGGCGAGCGCGATCGCCGCGCCCTGGCCGAGCCCGCGGCTGGAGCCGCTGACCAGTGCGACCTTGCCGTCGAGGCGGAACGAATCGAGGATCATGCGGCGGCTCACCAGTACAGCCGCCACTCGGGGTCGACCGTGCGCATGAGCGCCTCCATGTAGAAGTAATCGCCCCAGAGGTTCCCCTCATCGATGCCATGGTCGCCGGGCAGGTTGTAGACGCCGTGCAGCAGGAGAGCGTCCGATTCCGCTTCGGCCGGCGTGTAGTTCTCGATCAGCGAGGCGAGGATCCGATCCGCCGCCGCGGTCGCGCGCTCGGCGGCCTGGGAATCGGTCTCGACGATCGCCAGCTCCCGCAGCCCCGAGACCGCGATGGCCGCCGCCGAGCTGTCGCGGGGTTCATCGCTGCCATCCGTGTAGACGAGGTCCCAGTAGGCGACGCCGTCGGCGGGCAGGTGCGCGAGGAAGTAGCGGGCGCAGCGGCGAGAGGCCTCCAGGAACCGCTCGTCGCCTGTCGCCCGGTAGTTCAGAGCGAAGCCGTAGATGCCCCATGCCTGCCCGCGCGACCAGCAGGAGTCGTCGAACGCCCCCTGCGCCGTCGAACCCCGGAGCGCCTCACCGGTGTCGGCGTCCCAGGAGAACGTGTGGAAGGTCGAGTCGTCCGCGCGGATGATGCGCTCGCTGAGCTGGAGGGTGTGCCGGCGGACCGCGTCGGCGTACCGCTCCTCACCGGTCTGCTCGCACGCCCACGTCAGCAGCGGCATGTTCATGAGGCTGTCGATGATCGTCCGCCCGCGCTCGCCGGGATCGGTCAGGTCGCCCCACGCCTGGATGATGCCCGCGGGCTCGAGGAAGCGGGTCATGAGATGGTCGGCGGCCCCGAGCGCCGCGGCACGCGCCTTCTCGTCACCGGTCAGCCGCCACGCCGACACGCAGGCGAGGCTGTAGAGAAACCCGAGGTCATGCATGTCGAGGTCTTCGCCGTCGTGCAGCCGGCGGGCGAAGTCCACCGTGTGCTGCAGTGCGGAATCGCGGAAGGCCTCATCCCCAGTCGCCTCCCACGCGATCCACTGCATCCCGGGGACGAAGCTCGTCGTCCACCCGTGGTTGCCTCCCTCGGCGATGCTCCCCGCCGCCGGACGGAGCGGATAGACCCCGTCGCGGGTGGTGTCGTCGGGGTAGAGGTCGCCGAAGCGGTCGATGTTGCGACGCGTCGTCTCGATGGCCGCGGCGAGGGCTTCGCGCACAGCGATGCGGGATGCGCCGGTGTGGTCGGGCGCAGAGGTGAGGGAGGTCATTCCTTGGCAGTCCTTGTCGATTCTTCGGAGAGGTCAGTCGTGCGCCGGATGGGCGACGGGAAGCACGGGGCTCAGGGTGAAGCGCGAGTTCGCCCAGATGAGGTAGAGGGCAGCAGCGGCCGTGACGCCTGCTGCCACTGCGGGCATGTTGGCGAAGAGAGCGATCTGCAGTCCGCCGATCAGCAGCGACACGAGGGTGAGGTACCAGCGCGCGATTCCGAGCCGCATGGCGGCACGGAGCACATCGCGCATCCGTGCGGCCGGAACCTCTGCGATCGCGACGAGGGCGAGGATGCCGAGCGCAAGGGCCAGCACTGCCAGCACGAGCAGCGCGGGCACGACTACCACGCCGAGTGTCGACCCGGAGAGGGCGCGCACGTCCACGAACAGCACGACGAGGATGGCCGCGACGCCGGCGCCGACGACGAGCGCCTTGCGCCAGGTGGCCGCGTACCCCCGGAGGAACGCGCGCACGGGACCGTCGCCGCCGCTGCCGTGCGCGCGGAAGACCGCGAAGGCCGCGGTCAAAGCCGGCGCGCACAGCGCTGCGGTGGCCGCAATGTACGGCCACGACTGTGCGGGATCGGTGCCGATCGTGAGCATGAGCAGAGGCAGGCAGGCGACGACGAGCATCGCGTTCGTGACGAGCCCGAGGTACACCACCTCGAAGGCCGTCGCCGCGAAGCCGTGGGAGATCCGTCGCATCGCCGTCATCCCTTCATCCCGCTCGTCGCGATTCCCTCGATGAAGTACTTCTGACCGAGGAGGAACACGACCGCGATCGGCACCACCGAGATCACGAGGCCCGCGAACATGAGGCCGTAGTTCGCGTCGAACTGATTGCTGACGAAGGTCTGCAGGCCGAGCTGGAGGGTCCACAGATCGGGGTTGCGCAGGTAGATGAGCGGTCCGAGATAGTCGTTCCACACCGCGACGAACGTCAGCAGGATGAGGCTCGCGATGGCCGGCACGGACAGCGGGACCATGATCCGCCACCAGATGCCGTATTCGCTCAGGCCGTCGATGCGGGCCGCCTCGGAGAGCTCCTCGGGGATCGTCTCGTAGTACTGCTTCATGAGGAACACGCCGAACGCGCTGAAGGCCTGCAGCAGGATGATCGACCACAGCGTGTTCGCCAGGTGCATCTTCGACAGCATGATGAACTGCGGGATCATGTACGACTGCCACGGCACCGCGATGGTCGCGATGTAGGCGAGGAAGAGGACGTCGCGGCCGCGGAACTTCGTGCGGGCGAACCCGTAGGCCGCGAACGAGCCCGTGAACACCTGCAGGATCGTGACGGCTACGGCGAGCACGAGCGTGTTGCGGATCCAGACGATGATGTTCGAGTGCGTCCAGATCTCGACGTAGTTTCGCCAGTCCAGCGTCTCCGGCAGCCACTTCACCGGCACCGTGAACACCTCGTTGGCCGGCTTGAGCGAGCTCGAGAGCATCCAGAAGAACGGGACGAGCAGACCGAAGGCCGCCGCGATGAGCACGACGTAGCCGAAGAAGCGTCCGATCCGACGGAGTCCCGACCGGTGCGTGCGCACGGCGGGCGGTCGCGGTTCTTCGGCGAGCTGGTGCAGTCCCCGCTGCAGGCTGGCAGGTTCGGTGATCGCACTCATCAGGCACTCCGTCGCTTGTTGATGAGGAACTGGATGATCGTCACGGCGATGCAGATGAAGAACAGGACCATCGACGCCGCCGAGGCGTAGCCGAATTGGTTCTGCACGAACGCCGTCTGGTAGATGAACTGCGACAGCACGAGGGTGGCGTTTCCCGGACCGCCGTTGGTCATCACGAGGATCAGATCGAAGATCTTGAACGAGTTGATCGTCAGCATCACGGTCACGAAGAAGGTCGTCGGCCGCAGACAGGGCATGGTCACGTTCCAGAACCGCTGCCACACGCCCGCGCCGTCGACCCGCGCCGCCTCGTGCAGTTCACGGGGCACGGTCTGCAGACCCGCGAGGAACAGGATCATGTAATAGCCCATGTCGCGCCAGGTGCTGACGATGACGGTGGCGGGCATGGCCCAGGTCGTCGACTGCAGCCACGTGGGCGGGTTCTGGATGCCGATGGTGTGCAGGAACTGGTTGATCGGGCCGTATTGCGGGCTGAACAGCAGGTTCCACACGACCGCGATCGCCACGATCGACGTGATGTAGGGGAAGAAGGCCGCCGTACGGAAGAAGGCGAGGCCTCGCAACGAGGTGTTGAGCAGCAGCGCCAGCCCCAGCGAGACGACGAAGGTCAGCGGAATGTGGAGGATCGCGTAGAAGAAGGTGTTGATCAGCGCGACATGGAACGTCGTGTCGCCGATCAGCCGCCGGAAGTTCGCGAGACCCGTCCAGGTGGCCGTGCCGAAGATGTTCCAGTTCGTGAAGCCGAGGTAGAACAGCGTCACGACCGGAATCAGGGTCAGCACGGCGAAGCCGATGAAGTTCGGCAGGATGAAGCTCCAGCCGATCAGCGTGTTGCGCAGACGCAGCTTCGATCGACGCCGCCGCGCGGGAATCGGCGGGGAATCGACGTCGGTGGCGATCGCCGTCATTGCTCTTCCTTACAAGGGGAGGGGATGCGAGTGGCAGGGTGGGGCGCGCAGGAGCGCGCCCCACCCCCAGGGGTCAGCCGGCCTGGTTCTTGAACTGGGCCTCGGCGTCGGCGATGCCCTTGTCGATCGACGAGGAGCCGGTCATGATCGCGCTGTGCATCGGCGTCAGCGCTGTCTGTGCGATCGGCGTCTTCGCTGCAGGCGGGTTCTGCGGGGCGATCTTCTGGCTGCCCCAGGCGAACTTCGACAGCGCGTCGGTCGGAACACCGGACTGGCTGAAGTAGCTCTTGACGACGGCATCCGTCATGAGAGCCGGAGTGATGCCGATCTTCGTCAGCTCGAGCGCAGCCTTCTCCGTCTCGATGTAGGCGAGGAACTCCTTCGCGGCGGCGAGCTTCGCACCCTCGGTCTTGACGTTGATCGCGTAACCGGTCGGGTCGCCGAAGGTGACCGGTGTCTTGTCCGTGCCGGCGGTCGCGGACGTGCGCTGCGGAACCGGTGCCATGCCCCACTGGAACTTGTCCGCGTCGCCGCTCTTCTGCTGGGTGAGCAGGGCGGACACGTACCACGTGCCCATGAGCAGCATGGCCGCCTGCTGCTTGCCGAACTGGGCCTGGTACGTCGACTTGTTCGCCGTCGCCGTCGCGTAGGGCAGCTGCAGGCCCTCGTCCTGCATCTTGAGCGCCTGCTCGTAGTAGGACTTCATGTAGCCGTAATTGCCCGAGTTCATCGATGCCTTCGGCGTCTGGGCTGTCGCGAAGCCCTGCACCTGCGAGTTCCAGGAATGCAGGTACGCGGGAAGCGCCGCGCTGCCGGCTGCCTTCAGGCCGGTCTTCAGCTTCTCCGCGGCGGCCGTGTAGTCGTCCCACGTCCACGTGCCGTCAGGATCGGGGACGCCCGCCGCCGTGAAGAGATCCTTGTTGTAGAACAGGACGTTGCCGTCGATGCGGTACGGCACGGCGTACTGCTTGCCGTCGAACTTGTAGGAGTCGGTGCCCTTCAATCCCTTCGCCAGCGCGACGTCGGAGACGTCGACCAGCTGGCCGCCGGAGGCGAACGTGACCAGGTCGGTGACCTGCTTGATCGCGAGGACGTCGGGCGCGGTCCCGGCCGCGAGGTCGGCGGTCAGCAGCGTGGCGTACTGGGCGGCGTCATAGCCCTTGACCTCGACGGTGACGTTCGGGTGCAGCTTGTGGAAGCCGTCGGCCAGCGTCTGGAACTCCGGCGCCGTGGCCAAGGTCCACCCCGACACGGTGAGGGTCACCGGCTTGTTGTCGGCCGTCGCCGACGGGGCGGCTGCGGCTCCGCCGCTGCAGGCTGCGAGCGACAGCGTGGCGACGACGGTGATCCCCGCCGCGGCCGCGATCTTGCGGTTCATGTGATGCTGCTCCTTTGCAATGTTCCAGACTCGGGAGTCCGGCTCTGGGCTACCGATCCGCCTGGGTCGCGGATCGGGAGTAGGTGAGGTCGTGGATGGTGACGGCGCCGTCCGGCCAGGTCACCGCGGTGAGTCCGTGCTCGTCGACAGCGGAGACGTCGGCGGCGTCGAGAGCTCCGCGTCGTGCGCCGTCGAGGCTGACGAGGGCGACCGTCCACTCGTCCTCCTGTGCGACGAGCTCGATGACCGGGACGGATGCGGTTCGCCCGAGCGGACTCGCGTCGTCGCGCGTCACGACGGCGGCGGTTCCGGTGCCGGTCAGCAGGCGGATGCTGCTCTCCAGCTCGGCGGCGCCCCGGGCGATGACGACGCGGGCGGTCGTTCCGTCGATCGTCGCTTCGGGCGCCCCGTCGGCAGCGAGCGCCCACCCGCCGACGCGCAATGCGCGGGCGGTCGGGTGGAGCCGGTCGACGTGGACGAGGCGGATCTCCCACGGACCTCGGACGAGAGAGGTGGTGTGGATACGTCCCGCCGGAGAGGACTGCCCCAAGAGGCCCGGTCCATGACGCGACAGGATCGGGTCGGGGTCGATCCAGTGGGCGTCGGCGATGGATGCGCCGATGGCGACGTCGCCGTCCACGCGGAAGTCGACCGTCTCCATACCGGCCCGGTGCGACGCGCGGCCCAGGTCATCCACCAAGGCGACCGATTGCTCGAGCGGCTCCCGCCAGGCGCGGCCGTCGTGCAGCGGCGCTGTCGCCGTGCTGTAGCCGAGACGCGTGTAGATCGGCGAGTCGCCCACGGCCGCACCGGGCAGGGCGTGGTCCGTGCCGTGGTTGACGACGCGGACGATTCCGTCGGCGTGCGTGCCGGAGACGAGCCAGCCGGCGGCCCGGACGAGGCGCAGGTCGTCGTCGCCGGATTCGATCGGAAGAGGCTCGGAGGGGGCCGTCCACACCGGATGGTCCGCGGGCAGGGCGATGCCGAGCATCCCCTTCGCGGCCCAGTACGGCGAGGCCGGTCCGGAGTACGACTGCGCGAGGCGGCGCCACTCACGGTGCCACCCCATCGTCAGGAGGTCGCGGTCGTCGGGGGCGCCTACGGCGTCGAAGTGACCGACGACGAGGTTCGCGGCGTGACGAAGGCGGCCCGCCGAGGTCGAGGGGACCTCGGCCAGCACACCCGCCCAGAACGGCGCGGCGGCCGCGAAGCGGTAGATGAGGCTCCGGCCCTGGATCAGGGGCGATCCGTCCGCGCCGACCAGAGCCACGGCGTCGACGAGGAAGCGGTCGAGGGCCGCGACATCCCGCCCTGTCCGGTCGCCCGCGAACTCTGCCGCGCCCTGCATGCGCGACCACAGGATGGGGTAGAGGTGCAGCGCCCAGCCGGTGTAATGGTCGAACGACCGCTCGTCGCCATCGGAGATCCACCCGTCCGCGCGGGCATACGAGTCGTGCCGCGCAAGGTCGTCGGCGATGTCCTGGGGCGACCACGGGCCGCCGACCGAACGGAGAAAGGTCTGGACGACGACGCGGAACCACAGCCAGTTGTTGCGGGGATACGTCGTGTCGCCGACAACGGCGGACAGGTAGTGGATGACGCGTTCCTGCGTCCGCGCGTCCAGGCGATCCCAGATCCAGGGGCGGGTCATGTCGAGGATCAGCGCCAGGGACGCGGCCTCGACCTTGGCCTGCGGGTGCTCCTCGGGCCGCACCCATCGATCGGGAGCGGTCGGGTCGACACCGGTCGCGATGCCTCGCACGTAGAAGTCGATGAGATCGTCGAGGCCCTGACCGCGCTCACCGGCGATGCGGAAGCCGGCGAGCAGCAGCGTGCGCGTGAAGCCTTCGAGCCCGTCGACATCGCGGCCGAGTCCGCCCTCGGCGCCGGGCGGGGTGATGCGTCCGTTGCCGGGCGACGCCCACCGGCGTGCGCCAGCGAGAATCCGGTCGGCGTGTGCGACCCATTGATCCCGAGTCCAGTCCGTGGGAGGGGCGACGGTCGTGGGACTCACGTATTCTCCTTCGAACAGTCGGACCAGGACCACCGCAGAGTGATCACTTTGGGAGATTAGCAAACGAAAACAACCATCACAACCTCAAAATGGAACTGATACGATCACTATCGATCACGTGATCGACTTGTCGACGTCGACGTCAGTTCAGAAGGAGGTCGCGGTGGACGCGCCCGCATCATCGCCCGTATTCCGAGGCCCGCTCGCTGAGGCGTTCTCCTCGATCGACCCGCCGGCGCTGCTGGCCCCCGCTGATCGGGCACTGCCGGTCCCCTCCGCGACGGATCGAGTCGCGTGGGAGATGATCACCGCCGGCCGCCCCATGATCGAGCGCATCGTCGCCGAGTCCCGTGCGGAGCAGGGGACTCCGTGGCCCCAGCCGCTGGCGAGTGACGCCGTCCGCTTCTACGGCGACGGCGATCGTGCGACGTGGGAGGACGCGGCTTTCGCCCGGCAGCGGCGACTCAGCCGTGCCGTCGTCGCCGCCGCGGTCACGCTCGATGAGCGCCGGATCGACGACGTGGCCGACGGAGTCACCCTTCTGTGCGAGCAGAGCTCGTGGTGCTGGCCGGCCCACGACGACTCGTTCAGCCGGCACGGATCCATCGTCCCGGTGGCGGAGGATCCGTATCTCGATCTCGGTGCCGGCGAGGTCGTCGCCCAGCTCGCCTGGACCGACCACGTTCTCGGCGACGTGCTCGACGAGAGGTACCCCGGCCTGCGCGCACGCATCCGCTACGAAGCCGACCGACGGGTGTTCGAGCCGTTCCTGCGGCGCCGTGACTGGTCGTGGCTGGGTCTCGACCGGCATCCGAGCAACTGGAACCCGTGGATCCACCTGAACGTCCTGGTGGGGGCGCTGCGCCTGCTGGACGGTCCCGGCGACGCCGACACGCGACGGCAGGTCGTGGCCTGCGTGATCGAGGGTCTGGACCGCTACATCGCAGGACTCCCCGCGGACGGCGCGGTCGACGAGGGCTACCTCTACTGGTGGGCAGGCGCGTGTCGCGCTCTGGAGGCCGTCGAACTCCTCGCGTACGCGACGGGCGGACAGGCGGACGCCTTCGCCGCCGACATCCCCGCGCTGCGTGCGACCGTCGCCTTTCCGCACACCATGCAGCTCGGCCGCGAGTGGTTCGTCAGCATCGCCGACGGGCTCGCCAAACCGGGAGCCGACCACCCGTGGTCCGCACTCCACCGCGCGGCGCGACGGTACGGCGACGACCAGGCAGCCGCCTTCGCCGCCTCGCATCGCACGCCGGACACTCTGGCAGCCAGCCAGAGCCAGAACCTCGGCCGACTCCTCTGCGCGCTCCCCGATCCGGAGTGGGCGGATGCCGCCCTGACCGCCGATCCCCCGCTTCCGCGCGATGCGTGGCTGCCCTCGATCCAGCTCGCCGTCGCGCGTGAGCGCCCCGGCACCGCCCGCGGACTGGCCGTCTCTGCCAAGGGCGGCCACAACGACGAGCACCACAACCACAACGACATCGGCTCGTTCATCGTGGCCGTCGATGGTGTGCCGGTCGTGGTCGACGCCGGCCGACCGACGTACACCGCCCAGACGTTCGGCCCCGACCGCTACGACATCTGGACCATGCAGAGCTCGTGGCACTCCGTGCCCGAGGTGCGGGGTGTCCCGCAGTCCGCCGGCGCGCGGTTCGCCGCTCGCGACGTCCGCCGTGTGGACGGTGGGCTCGCGCTCGATCTGGCCGGCGCGTACGCCGTTCCGGGGCTCCACGCGTGGCACCGCCGCGTCCGCCTCGAACGCGGACCGGTCGCGCGCGTGACGGTCGATGATGCGTGGGACCTCGACGCGTGGACGGGTGCCGCCCCGGAGCCGGAGACGACGGTGCGGATGCTGCTCGCCGGCGATGTCCGCATCGGCGAGACCGCGGCGCGCGTCACGCCGCTGGAGGGCGCGCGACCGATCATCGTGCGCTGGCCGGAAGGAGTCGCCGCCCGGGCGACCGTTCAGCGCCTCGACGACCCGATGCTCGCCTCGGTCTGGGGAGCGCGACTCACCCGCCTCGACCTCATCGTCACCGAGCGACGGACCGTCACAGTCGCGGTAGAACTAGACGTATCGACTCCCGAGGACATCCATGACTGACCACGGCACGCAATCGCTGCTCGGCCCCGCGCGCCGCGCACACATCCTCTCCGCGCTCGCGCGTCACGGCACGGTGCGCAGTTCGCAGCTCATCGACGAGCTGGGCGTCTCCCAGGTCACGCTCCGCCGCGACCTGGCCCAGATGGAGGAGGAAGGTCTCCTCGTCCGCATCCACGGCGGCGCCATCCCTCCCGCGGTGACCGAGGAGGAGCCGGTGGTGGCGGCGGTGCCGATCGCCGGACGCAAGCTCGCCGTGCTCGTGCCCGCGCTCAACTACTACTGGCCGGGCATCGTCCGCGGCATGGAGCAGGAGGCGAGGCGGCGGGGTGTCCAGCTGCTGGTGCGCGCCGCGTCGTACACGCTGCAGGATGAGCGCCCGATCCTCGAGCGGTTCGTGGAGCTCGAAGGCGCGGACGGTCTGATCGTCGCGCCCAACGCGGACACGCCGTTCACGCAGGACGTCATCCAGTGGCTCTCGGAATGCGCGGTGCCGAGCGTGCTCGTCGAACGCGAGGGCGTCGTCCTGCCGGGAAACGAACCGGTCGAATCGGTGACCACCGATCACGCACTCGGGGCGATCCTGGCCGCCCGGCACCTGGCGAGCCTCGGCCACCGCACCGTGGGGCTCGTGATCTCGCGCGATTCTCCCACGTCGCGCAAGATCACCCGGGGCTGGGAGGCGGCCTGCGCGGAGCTCGGCCTGAGCCCGATGGAGCACTTCGAGTCATTCCTCCCGGATCGCAGCCGACCCGAGTTCTCGGCCGCCGTGGACGCGGCGCTCGACACCGCCGTGGAGCGAGGAGCCACGGCGCTGCTCGTGCACCCCGACCCGGAGGCGATGGCCTTCGCCGACCTCGCGGTCGCGCGGGGGATGACGGTGCCCGGCGACTTGTCGATCATCGCGTACGACGACGAGGTCGCGTCGATGTTCGCCCCTCCGATCACGGCCGTGCGCCCGCCGCGCGAGGCCCTCGGGGCCGCGGCGGTCGACCTGCTGCTGCGGCGCATCGAGGACCCCGCGCGCCCGGTCCACCGGGTGACGATCAGTCCGGCGCTGAAGGTGCGGGCGTCGACGGCGCCCGTCCGCGGAGCGTGACGCCGCGCACGCGCGGTCGGCGGGCAGTCCGATGATCGAGACCCTCGACTTCTCCCCCCGGGACTTCTGGGGGTACCTCGCCGACCTCCTCGGCGTCTCGGACGCACTCGACTACCGCCCGCGGGGTGTGCATCGCCCCGAACCCGCCCCGCTCGCCTGAACGACAGGAGAACCCATGCCCTCCTTCACCATCGGGAACACCGACTTCCTGCTCGACGGCGAGCCGCACCGCATCCTCTCGGGCGCGATCCACTACTTCCGGGTGCACCCCGACGACTGGGCCGACCGCATTCGCAAGGCCCGGCTCATGGGCCTCAACGCCGTCGAGACGTACATCGCCTGGAACGCGCACGAGCCGGTGCGCGGGCAGTGGGATGCGACCGGTGCCAACGATGTCGCCCGGTTCCTCGACCTCGTCGCCGCGGAGGGCATGCACGCGATCGTGCGGCCCGGCCCCTACATCTGCGCGGAGTGGCACAACGGCGGTCTCCCGGTGTGGCTGACGGGGATGGATGGCGTCGGCCTCCGCCGCTCCGAGCCGCAGTACCTCGAGGCGGTGAGCGAGTTCCTGCGGCGCGTGTACGAGATCGTCGTCCCGCGGCAGATCGACCGCGGGGGACCCGTCATCCTCGTCCAGATCGAGAACGAGTACGGCGCCTACGGCGACGATGCGGCCTACCTCGAGGAGCTCGTGCGGCTCACCCGCGCGGCGGGTGTCGTCGTGCCCCTGACCACGGTCGACCAGCCCCAGCCCGACATGCTGCGCAAGGGGAGCCTGCCGACGCTGCACCGGACAGGATCGTTCGGCTCTCAGGCTGCGCAGCGCCTCGCGACTCTGCGCGAGCATCAGCGGACGGGCCCCCTGATGTGCTCGGAGTTCTGGGACGGCTGGTTCGACTGGTGGGGCGGCGTGCACCACACGACGAGCGCCACGGACGCGGCATCCGAGCTGGACACGCTGCTCGCGGCCGGCGCATCCGTGAACATCTACATGTTCCACGGCGGCACGAACTTCGGACTGACCAACGGCGCGAACGACAAGGGCCGCTACCTCCCGATCACCACGTCCTACGACTACGACGCGCCGCTCGACGAGGCCGGCGACCCGACCCCGAAGTACGCCGCGCTCCGCGAGGTGATCGCCCGGTATGCGCCCGTGCCGGACGAGGCCCCGGCCGCACCCGCCGATCGCCCCGCATTCACCGTGCCGCTCACGGCCACGGCGGTGTCGTTGACGGATGCCGTGGCCCTCGCGGTGGGCGGCTGCGACGAGCCGCCGAGCTTCGACCAGCTCGGTCGCAGCTCGGGGCTCGTGCGGTACACCGCATCCCTCCCCGCGGCCGGCGTGCTGGTGGTCGGCGAGGTGCGTGACCGCGCGTGGGTCTCGGTGGACGGCGTGCGGGTCGGGATGCTGTCACGCACCCGCCACGATCGCGCCCTCGGCGTGCCCGTCGGCGAGGCCGTCGAGCTGCTCGTCGAGGAGCAGGGAAGGGTCAACTACGCCGAGCGCCTCGGCGAGCCGAAGGGTCTCATCGGTGGCGTGTCCGTCGACGGCGTGCCTCTGCGCGGGTGGTCGGCCGAGCCGATCGACCTCGATCGGCTGGCGTCTCTCGCGGCCGTGGCCGAGACGGCCCCGGCCGTAGGCCCGCTCGCGGGGCCCGTCACCCTTCGCGCACCGTTCACGCTCGACGAGGCCTCCGACCTCTTCCTCGACACGGCCGGCTGGGGCACGGGCTTCGCCTTCCTCAACGGCTTCGCGCTCGGCCGCTACGGAGCGGCCGGTCCGCAGCGCACGCTCTACGTGCCGCGGCCCCTCGTCCGCGCCGGAGACAACACACTCGTCGTCGTGGAGCTCGAGGCCGTCATAGAGCCGTCGGCATCCTTCGCCCCCCGCCCCCTGCTCGGCGACCCCGAGGAGTAGGCGTCACGACGCAGTGAGGAACCGTCACGGTCCCGCAGCCGCGTGCGACGGCTCGTCTACGCGCCCGACCACCCGCTCCAGGTCTCGACGCGGACGACGATGACCGGCCCCACCGGACGATGCGCGCGGTACTGCTCGTAGCGGCGCACGAGGGTGTCGACCGGATGCTGCATCCCCTCCGCATCCTCGATCACCTGCGCGGTCCCGTCCACCCGCACCCACCACAGCTGCGTCCAGTCCTCGCTGTACGCATCGGCGAGCAGGCTCACGCGCGGGTTCTGCTCGATGTTGCGCAGCCGACGCAGCCTGCGCGTCGACTTCGGCTTGTGGTCCACGGCCGTGAAGATGAGGTCGCCCTCGACGGCGAAGGTGATCGGGACGAGGTGCGGCCGACCGTCATCGCCCACCGTCGCGAGGGTCGCGGTGCGCGCCGCATCCAGTCGCGCCCGGGCGTCCGCCTCGTTCAGCCTCACGCCCACATCATCCTCTCGCCGGCACGGTCCCGACCAGGCCGCGAGTGCGGCGGCGAGCGCACAGATTCCGGTCCGTCCCGTCACCGCGGCAGAAGGCGGCGCCGCGGGCGCTCACGCCAACTTCGTGGTCGTCCACTCCCGTTCGGAGTCGAGACTCTTGCCGGAGCTCGGAGTGCCGGTCGCGGTGGCACTGCTGGTGACGGATCCGCTCTTGATGTCGTCGTCGGTGATCGTGACGCGTGAGGTCGCCGTCATCACGGCGCCGGGAGCCAGCTCGCCGGGCGCGGCGGGCCACACGTAGTCGGTCGCGGCGGGCGGCGCGAGGGAGTCCGAGATGTGGACGGCCGTCAGCGGATCCTTCCCCGCGTTCGTCACCCGGAAGTGGTACGTGATCGTGTTCCCCGCGGTGGCGCCGGAGATCTGCGTCGGATCGGCCACCTTGCTGAGGAGGAGGGCCTTGCTCTCGGCCGTGGTCGCGAAGCCCGCCGCCTTCAGCACAGCCGCATTCGCGCTCTCCGCGGACTTCGTCGCGAAGTAGAAGGCCACGGCGCTGCCGGCTGCGGCGACCATGCTGCCGATCAGCACGTTCTGCAGGCCTGTGTCGCTGCCGCCGAGCGTCGCCGCGGTGATGAGCAGCACTCCCGCGACGAGGCTCACGGCGATCCACGCGCGGACGACGCTGTTGCCCTCCGACTTTCCCGCCGATCTGTTGAGCAGCCCGTAGAGCAGAAGGGCCACCATCGCCAGGACCATGGCGGTCCCGATGATGGCGACCAGCACCCAGGACTCGAGCCCGGGTGGCAGCGCATTCCCCGAGAACGCGGGTGCGGAACTCGCCTGCGCCACCGGAGCCGGGCCCGGGGGCGCAGAGCTCGCCGACGACAGAATGCTCGGCCCCGCAGGGCGCAGCATCCCCGGCACGTCGATCACGACCATCAGACACCTCCGCACAGCGCGGGTGACTTCCCCAACGATGGAACAGCCACAGGATAGACCCGGACGGATGCCGCGGACAGAGGTGTCCGTGCCGGGCCCCCGCCGCCCCCCGTTTGCGGGACACTGTGTGAAGGGCGAAACGTTTTCTGAATCACTCGGCGGTGGAGGCGAGATGACGCAGGTTTCCGGCACCGGAGAGCAGCCTGAGCGGGCCGTGGGCTACGCCGGTGAGCTGGGTGTCGGGCCCGGAACCGGTGATCTCGCGGGCATCCCTGCCACCGGCGGCACCTGGCGCACCCGTCTGCGTACCGCACTCGACGAGCTGCGGAAGCACTCGCCGGAGAGAGCTCTCGATCGCGGATGGGTTCTCCCCGTCCTCCTCGTGTGGGCCGGCGGTCGCGCGGTCAACATCCTCTTCCTGTACGGCGCGTTCGCGGTCTCCCGCCTGACGGGCTGGGCGTTCGGCACCGACGGCGTGCCCGCCCGCACCTTCGTGGACTTCCTCTCCGGCTGGGATGCGCACTGGTTCGGAACCATCGCCGCATCCGGATACCCCACGTCGCTCCCGCTGGACCTGAACGGCAACGTGGAGCTCAACAACTGGGCCTTCCTGCCGGTGTTCCCCTTCGCCGAGCGCTTCCTCTCGGACGTCTTCCACGTGCCGTGGCAGCTCGGCGGCATGTTCATCAGTCTGGTGGCCTCATGCGGGGCGTGCCTCGTCCTCGCCGCGCTCCTTCGCACCATCGCTGCGCCGCGCGCCGCGTGGTGGGCGGTCGTGCTGTTCTCGTTCGGACCGGTGTCGTACGTGCTCATGCTCGGCTACGCCGAGTCGATCTCCCTGCTCCTGACCTTCTCGGCCCTGCTGCTCGCCGTCCGGCGTCGCTACTTCCTCATTGCTCCGCTCGGGGTCCTGGCGTCGTTCACGAGGCCCGGCGCACTCGCGCTGGCCCTGACCCTCGCGATCATCCTGGTCGGGCGATGGATGCGGCGAGCCCAGGATCCCCTCTCGGTGCGGGAGGCCGCCGGCCTCGTCTTCTCGGGACTGGCGACCGCGGCCGCGGGACTCGCCTGGCCCTTCATCGCCGCGGCGGTCACCGGAGACCCCGCAGCCTATGTGCACACCGAGACCGCGTGGTGGGTGCCTTTCCTGCACACGGAAGATCCCGTTCCCTTCGCGCCCGGCTTACTCCTCGGGTGGGTCTGGCTCGGGCCGCTCGGCGTCGCCATCGTGCTCGGCGTGGTCGTGGCGACCTTCCGCTGGATCCTGTCGCGCCGCACTCGCGCCCTGGGGCTCGAGGTCATCGGCTTCGCTTTCAGCTACACGCTGTACCTGTTCATCGTGTGCCTGCCGACGCAGAGCGTTCCCCGGATGGTCCTGCCCCTCACGCCGCTCCTGGCCGACGGCAGGCTGTCGGAGACCCATGAGCGCCGCGTGTGGTCGCTCTCGATCAGCCTCGTGCTGCAGGCGGGTGCGGTGGTGCTGCTCTGGGTGATCGGCAACCCCTGACGTTCACGCGTCACGCCGTCGCGGTGATCGAGAAGGCGTTGCCGTCGGGGTCGCGGAACGCGAACATCCGTGGGATTCCGGGCCACTCGAGCATGTCGTCCACGTCCACTCCCCGGCTCACGAGGACCGCACGCGTCTCGTCGATGTCGTCGGTGGCGAATCGGATGCCGATGGCCCCGCGCGTCACGTCCGGCCGCGCCGGCTCGAGGGTCAGGATCACGTCGTCCTCTGCGGGAGAGAGCTCGATCCATCGACCTCCGTTCGGGAGCGGCGCGTCACGGAGCAGGGTGAACCCCATGGTCTCGGTGTAGAAGGCGAGCGCGGCATCCTGATCCTCGATGGGGATGCTGACGGTGCGGACTCCGGTGATGCGGGTGACAGTGCTCATGTTCGCTCCTTCGGTCGGCCGCAATCGCGGGCGGCGGTTCACCAGGATGACGATGTCGCTGTCGGCGGATCGACAGACGTCGCGCATATCGTCGGGATATCGGAACAGCGATACACCCCCGCAACGCCTGGCCCTGTTGGCTGATGCTCATGCCCCACCCGCCCTGTGCGCCCGCGCCATCCGGTGTCTTCCGCTGCTCTCCCGATGACGAATGGATCCTGCGATGACGACGACGAGCACCGAGAAGCGCTCGTCGACTCGCGCGGCGACGATCGTCCTGTTCGTCGTCTATCTGGGACTGCTCACCTGGATCATCCTGTGGCGGCTCGAGCTGCCGTATGTGGGGGCCACCGCACGCGTGGTCAAACTCATCCCGTTCGTCGCCGCGCCGGGCTTCGGCGCCAGCGCACCGAGCGAGGTGCTCGCCAACGTGCTGCTCTTCCTCCCGTTCGGCCTCTATCTGGCCCTGCTGGCGCCGGCGTGCTCGTGGTGGACGGCGGTCGCCGTCATGGCGGCGGCGAGCATCGCGTTGGAGACCCTGCAGTTCATCCTGGCCGTCGGCAGCTCGGACATCACGGATGTGATCACGAACACGGCCGGCGGACTCGCCGGCTTCGCCCTGCTCGCGCTGCTCCGCCGCCGGTCAGGCGAGCGGGCGGACACCCGTACGGCGCAGGTCGTCGGCATCCTGACGGTGCTCGGTGTGCTCGCCTGCGCGCTCTTCTTCATCTCGCCGCTGCACTACGGACCGCCCGACCAGGGTCGCCTGCACCGCTCCCTGGGTCCGCAGTCGCACTCCGGAAGCTGACTTGTCAGCGGCGTCGGCGGCGGCTGCGGATCACGATCCACAAGGCCACGCCGACCGCGACGAAGACTCCGACGGTCGGCCCGACGGCGTTCGCCGGAGTCAAGGCACCGACCACCTGCACAGCGGACCCGATCACGATTCCCACGTTAGCCCTGCGGTCAGGCCGCCGGCTGCGTCACTCGGGACGGCCGTCGGACAGCCAGCCGGCGAGTCCTCGAAGGCCGTCTCTCCACCGCCCGAGGTCGGTGTCGTCGTGGTCCACGATCACGCCGAGCAGTTCGGCGACCGCCGCATCCGTCTTCCCGGCGTCGTTCAGGGTGAGCGCGCGGAAGACCCGCACGGCATCCGATTCAGGGAACTCGCGCTGCGCCCGCTCGAGCGCCGCCAGCGACTCGTCGAAGCGCCCGAGCCACCGCAGTGTGCTGGCGTACTGGCAGAGGCAGCGGCGGAGGACATCGCCGCCGAGGCCCAGGGAAAGGGCACGCTCGTAATAGCCGAGCGCGGTCTGCTCCTCCCCGGCGGTGTCGTACGCGCCGGCGACCTCGTAGACGACCACCGCGTTGTCGAGGTGCTCGTCCAGGAGGTCCCGGAAGTACGCGATGGTCGGACCCATGTTCGAGCGGTCGCGCTGCGCGTATCCCCGATCGATCGCCGCCTGGAGCGCTGCATCCACAGGAGTTCCGGATTCGCCAGGAGTCGCACACACGGTTCCCCACGATACTCACATCGCGGAGCGGAGCGAGGCCGCTATCAGGCGACGGGATGCGAGGTCAACCCCTGCGAGTGGACGCAGTCGCCGACCTACGCTGGTCACGCAATCACGGATGCAGACCGAGCACGATGTTCGTCTCCTGAAGACGCCCGGCATGTCGTGAGTGACCCCGGCGGGTCGGGGGTACGTCCTGCCGGGGTCATGCAAGTTCGCGTGCGCGCCCCCTGGATCCTGCCCGGCGGCCCCGAGCAGGAGCGCTACTCCCCGGAGCGTATGCGCGGCTACTTCGGCGGCCTCATGACACGGCTCCCGCGGAGGAACAGACTGGGTCCGACATGTGATCCGTCGATGGAAAGGCAACGCCGATGTCCTCCGCATCCCGCAGCACCTCCGAAGATCTCGTCCGCCGCTCTCGTGAAGCGCTCTCCGCGCTCGCCGCCCAGTTCCTGCTCGGAATGGGCGCCAACCTTCTGGGCAGTCCGGAGGAGAACACTGGCGCTGCTCAGGTGATCGCCGGCATCCTCCTCGGCCTCCACGCGCTCGTCGGAATCGGGCTCATCCTCGTGGCCGTGCGCGCGTGGCTTGCCGCTCGACGCGAGGGCGTCGCTCAGCGGGCGGCACTGTGGGCCTTCATCGTCATCATCCTCACGTTCCTTGCGGGGGTCGGGACGATGATGACCGGCAGCGACTGGCTGTCGTTCGCCATGTCGGTGGGATTCGTCGCGGCCGCCGCGCTCTACGTCGCGATCGGCGCGAGCGCCCTCGTCGGGCGGATGTCGGCCGCACGCACGCAGACCCCGTCCTGAGGGGGAGCGGTGCGCTGCGGTCGTGCCACAGTGGAGCATGCGCATCGCCGACTTCACTCCTCCGGACACCGCCGCCGCGCGTGCCGCGCGCACCATCGCGGCGGAGTACCAGTCGAAGGCCATCACGGATCACGCGATCCGGTCATGGTTCTGGGCCGAGGGCTTCGCGGTGGTCGAGGGGCTTCACGAGGTCGACCACGAGCTGCTCTACGTGGCCGCATTGCTCCATGACATCGGGACGGTGCTCGAGTACGACAACCACACGATCTCGTACGAGCACGCCGGGGGACACGTCGCGGTCGCCCTGACCGCGGGAGCCGGCTGGGATGCCGAGCGCCGACAGCGCGTGCTCGATGTCATCGTGCGCCACAACTGGCCGAGCGTCGATCCGGAGTTCGACGTCGAGGGCCACCTGCTCGAGACCGCGACAGCCCTCGACATCTCGGGCGCTCAGGCCGAGGCTCTCCCCCGCGCGTTCCTGCTCGAGGTGCTCGGGGCGTTTCCGCGCGGCAGCATCGCGGAGGAGTTCAGCGCCTGCGTGACCGACCAGGCCGCGCGCAAGCCGACGACCTCGGCTCGACGACTCGTCGACGGCGGTGTCGTCCGCAAGCTTCAGGAGAACCCGCTCGAGCGACTGCGCTGATCACTGCCGCTGCTTGCGGCTCTCCTGCATCGCACGCACCAGCTCCGCGATGCGCACGGGTCTCTGATCCGGGTCGCGCTTCGTCGAGTCGATCCAGGTCAGCCAGCCCTTGCGATAGAACTGCGCGAGCGAATCGAAGAAGGCCGCCGCATCCGGAGCAGCCGCGAGTGCCGCCGCGATGTCGGGTGGAAGGTCCGCACGCTGCGGGCCCTCGGGCTCCAGCACGACGTCGACCTCCTCGCCGTCCCGCAGGGGCGTGGGCGTCCACGTCGGCCCGACGACGAGGACGGCACCGCCATCCTTCATCTCGACATAGCCGCGCATGCGCCGCCCGGCGATCGATCCGTGCACGGGATGCCGCGACTTGGCACCCCACGCGCCGTCGGGGTCGAAGGGGATCGGCACCGTGGTGCGTCCGTTCGCGTCCACGCGGACCTCCGTGCGGAAGCGCTGCTCACGGGCCATGCGCTCAGCCTGCCACGCCGCCCCTCCCTGAGGCACGGACGCGTAGCCTGGGCGAATGGCCGTGACCGCTCGTACCGCGCTCGACGTCGTGAACTGGCGCCAACGCGTGTTCGCCCTCTACGCCGAGGTGCGCCGCACGCCGATCCCAGAGGAGGCGCACGAGCCGTGGCGCAGGGGCCGGGACGAGCTCATGCTGCGGCATCCCGCGACTCCCCTCCTGCCGGAGGACAGGCCGGGCTTCGAGGGCCTGCCGATCGCACCCTACGAGCCGGAGTGGCGGTTCGAGTTGCCGATCCTTCCCGCCGAGCCGGGCGGGTTCGAGTTCGCGACCGGCACCGACGGGATCGTCCCCTTCGAGCGGATCGGCCGGGTGGAGATCCCGGATGCCGGTTCCCTCGACGTCTGGCGACTGGCGGCGTACGGCGGCGGCATCTTCATCCCGCTCCGCGACGCGCTGGCCGGACGCCAGGAAGGCACCTACGGCGGCGGGCGCTATCTCATCGACACGATCAAGGGAGCCGATCTCGGCTCCGACGCCGAGCGCGGCACGATGGTGCTCGACTTCAACTTCGCATACAACCCCTCGTGCGCGTACGACCCCGCGTGGGCCTGTCCGCTGGCCCAGCCGGGCAATGTGCTGACGGTGCCGGTGCCCGTCGGCGAGCTGTACCACGGCTGATCTGAGCTGCCGCGGGCACCGGGACTTCATCTGGCTGTGCGCCTCAGCGGTGCGCCTCAGCGCCGCGTCAGCGAGCCGGGTAGCGGCCTGAGCCCGTCGCAAGGAAGGCCGTTCCGAAGCAGAGCTCGGTCCAGGTTGCGTCGCCCAGGCTCTCCTGCATCGCGGCGCGGATGGTCTGCCACGGGCGGCGGTCGATCCATACGTCGAGGGACGCGGACGGACCGACCGCAGCGATCGCGAGCGCTGCGACCCAGCGGGGTGTCGCGTCCGGCAGCTTGAGGTCGAGCACCACCCAGCGATGCCCGCCGGAGAGAGCCGAGGCGCCGTGCGCGATGACGCGCCCGCACTCCGGCACCTGCGTCAGTGCATAGGTGGACAGGATGGCGTCGACCCCATCGGGAAAGACGTAGTCCGCCGCGTCGGCCTGGACGAGGGTGACGTTGCCCCAGCCGCTCGCGTCGACACGAGCGCGCGCCCGCGCGAGCATGGCATCGGTCAGGTCGACGCCGACGAGCCGCCCGCTGGGGCCGATCTCCTTCTCGATGAGCGGGAAGTTCAGGCCCGTGCCGCACGCGATGTCGACGACCAGATCGCCGGTGCGCAATCCGAGAGCACGAATGGCACGTCGGCGCTGCGCATGCTGCGGATACCCGGGCACCGGCGAGACCCGGGCGGTGAGGTCGTAGTGCTTCGCCTTGCGGCGGTAGACCTCGACCAGGTGCTCCCGGGTGCGCTCGGACGTGCTCATGACGTTCCCTCTCTCATGCCGGCGTCGGACTCGACCGCGGCCTTGATCCCCGCCATCTCGATGTCGCTCACCCGCTGGATCTGCCGTGCGAGTGCACGCCCCGGAACCGCGCGCATGAGGTCGACCCGGTCCACCTCGACCCACATCATCGCGCGGGTGTGCCCGGCATCCACCGGTTCGAACTCCATTCCCCAGCGCGCCGGCGACATCCACATCGTGCCGGCGAACGACATCGACGTGGGAGGGTCGACCGCCGCCACTCGCTCGCGGCGGTGGTGCCTCACGCCCAGGTCCTTCGCGCGCTGCTCGATCCACCCGGCTGCCGCCAGCGGACCCCCGCCGCTCACGCGGCACTCACGCACCGTCGGCGCCCATTCCGACCAGCGTCCGACGTCGCACATGTAGGCCCACACGTCGTCGATGCGTGCGGCGACGACGATGCGACTCTCGGTTCTGACGGTCATGGGCTCGCCTCGGGCCGCAGATCCGGTTGTTCGACGGTCCCATCGGAGAACACGGGGCAGCGTCGCCCTCGGTTCACCACGCGGGGGATTCACTCGTGCTCGGGCAGCAGCGGCGTCGACCAGCCGGGATCACGGCCGAGCTGCGCGGCGCGCGACACCGACGCCGCACCGAATCGATCGCGCACCGCATCCAGCACCGTGTCGAGGCGCGTGCCGTCGTCCCAGTCGATCGGAAGCTCCGGCTGGACGCTGTCGGCGCGCCCCAGCTGCGTCAATGAGACCCCGATCAGCGTGATGCCGCGCTCCTGGATCTCGGGCAGCGCCGCGGCGAGCAGGCCGCGCGCCAGCGTGAGCAGCACGCCCGTGCGGTCGGTCGGCGAGCGCAGGCTGCGCGACCGCGTGGCCTTCGCGAAGTCGCCGTAACGGAGCCGCAGCACGACGGTGCGGCACACCCGATCACGGTCGCGGAGGCGTCGTCCGAGCCGGTCGACGATCTGCGTCAGGAAGAGGTCGAGTTCCTCCGGCGAGCGCGGGCGGGTGCCGAGCGCGCGCTGCGAGCCGATCGATCCGCGGCGCTTCGTACTGTCGACCGGACGCGGATCCCGCAACCGGGCCAGCGCGTGCAGGTGTGCGCCGGTCGCCTTGCCGAGCAGTCGTTCGGCGGTCGCCGCTTCGAGATCGGCCAGCTGCCCGACGGTGTGGATGCCGAGCCGGTGCAGCTTCTCAGAGGTGACGGCGCCCACGCCCCACAGCCGCTCGACGGGCAGCGGAAGCAGGAACTCCTCCTCACGATCGGGTTCGACCACGAGAAGCCCGTCGGGCTTGCTGACGGCACTCGCGACCTTGGCGAGGAACTTGGTGCGCGCGACTCCGACCGAGATGGCGAGCCCGACCTCCGCGCGCACCCGCATGCGCAGCGCCACCGCGATCTGCTCGGGCGTCCCCGCGATGCGCCGCAGGCCGCCCACCTCGAGGAACGCCTCGTCGATCGACAGGCCCTCGACGAGCGGCGTCGTGTCGCGGAAGATCGCGAACACGTCCTTGCTCGCCGCGGAGTAGGCATCCATCCGGGGCGGCACGACCACCGCATCGGGGCACAGGTCGCGCGCCTGCCGGCCACCCATCGCGGTGCGCACCCCGCGGGCTTTCGCCTCGTAGCTCGCTGCGAGCACCACACCCCCGCCCACGATGACCGGACGGCCGCGCAGCTCCGGCGCATCCCGCTGTTCGACGGACGCGTAGAACGCATCGAGATCGGCGTGCAGCACCGTCGCCTCGCCTCGCATCCCACTCCCGCCCATCGAAGCTATGTGCGAATCATGCCACGACCCTGGGACATGCCCGTCCGCACCGCCGATCGACACCCGGCGCACGCAAGGCTCGCGGCCAGTGCCCAGCCCTCGGCCAGCGCCCGGATGGCAGGATGGTGAACTCAGCGACTACCCCGACGACGTCATGCGAAACCTCATCCACAGTCTTCACACCCGTCTGCGGGCGGCATGGGCGGCCCGCTCGCTCCGCCGCGCGCTCATCGACGGGCTGATCATCGTCATCGCGGCCGGCGGGGCGATCGCGCTGTCGCTGTGGCTCACGCCGATGCAGAAGGTGTCGACGGCCGGCCAGACCGTCGATGTCGGTGTCACGGGCCCTTCCTGGAGCCTGTCCGGACCCGGGCAGCTCGACCTGTTCGGCCAGTCGCTGCCCACCACAGTCCAGTTCGACGGACCGATCCGGCCCCGGCTGACGCTGTCGCACATCACGCTGTCGGAGCAGCTCACTCAGTTCGCGGCGGGGAAGGATCCGTCGGCCACACTCGAGAGCGCGCTGATCGGCGGCTGGGAGCGGTTCTTCTTCTGGCAGCTGGTCGTCCTCGCGGTGGCCGCACTGGTGCTCGCCGGCGCCGGAGCGGGATGGCTCCGCCACGGCTGGCGCGAGACCGTCGTGCTGCTGGCGGGCAGTCTCGTGCTCGCACTCGCTGTTGACCTCGGCGGGGTCATGGTGACGGCCTACAGCGCCCCGGCCAAGCTCGAGGGGATCGGATCCCTGCAGGATCTCGTCGGCGGGTCGCCGGCACTGTCGCTGCGCTCGGCGCCGGTCAGTCCGGCGGATGCCGTCCAGCACGTGGTCGTGATCGGCGACTCCACCGCCGCGGGCCTCGGCAACCGGCCGCTGGTCCCGGGCACCGACGAGGACAAAGCATGCGGACGCAGTCGCGATGCGTTCGCCGTGGACCTGGCGGTGGTCAACGGCTGGACGGTGACGAATCTGGCGTGCCGCGGCGCGTCGATCGGCAACGGAGTGCTCGGTCCGCAGGTGATCGGGGACCGAACCCTCCCGGCGCAGCTGCGGTCGCCGGAGGTCGCGAAGGCCCAGGTGGTGATCGTGAGCATCGGAGCCAACGACGTCGAGTGGATCTCCATGCTGCAGCTCTGCGCCATCTCGGCATCCTGTTCCGACAACGCCCAGCAGGCGTTCTTCCAGCAGCAGCTGGCCGGCTTCAGCAGCGACTACCTGCAGCTGCTCGACCAGCTGCAGCTGCTGCCGTCCCACCCGCTCGTGGTGATCAACCAGTACTACGACCCGGTTCCCGGCAGCGTGCAGTGCCTGAAGAAGCAGGGCGTCACCCCGGCCAAGCAGAAGTCGCTCCAGGCAGACCTCGCCGCATTGAACACGATCCTCGCGGAGGGCGCCAAGGCCGCCGACTTCGCGATCGCGCAGCCCGACTTCGCCGGGCACGGCGTGTGCACATCGTTCCCGTATGTCCAGGGAGTGACGGATGCCGCACCCTTCCACCCGACCCCCAGCGGAGCACTGGCGATCGCCCTCGCGGACGAACACGCGCTGCGTCTGCGCTGACGCAAACAGATGAGTTACTAGCTTGTCTAGCGATTTGGGCGTAGTCTCGGTCCTGCCGAATTACCTCTGGTGGTCTGCAGCGCCTGTCATCGGACCACTGAGGACGGGAGGCGCCGCCACATGCAGAAGCTCTACTTCGGATCGTTGGTCGTGGATGTGACCGACGAGACCGCCGATCTCCTCTGGGCGTTCCAGGTGGAACTCGTCGCACGCGATCGCGCTGCGGCCGTCGAGATTCCGGTTTCGACGGGGGGCACCCCGGTCTCGCTCCGCCTCAATCTCTCTGCCACGACACCGCTGGCCATCCTGCCGATGCCCGGCTTCACCGCGACCCTGTCCGAACGCGACGCCGAGCGCTTCGTGACGGAGCTGCTCGACGTCATGCGTCTGCAGCTCGCGATCCTCGACCACGAGGATCGCACGATCGCCTGACGCGCAACCGCGTACCGGGGATCGCGAACCCGGTCGTCAGGATTCGGAGGGCACCAGAGGAAGCTCGGGTCCGTAGTTCCACGAGAGGATGGCGGGCTGCTCGCGATAGAAGCTGAGCACCGACACAGACCCCGCATCCAGAGTGATCTGCGCGCCGAAGCGAGGTGCCAGCCGGAGGTAGACAGCCGTCAGGATGCGCAGGAAATGGCCGTGCGCGACGAGGGCGACGTCACCGTCCGCCATCGCGGGCAGAACGCGGGTGAGCACGCGCGAGGCGCGTGCCGCCACCTCCTCCACGGTCTCGCCCGGCGTCTGCCCGCGCACGACACCGTGGGTGAACGCGGTCCAGTTGTAGCCGAGCTCGGCGCGGATCTCTCTCGTGGTGCGCCCCTCGTAGCCGCCGTAGTCCCATTCCACGAGCAGCGGATCGATCGCGGCATCCAGACCTGCCAGCTCGGCCGTGCGGCGCGCGCGCTGCAGGGGCGAGGTCAGGATGAGCGAGAAGTCGTAGCCGGTCACGAGCCGGCCCGCACCGCGGGCCAGCTCCTCCCCGCGCGCGGTGAGCGGGATGTCGGTCAGCCCGGTGTGACGGCCCAGCTTCGACCACTCCGTCTCCCCATGGCGCAGCAGCACCAGCTTTCCGGACGGGTTGTCGGGGGCGGGACGATCGGGCAGTCGATCATCGGCGGAAACGGCATCGGTGGACACAGGGCCACCGTAGCCGGACCACGACGTTCCGTCGGCATTCCCGCAGACACGATCCGGGCATCGGCCGAACGGCGGCCGAGTTCGGACGGGAGCCAGTAGGTTGGCGATCAGGCGGGCGTCGAAGCGACGTCTCGCGAGGCCCTGACCGAATGGAAAAAAGAGATGTTCAACGACAACGGGTCGTTCTTGCTGGCCCTTTTCGAGTTCTTCCTGTTCTTCGCCTGGTTCATGTGCCTGTTCTGGATCTTCGGCGACATCTTCCGCAGCAGCGACATCGGCGGCGGTGCGAAGACCCTCTGGGTGATCTTCGTCATCCTCGTGCCGTGGCTCGGAATCCTCGTCTACCTGATCGCGCGCGGCGGCGGAATGCAGAAGCGTCAGCTCGAGCAGGCGAAGGCGATGCAGGCAGCGCAGGCCGAATACATCCAATCCGTCACCAAGTCATCCGGTGGAACGGCGACCGAACAGATCGCCTCTGCCAAGTCGCTGCTGGACTCGGGTGCGATCACCCAGGCCGAATTCGACTCCCTCAAGGCGAAGGCCCTCGCCCAGGGCTGATCGCACGGCGACACTCACGAGATCGCGGCGAAACCGGCATCCCCCAGAGCGGGGGATGCCGGTTTCCGCTTGACAGCCAGGCACTCCCTCGTCAGGATAGATGTCGCGCCATGTATGTCGTGACATCTAATTGGGGGGAACGATGAGCGCCGTGAAGCGGGTTTCCGTCATCAGCACGGGAACCGTGCAGATCCGACCCGAGCACGTCGAGACGAACGGCACGCCACTGCTGTGGTGGTTGAACACTTCTCGCCGGTGGACGGCTCCTCGGCCGATCAACGTGTACGTCATCGAGCACGACAAGGGACTGGTGCTCTTCGACACCGGTCAAGACCGCCGCTCGATCACCGATCCCTCGTACTTCCCCGGCGGCTTCGTCGGACACAACTACCGCCGCCTCGCGAAGTTCGACATTCCAGAAGCCGATACCCTCGACCGGCAGCTGGCGGCGCGGGGTTACGACATCGCGGACGTCCGGGTCGCCATCCTCTCGCACCTCCACCAGGATCACATCGGGGGCCTGCGTGAGCTGTCGCCGAACGCGCAGGTCCTCGTCAGCGGTGACGACCTGGCATCCGTCGACAAGCCGTTCGCCGTGCTCGGCGGTCTGATGCGCGACCACATCATGCTTCCCGGCATCCGGTGGGTTCCCACCGAGATGCGACCGCTCGAGGATGACTCGATCGCGCCCTTCACGAGCGGTCACGACGTGATGGGCGACGGCTCACTGCTTCTCCTGCCGACCCCCGGACACACCGCCGGTTCCACCTCGCTGCTCCTGCGCAGTCAGGGACTGCCGGCGATGCTGTTCGTCGGCGACCTCACGTACGACGCGACCCTGCTCGTGCAGGATCGTGTTCCCGGGGTCGGGAAGCGGAAGGCACTCCATGAGACGACTCGGCGGGTCACACAGCTCGCCGACCGATACCCGGGGATGCCGATTCTGGCCGCCCACGATCCCGCTGCGGCCGGTCTTCTCGAAGCGGCACTGCTGCAGCACACGGAGTGATCAGGTGAGAACGGCTGAACTCCTCCGATACCTCATCCTGGCCGCCCAGCGCGAGGGGAACCGCCGGCTCACCGCGGCGCTCGCGTCGATCGAGCTCACACCTGCGCAGTCCGAGGCGCTGCGCATCCTCGACGATCACGGCCCGCTCGCCCTCAAGCAGCTCGGCGACATGCTGGTGTGCGACACCGGCACCAGCCCGAGCCGGATCGTCGACCGGCTGGTCACCGCGGAACTCGTGCAGCGGGATGCGGGTGAGCACGACCGACGACAGGTGCGACTGAGCATCACTTCCCAGGGCAAGGCGAAGGCGGCCGACGTGCGCGCCATCGAGCAGCAGCTCTACGACACCATCGACGACGCGGTGCACGCCGATGAGGCCGATGCGCTCATCCGCGCCCTTCGCCGGGTGACGCGCGACTCTCCCGCAGGGACGGCTCTGGAGAACCGGCTGGCGGCCGAAGGCCCGACAGACTGACGGATGCCGAGCGCGACCGGCGCGACGGGGCCATAATCGCTCCCATGAGGCTGCAGACGATCGTGCTCACCGCCGCGTTCCTCCTGCTCGCCGTGGGCACCGTCCTGGTGTTCATCGCGTTCGATGCGGGCTCGCACTCGGCGAGCGACACGATCCGGCCGTTCGTCATCACCATGGCACCCATCTGGGCGGCGTTCGGGCTCACGGTGTGGGTGGCTGTGCGAGCCGCATCCGGACGACGCGACGGCCGTTAGGCCGCGTTCGCATCCCTCTCTCTGCTCACGGGGCAGGCGCCTGACTGCCGGGAATCGGCGATCGCGGAGTCCGACCCGCGGCGCCCGCGTGGGCGATGATCGACACATGTACATGGCCCTGCCACCGGCCGCGCGCCGGGAAGACGCCGACGCCGGCGGCGAGTCGTACGGAGCCGTGATCCTCGCTGAGAACGACGGGTCAGCCGCTTCTCCGGCTGGATCTCGCAGCCTCACGAAGGCTGGGTCGTGATCCTCGGAGACCCCGGCGACGGCGTGGTCGCCGACGGGCGCCGAGGCATCATCGAGGTCGGCGGGCTGCTCGCGGAGCACGCCGAGGCTCCGGTGCTCGCCGTGCGCGTTCGGAACGACCGTCAGCTGGGGATCGTCGTCTGGCATGCCGGGCAGGAGCAGGGCCGCTATTGCAGCGACCCGTCGCGCGAGCCGAAGGCCGACGACGAAGGCGACGACATCCTCGACGAGCCGGTGGGTGCGGAGATCGCCCTGTCGTTCACCGAGCTGTGGAACCGAACGGATGCCGAGCACGACCTCAGCGCGCTCCTCGAGGAGCAGCTCGATCCCGACAGCGTTTACGAGTCCGAGCGGCTGATCTCGGTGCTCCGGATGCTGTGCCTGCCGACCTGGATCGTCGCGGCCGGCGTGCTCCCGAAGGACATTCCCACCGGTCCGAAGGCGCGGGAGCTCAGGCGTCTCCGGGCCGGCACGACAGGCGCTCGCGGCGGCATCCTGGCGCGGACGTTGCGACCTGTGCGCCGGCGCCGCCACCCGCCGCCGGTGATCGCCGACCCGCCTCGCGGCGCCGCCGGATTCGAACAATGGATGCTGTGACCCGCGATCACCGCGTGCGAGAGATCTCCAGGCGGCAGCCCCATCGGTCCCCCGCGGCGGTGGTCGAGGCGTCCCAGGTCGGCCCACGTTCATCGCCCCACGCGAGCAGCCTGGCGGTGGCATCCATGAGCGTCTGCGGATGCCCGATGACGATTCTCGGTTCCTCAGACATGGGTTGAGCAGTGCCCGACTTCGATCGAAGAGTCAAGATTGCAGTCATGGAGGATCGGATCGGGGTCGTCGGTGGGGGCATCGTCGGGGTGGCGACGGCGCGGGCTCTGGCGCTGCGCGGCGATGCGGTCACGGTGTTCGAGAAGGAGGGGCGGCTCGCCGCGCATCAGACGGGTCACAACTCCGGAGTGGTGCACGCGGGCCTGTACTACGCGCCGGGGTCGTTGAAGGCGCGGCTGTGCGCGCTCGGGCGTGTGCGCATCCGTGAATTCTGTGAAGAGAAGGGCCTGCCGTACAACGAGGTGGGAAAGCTCGTCGTCGCGGTGGACGAGACCGAGCTGTCGGCGCTGGACGAGATCGAGCGACGCGCGCGTGCGAATGGCGTGCCGGATCTCGCGCGGATCGACGCGGCGACCGGCCTGCGGGAGGTCGAGCCGCATGTCGCCGGGATCGCCGGCGTGCACTCGCCGCACACCGCGGTCGTCGACTACGCCTCGATCACGGAGGCGATGGCCCAGGACGTCCGCGCTGCGGGTGGTGAGATCCGTCTCGGGCATGAGGTGACCGGGATCCGGGTGGAGAACGGGCGGGTGCGGGTGCAGACGCCGGTGTCGGAGGACGTCTTCGATCGGGTGATCGTGTGCGCCGGTCTGCAGTCCGACGTCGTCGCGCGGCTGGTCGGCGCCGACCCCTCGCCGAAGATCCTCCCGTTCCGCGGCGAGTACTGGGAGCTCGCGCCCGAGCGCGGCGATCTGGTGAAGGGGATGATCTACCCCGTCCCCGACCCGCGGTTCCCGTTCCTCGGTGTGCACTTCACCCGGGGCGTGTACGACACCGTCCACGTCGGCCCCAACGCGGTGCCGGCCCTGGCGCGGCAGGGGTACAGCTGGCTGAGCTGGTCGGTGAAGGACACCTGGGCGTCGGCGACCTGGCCCGGCGCGTGGCCCTTGGCGAAGAAGCACTGGCGCATGGGCGTCGACGAGATCAGCGGGTCGCTGATCAAGCCGCTGTACTTCCGGAAGGCTCGCCGCTTCGTCCCCGAGCTGACGATGTCGGATCTCACGCACAAGTCGGCGGCCGGTGTGCGAGCCCAGGCGTGGGCCCGCAACGGCGACCTGATCGACGATTTCGCCGTCGACCAGGTCGGACCCGTCACACTCGTCCGCAACGCCCCGTCCCCCGCTGCGACCAGCAGCATCGCCATCGCGGACTACCTCCTCGAGCACCACCTCGCGCGACGTTCCTGAACCGGGTCGAGGTCCGGTCACGGCGGCGGTGGGATGCGGCGGCGACACCTGCTCGCCGAACCCGGCTCTGGGCGGTCAGCGGCGGTGAGCGTGGTAGTAGGCGAGCAGCGCCCGGGTGGAGGCATCCTGCGCCGCCGTCGCCTCCGCGTCGCCTTCGATCGCCGGCGCGATCTGCAGGGCGAGCTGCTTTCCCAGCTCGACGCCCCATTGGTCGAAGGAGTTGATGCCCCAGATGACGCCCTGGGTGAAAGTGATGTGCTCGTAGAGCGCGATCAGTTCACCGAGTACGCGCGGGGTGAGGGCGTCCGCGAAGATCGACGTGGTCGGCCGATTGCCGGGGAACGTGCGTGCGGCGACGAGCGGCCCGGTGGTGCCTTCGGCCTCCACCTCGTCCGCGGTCTTGCCGAACGCGAGCGCCTTGGTCTGCGCGAGGAAGTTCGCGAGGAACAGGCCGTGCACGTCGCGCCCGCCGTCCTCGAGCGGGTAGGCGGGGTTGGCGAAGGCGATGAAATCGGCGGGGATGAGCCGCGTGCCCTGATGGATCAGCTGGTAGAACGCGTGCTGGCCGTTGGTGCCGGGCTCGCCCCAGAACACCTCGCCGGTGCTGGTCGTCACGGGTGACCCGTCCCAGCGCACGGACTTGCCGTTGGACTCCATGGTGAGCTGCTGCAGGTAGGCCGGGAAGCGACTCAGCTGCTGTGCGTACGGCAGCACGGCGTGCGTCTGGGCGCCGAGGAAGTTCGTGTACCAGATGTTCAGCAGGCCCATGAGAACGGGCACGTTCCGCTGGAGCGGCGTCGTCCGCACGTGCTCGTCGACGGCGTGGAATCCGGCGAGCAGCTCTTCGAACACGTCGGGGCCGAGGGCGATGGCGAGCGAGGTTCCGATGGCGGAGTCCACCGAGTACCGGCCGCCCACCCAGTCCCAGAAGCCGAATGCGTTCTGGGGGTCGATGCCGAATGAGGCGACCTTGTCGAGCGCCGTCGAGACGGCGATGAAGTGGTGGGCGACGGCATCCGTCTTCGCGTCGTCGGAGGCGACATCCACCCCCTGCTCGCCGAGCTTCGCCCACAGCCAGTCCCGCGCCAGTCGGGCGTTCGTGAGCGTCTCGAGCGTGGTGAAGGTCTTCGACGCCACGATGAACAGGGTCGTCTCGGGGTCGAGCTGGGCCGTCTTCTGGGCGAGATCGGTCGGGTCGATGTTCGAGACGAACCGGGCCTCGATGCCCGCATCGGCGTAGGGCCGCAGTGCCTCGAAGACCATGACCGGGCCGAGGTCCGATCCGCCGATGCCGATGTTCACGACGTGCGTGACCCGCTTGCCGGTGATCCCCCGCCAGTCTCCGGAGCGCACGCGGCTCGCGAACGCGGTGACGCGAGCGAGCACCGCATGCACATCCGCGTCGACGTCCTGCCCGTCGACGACCAGATCGGGGGATGCGCCGGCCGGCCGACGCAGCGCGGTGTGCAGCACCGCACGATCCTCGGTCGTGTTGATGTGCGCGCCGGCGAGCATCGCGGCGAAGCGCTCGGCGACACCCGTCTGCGCGGCGAGATCCACGAGGGACGCCAGGATGTCGTCGGTGACGAGGTTCTTCGACAGGTCGACGTGCAGGTCTGCCAGGGCGACGGTGAACCGGTCCGCTCGATCCGGATCATCCGCGAACCACGCGCGCAGATCGGGCGCGAACGTCTGGCTGTGGGCGATGAGCTCCGCCCACGCGGGAGTGCGGGTGGCGTCGATGGGTGCGGTGCTGTCGATCACCCGCTCACGATACTGCCCGCGGATCCGCTGGGCCGCCGATCGCGGGGTGCCACACCGCTCATCGAGAACGCCGTGCCGAGGCGACGGTCCGCCTCTACCGCGCCCTCGGATGCGGGGATACACTCCGCTCGGGGGCCACGTTCGCGCGCCCGAATCGCCGATGCGCTGGGCTGGGCCGGCGCGGGGATGACAACGCCCCCGGACGGGAATCATCATGTTCGAGAACCTGATGGCGACGGCTGTCCTGCCGGCAGCCGACCTCGACCGCGCCAAGGCCTGGTGGCACGACGTGCTGGGCCGCGACCCGGTCTACGCCGATGACCAGGGCGGCAACCTGTTCTACGACGTCGGCGGAACCATGGTGCTCGTGTATCGGAGCGACTTCGCCGGCACGGCGAAGAACACGGCGTTCAACCTCGTGACGGACGACATCGATCGAGACGCGACGCAGCTTCGCACGCACGGTGTCGTGTTCCACGATTACGACATGCCCGGGCTGAAGACGGTCGACGGCATCGCCGAGCTCGGCGGTGAACGCAGTGCATGGTTCAGCGACAGCGAGGGCAACATCTTCGCGATCGGCCAGCCGGCACCCGAGATGATGGAGATGGCGAAGAGGATGCGGGCCGGCAGCGCCGGCTGAGCCCGATCCGCCTGCACGCTCAGACCTGACGCCGGTGCCGACCGGAACGTCGACACCGGCGATAGGTATGCCGTGCCTGTGTCGCGGGTCGCCGATCCCGTCCTGGACCGGAGCGATCAGCCCCCTGTGCGCTGCCGCCTCAGCAGGGCCTTCTCCTCGTCGGGGAGGAACGATGCGGTGATCGAGTTCTCGCAAAGCAGGTCGAGATCGGCGCCGGTCAGGCCGAAGGCATCCACGACGCTGCGGAGGTTGTCGTCGAGATAGCCGCCGAAGTAGGCGGGGTCGTCGGAGTTGATCGTGACGCAGAGTCCGTCGTCGAGCATTCGTCGGATGGGGATCTCGGCCACATCCTGAACGACCTGCAGGCGGACGTTCGACAGCGGACACACGGTCAACGGGATGCGGTCGGCGATCAGCCGTTCCACGAGTCCGGGGTCATCGAGCGCGCGGATGCCGTGGTCGATGCGCTCGGCGCCGAGGACGTCGAGCGCCTGCCACACATAGTCGGCCGGGCCTTCCTCACCGGCATGGGCGACGATGTGCAGGCCGGCCGCCCGAGCATCGGCGAACACGCGCGCGAACCTGGACGGCGGGTTGCCGACCTCGGCAGAGTCCAGCCCGAGCCCCGTCACGGGGACGTCCGCCGCGAGCACGGCATCGAGCATGGCGTGGGCCGAGTCGACGGACTGGTCGCGCAGAACGCACGCGATGATCGAGCTGGAGATGGCCAGTTCCTCCCTGGCCCGGTCCATCGCTCGTCGCAGACCGCGCAGCACCGTGGTCTCCGCGACACCGCGAACGGAATGCGCCTGGGGGTCGACGAACAGCTCGACGTGCGCCACACCGGCGATCCGGGCCCGCAGGAAGTACGCCCACGTCATCGCGAAGAAGTCGTCCTCCGAGCGGAGGACGCGCATGTTCTCGTAGTAGAGATCGAGGAATGACTGCAGGTCGGTGAACTGATACCGGCGGGCAAGGTCGCCCTCGTCGGCATAGGGCAGTGTCAGCTGCTGCTGTCGTGCGAGCTGGAAGATGGTGGCCGGTTCGAGCGTCCCCTCGATGTGCAGGTGCAGCTCGCAGAACGGGCGGTTCACGTGCACCGTCTCCACGTCGTCGCTCATTCGCCTCGGTCCCTTCCTGGTGCGTTTCTACCGCATCTGCGTCGCGCTTGTCCCGCCGCGATGCCGCGCGAGGTCTGATGGCCCACCGCCCTCGGCGCCGGCGCGTATGGAAGTATCGGGCACGATGACCTCTGCATCCACCCGCCGCGCGCTCGCCGTCCTGATGACGGCGTGCTGCCTGAGCCTGCTGACCGGGTGCGCCGATGTCGAGGGTGCTCTCGGTGCGTATTTCGCGCCGGACCCCCTGACCGCCCACCCGCTGAGCGGAGCAACCACGCCATCGGCAGCGGCTCCGGCCGCGCCGGGAACGATCCGCGTGGTGCACACCCCCGCTGTGGTGGTCGACGACATGCACCTCACCGCCGGCTCCTGCCACGCCCGCGTGGTCGACGCGCAGGCCGGGCTGGTGCTCCCGGACCCGGCATGCACGCCGGGGGGCATCGATCCCGCGGTCACGCAGGCGAACATCCAGCAGACGATCTGCCGGACCGGATACACGAAGACGGTGCGCCCTCCGGTCGAGCAGACCGATGCGCTCAAGCACCGGCTGCTGGTCGCGTACGGGCAGGCTTACGCGCGGAGCATCGAGGAGGACCATCTGATCAGCCTCGGGCTGGGCGGGTCCAGCAGCACCTCGAATCTGTGGGTGGAGCCCAACAGGTCCGGAGCGACCTCGACACGGAACCCGAAAGACGACGTGGAGGACATCCTGCATCAGGCGGTGTGCTCGGGGCGGGTGACGCTGGAGGCCGCGCAGCACGCGATGGCCGCCGACTGGACGACGGCCGAGCGGACGTTGGGGCTCACGCGCTGACCTCGGCGGACGACCGTGGCCGACGAGGCTCGCGGGCCCGGTGTCCTCCACCGGCACACGGACGGTGACCTCACGCGGGCAGAATGGTGACATGACCTGGCTTGTCACCGGCGGCGCCGGCTACATCGGCGCGCACATCGTCCGCGCTCTCTCGACCGCGGGGCTCGAACCCGTCGTCATCGACGACCTCTCGAGCGGGCACGCATCCTTCGTGCCGGACGGCGTGCCGTTCGCCGAGGGCACCATCCTCGACCGCGACCTCGTCGAACGCACCCTGCGGGAGCAGGACGTCGAGGGCGTCATCCACGTCGCGGGATACAAGTACGCGGGCGTCTCGGTGCGGCGACCCCTCCACACCTACCAGCAGAACGTCGAGGCGACGCGGATCGTGCTCGAGGCCATGCAGGCGGCGGATGTCACGAACCTGGTCTTCTCGTCGTCCGCCGCCGTCTACGGCACGCCGGACGTGCCGCTCGTCACCGAGGACCTGCCGAAGCGGCCGGCATCCCCTTACGGCGAGTCGAAGCTGATCGGCGAATGGCTGATCCGCGACCAGGCGATCGCGACGGACGGTGCGCTGCGGCACACGTCGCTGCGGTACTTCAACGTGGTCGGCTCGGGCGATCCGTCCGTGTACGACACGAGCCCGCACAACCTCTTCCCCATCGTGTTCGAGAAGCTGCTGGCCGGCGAGACGCCGCGCATCAACGGCGACGACTACGACACCCCGGACGGCACGAACGTGCGCGACTACGTCCATGTCGCCGACATCGCGGCCGCACACGTCGTCGCCGCTCAGCGCCTCGCCTCGGGGGAGCCGATCGAGCCGGCGTACAACCTGGGCTCGCAGAACGGTCTCTCCGTGCGCGAGATCATGGATGCGATGGCCCGCGTCACCGGCATCGACTTCACCCCCGAGATCGGGGCGCGCCGGCCAGGCGATCCCGACCGCATCGTCGCCACCGGCGACCTCGCGGCCCGCGACCTCAACTGGAAGAACCGGTACACCGTGGACGAGATGGTCCGCACGGGCTGGGAGGCCCGGCGCGCCGCATCCACCGTCTGATGCCTGTCGGCATCCATCTCGAGTCCACCGCCGTGCGCAACGGCGTGGCGCGCTTCGCGCACCAGCACCCTGCCGCCGCCTGACACGACCCGGCCAGAGGCCGAAGGCCCCGGCCGGGTCGTGTCACGCGCTCACCCGCAGAGCACGCCGTCGTACGAGAAGGAGTATGTCCCGCTCACGGTCTTGCCCTCCAGCAGGCCCGTGACGACCGCGGTCCCTCCACTGGCGGGCAGCACGGCCGTCTTCACCGGGAAGGCGAGCTTCTCGGTCGTTCCGGCCGCGACCCCCGTGAGCGTCTTGGTGGCGAAGTCGGTCGTCACCGCCACGTCGAGCGGGGTGGCCGCAGAATTCGCCGCCGCGACGAAGAGCTGCACCCGGTCCGCCACGCATTTCGTCGTGACGCTCAGCCGCACCTCGAACGGCAGGACGGGTCCGACCTTCGCGGATGCCGTGGCGCCCGGCCAGAGCGGCTTCGTGCCGGTGACCACCGCCGCGATGGTGGCCCCCGCATCCGCCGCCGTCAGCGTGTAGGTCGCGCTGTTCGCACCGTCGATCGGTGCGCCGTCACGCGTCCACGCGATCGAGGAGGCCGTCCACGGCGTCGACGGCGTCGCCGTCAGCGTGCGGCCCACGATCGGCGTGCCGGCGATGGAGACGGTCAGCGGCTGCGGGTCGGGCACGGTCTCCGGCGCCACGCTCGACAGCGTCGGCGTGACCGGCTGGAAGACCCCGTCGGCACCCACCGTGAGGCGGTCGATCGTCGTCTCGCGGTGCTGGCCGTCACCGCCCGGGATCGCGAACCGGTGGTACGCGATGTACCAGTCGTCCGTGCCCGGGACGTTGATGATCGAGCTGTGACCGGTCGCCAGGATGCCCTGCGACGGATCCTTCTGCAGCAGCACCCCCCTCGAGGTCCACGGGCCGTTGACGCTCGTGGACGTGGCATAGCCGACGCGGTAGTCGGCCGACCCGGTGTCGTCGATCGAGTAGGTCAGGTGGTACACGCCGTTCCGGTAATTCATGAAGATGCCCTCGCGGAAGTCGGTGAGCCCCGAGATCGCGGCGATCGTGCCGGGCTTGATCGACGTCATGTCGTCGCTCAGCTCGGCGTAGACGGGCTTGCCGTTGCCCCAGAACAGGTAGTACTTGCCCGTCTGCGGGTCCCGGAACGCCGCCGGATCGATCGCCTGACCGCTCGTCACCGACTCGTTGTTCAGGATCATCGCCGTCGGCTGCGCGACGAACGGCCCGTCGGGGCTGTCGCCCACCGCGACGCCGATCGTCTTGCGGTTGTAGGTCGGATTCTGCCCGCTGAAGTACAGGTAGTACTTGCCGCCCCGCTCGATGACCGTCGGCGCCCACGCGTTGCCCGTCGCCCACGGCACGTTGCCGTTCGCCCCGTCGAGCGTCAGCACCGGCGTGTCGGAGCGCGACCAGTGCACGAGGTCGGTGGACTTCCACACGTAGAGGGTGTTGCCGCCCCATCCGGCGTAGCCGTCGGATGTCGCGTAGATGTAGTACGTGCCGCCGAAGACCGCGATGTTCGGGTCGGCATACAGCCCCGGCAGCACCGGGCTGTTGACCGGCTCGGCCCGCAGCGTCCACGTCGCCGTGCTGCCGTCCGCCGCCGTCAGGGTGTACGCCACGGGCTTCGACAGGTCGACGATGTCGCCGGAGGCGGGGGATGCGGTGACCCCGGCGCCGACCGTGAAGGTCGGTGCCAGCCTCGTCAGGTCGGTGCCCGGCTTCACCGGGTAGACCACTGTGCGACCGGTCGCCTGCGTCACCGGATCGGTCTTCAGCACGCTCGGGTCGCTCAGCGACGCGCCCACGAGCGCCGTCGTGTTGCCCGAATCGGCGAGGATCTCCGCCGGGCTCAGCGCCCGGTTGTAGAGCGCGAACTCGCGGAACCTGCCCATGAACTTCTTGTCAGCCGAGTACATCGACCGGCCGAGGTAGTTCGCCGCGGTGAAGCCGCTGCCGATGTCCTTCGGCAGAGTCGTCACACCCGTCTTGACCGCGACCTGCACGCCGTCGAGGTAGATGCGCGCGGTGCCCCCCTGCAGCGTGTAGGCGAGGTGCGCCCACCGGCCGCGGGGCAGGGCCGTGCCCTGGGTCGCCGTCTGCTCGGTCGTCCAGTTGCCGGTCGCGATGCTTGTACGGTAGGCCGAGTCGCCCGTCGTGAAGAGGTAGCCGCTGCCGGCGCCCGACGCATCCGTGTTGCCGAATCCGTAGATGAAGTAGCTGCCGGCCTGCGCGGGGTCGACCCACACGTCCGCCTCGACGGTCGTGTCGGTCATCCCGGCGAGCAGGTCGTCGGGCATGTCGACGTAGCCGTCGGTGCCGTTCAGGGTCAGGGAGCCGGACGACCAGGTCGTCCCGCCCACGATCGTGCCGTCGTGGCCGTTGCCGGTGCGGTCGTGCACGACACTGCCGGAGCCCTCGCTGAAGTCGTAGCGCAGGATCTGCCCGTCCGCATCCGCCGTCGCCGGCGCCGGGCCGGCGCTCAGCGCCGCGAGCTCGGCCGCCGTCACCGGGAGGACCGTGCCGTGGCGCGGCTTGGTCGGCAACGTGTAGTTCGACGACACCTTCCAGTTCGGGGCGGCGATGTCGGCCGTCTCGAGCGGGATGTAGCCGCGCCCGCCGTACTCGTCGACGAAGAGGTAGTACTTGTCGCCGTTGACGTCACCCGCGTTCGACTTGAACACGGTGGGACCTTCGACGGCCGCGGTGCCGGCGTTCTTGCCGATGCACGAGGCGACCATCTTCCAGTCGGGCAGGGTCGCGCGCAGCGACGTCGAGCTCTCCTGGATGATGTCGCTGCATCCCGTCGTTCCGGCCCCCTCGTCCTTGGTGAACCGCTGGTAGACGCCGTTCGCCTTGATGACGGTGGAGTCGATGCGCGAGACGCCGTCCTGCCAGATCTGCGGCGTCGAGAACGTCGTGAAGTCGCGGGTCGTGGCGTACAGCATCCGGTTGTACGTGCTGCCGGTGTGCCCGGGGTCGTTCGCCGCGTAGAGCTTCGAGGCCCAGAAGACGACGTACGCGCCGATGGTGTCGTCCCAGTACGCCTCGGGCGCCCACGTGTTGCCCGCGGTGTCGGGCGAGACCTTCACGTGCCGCTGCGCGCCCCAGTGCACGAGGTCGTGCGACTCCCACACCTCGAGGTACAGGCTTCCGGTGCGCTGCGACGCGTCCCACGAGGTGCCACTGCCGATCGAGAGGTCGGTCGCGATCAGGTAGAACGTGTCGCCCTCGGGAGAGCGGATGACGAACGGGTCGCGCAGGCCCTTCGTGCCGAACTGCGAGGTGAGCACCGGACGGCCGCCGTTGACCTCGTTCCACTTCAGCGCGTTGTTGCCCTGGCTGGCGGCGAAGTAGATGTTCTCGCCCGCGACCGTGTCGCCCGTGAAGTACGCGAAGGCGTAGCCCGCCATCGGGCTGGGCGGGACGGCCTTGCGCACGTGCGCCGTGAACGCGCGGGTGGTGGATGCGGCGCCCTTGACGAGCGTCGCGGTCAGGGTCACGTCGGTGTCGACGGACTGCCGGTGCACGACGCCGTCGGTGGCGACGACGTCGACGTTCGAGGACTGCCAGGAGAGCTGGATGCCGGCGGGGGCGGCCGGCAGCGTCAGGTTTCCGCGCACGTCGTCGATGTTCGTGATGCTGAGCGCAGCCGCAGCATCGGCAAGGGCGGCGGTGTCGCTCGGCAGCGCGAGGACGGTCGCCGTGAAGGCTCGGGTCGTCGACGCCCCGCCCCGGGAGATCGTGGCGGTGAGGGTGACGGATGCGTCGGGGGTGTCCGCCGCGGGCCGGGTCACCGTGCCCGTGTTCGAGATCGCGGGGTCGCTGGATGCCCACGAGATCGCCGCGCCGTTCGCGCCCGTGGTCGGGAGGGTCACGTCGGCGGTGATGGCGCTGAGGTCGCCGAGCGAGAGGGCCGCGGCATCCCGCTGCACCCGGTCGGAGTCGGACGGCTGGAGCGTCGCGATCTCGGCCGGGGTGAGCGCGTGGTCGTAGATGCGGAAGTCGCGGACATTGCCGCTCAGGTACTTGTCGGCGTTGTAGACGGAACGACCGATGTAGTCGGCGGTGGTGTGGCCGCCGCCGATGCCGCCGGGGGTCGTCGTGACCGATGTGCTGCGGGCGACCTGGGTGCCGTCGAGGTAGAGGGTCGCGGTGCTCGTGGCGTGGTCGATCGTGTAGGTGAGCGTCTTCCAGGTGCCCCGGGCGAGGGCGGCGTTGGAATTGACCCCCTGCTCGGTCGACCAGTTGCCGGTCGCGGCGGCGGCTCGGTAGCTGTCGCCGGTCGCGAAGAGGTAGCCGTTGCCGACACCGCCGGAGTCGGTGTTGCCGAACGCCCAGAGCATGTACGGCGTCGACTGCGTGGGCTTCACGAGCACCTGCGTGCTGACGGTGATGGAGCTGAGACCGGACATCACGTCGTCGGGAAGCTTGACGTATCCGGTGGACCCGTTGAGCGCCAGGCCCTCGCTGCCGGTCAGGGTCGCGCCGCCCGTGAGCGTGCCGTCCCGGCCGTTGCCGGAGCTGTCGACCGCGGCCGTCCCGGTCGTGCCGTCGAGCGCGTAGCGCAGCACGAGACCGGCGTCCGCCCCGGCGGCGGGTGCCGCTCCTGCGGTGAAGCCGGCCGCGACGACGGCCGTGGCGATCAGTGCTGCGGCGGCGGTTCTCGACCTGCCGAACATCGTGGGCATCTTTGCTCCTCTGTCTGCTCCTGCGTCGGAGTACGAGAATTGTTAGCGGTAACAATCCTCGTCGGACACGATAGGGGCGGACGCCGCGCGCGTCAAACGTCGTTACGGGCGAGTGCTCGCGCGGACCACGAGAGGCGCCGGCATCAGCTCGGGCGCCGGTGTCGATCCGGTCTCGATGGATGCCACCAGCATCTCGAGCGCACGCTCGCCCAGCGAGTCGAAATCCTGCCGGACGGTGGTCAGCGGGGGCCGGTATTCCGCGGCATCCGCGATGTCGTCGAAGCCGACGACGCTCACGTCCTCGGGCACACGGCGGCCGGTGTCGGCGAGTGCGCGCAGCGCGCCGAGCGCCATCTGGTCGTTGGCTGCGAAGACGGCCGTCGTGTTCACGGGCAGGTCGCGGGCGACCGCGAATCCGGATGCGGAGCTCCAGTCGCCGCGGACCGGTTCCGGGATGTCGGCGCCCGCCGTTGTGAGCGCTTCGCGCCATCCGCGCTGACGCTCGGCCGCGGCGAACGAGCCCTCGGGTCCCGCGATGTGGCGGACCGTTCGATGGCCATGGGCGAGCAGGTGCTCCGTCGCGGCGCGGGCTCCCCCGGCGTGGTCGGTGGCGATGACTCCGGCTCGCGCGTCGCCGAAGCGCGCGCCGGGGGGAGCGTCGACGACGACCAGGGCCAGGCCGGACGGGATGACGGCATCCTGTGCGAGACGTGTGGCCTCGTTCAGCACGATCGCGCCGTCGACACCCTGCTCGCGCAGCTGCTCGAAGGCATCGCCCACGGCTCCGGAGACGCCGAGGGTCACGACCGCGAGGGCGTAGCCGCGCGATGCGGCCGCATCCGCCACCGCCTGCAGCATCCGGGAGTTGCCGACCGTCGCGAGCGTCGCGGCGACGAGGCCGATCGTCTGCGTGCGGCCCGTGCGCAGGGCTCGAGCCGCGCGGTGCGGGCGGTAGTCGAGCTGCTGCATCGCGGCCTCGACGCGGGCGCGGGTCGCGGGGTCGACGCGCGGGCTGTCGTTGACGACGCGCGAGACCGTCTGACCCGAGACGCCGGCGAGGGCGGCGACGTCGGCCATCGAGACGCGCTTCGGCTCCACAGCATCCCCTCCACTCTCGTGTTGACGATAACATAGCAGTCCTGTTACCGTGTTGACGTGAACACACCGGAGATCCTCGGCGCAGGAGTCGCCAAGCGAGCCACCGTCCTCGCCGACGGCCGCGACCTCGTCTACTACGACGATCCCGACACTCGGCTCGGTCCCGACCGGTCGGTCGACGCCCGCACGCTCGACCCCCGGCCCGAGACCGCGACCATGCGCCTCGACGTGCTGACCGGCGACTGGATCACGATCGCCGCCGCGCGCCAGAACCGCGTGATGCTGCCGAGCGCCGACGCCGACCCGCTCGCGCCGCAGACGCCGACCAATCCGAGTGAGATCCCCTCGCGCTACGACGTCGCCGTGTTCGAGAACCGCTCGCCGTCGTTCGGCCCGGCTCTGCCCGTCGCCGTCGGCACGGCACCCGCGGCGATCGACCCGCCCCGGGGCCTCGACGACCTCGACCGTCTCGGCCTCGGCCGCACCCGCACGAGCGTCGGGCGCTGCGAGGTCGTGTGCTTCAGCCCTGAGCACTCCGGGTCGTTCGGCACGCAGTCGGTCACCCGCGCCCGCACCGTGATCGAGGCCTGGGCGGATCGCACGACCGCCCTCTCGGCGATCCCCGGCATCGAGCAGGTCTTCCCGTTCGAGAACCGCGGCGAGGCGATCGGCGTCACGCTCCCGCACCCCCACGGCCAGATCTACGCCTACCCGTACGTCACGCCGCGCACGCGCCGGGTGCTCGACGCGGTGGAGAAGACCGGCCCCGACCTGTTCACCCGCATCCTCGAGTTCGAGCGCGCGTCGGAGCGCGTCATCCTCGAGGGCTCGCACTGGACGGCCTTCGTGCCGTTCGCCGCCCGCTGGCCGCTCGAGGTGCACCTCATGCCGCACCGGCAGGTGGCGGACTTCGCGGCGCTCAGCGGTGAGGAGCGCGACGAGCTCGCCCCGCTGTACCTGCGACTGCTGCGCGGCGTCGACGCCCTGTACGAGACGCCGACGCCGTACATCGCGGCCTGGCACCAGGCGCCCGTGCACGTGGGACGGGATGCGGTGCGCCTGCACCTGCAGCTCACCTCACCGCGGCGCGCCGCGGACAAGCTCAAATTCCTCGCCGGATCCGAAGCCGCCATGTGGGCATGGACCGCCGAGATCCCGCCGGAGACATCTGCCGCGCGCCTGCGCGAGGCCGTGGAAGGAGTCACCGTATGACCGCGAACGCCCGTCCCGACGCGATGATCGCGCCGGAAGACCCCATCGGCGCCGCGTGCGCCCTGCTCGCCGTCATGACCGGCGCCGAGCCCGACGGCATCTGGTCCGCGCCCGGCCGGGCCAACCTCATCGGCGAGCACACCGACTACAACGACGGGTTCGTTCTGCCCTTCGCGATCGACCGCCGCACCGTCGCAGCCGTGCGCGTGCGCGACGACGGGCGGATCCGCGTGGCATCCACGTTCGACCCCGAGCCCGTGGAGATCGACCTCGCCGACCTCGCCGTGGGAGAGTTCCCGCGGGATGCCGTTCCCGAATGGGCGGCATACCCCCTCGGGGTGGCCTGGGCGCTACTCGCCGGAGGCGTCGACGACGCGGTCGGCGTCGACATCGCCCTCGCCTCGGACGTTCCCGTCGGCGCCGGACTCTCGTCGTCCGCCGCGATCGAGGGGGCCACCGCATCCGCCCTGCGCGACGTCTGGGCACTCGACCTCGACGCCACCGCCCTCGCCCGCATCGGCCGCCGTGCCGAGAACGAGGCCGTCGGCGCACCGACCGGGATCATGGATCAGATGGCGTCGATGCTCGGCCGCCGCGATGCGGCGATCTTCATCGACTGCCGGTCGCTCGAGGGCACGCCGGTCGACCTCGGCTTCGCCGCCGCGGGCCTGGAGCTGCTCGTGATCGACACGCGGGTCGCGCACGCCCACTCGACCGGCGGCTACGGCGATCGCCGTGCGGCGTGCGAGCGCGGCGCGGAAGCGCTCGGGGTGAAGGCGCTGCGCGATCTCTCCCCCGACGACCTCGACCGCGCGCGCGAGGTGCTCGACGAGACGACCTACCGCCGGGTGCGCCATGTCGTGACCGAGGACCAGCGCGTGCTCGACACCGTGCGCCTCCTGCGCGAGGACGGTCCGCTGGCCATCGGAGATCTGCTCGTCGCATCGCACGTGTCGCTCCGCGACGACTTCGAGGTCTCGTGCCCCGAGCTCGACACGGCTGTCGACGCGGCCCTCGCCGCGGGAGCCGTCGGAGCCCGCATGACCGGAGGCGGATTCGGCGGCAGTGCGATCGCGCTGGTGCGCCGTGAGGATGCGGATGCGGTCTCCCGCGCCGTCACGCGGGCCTTCGCCGACGCCGGCTTCGCCGAGCCCGTCGTCTTCATGGTCGAGCCTTCGGAGGGCGCGCGCCGGGACTCCTGAGACGGGAGGGGACTAACGTCGGACCGGGGTGCCGGCATCCCGCCCGCCCCGAAGGGAGTGTCATGGCATACATCACGGTCGACCACGAGAACTCCGTCGACATCGACCTCTTCTACACCGACCAGGGCACCGGCCAGCCGGTGGTGCTGATCCACGGGTTCCCGCTGAACGGCGAGTCATGGGCGGCGCAGTCCGCCGCACTGCTGGATGCGGGCTTCCGCGTCATCGCGTACGACCGGCGCGGGTTCGGCGCATCCACCAAAGCCGGCTGGGGCTACTGGTACGACACGTTCGCCGCAGACCTCAACGTCCTGATGGAGCGGCTCGACCTGCGGGATGCCGTGCTCGCGGGCTTCTCGATGGGCACGGGCGAGATCGCGCGGTACCTCTCCACGTACGGCAGCGCGCGCGTCGCGAAGGCCGTGTTCATCAGCTCACTGGAGCCCTACCTGCTCCTCACCGACGACAACCCCGCCGGCGCCGCTCCGCAGGAGTACTTCGACGGCGTGTCGGCGGCTGTGCGCGCCGATCGGTGGGCGTTCCTCACCGGCTTCTTCCACGACTTCTACAACCTCGACGACCTGCTCGGATCGCGCATCTCGCCCGAGGCGGTCGCCGCGAGCGTTCAGGTCGCCAACCAGATGGGCAACGTCGCGATCGTCGCGGCGCCGCTGTCGTGGCCCACGGATTTCCGCGCCGACATTCCGAAGATCGACGTGCCGGCGCTCATCCTGCACGGCACGGCGGACAACATCCTGCCGATCGACGCGACCGCGCGGCGGTTCCGCGAGCTGCTGCCCGACGCGGAGTACGTCGAGATCGAGGGCGCACCGCACGGGATGCTGCTGACCCACGCTGCCGAGGTCAACGAGGCGCTGCTCTCCTTCCTGCGCCGCTGACCCCTCGCCCTCCCGCCCCCGGACCCTCACCCGGACGCCCGCGAGCCCGCCCGGACGCCCTCGAGCCCGCCCTGACGCCCGCGAGCCCGCACTCGATTTCCCAGCCCGCACTCGATGCACGCATATCGGGTGCGGGCTCGGGAAACGAATGCGGGCTCGCGGTGTCGGAGGGGTCAGGAGGAGGGGTCAGGAGGAGGGGTCAGGCCTGGGCGTTCGCCATCGCGATGAGGCCGTCGATCATCTCGGGGCTCGCGCCGGCGCCGTCTCCGGCGAGCGCGCCCATCATGCCGATGCGGCCGATCGGGAACGACTCCATCATCTTCATGAAGTCGACGCCCTCCGGCATGATCGAGGCCGCGCCGTCGCCCATGCCGGCCATCATCTGGGCGATCTGGGCCTGGACGATCGGACCCGCGACCGGGTGACGCATGACCTCGCCGAGCGACGACGTGCGCGAGAGCGGGAGGACCAACGCATCGCCCTCGACCGCAACCGAGACCGAGGAGCGGATGTCGCGGCTGGATGCGGCGACATCCACCGTGTACTCGCCGCCCTCGACGACCCAGCGGTCGGCGCGGATGTCCCAGTACGCGAGGTCCTGGCGGCGCACGCTCAGCGTGACGGTCCGCGTCTCCCCGGGCTGCAGCTCCACCGACGCGAAGGCCTTGAGCTCGCGCGGAGCGCGCTGCACCGACGAGCCGGGCAGCGACGTGTAGACCTGGACCACCTCGCGGCCGGCGCGGTCACCCGTGTTCGTGACCTCGACGGTGACCTCGACGTCGCCGTCGGCGTCGACCGCGGCCGTGGCATCCCCGTACGAGAACGTCGTGTACGAGAGGCCATGGCCGAACGGGTAGGCGACCTCCATCCGGCGCGCGTCGTACCAGCGGTAGCCGACGAAGAGGCCCTCTCCGTAGCGGACGTGCGAGAACTCGCCCGGGAAGTCGAGGAACGCCGGGGTGTTCTCGAGCCGCACCGGGATCGTCTCGGTGAGCTTGCCCGAGGGGTTGACCTCGCCGAACAGCACGTCGGCAGTCCCGCCGCCGCCGGCCTGGCCGAGCAGCCAACCCTCGAGGATCGCGGGAACGGATGCCGCGAACGGCAGCGCCACGACGCCGCCGTTCGAGAGCACCACGACGACGTTCTTGTTGGCGACGATGACCGCGTCGAGCAGCTCCAGCTGCCCGGCGGGGAGGTCGATGTCCTCGCGGTCGTAGCCCTCGGACTCGAGGCGGGCGGGCAATCCGAGGAACACGACCGCCACGTCTGCGCGGGATGCGGCGATCACCGCCTCCTCGCGCAGCGCCTTGGCCTCCGCGTCGGACACCTCGAGCGCGTTGCTGAAGCCCTGCGCGTACTCGACCTCCTGCGTCGCGAGCGCGCGGATCTCCTCGAGCGCCGAGTCGAGACGCGTCGGGTTGATCATCGACGAGCCGGCGCCCTGGTAACGCGGCTTCTCGGCGAACTCGCCGATGACGGCGATCTTCGCGTCCTTCGCCAGCGGCAGCAGGTCGCCGTCGTTCTTCAGGAGCACGATCGAACGGCCGGCGGCCTCGCGGGCAAGCGCGTGGTGCGCGTCGACGTCGAGGGGACCCTCGACAGCACCCGCGCCGTCGGTCGCCTTGCGGACCAGGTCGAGCACGCGGTTCACGGCGGTGTCGAGCACGGCCTCGTCGAGCGAGCCGTCCTGGACGGCGGCAACGAGCTGCGCGTCGGTGACGCCGTTCGACGAGGGCATCTCGAGATCCATGCCGGCGGCGAGGCTCGGGACGCGCTCGTTCACGGCGCCCCAGTCCGAGACGACGAGGCCCTTGTAGCCCCACTCGTCGCGCAGCACCTCGGTGAGCAGCCACGCGTCCTCCGAGGCGTAGACGCCGTTGATGCGGTTGTAGGAGCACATGACGGTCCACGGCTGCGCGTCCTCGACCACGCGCTGGAAGCCACGCAGGTAGATCTCGCGCAATGGGCGCGGGTCGACGTCGCTGGATGCCCGCATCCGGTCGTTCTCCTGGTTGTTGGCGGCGAAGTGCTTCAGCGAGGTGCCGACGCCCTTCGACTGGATGCCGTTGACGATCGCCGCTCCCAGGACGCCTGAGACGATCGGGTCCTCGGAGAGGTACTCGAAGTTGCGGCCGCACAGCGGCGAGCGCTTGATGTTGATGCCCGGGCCGAGGAGGACGGCGACGTTCTCGATGGACGTCTCGGTGCCGAGCGCCTCGCCGACGCGGCGGATCAGGTCGACGTCCCACGACGAGCCGAGGCCGACGGCGGGCGGGAAGCAGGTCGCCGGCACGCTGTCGCCGATGCCGAGGTGGTCGCCCGACTCGCGCTGCTTGCGCAGTCCGTGGGGGCCGTCGGTCACCATGATGGCGGGGACGCCCACACGCTCGATGGGCTTGGTGTACCAGAAGCTCGCGCCGCTCGTGAGCGACGCCTTCTCCTCGAGGGTCAGATCTGATGCGGTGACGTCGGCCATGCGCTCGTCCTTTCGTGGGAGGGGTGGTGGCCCGGGGGCGACGGGCGATCCCGCCGCCCCCGGGAGTCGATCAGCGGGTCGCCTTGATCGGCCAGATCGCAAAGGCCCCCAGAAGGCCGAGCACGATCGCGATCGGGAAGAGCGCCTTGTAGCCGAACGCGAGGACGATCGCACCGGCGACGCCGGGCGCGAGGGTCTGCGGGAGCGTGGCGGCGATGTTGACGATGCCGAGGTCTTTCGCGAAGGACTTCGCCGAGGGCAGCACCTCGCTCATGAGCGCCGTGTCCACCGCCTGGAACATGCCGAATCCGAAGCCCGCGACGAAGGTCATGATCATCCACGCCGTGAGGTCCTGCCACATCCAGGGGAGCAGGAAGCCGAGGGCGACGACGACGGCCGACGCGAACACGAACGGCTTGCGACGGCCGACCTTGTCGGACAGCGGACCCGACACGATGGTCGAGATCAGGATGCCGACGAGGCTCAGGATGCCGAGCAGCGGGATGACCGTCTCCGGCTTGGCGACGTGGAAGTAGTCGGTGAGCAGGTAGAGCTGGAACCCGGTGACCGCGAAGTAGCCCGTGTAGAGCAGCAGGCGCCCGGTGAACGCCCAGAAGAAGTCGGGGTGCCTGACGGGGTTGACCCAGAACGTGCGGAGGAAGTCGCCGAAGCTGAACGGCTCCCTCGCGAGGTTCGTGCTCGGGTGGTCGGGGTTGAAGGCGACGAACAGCATCAGGGCGACGACCGCGATCACCGCGAACACGATGTAGCCGAGGGCGATGCTGTGGAAGAAGAACGAGGCGACGATCGATCCGCCGAGGGCGCCGACCATCAGGCCGATCCCCGACAGGGCCGCGAAGGTTCCGCGCCGCTTGAGCGGCACACGGTCGGGCATGACGGCCGACAGCGGCCCCTGCGCGAAGTTGAAGCAGATCTGGACGAGCGTCCAGGCGATGATCAGGCCGACCACCGTGTTCGCGAAGGCCAGGCCGACGAGCGACAGCGCGCCTGCGAGAGCGCCGATGACGATCCACGGCGCGCGGCGACCCCAGCGCGACCGCGTCCGGTCCGAGATCTGGCCGGCGATCGGCTGAGCGATCATCGCGGCGAAGGCGCCGACGGTCGCGACCACCGTGAAGGTCGCCACCTTGTTCGCGTCGCCGAACTGCAGCGCGATCTGCTGCGGCAGCAAGATGCCGGGCACGGCCCCCCAGACGAGGAAGATCCCGAGGTTTGCCGGGATGATCCACCACATGAGGCGGCGGAGTCCCTTCACGGGCGTGGGCGGATCGTCGTTGCCGGATGCGGTGGCGACGAAGGTGGTCTCGGTGATCGGGAGGACCGACTCGGACGGCAGTGTCATGGGTTTCCTCGGGGGTGAAGGAACGCTCGCCTCTGAGCGCAAGCAAAACCATACGACATTCGGTTTTGAGATTTCAAGTGCCGTTCGGGTTTAATCTCATGTCATGGCGAAGAGGGGTTCGTACGCGAAGGGCGTCGCAAAGCGCGAGGAGATCCTCACGCGCGCGCTCGAGGTGATCGCCCGCGAGGGCTTCCGCGGCGCATCCGTCCGTGAGATCGCGGATGCCGTCGGCCTCAGCCAGGCGGGACTCCTCCACTACTTCGGCTCGAAGGAGCAGCTGTTCGTCGAGATCCTCCGCAAGCGCGACGAGATCGACGCCGGCCAGTTCGAGCCCGGCGAGGTGGACCTCGCCTCGATGCGCGAGGGCTACCTGCGCGTCATCCGGCACAACAGCGAGGTGCCCGGCGTGGTCGAGCTGTTCTCGAGGCTCGCCGTCGAGGCCGGAGATACGACGCATCCGGCGCACGAGTACTACCTGCAGCGCAGTGCCCTGGTTCGTCGCCTGTTCACCGAGACGGTGCGGAGAGAGCAGGAGGCCGGACGCATCAGCGACCGGGTCGACGCCGAGGTCGTCGCGCGCCTGCTCCAGGCCGCGTCGGACGGGATGCAGCTGCAGTGGCTCCTCGATCCCGATGTCGACATGGCGGCGACGATCGACGCGCTGTTCCAGCTGCTGGCGCCGGTGCCGGCACCCGCGGACGCCGCCGCCAGCTGACCCGCGCGGTGAGGTCGCCGCATCCATCCAGGACCGAGAGGATCTCCCGCATGAGCGATACCGAGGTGGACACGCACGTCGAGGTCGAGATCGCGTCCGGCCGGGTGCGCGGCAAATGGCGGCCGACCGTGGGCTCGCGCGTGCGCAGCGCGGCGTTCCTCGGCATCCCGTTCGCCCAGCCGCCGGTCGGCGAGCTGCGGTTCGCCGCCCCGGTGCCCGTCGAGCCGTGGGAGGGCGTGCGCGATGCGCTCGAGTTCGGCCCGACCGCGCAGCGCGGCGACGCCGGCGTGACGCTCATCCCCGAGCCGTCGGTGGCGGGCGACGCGACCCTGAACGTCAACGTCTTCACTCCCGCGCCCGGAGAGACGGATGCCGCGCTCCCCGTGATCGTGTGGATCCACGGCGGCGGCTACGTCTCGGGCTCGCCCGCGAGCCCGTGGTACGACGGCCGCAACTTCAACCGCGACGGCGTCGTGACCGTCTCGCTCTCGTACCGCCTCGGCTTCGTGGGGTTCGGGCATGTCGACGGCGCGCCGGACAACCGTGGCATGCACGACTGGATCGCCGCGCTCGAGTGGGTGCAGACGAACATCCGCGCGTTCGGCGGCGACCCGGGCCGCGTCACGATCGCGGGGCAGTCCGCCGGCGGCGGAGCCGTGCTGACGCTGCTCGCCAGCGAGAAGGCGCAGCACCTGTTCCACGGCGCGTGGGCGCTGTCGCCCGCCATCACGGACATCTCCGCGGAGCGGGCGCGGACCCTGACGGCGAAGGTGGCGAACCACCTCGGCGTCGAGCCCACTCGCGCCGCGTTCGAGGCGATCGACGAGGATCGGCTCATCGAGGCGCAGACGGCGGCGGCCCGGGCGAGGCGCGACATCACGGCACTCCTCGACGGCGGCCTCGGGCTCGGTCCGTCGATCGACGGCGACCTCGTCGTGCGCCCGATCCCGGACTCGCTGCGCGCCGGAGTCGGTGCCGACAAGCCGCTCGTGGTCGGTGCGGCGGACGACGAGTTCTCGATGGTCCTCGCGGGTCACGAGAAGAAGCTGCGGTGGATTCCGCTGTCGCTCCTCCTCGGCAGGCTGGGCCTGAGAGCGGATGCACGCAAGGCCTACCTCGCCGCGAACACCGACGCGGTGGCCGAGGGCCACGCGGCCGTGCTCGGCCGCTACGTCTCGGACAAGGCGTTCAAGCTCGGGGTCGTGCGCACGGCAGATGCCCGCGGGAATGCCCCCACCTGGGTGTACCGCTACTCGTACGCGGGCTCACCGTCCGGGTTGGCGATCCACTGCATCGACGTGCCGTTCTGGTTCGACTGCCTCGACTCGTCCGTCGGCATCCCGGCGCTCGTGGGCGAGAACCCCCCGCAGTCCCTGGCGGACGCCACGCACGGCGCCGCCGTGGTGCTCGTCCGCGAGGGCCGTGCAGAGTGGCCGGCGTGGTCGGACGATGAAGGCGTCACCCGTGTGTTCGGGGGGCCGGCATCCCGCCCCGACGTGGTCCGCGACGGCTTCGCCGGGGTGCGCCCCCTGCTGTAGCGCCCCCTCGCTCGACGACCGGCGATCGACCGGTCGTCGAGCGAGCGGGGAACGAGCACGACGAAACGGGAACGCTCAGCCGAGGGCGGGGATGACCTCGCGCTCGAACAGCTCCAGACCCGAGGCGTCGTACGCGAGCTCCGGGAAGTAGTGGATGCTGTAGCCCATGCCGTGCTCGCCGCGCAGGCGGAGCTTCTCCACGATCTGCTCCGGCGTGCCGAACGCGTCGGAACCCAGGTAGTCGTGCTCGATCGCACCGGCGCGGTCCGGCCCGACGAACGGCACCAGCCGGTCCTTGACCGCGGCCAGCCGGTCGCGCGCCTCGGCCTCGGTCGAGGCGATGATCGTGTTGAAGTTCGACGACATCGTGATCTCGCCCGCGTCGCGGCCGAGGTTCTCGCAGTGGCCGCGGAGCACCGCCGCCTTGTGGTCGAACTCCTCGATCGAGCCCGCGAAGTTCGTGTACTGGCCGTACTGGGCCGCGACCTTCAGCGTGACCTTCTCGCCGCCGCCCGCGATCCACAGCGGGATGCCGCCCTCCTGCACCGGCAGCGGCCGCACGATCGCACCGTCCACCTGGTACTCGCGGCCGTCGAGCGTCGCCGTCCCGGTCGTCCATGCCTGGCGCATGATGTCGACGCCCTCGCGCAGCTTCCGGAGCCGCTCGGGCACCTCGGGGAACCCGTATCCGTACGCACGCCATTCGTGCTCGTACCAGCCGCCGCCGATGCCCATCTCGACGCGGCCTCCCGACACATGGTCGACGGTCGCGGCGACCTTCGCGAGGTAGGCCGGATTGCGGTAGCCCATGCAGGTGCACATCTGACCGAGACGGATGCGTCGGGTCGACGCCGCGAAGGCGGACATGAGGGTCCAGGCCTCGTGCGTCGCCTCCTCGCTCGGCACGGGCGTCGTGTGGAAGTGGTCGTAGACCCACAGGGATTCCCAGGGTCCGGCGTCTGCGCGCTCGGCGAGGGCGCGCATGGTGTTCCAGTGTTCGTTCGGGTCGATGCCGACGAGGTCGAATCGCCAGCCTTGCGGGATGAATGTTCCGAAGCGCATGCCCCCCACACTATTGCCGCCTGTTAACTGTCAGGCGATGACGGTGGCATTCGGCACTCGGGCGGTCATCACGGCGACCGCTTCAGGGTTCTCGTCGATGAGCACGGCGTTCCGGCCGAGCGCGGACGCGACGGCTCCCGTCGTGCCGCTGCCGGCGAACGGATCGAGCACGCTGTCGCCGGGACGGCTGGATGCCTGCACGATGCGCCTCAGGATCCCCTCCGGCTTCTGCGTCGGGTACCCCGTCTTCTCGCGCCCGGTCGTCGGCACGATCGTGTGCCACCACACATCTGTCGGAAGCTTGCCGCGCGCGGCCTTCTCGGGCGTGACCAGCCCCGGCGCCATGTACGGCTCGCGGTCGACGGCGTCGGCGTCGAACCAGTAGCGCTGGGGATCCTTCACGTACACGAGGATCGTGTCGTGCTTGGTCGGCCAGCGCCGCCTGGTCTTGGCGCCGTAGTCGTACGCCCAGATGAGCTCGTTGAGGAAGCACTCGCGGCCGAACAGGGCGTCCATCATGACCTTGGCGTAGTGCGCCTCGCGGTAGTCGAGGTGCAGGTAGAGGGTCCCGTCGGGGGCGAGCAGACGCCAGGCCTCGGCGAGCCGCGGCTCGAGGAAGCCCCAGTAGTCGTCGAACCGGTCGTCGTAGGTCCGCAGGTCGCCGCGCAGACGCTCGTAGTCCCTGCCGTGGAAGCCCCGGCGCACCTCTCCCGGTCCCTCGGGCGTCGACGTCATCGTCCGCGCGGTGACCACGGCCTTCGTCTGCAGACGACCGGTGTTGAACGGCGGATCGAGGTAGACCACTGTGAAGGCGCCGGCCGGCAGCGTGCGCATGATCGCGAGGTTGTCGCCCTGACGGATCTGGACCGCCGTCGGCGAACCCCCGCCCGTCACGGCACGCGGTTCAGCCATGCATCCGTGGCGAACTTCGAGGCGACGAGCGCTTCGGCCTCGGCATATTCCTCATCGGTGATGGATCCGGCAACGGCGCCGTAGAGGTTCGAGAACGTGTCGATGAAGCTCCCGATGATGGCCTCGCGCGGCAGGCCCGTCTGGCTGCGAAGGGGGTCGACGCGCTTCGCGGCAGAGACGGTGCCCTTGTCGCTGAGCTTCTCGCGACCGATGCGCAGGACCTCGGTCATGACCTGACCGTCCATGTCGTAGCTCAGGGTCGCGTGGTGGAGCACTCCCCCGTTGGCGAGGCGCTTCTGCGCGGCGCCGCCGATCTTGCCATGCGGCCCGGCGATGTCGTTGAGCGGCTGGTAGACCGCGTCGATGCCGAGGGCGCGGAGCGCCTGCAGCACCCAGTCGTCGAGGAACGCATACGAGTCGGCGAAGGTCATGCCCGCGACGAGGGATGCCGGCACATACAGCGAGTAGGTCACGATCGAGTTCGCGGCCATCATCATGGCTCCGCCGCCCGAGATCCGCCGGACCACGTCGAACCCGTGCCGCTTCGCGCCCTCGGGGTCGACCTCGTTCCTCACCGACTGGAACGAGCCGATCACCACGGCGGACTCGTTCCACTCCCACACGCGCAGCGTGGGGTTGCGGCGCCCGTCGCCGACGCGTGTGGTCAGCACCTCGTCGAGGGCGAGGTTCATGCGCGGCGACACGGGATGCTCGCGCACGACCTCCCACGCGAAATCGCGCCACCCCGGAGCCGTCACGAGTGCGCGGCGCACGGCGGTGCCGACGGATTCGGGGGTGAAGCCGAGCAGCTGCGCGCCTTCCGGGAGCGCCTTCCGGACAGCGGCGGCGATGCCCGCCGCGTCGGTCTCGGCCGGGAGGCCGTCGACCGCGGCGTCGATGTCGTTCAGGGCCTCGTCGGGTTCGAGGAAGAAGTCGCCCGCGAGGCGGAAGTCCGAGATTCGGCCGTCGCGGACCTCCAGGTCGACGACGACGAGCTTTCCGCCGGGGACCTTGTATTCGCCGTGCATCATCCCAGCGTACGGGTCGTCAGTCGCGCGAGGGGTAGTGCCTGTCGAGCCAGGCGAGGAGGTCGGCACGCACCTCGGCCTGGTCCTTCTCATTGAAGATCTCGTGGCGGTCGCCGGGGTAGACGAGCGTCGTCACGTCGGTGAAGCGGGAGCGGGTGCGGTATGCATCTGCGAGCATATGGACGCTGCGGGGGCCCCCGACTGTGTCCTCACCGCCCACCATCAGGAGCGTCGGGATGTCGCGGCCGAGGTTCTTACGCGGCTTTCCGTACAGGCGAGCCGCCTCTACGATGCCGAACAGCTGTGGCAGCGGCTTGTCGACAGTCATGGGATCTGCGGCGAACTCGGCGGCGACGGCGGGGTCGCTCGAGAGCCACTCGAGGCCTGTCGCATCCTTCCCCCGCCAGGGCTTGTTGAGATCGCCCGCGTTCAAGGCCCCCGGCCAGAGCAGCGACGATCCCGACAGTACGAGCCCGTCGTAGGCGTCCGGATGCGCGTTGATGAGCTTCTGCGCGAGGAACGAGCCCCACGAGTGGCCGAGGAGGACGATCGGCAGGCCGGGGTTCTCCACCGCGATGAGCTGGGTGAGCATCCACACGGCGTCCACCGCGGCGCGATGGCCGCCCGGTCCGAGCTGCCCGAGCTTCGACGCCTCGCCATGGTGTCCCATGCCGGTGCGGCCGTGGCCGCGGTGGTCGTCGGCGTAGACGGCGAAGCCGGCCGACGTCAGCGCCGAGATGAGGTTGACGTAGCGCCCGGCGTGCTCGCCCACGCCGTGGAGCAGCTGGACGACGCCGCGCGCCTCGCCCGCCGCGGGGTAGGCGTCGAAGACGATCTGGATGTCGTGCGCATCCGTGAAGGAGCGCTCGACCGCGGAGGTGCCTGCATCGCCGGAGGGGGGCATGGGGCCAGCGTATCCGCTGAGGAGTTCGGCGCCTAAGTCGTCGCCGCCGCCAGGGGCTCGGAGCCGAGGCCGCCGGAGGCGGCGGATGCAGCGGCGAGACGGGTCGCCGGCCGGCCGCGAGCCGTACGACTGAGATCTCGAGCCCGGAGCGCAACTCCAGCAGCTCGGCCCGCGAACCCGGCATGAGAATGGCCGCATGGATTACGAAGTCGACGATGACCCCGCCCGCATCCAGCCGGACGCAGTCTGGGCCTGGCTGTCGACCGAGGCGTATTGGGGTCGCCAGCGCAGCCGCGCCGATGTCGACGCGCAGATCGTGGGTGCATGGCGCGTTGTCGGGGCCTACCGCACCGACAACGGCGCGCAGGTCGGCTATGCGCGTGCCGTATCCGACGGCGTCGGCTTCGCTTACCTCGCGGATGTCTTCGTGCTCGAAGGGCACCGGGGCAACGGCCTGGGCAAGCGCATCCTGGAACTGATGATCGACGACGGTCCCGGACGCGACTTCCGCTGGACCCTGTTCACAGGTGACGCCCACGGTCTCTACGAACAGTTCGGATTCGGGCACCCGGACGACACCGCCATGGTGCGCCCCGCACGGTGACAAGAACGAGCTGCGCGCTCACACCAATTGCCCGACAGTCAATACGTTGCCCTCGCTGTCGCGGAACCACGCTCCGCGCTCTCCGCCCAAGTCGGCGATCGAGTCGACGGTCTTCAGGCCCGGGAGATCGTATTCCTCGAACTCGACGCCGCGCGATTTCAGGTCCGCCACGACCTCCTCGATGTCGTGCACGACCCAGCCGCCTTGCGTGTGCTGGCCGCTCGCGGGCCCACCGGCCTGATAGAGAAGGAACCGCGTTCCGTCAGCGCAGTCGTAGTAGAGCCCTTCCGGTGCCACTCTGGGTTCATCGAGCCCCAGCTTGTCGGCATACCAGCGTCGCGCTCGTTCGAGATCCGTTGCCGGAATGATCGCATCGAATCGGAATTGCTGAAGCATGGCTGTCCTCCTTGATCGCGTCAGGCGCTCGAGCGGGTGACGGTGCCAGCATCCGACATCCGGGTTTCCACGGCAAGGTCACTCGCGTGAGCCGACTCCCGTCCAGCCGAACGCGAGCCGCCGCCAGGCGGCACCCGATGATGCACGGGGAGTGCCGGGCAGCGCTGATCGCACTAGTGTGCGTACATGCGGTCCGGAGGCGGTGCGATCGGATGGGGGCTCGGGCGCGTGGGCACGATCGTGCTCGGAGCACTCGCCGGTGTGACGTGGGCCGCGGCGCTGAGGGCGTACATGGTCGAAATCGCGGGACCGGACTCGCATTTCACGTGGTGGGGCACGTTCGGCGCCATCCTCTTCCCCGGTGCACTGTCCGGCACGCTGCTCGCCCTCGCTTGGCAGCGCCGGAAGGTGCATGGCTGGTGACACTCGTGACGGGCCTGATGCTGCTGCTCGGCGTCGCGTGCGCAGCACCGTTCCTGGCCCCGGCCGCCCCCGCCACGTCCGAACATGCTGACGGGGAGACCCGAGACGAGCAGGGCGCCCCGAATGCCTCGCCGCCGCAGGGTGACAGACCGCCGCCGATGTGATCCGCGTGCGGGGCGGGAGCCTACGCTGGCGGGATGACGGAGTCGCCGAAGCCCAGCCCGATCCGCATCCGCTGGGGGTGGTTCGTCACCTGCATCGTGCTGGGTCTGGCCGCCATCGCGTTCGGGGCGGTCGCGGTGCCCGCGGCCGCGCGCTCGGGCTACGTCGCCGGGGTACTGGCCAACATCGGCACGACGCTGATGCTGGTGGGCGTCGTGCTGCTGTTGGAGCGCCGGATCGTCGACAGCGCGGTGCGCGTGGTCCGCAAAGCGGGCCAGCAGACGAACGAGGCGATCCGCCTCCAGATCCAGGATCTGGAGGACCGGCTGTCGGCTGAATGGCAGTCAGCGACGGCGGAGAACGTGGCTGAGAAGAAGGCTGAGACCGCACGGCTGACCGACGAGTTCACGAAACGCATCGTCGACGAGACAACGCGCGACTCATAGCCGGATCAGGATCCCCGCTCGCGGAAGCCCCGTCAGCTGGTCAGCACGACCTTGCCGATGTTCCTGCGCTGCTCGATGTAAAGGTGGGCTGCCGCAACCTCCGCGAGCGGGAAGCTGCGGTCGATGTGCGGCCGGACCCACCCCGCATCCACCCCCTCGAGCAGAGTCAGCATCCACCCCGCGATCATCTCGACCTCGCCCCACATGTGACCGAGATTGACGCCGAAGACGGCCTTGTTCGCGTTCATGAGCGCCGCGGGATGGAACAACGGCATGCCGGCCGCGGCCCTGCCCAGGCGCAGCGGGCCTGGCAGCTTCGACGACGTCGCGGTCGAGACGCCGAACATCCCGAGCCGACCGCCTGAACGCAGCGCACGGTAACTCTTCTTCCAGTGAGTGCCGCCGAGCGGATCGGTCACGAGCGCGACACCCCTGCCGCCCGTGAGACGGTCGACCTCTGTCGTCCAATCGGTCGTGCGGTAGTCGATGAGCTCGTGAACGCCGCGCTCGCGCAGGAACGGATGCTTCGCGCCGCTGGCCGTGCCGTAGATCGTCGCGCCGATATGCCGGGCGATGTCGATGGCCGCCAAGCCCACGCCTCCGCCGGCGTTGTGGATCAGCACGGTCTCTTCCGGCTTCAACCCGCCCATCACCACCAGGAGCTGCCACGCCGTGAGATACGCCACGGGGAGGGAGGCTGCTTCCTGGTGCGTCAAGCCGGGCGGCTTCGCGAAGACCTGTCCCACGGGAACAGAGACGACGTCCGCGTAGCCGCCGAAACGCGTGAGCCCGATGACCTCGGCGCCGACCAATGCGGGGTCGACTCCGCCGCCGACCGCGTCGACCGAGCCCGACACCTCGTAGCCGACCACGACGGGCGGTTTCGGCGCATCGGGGTACAGGCCCTGTCTGGCGAGGATGTCGGCGAAGTTGATTCCGCTCGCCCTGACGCGGATGCGCGCCTCGCCCGAGCCTGGCTCGGGGTCAAGACCCTCGCGCAGCCGCAGCTTCTCCGGGCCGCCGTGACCCACGATGACCGCCTGGAGCATGAGACCCCTCTCGTGGAGCGACTGTCCGTGCGACCGGCGCGAACGCCGACGACATCGGGCCGAGCCTACGCCGGCCGCCTCGCCGCTCGCGGAGCCGATTCCCTACGATCGGGATCGGCATCCCCTCAGTCGTCGTCGAAGTCGACGTCCGCACCGCGCAGCGATGCGATCGCCTTGACCAGCAGCTGGATCGCCGCCACCGCGACCACCGCGGACACGACGAGGGCCAGCACCGGATCGAGCCAGTACAGTCCACCGGTCACCAGGATGATGAGCCCCGCCACGGCGATCGCGGCCGCGGCGGCCGCATCCGCGAGCGAATCCAGCAGCACCGACCGCATGTGCAGGTCTTCGGTCGCCGCGGACCTTCCCAGCACGACAGCGCCGGCGAGCATCACCAGCATCGTGATGACGGAGACGATGATCATCGGCAGACCCTCGACCGGCGGTGCTCCCTCGAGCAGACGAGAGACCGCCTCGACCGCGATCGTGGCCACGACGACGAGGAGAAGCGTCGCGTTCACGAGGGCGGCGACCGCAATGGGCCGCTGGGCGAGCGGGTGGTCGGGGTCTCTGTCGCGCAGTCTGATCGCGATCAGGCCCACGATCAGTCCGAAGCAATCGGCCACCGTGTCGCCGGCCGCGGCCAGCACGCTCACCGAGTTCGCCACCAGGCCGGCGATCACGAGACCGACGATCAGCGCCGCGTTCAGGCATAGGACGATCACGATACGACGACGCTGGCTCCGTCGCGGCGCGGCGCGTTCCGCATCCATCTCGCCGCCTCCGTTCATCGCCTGCGGCGATCAGGCTACCCGCGTCGCGTCACGGCCTGCTGTCGGCTCAGCGTCCGAAGGGCGCATGCGCGACGTATTCCGTGCGATTCGCGGTGCAGGCCTCGGCGAACTGAGTCATGCGGATCACCAGCAGGGCGTCGCGGCGGCAGTCGGTAGCATCGGCCGATGGAGAGCACGCAGAGGACCGTCGACGGGACGCGCGATCACTGGTGGTGGCGTCCGGGATGGCGCCCCGGTTCTCGGTACGTGACGTTCCACCTCACCTTCGAGGACGCGGCCGAATTGCACGACGCCGTGCGGCCAGTCGCCGCCGATCTTCGGGGCGCCACGGCTGTCGACATCGTTCCGGTCGAGTGGCTGCACCTGACGATGACGGGCGTCGGGTTCACCACCGAGGTCGACGATCGCGCGCTCGACGCCCTGGCAGACACGGTCTTCACCTGGGCAGAGACGACCGTGACAAGCCCGCTGCGGTTCTCGCGGTCGTTCGTTTACAGCGAAGGGTTCGGGCTCGCGACGAGGCCCGCCTCCTGGCTCGACGACCTCAAGGCCGTCCAGTCCCGTGCCGTGAGCACAGTTCGCGATGTGCGGGACGACAGCATCTTCCAGCCGCACGTGACGCTTGCCTACTTCTCGGGCGACACGGATCTCGCCCGTGTCGAGGACGCTGCGCGGAGCCTGCCCGAGCAGGACATCTCGGTCGCCCGTCCGCGCCTCTCGCTCATCGAACTCGGGCGAGATGACCACGTGTATACGTGGCGCATCCTCCGCCAGCTCGCGCTCGGCGGCTGACGCCAGGACCGGCAGTCACGGCTTCGAGCGCTACGGTACAACGATGGAATTGACCGAGAGGAGTCTCGCTGGCACTCGCAATCTGTTGGGCATGGCGGCAACTCGGACGAATCTCACGTTTCCCCCATAGCTGGCACGCAAAGGAGGGAGAAAATCCCAACTCAAGTGTTATTTTCCAAAACTGCGGCGATCGCTCGAATCTCTCTGAGAGGCAGACCTTTCCAAAAAGTTTGCGCGCGAAATTTAACACAAGATAACCTTCCAACGTTTTCCCCGACGCAATGCAAACCACACGACGGTGTCTGGCGGCCGGGGTACTTCACAGAGGAGGAACCATGCAATACCACGCATCTCAGGAAGACGGAACTACACGCAGCTCGCGGCTCTCACGGCGCGCGTTCCTCGGGGCGAGCGCCACCCTGGTCGCCGGCGCGAGCCTGGGGCTGTCGGCGATGCCGGCGTTCGCAGACTCGGGCGTTCCCGGCTCACCGTCCACGGGTGACAGCACCTTCGGTCCGATTCCGATGGGAACTGCGCGCGGGTCGTACGCTCGCGCCGTGCGACTCACTGCGTCGGCCCCTGCGGGGCAGGCCCAGACGATCCTCGCCACGTATCAGGGCGGACGCGGATTCACGGTCTACCGGAGCGACGACAACGGCCAGACCTGGGCGCCGTACAGCAGCATCCCCACCACCGGATTCGCCCTGCAGCCCTTCCTGTACGAGCTGCCCCGTGCCTTCGCGGGCCTGCCCAAGGGTGCACTGCTCTTCTCGTGCAATCAGCTCGGCGGAGTCGGCACCAACATCCAGCTCTACGCGAGCACGGACGGCGGGCTCACGTGGCAGTTCCTCAGCACGGTGGCTCAGGGTGGGCCGGCCAACACCACCAACGGCGCCACGCCGGTCTGGGAGCCGTTCCTGCTTCTCCACAACGACGTGCTGATCTGCTACTACTCCGATCAGCGTGACCCGAACTTCGGACAGAAGCTCTCCCACCAGACCAGCACGGACCTGGTCACCTGGGGTCCGGTCGTCGATGACGTGACGGGGACGACCTATGCGGAGCGTCCTGGCATGACGTCGGTGGCGCGCTTGCGGGGAGACCTCTGGATCATGACCTTCGAGTACGGTCAGCCCGTCGACCCGGTGAACCCGAACCAGGCCAATTACACGTACCACGTGCACTACCGCCTGGCGGCGGACCCGGAGTCGTTCCGATTCTCCGAGACCATCCCGCTGCTCGATCCCAATGGCTACGCCCCGAACGCGGCGCCGATCGTGTCGTGGTCGGACACGGGCGACACCAATGGAGCCATCGTCGTCACCGACAACGACGACGCGGACTTCTTCATCAACCGCGACCTCGGCGATCCTTCGAAGTGGACGCGACTGTCGTCGCCGATGCCGCGTGGGTACAGCCGGTTCACGATCCCGCTCGATGGACCGGGCAACCCCCAGGACCGCGGCCTCGTGTTCGTGATCACCGGCGCGCCGTACGGGACCTCGACCCCTATCACGTCGGGCATCGTCTCGGTGGCCGACTGAGCCTCATCCGGCTCAGCGGCCCCCTGCGATGGTGTGCGCCCGGTCCGAACAGGACCGGGCGCACACCGCACGCGCCTCAGAACGAGTGCGACCCTCCGGTCACCTCGTGCACGGACCCGTCGGGCAGCACGACCTCCGCGGGCACGCCGTCCGGCAGCGCCAGGTCCAGCGTGAACCCGTCGGCATCCGTCTTCCAGAACGTGGAGATCGTGCCGGCGGCCGACTCGTACGACGTCCTCGCCCAGTCGATGCCGGGGCCGGGAACCGGCTGGATGCGCACGCGCTCGTAGCCGGGCGCGGCCGGCCGGATCCCGCCGACGACCTGGTAGGTCCAGTCCGCGACGGCGCCCAGCGCGTAGTGATTGAACGAGGTCATCTCGCCCGGGTTGATCGTGCCGTCGGGAAGCATCGAATCCCAGCGCTCCCACACGGTGGTCGCTCCCATCGTGACCGGGTACAGCCACGACGGGCACTCCCGCTCGAGCAGCAGGCCGTACGCCTCGTCGACGTGCCCCGTGTCGGTGAGCGCCCACGTGATGAACGGCGTGCCGGCGAATCCCGTCGTCACGCGGAAGTCTCCCTCACGCACGAGCTCTGCGAGCCGGTCGCCCGCCGCGGCGCGGTCGGCCTCGTCGAGCAGACCGAACGAGATCGCGAGCGCGTAGACGGTCGTGCAGTCCGAGTGCACGCGGCCGTCCGAGACGTAGTGCTCGTTGAAAGCGGCGCGCGTGCCGTCGGCGAGGGCCGTCCAGCGCTCGGCGTCCTCGGGAAGGTCCAGGATGCCGGCCACCTCCGCCGCGAACGAGGCGCTCCGGTAGAGACAGGCCGTCGCGACGACGTGCGGGTCGGCCTTCGCCGCGGCAGGGTCGTGGGGCGGCGCATCCGGGTCCAGCCAGTCGCCGAACTGGAAGCCCGTATCCCACAGCCCGTTCGGCGAGAGGACCCTCTCGACCGAGTCGAGGTGAAGGACCATCCCCGGGTACTGCTCGGCGAGCTGCTCGCGATCGCCGTAGGCGCGCCACAGAGCCTCAGGCACCCAGAGGGCCGCGTCGCCCCAGATGGCGGTCGCGCCGATGTCGAAATGGGCGAAGTCCTCGTCGAAGTGCGCGTACTTCAGCACGTCGGGGACGACCATCGGCACGACCTTCTTCTCGGAGCCCGCGGTCTCGGCGAGCAGGTCGCGCAGCCAGTTGTCGAGGAACGCCGACGTGTCGAACTGGAAGGATGCCGAGGCCGCATACGCGGCGATGTCACCGGTCCAGCCGAGCCGCTCGTCGCGCTGCGGGCAGTCCGTCGGGACGCTCAGGAAGTTGCCCTTCTGACCCCAGATCGAGTTCTCGATGAGCCGGTTGACGAGCGGCTCCGAGCACTCGAAGCTGCCCGTCCGGCGCATCTCGGAGTGCACGACCACGGCCTCGATCGCCGCAGGGTCGAACTCCCCGGGCCACCCGGTGATCTCGGCGTAGCGGAAGCCGTGGAACGTGAGCGTCGGCTCGAAGACGTCGACGCCGCCGGAGAGGATGAAGACGTCCGTCGCCTCCGCACCGCGCAGGGGGCGCGTGCCGAGCTCGCCGTGCTCGAGCACCTCGGCGTGGCGAATCGTGACCTCGGCCCCCGCGGGGCCTTGGACCGTGGCGCGGATCCAGCCCACGAGGTTCTGCCCGAAGTCGACGAGGGTGGCGCCGCTGGGTGCTCTCCAGCTCTTCTGCACTCCGAGCACCTCGTGGCGGACGATCGGCGGGCCGCTCAGCTCCACCAGGGTGCCGCGGTCGATGTCGGTCTCGCGAACGGTCAGGCGCTCGCCCGCGGCGCCGCGCAGGCGCGCGTCGATCGTCTGGCCGTTGTACAGGGAGTTGCGTGTGACCTCGGTGGTCTCTGCGCTCCAGTCGTTCGAGGTCGCGATGCGCTGGGTCGACCCGTCGGCGAACGAAACCTCGAGCACCGCCGCGACCGCGATCTCGGTGCCGTAGTTCGCGTCGGCACCGCGGAAGCCGAGATCGCCGCGGTACCACCCGTTGCCGAGCAGCAGGTCGATGCGCACACTGCCCTCGCCGCCCTGCACGAGGGCCGTGACGTCGTGGCGCTGGACGTTCAGGCGCCACTCGTACGACGTCCACCCCGGGTCGAGGACGGACGTGGATGCCGGCTCCCCGTCGACGCGGGCCTCGTACACGCCATGCGCGGTGGCCACGAGCACGGCGGACGCGACCTCGGAGCGCGGGCGATCGAGCGCGGCCGCGGTGGAGAACCGCACGGCAGCCGCACGCGGGGCGTCGGCGGTGAGGAACCGCGCCTCCCCGAGAACGGCTTCCGGGTCGAGGCGGGAGAGGGTGTTCGGCGTGGTGACGGCCATCGGTTCTCCTTCGAACGATTGCAGCGCACGATCCACGCGCACGATGCGCGGAGACGGCTTCCCGTGGAATCTAACAGGTATTGAATCGATTCACAAATGTGGCTCCTCACCGCCCTGCTCTGGTGCCGTCGGCCGGGGTGCCATAGCCTTTCGGCCACATGTGATCTGTGGGCGAGGGGAACCAGATGATCCGCACAGGTGCTCGACTCGCCCGCACACCGTCCACCAAGGGGCGCCCACGCGACGATGTGGCCGGCCATGCCCGCGGGCGGCGGGCGTCGCGCGTCACGCGTCTCGGGCTGGCTGCGGTGTTGGCCGTGGCGACGTGCGGATTCGCGCTTCTGAGTGGTGGACCGTCACCGGCGGCGGCGGCTCCTCCCGCGACGGGGTGCGGTTATGCGTCCGCGGGCCCGCAGGCGACGTCGATCTGCTGGTTGGATTTCAGCGCGTTCAATGCGGCGGTCGCGGCGACGACCGCGGGGCAGTCGTTCCATGTCGGCCTTCCGGGCGGGTACACCGCCGATTTCACGGTGAACACATCCGGGGCGAACGCGGGCGGAATCGCGGCTGGGGCGCAGAACAGCAACGCGGGATACTGGCAGAACGTCTACCCGGGGGTGCCGGGAAAGCCCGACCTGCAGCGGAACGCGACCGGGAACACATTCATTCAGCTGTCCGATTTCGTGGTTCGGGATGCGGCCGGTGCCGCAGTGCCGAATTTCGCGATGGTGGCGGCGGATGCGGAGTCCACCGCCGCAACGGAGAGTCTGCAGTTCATCACGGACGGCACCCCGTGGCGGCTTGTCACCAAAGCCGCGAACGGGTGCGCGGCGAACATCACGGGCCTGGGCACCCAAGTGGTCGCGTGCCACGGGTTCGCCCCGCAGAATCCGGGCGGGTACGGCACGGCGGTGTTCTCGACCACGAATCCCACGTCTTATCGGGTGCAGTTCCAGAACAGCACTCTGGGGATCGAGGCCGCGGCGTTCGGCATCCAGACGGCGACGCTCACGGTGAACAAGTCGGTCGCGGGGCGGGTGAATCCGGGGGACTCGTTCGACACGTCGATCACCTCGCCGCAGGGCACGGTCCTCGGGTCGGCGACGACCGGGACGGCGGACACGTCGTCGACCGGGCCGGTGACGATTCTTCCCGGGTCGCAGCCCTTCACGATTGCCGAGGCGGCCTCGCCGGGCTCGACAGGCCTGGCGGCGTATGTGCCGTCATGGTCGTGCACGAACGACAACACCGGGTCGGCGACGGCTCTCCCCTTCGGCCCGGGCACCAGCCAGAGCATCGTGCTCGCGATCGGTGATGTGGTGACGTGTACGGTGACGAACACCGTGGGATCCCCCGCACTGACTCTGCTGAAGTCGGCGGACACCTCGGCGCTGACGGCGCCGGCGCATCCGGGCGAGCAGATCACGTTCAACTTCACCGCGACGAACACGGGGAACGTGCCGCTGACCGGTGTCACGATCGCGGATCCACTGCCGGGCCTGTCGGCGCTGACCTCGACGTGGCCGGGCACGCCCGGCCTGCTTGCCCCGGGAGAGTCCGTCACGGCGACCGGGACGTACGCCCTGACGCAGGCGGACATCGATGCCGGGGGTGTGACGAACACGGCAACGGCGGCCGCCACTCCGCCACCCGGCTTGGCGCCCGTGCCGTCGCCGACGGCGACAGTGGACACTCCTGTGACGCCGGGCGCGCCGGCGATGACCCTGACGAAGACGGCGAACGTCGTGCAGGTCGGCACCCTGGGGCACGCCGGCGCGACGGTCGTCTACACGTTCCTGGAGACCAATACCGGGAACGTGACGTTGACCGATGTGTCGATCGCGGACGCGCTGCCGGGGCTGAGCGCGCTGACCTACACCTGGCCCGGGCTGCCGGGCGTCTTGGCGCCGGGCCAGTCGGTGACAGCCACGGCGACATACGCGTTGACGCAGGCGGATCTGGATGCCGGGCGCGTGGTGAACACGGCGACCGGATCCGGCACGCCGCCCGGCGGACAGCCGCCGGTCTCACCGCCGCCCCCGACGCTGGACACCCCGGTCCCCACTCTGCCCGGGATCACCCTGACGAAGACCGTGGATGACACGGGCGTGTCGGTTCCCGCGCGTCCCGGCGATCCCGTGACCTACCACTTCACCGAGACGAACACCGGGGACGTCACGCTGACCGGCGTCGCGATCGCCGACCCGCTGCCGGGCCTGAGCCCGCTCGTCTACACCTGGCCCGGCACACCGGGCACCCTCGCCCCGGGACAGGCGGTCACCGCCACCGCGACCTACCCGCTCACCCAGGCCGACATCGACGCCGGAGTCGTGTCGAACACCGCAACCGGAGTCGGCACGCCTCCCACAGGTGACCCGATCTCGTTCCCGCTCCCGACACCGACTCTCACCCCGCTTCCGCCGAGCCCGTCGATGACATTGACGAAGGCGGCCGACACGTCTCTTGTCGGGAATCCGACCAACCCCGGGGACGTCATCACCTACAACTTCGTGGAGAGCAACACCGGCAACGTCACGCTGACGAACGTCGCGATAATGGATGCGCTGCCCGGACTCTCCGCGTTGACGTACACCTGGCCCGGTGCCACGGGCACCCTTCTCCCGGGGCAGCAGGTCACGGCCACTGCAACATATTCGATCACCCAAGCCGACATCACCGCGGGGCATGTCGCAAACACCGCCACCGGAACCGGCACGCCGCCGACCGGCGCCGCCGTCTCTCCCCCACGGCGCGTGGTGGACACGACGATCCCACCCGGACCTGCGATGTCGTTGACGAAGTCCGCGGACACGTCGGCGGTGGCCTCGCCCGCGCACGTCGGGGACGTCATCACCTACACGTTCGTCGAGTCCAACACCGGCAACGTGCCATTGACCGCCGTCTCGATCACCGACCCGCTCCCCGGACTGAGCGCGCTTTCATACACGTGGCCGGGCACAGCCGGCACCCTCGGCCTCAGCGAGCAGGTCACCGCCACCGCCACGTACCCGCTCACACAAGCCGACATCGATGCAGGTCACGTTGTGAACATCGCCACGGGCACCGGCACGCCGCCCGGGGGCCCGTCGATCGCGCCCGCGTCCGTGACACTCGACACGGTGCTTCCCGCCGCGGGGCCCGGCCTGACACTGTCGAAGACCGTGACCCCCACCGGCACCGTCCACCCCGGCGCAGTGCTGAACTACCTGTTCACCGTCACCAACACGGGCAACGTCACCCTCGCGAATGTGAACATCACGGACACGTCGTTCACCGGCGCCGGTGCACTCGGCCCGATCACCTGCGACAACGGCGCTACGAACGGAACGATCACCCTTGCCCCGGGCAACACCGCGACCTGTACCAGCACGTACACGACGACCCCCGCAGACGCGGCGATCGGGACGCTCACCAACACCGCGATCGCAGTCGGCACCCAGCCCGGCGGCGCCCCGATCACCTCCGCCCGATCCACCATCACCACCACCGTCACCACACCGCCCGGCACGGGTGCCGGAGCTCCGTCCGTTGGGACACTGCCCGAGACGGGAATCACCTTCGCCGTGGTCATCGTCGGCTTGGTCACCGCCGCGACAGGCCTCCTGATGGGCACACTGCTGCTCCTCTCGCGCAGGCGCACACCAACCGGCTGATGATGTCCTTGTGGAGGAGAGAACGTCAGTCCGCGGCTGGTCGTGAACTCTGCCGCACGGCGAGCCGCGGCTCGGTCAGCTGGCCGAAGCCCGACTCCGGTGCTCCATCGAGGAGCGCGGCGACCGCCCGCTTCGCGACCCCGGGCGAGTCCTGTCCCACACTCGTCAAAGGCACCAGAGACGCCTGCGCGAAGACCGTGTCGTCGTAGCCCGTGATCGCCAGGTCCTCAGGCACGCGAACCGCCTGGGCGATCGCCGTCCTCAGGAACCCGAGGGCGAGGAGGTCGTTCGCGCAGGCCACCGCATCCGGCCACTCTGTCGGCGGACGGGAGAGGATGCTCGTCGCGACCTCGCTGCCGACATCCACGGTGCGGTCATCGACCGAGACGACCTCCAGCGCCGTCGATGTGCCTTCCAGCGCGCGCCGGAGGCCGGCGAGCCGATCCGCGACCTGGGGGACGTCGGCGGGACCCCCGACGAAGACGACACGGCGACGTCCGGTCGCGACGAGGTGCTGCCCGATCAGCTCTCCGCCGCGGAGATTGTCGGTCGACACCCACATCTGCTCGGGTGCTTCTGCACGCTGGCCGACGAGGACCGTGGGCGTGCCCCGCCGCCGGAGCCCCGCCAGGCGATGCTCGATCGGCTGGTGCGAGGCGATGACGATTCCGCGCACCTTGTACTCCTCGAAGAGCGACAGGTAGGCGTTCTCACGCTCGGTCACGCCCCGCGAGTTCGCGAGGAACACCCGGATGCCGCGCTCTTGCGCGACGTCCTCGATGCTCGATGAGAGTTCGAGGAAGTGGGGGTTGCTGAGGTCGGGCGCCACGAACCCGATGACGTCGCTGACGCCCTGGCGGAGGTGCCGGCCCGCGATGTTCGGGACATAGCCGAGGGCGTCGATGGCCTCGCCGATGCGCTCCGCCGTGGCGGCCGCGACCCGCTCAGGGTGGTTCAGGTAGTGCGACACCGCGCCGACCGAGACTCCGGCGCGCTCCGCCACGTCTCGCAGAGCAACCCGCGTACCCGCCACCATGCCTCCTCACGGACGTGTTGCCGGCGTCCTGTCTCCAGTATCCCGGGTAGCCGCTCCCGCCTCAGTCCAGGCGTCGCGTCGAGGTGCGCACCCGCAGTTCCGGAAGGAACACCTCGCTGACGGCGACGGCTCGACCGGAGAACCGCTCGAGCAGGAGCTCCGCCGCCCGCGCACCCATCCGATCGCCCGGCTGATGGACCGTCGTGAGGCCGAGCGCGGGATGCGCCGCCATGGGCACATCGTCGTATCCGACGATCGAGAGCTCCCGCCCGGCCTCCGCGGTCGCACGCATGGCCCCGATGGCCAGCTCGTCGTGCGCGGCGAAGACCGCAGTCACCTGGTCATCGGCGGCCAGCGCGTCCCGCACCGCTTCGTATGCCGCCTGCTGGCCCTCGTCGGTGCGCCAGACGTCGATGTCCTCGACGTGCCCGGCCTGCTGCATCGCCGCGATGTACTCGCGCAGTCGCACGCCGTGAGGCAGCGTCTCCCCCGGATCCGACTCGAGGAGCGTCAGATGCGCGATGTGCGAGTGGCCGAGTTCGAGCAGATGCGTCATCGCGGCGCGCGTGCCGATGACGTCGTCGACAGCCACACTGTCGTAGGCCTCCGACGCGTCCGGACGGCCGAACATCACCACAGGCATTCCCTCCGCCACCCGTTCCAGCGCTGCCTGGTCGACCCGCGGTGACACGGCGATCACGCCGTCCACCTGCCGATCGACGAGCGCCTCGATCGCGCGCAGCCCCTGCCGCGATCCGGGTTCGGCGGGTGCGAGTACGAGCTGATATGGCGTATCGCGAAGCACCTGCATGACGCCATCGAGCATCCGGGTGAAGAACTGATTGCCGAGGTCGGGGATCTCGATGCCGATCGTGAACGTCTTGCCCCGCATCGCGCGCGCGGCCACGCGCGGCCGATAGTCCAGCTCGAGCATCGCGGCCGTGACCCGCTCGCGCATGCCGTCACTGACGCCGTAGGCGTTGCGGAGCACCTTGGACACGGCCGCGCGGGACACGCCGGCGGCCTGGGCGACATCCATGATCGTCGGGGACCGCCGCACGGAGCCATCCGTCATCGCAGCTCCTTGCAGTGAGACACCACGGGGATTCCTGCCACCTCTCGGGCACGGGATCGACACTTCCGCCGCCGAGCCTAGCCAGGGGCGAGGCGTCACGCATGACCGCGTCCGCAGCCGCGCCGGCGACGAGCGCTCGCCGGGACGGGACACGGTCGGGGGAGAGGGCCCGCATCGGCGCTCTCCCCCGACCGCCTGTGACTCATCGGTTGAACTGCGTGACCCCGCTCACGTTCCCGGAGTTGTCGATCGCGCGGAACGACACCACGCTCTTGGAATCGATCTGCAGAGGCCCGGTGTACAGGGTCCAGGCCGACGCATCCTGCTTGTTCTTCGCGATCGAGTACTCGATGCGGGCCAGACCACTGAGCTCGTCGGATGCGGCGACGACGAGCTCCTGCCGCTGGTTCACAGTGACGGACGTGATCGTCGGTGCCACGCGGTCGACGAAGACGGTCGTCGTGAGCGGCAGATCCCGCGAGGAGGATCCGACCGAGAAGCCATAGCTGCCGTCGGCGACGACCCACTTGTGGCCGTTCGCGTCCCACGTCGAGAACGGCTGGCTGCTCGCCGTCGAGTCGATGACGACCGTGACCTGCCTGCTCTCGCCCGCCGCGAGCTGCACGCGGTCGAAACCGACCAGTCGCTTGCCGGGCTCGCCCGTGGCCGCTGGGAGCGTCAGGTACACCTGGGGCACCTCGGCACCGCCCCGGTCACCGGTGTTCTTCACCGTGAAAGACACCGTGGAGACGACCTTGCCCGTGGTCGCGTCGTGAGACTGCTGCACGTCGAGACCGCTGTAGGCGAAGGTGGTGTACGAGAGCCCGTAGCCGAATGCGAAGAGCGGGTCGATGCTCTGCTGGTCATACCAGCGGTAGCCCACCTGCAGTCCCTCGGTGTAGTTCACCTGACGGATCTCGCTCGTGCCGGCCGGCCGTGTGGTCGTTCCGTTGGAGAAGATGCCCGGGTACCGCGCGGGGTCGCTTCCCGTCGGCGTGTCGGCGACAGCTCTCGGAAACGTCATCGGCAGCTTGCCCGAGGGGTTGACATCGCCCCACAGGATGCCGGCCAGCGCCGGCCCCATCTGCTGCCCGGAGTACCAGGCCTCGATGACACCGGCGGTCTTGCCGAGCCACGGCATGACGACAGCGGAGCCGGTGTTGAGCACTGCGATCGTGTGCGCGTTGGCCGTCGCGACCGCGTCGATCAGCGCGTCGCCGTTGCCCTGCAGGTTCAGGTTGGCCAGGTCGCTGAATTCTCCCGTCTTCTGGTAGCCGAAGACGATCGCGACATCCGCCGATGCGGCGAGTGCCGCGGCGGACGCGACATCCGTTCCCGCGTTGTAGGTCACGCTCGCACCCGCCGCGGCAGCCCGATCCGTGATCGCCTGCAGCGCCGACACGACGTTCTCGCAGGTCATGGTGCCGCCCGTGGTGCTGGCGCCCATGCTGCAGACGGTCTTCGCGCTCACGCCGCTCGCGGCGGTCGCCGCGGTCGCGCCGATGACGGCGATCTTCGCACCGGACCCGGCCGTGAGCGGAAGCACTCCCGAGTTCTTCAGGAGAACCGCGCTCTCCTGCGCGCCCTGCAGCGCATTCGCGACGTGATCCGGCGTCGAGGCGTTCGCCGCGGCCGACGTGGGGATCGGGTTGTCGAAGACCCCGTGCCGGATGTAGGCCGTGATGACCCGTTTGGCTGCTTCGTCGACCCGCGCCTGAGTGATCTGACCCGCTGCGAGAGCCTGGTCCAACAGGGTCGGGGTGTAGAACTTGGGACGGTTCAGTTCCTGATCAAGGCCCGCGTTCAGCGAGGCAGCCGTCGAATGGACGGCACCGAAGTCGGACATGACGTAGCCCTGGAGTCCGACCTCGTCCTTCAGATCGCTCGTAAGGATCGGGTTCTCGCAGGCATACGCGCCGTTGATCTGGTTGTACGAGCACATGACGCTCGCCGGGTCGCTGTCTTTCACCGCAATCTCCACGGGCAGGTCGTAGACCTCGCGCAGGGTGCGCTCGTCGACGATCGACGAACTCGTCTGACGGTCGAGCTCCTGCTCGTTCGCGACATAGTGCTTGATGTCCGCCATGACACCCGGCACGCTCTGGAGTCCGTCGATCGACGACGCGGCGAGCTTGCCACTGAGGAGCGGATCCTCACCGAAGTACTCCGGCGTGCGGCCGGCGAGAGGTGTGCGGCTTCCGGAGATGCCAGGTCCCAGGACGCCGTTCTTGCGCTTGTTGAACGCCTCGTTCCCGATGTCCGCGGCGCGCTGTCGGGTGAGACCCAGGTCCCACGTCGCGGCATACGCGATCGGCGCCGGGTACGCGGTCACCCCGGCCGTCGACCGGACGCCATCGGGACCGTCGGTGTAGACGACCGTCGGCGTGCAGTCGACCTGGGCAGGGTAGACGACGGTGGAGAACGTGGTCTGCTGAGGCGAGTTGGCTGCCTGCTCATCGAGCCAGCGGTACTTCTGGTACTGCGAACTCACGTCCAGCAGCGCCTGGGCGCGGTCGGCGGCGCTCTTCGTCTTGTCCATCCACGGGACGCTCGAACAATCGAGCGCGGCAGCCGGCGTCGCAACCGCGACGGTGCCGGCCCCGGCGATGAGCGTCACACCCAGAAGCAGCGCGGCGCTGCGACGCCGTCTGCGTCCGGTCCAGCGCGTGCGGAGGTGGTCGGAGAAAGTCATCGGCGGATCCCTCTTCCTTGAAGGTGTCGATCGCGTGGACCGATCTACGTCGTGTAGATCGCTCTACATTGACGCCTGCGGGATCACGGTGTCAAGGGGTTGCGCCCACGCGCTCCGCGACGATGCACCGTCAGGAGACGCTCACCCGGCGGTCGACTGCCTCGCGACGAGCTCAGGCCGGAAGCGCACGTGCCTCTCGCCCGACGCATCGTCGAGCTCCTTCATGAGCAGGTCCACCGCCGTGTACCCCAGGAGGTGCGCGGGCTGGCGCACCGAGCTCAAGGGGACGGTCGTGGACGCGGCGAAGTCGATGTCGTCGTAGCCGATCAGCGCGATGTCGCCCGGCACCGTGATGTCGGGGGCGAGGCTGAGCGCCTGCAGGACGCCCACCGCGAGCAGGTCGTTCGCGGCGAAGACCGCGTCCGGGCGATCGGCCGCGGCGCGGGCCGCGATGGCCTCGCCCGCCGTGCGGCCGTGGAGGACCGTCAGCGCCGCGGTCTCGATCACCTCGAGCACGGCACCGGGCACCTCGCCAACGGCGCGTCGAGCACCCTCGAGCCGGTCGGACACCTGCCGGATCGACGGCGGCCCCGCGACGAACGCCAGGCGCCTGCGTCCCTGCGCGAGCAGGTGCGCGGCGGCGAGGTAGCCGCCCTCGACGTCATCCACCGCGACGGAGACGAAGCGTCCGTCGCCGATCTCGCTGTCGACGAGGATCACCGGGATGCCGGCATCCTGAACCCGCTGCAATCGCGGCACGTCGCTCGAGGCGGGGGTGATGAGCACGCCGTTGACCCGCTGCTCCCGGAAGAGGTCGAGGTACCCGTCCTCGCGGTCGGCGTTCTCGTCGCTGTTGCCGACGAGCACCGACATGCCCTCCTCCGCGGCGCGCGCCTCGGCGCCGCGGACGACCTCGGCGAAGAACGGGTTGCCGACGTCCAGCACGACGATGCCGATGCTGCGACTGCGACCCGCGCGCAGCTGGCGCGCCGCGTCGTTGCGGACGAATCCCAGCTCGTCGATCGCCTGCATGACCCGCTCGACCGTCGCCGGCGCGACCTTGGCCGGCCGGTTCAGCACATTCGAGACGGTCCCCACCGAGACGGCCGCAGCGGCTGCGACGTCCCGTACGCTCACTCCCACGTCATCCCCTCCCGTGCGCTACACCATACCGGCGACCGGTGCACCGCGATTCAAGGGCGCGCAAGCCTCGGGTCCGTGACGCGGATGCGGTGACGCCCGGCGCCGAGCTCGTCGGCTGGGCCGCCTCCGTCCACCTCGACAGTGGACCGCGCGGTGACCGGCAGGTCCAGCAGCGCGCGCGACCCGAACGGGATCTCCACCTCGGCCTCGAACGCGTCGTCCGTGGCGGTCCACGAGATCGAGAGCGTGCCCAGGCGCGTCTCGATCGAGGCCTCCGCACGCTCGAGTCCGACCGCGGGTCGCGGCGCGATGCGCACCGTGCGGTAGCCGGGCTCGGCAGGCTCGAGACCCGCCACCGTCCGGTAGACCCAGTCGATCATCGCGCCGTAGGCGTAGTGGTTGAACGACAGCATGCTGTCGCCCTCCTTGGTGTCCATCGCACCCGAGTGGATGGACCCGTCGAGGAGGATCGCATCCCACCGCTCCCACACCGTGGTCGCTCCGCGGTCGACCTGGTACAGCCATGAGGGAGCGTCCCGACGCAGCAGCATGCGGTACGCCTCGTCCAAGTACCCGGCGTGCGACAGGGCGAAGAGCACCAGCGGCGTGCCGAGGAACCCGGTCGAGATGCGCCCGTCCGTGCGCCGCACATCCTCCGCGAGCGCGGCGGCGATCCCGTCACGACGCCCCGCGGGTGCGATGCGGAACTCGAGGGCGATCGCGGCGCCCGTCTGGGTGGTGACGGCCTCCTCACCCCACGCCTCCCACGTGCCGGCGGCGACGCGATCGGCGAGCTCGTCCATCTCGACGGCGCGCTCGGGGTCTCCGACGATCCGCTCCGCCCGCGCCAGCAGCCGCGCGGACTGAGCGTAGAACGCGTTCGCGACGTAGTCGCTCGACACCTTGGCCTGCCAGGGGCGGTCGCCCGGCGCATCCGGATCGAGCCAGTCGCCGTATTGGAAGGGCAGCGTCGGCAGCACGACGCCCTCTCCCGCGCGCCGGCGCAGCGTGTCGACCCACCGGCGCATGCTGCCCAGCTGCCGGGTCAGCACCTCGGCGCTGCCGTACGCGTCATAGACGGCGAGCGGCACGATGGTGGCGGCATCCGCCCACCCGGCGAGTCCCATGCCGTCCTCCTCGCGACCGCCCATGTGCATGTCGCCGGGGCCGATGATGTTCGGGACGACGGATGCGACGCCCCCGTCGTCGGTCTGGTCGATCTCGAGGTCGCGCAGCCACGAGATCCAGAAGGTCTCGGCATCCATCAGCGTGCTCGCGGTCGGCGCGAACGCCTGCGCGTCGCCCGTCCAGCCGAGGCGCTCATCGCGCTGCGGGCAGTCGGTGGGCAGCGACACGAAGTTGTCGCGCTGCGACCAGAAGACGTTCGAGTGGAACTGGTTCAGCGCCTCATGCGAGCTGCGGAAGCTGCTGCGAACCGGAAGGTCGCTCGAGACGGCGATCGCCGTGGCGGACACGACCTCCGCGCCCTCGATGTCGGCGTAGCGGAAGCCGTGGAAGGTGAAGACGGGCTCGAGCACGTGCTCGCCGTCGCGGTCGAGCACATACCGGTCGACCGCCTTCGCCGTGCGCAGGGCCGCCGTGTAGAGGTCGCCGTTCTTCGGATCGAGGATCTCGGCGTGCCGGACGGTGACGGTGTCGCCGGCCGTGCCGCGTACGGTGGCCCGCACCCAGCCGCTGATGTTCTGGCTTGCGTCGAGCCGGGTCGCGCCGTTGTGCGCGGTCGCCGCCATCGGCAGCTCGGCGACCACCCGCACGGGCGGCGCGACGCGCGGCTCGAAGACGGTCGGGTCGGCCGGAATGACGGATGCCGCCGCCCAGGCGGAGTCGTCGAAGCCGGGCTCGTGCAGGCCCTCGGGCGTCTCGCGCAGGTCGACGGTCGTCCCGTCGTAGAGCGACGCACCGCGGACGGCGCCGAAGCCCCCGCGCCACGACTCGTCGGTCGCGACGGTGACACCGCGCTCGGTCTCGAGCTGGGCGAGGGCGCCGGAACGGTCGCCGTAGATCTCGGTGCGGTTGGCGAAGCCGAAGCGACCTCGGTACCAGCCATCGCCCACCGCGAGCACGATGACGTTGGGGCCGGCCCGCACGACGTCGGTCACGTCGATCGTGTCGATGAGGACGCGGCTCTGGTACGAGGTCCACCCGGGCGTCAGCACGTTGCTCACCTTGACGCCGTTGACCCAGGCGTCGACGAGACCGAGCGCCGAGAGCCGCAGACGGGCATGAGCGGGCGCCTCGCTCAGGGTGAATTCGCGGCGCAGCAGCTGAACCGGGCCTTCGATCGGGGTCGGGATGCCGATCACCTGCGCGGCGAGGCCGGCGCCGGCGAGGCCCGCCTCGACCGTGAGCGTGTCGCTCCAGGCGGACCAGCCGGCCTCGGTCGCGACGCGCACGGAGAACCCGCGACGCTCTCCCGGGGCGAGGTCGCCGGCCGGGACGCCGATCGATGCGCTGCCGGCGACCGGCTCGTGCTCGCGGAGGGGGTCGCCGATCGGCGCATCTGCGAGCTGGTAGCCCACCTGGCGGATGGATGCGGCGGGATCGTCGGCCTCGATGCGCCAATCGAGGCGCAGGCCCTTCGCCGGGACGCCGAGAAGATCGCCGTACTGCGACCGCAGCCCGGTCACGCGGGTGGTGGAGTCGACCGTCGAGAGGTCGGGAAGAGCGGGCATCGTTGATCCTTCCGGGAAGCGCCATCGCATTCCCGCCCCCATCCTGAAACGATTCATGCAACGATGTCAATCGCGCGCACCGCCACGGCGACAGCGTTACCGATTCGTGATGAAGCGTTTCAATTCCACCCTTGACCATCCGGGCCCCTCCGCGTACGGTGGGCGTCAGTTGAATGGTTTCAATAGCCCTCGACAGCAAGACATACCCGAATCGGCGGAATGGACCGCCGACTTACAAGGAGGTACGGGATGAACAGCTCCCCCACGCGGAAAGTGGTCGTCGCCACCGCGGCGCTCGCCGCACTCGCGCTTCCCCTCGCGGCCTGCAGCGGCGGCTCGGGCGGCAGCAGCTCGGGCGGCAAGGTGCAGATCAGCTACCTGACCCAGAACGACGCCGCCAACACCGCCCAGGGCAAGGCCCTGATCCAGGCGTTCGAGAAGAAGTACCCGAACATCACGGTCAAGATGGACACCCAGCCCGGCGGCACCCAGGGCGACAACCTGATGAAGACGAAGCTGTCGACGGGGTCGATGGACGACGTGTTCCACTACAACTCCGGCTCGCTGTTCCAGGCGCTGAACCCGAAGACCACGATGGCCGACCTCTCGAACGAGGCCTGGGTGAAGGATCTCGACAAGAACTTCAAGGAAGTCGTCTCCGCCGACGGCAAGGTCTACGGCGCACCGGTCGGGACGTCGTTCGCCGGCGCGATCCTCTACAACAAGAAGATCTACGACAAGCTCGGACTCTCGGTGCCGACGACCTGGGACGAGTTCATCTCGAACAGCGAGAAGATCAAGGCGTCCGACCCGAACGTCGCCCCCATCCTGCAGTCCTACGGCGACACCTGGACGAGCCAGCTGCTCGTGCTCGGCGACTTCGCCAATGTCGCGAAGCAGGACCCGAAGTGGGCCGACAACTACACGAACAACAAGGGCGACGCGAAGTACGTCAACCAGCCCGCCTTCGCCGGCTTCGAGCACACCGCCGAGATCAAGGGCAAGGGGCTCGTCAACAAGGACTTCGCCTCGATGACCAACGCGCAGGCGATGGATGCCCTGGCCAAGGGCGAGGGCGCGCAATATCCGATGCTGTCCGCCACGATCGCCACCGTCGAGCAGAACGAGCCGGATGCCGTCAACGACATCGGCGTGTTCGCCATCCCGGCCGCCAACGCCTCCGACACCTCGCTCACGATCTGGGAGCCCAACGGCGTCTACATCTCGGCGAAGACCGCCGGCGACAAGCTGGATGCGGCGAAGAAGTTCGTGGCGTTCGTCAACTCGCCGGAGGGCTGCGACGTGCAGAACAAGACGGGTGCCGCGTCGGGCCCGTACTCGATCTCGTCGTGCACGCTGCCCTCGGACGTTCCGGCGCTGATCGGCGACATCCAGAAGTACATCTCGGACGGCAAGGCGAGCCCGGCCCTCGAGTTCCTCTCGCCCATCAAGGGCCCGAACCTGGAGACGATCCTCGTCGCCGTGGGTTCCGGCATCACCTCCGCCAAGGACGGCGCCGCGCAGTACGACGCCGACGTGAAGAAGCAGGCCCAGCAGCTCGGCATCAAGGGCTGGTGAGCCCGACCTGATCGGGAGCGCAGGGGCCGGCGGCGCAGGTCGCCGCCGGCCCCTCTTCACGAAGGAGTGACATGACAACCGCAATCGCCCCCACGGGCACCGTCCGAGGGGACAAGAAGGCCGAGCGCTCGGCGAAGAAGCGCAAAGGCATCCGCAGCCCCTACCCGTCCTGGTTCTACATCCCGGCGGCCGTGCTGTTCCTCATCTTCTTCGCGGTCCCGACGTTCGCATCGTTCTACTTCTCGCTGACGCGGTGGACCCTGTTCACCCAGCAGTTCATCGGCCTCGACAACTTCGTCCAGTTCTTCCAGGACCCCGCGCTGTCGCAGGCGTTCGTCAACACGTTCATCTACGGATTCGTCACCTCCGGCGCAAAGGTCGTCCTCGGCCTCGCCCTCGCGCTGCTCCTGACGAGCCCGGTCCTGGGGCGCGGATACCTGCGAGCCGTGGTGTTCTTCCCCGTGCTGGTGTCGACCGTCGGCGTCGGCCTCACCTTCAAGGCCCTGCTCGACCCGTTCCACGGACCGGTGAACGCGTTCCTCGGCTTCCTGCACCTCCCGCAGCCTGGCTGGTACACGGATCCGAACCTGGCGCTGCTGACGATCGCGGGCGTCGACATCTGGAAGGGGGTGGGCATCGCCACGCTCATCTTCATGGCCGGCATCGTGGCCATCCCGTCCGAGTACTTCGAGGCGGCCCGCGTCGACGGTGCCCACGCGTGGCAGGTGTTCCGCAACATCACCCTGCCACTGGTCCGACCGGCGATGGGCACGGTCATCATCCTGTCCCTCATCGGCGGCCTGCGCTCGTTCGACCTCATCTGGGCCATGACCAATGGCGGCCCCGGCTTCTCCAGCGACGTCATCGCCTCGGTGATCTACAAGGAGTACCAGGCGGGCTTCTTCGGCCTGTCCACCGCGGGCAACGTCATCCTGTTCATCGTCGTCACGGCGGTGATGTGGCCGGTCTCGTGGTTCCTCAACAGAAGGGAGGCGGAGCTGTGAGCGTCACCCGGGCAATCACCACCGCCGACATCGACGGCCTTCCCAAGCTCAAGGGCGACCGCCGTCCGATGACCGCGCGCCGGTTCGCGCGCAAGTACCTCGTGGGGATCATCGCGATCCTCGTGTCGTTCGTCGTGTTCCTGCTGCCATTCGCCTTCATCGTGCTGCAGGCCGCCAAGGATCCGCGCGAGGCGGGCCTGATGGCCTTCAGCCTCCCCACGAACTGGCAGTTCTTCGAGAACCTCTCCACCGCCGTCCAGTACAACGACTACCAAGTCGCGTGGGCGTTCATCAACACGGTGATCATCACCGTCTTCAGCGTCGCGATCATGGTCGTGCTCGCGGCGATGGTCGGCTATGTGCTGCAGCGCAAGAAGTCCCGGTGGAACCCCCTCGTCAACTTCATGCTCCTCGCCGCGCTCATCGTGCCTCCCGCCGTCGTGCCGACGATCTGGGTGCTGCAGGGCATCGGGCTCTTCAAGACGCTTCCCGGCATGATCCTCATCGAGGCGACGTTCGGGCTCGCGTTCGCCGTGCTCCTGTTCCGCGCCTTCGTCGCCACGATCCCGCGCGAGCTGGACGAAGCGGCCATCATCGACGGGGCGGGCCCCATGCGGCTGTTCTTCCAGGTGATCCTGCCGCTGCTTCGCCCTGTCGTCGTGACCATCATCGTCGTTCAGTCGGTGTTCGTCTTCAACGACTTCCAGGGACCGCTGTACTTCCTCCCCGGAAGCGACACCCCGACCCTGCAGCTCGGCCTGTACAACTTCCAGAGCCAGTCGGTCAGCCAGTTCAATCTGCTGTTCATGTACATGCTGCTCATCACGATCCCGCCGCTGATCATGTACATCTTCTTCAACCGGCAGATCGTCGCAGGCATGACGAGCGGCGCAGTCAAGGGATGACCCCGTGCCGCCCTCAGCGTCGCCGTCAGGAGAACTCGACGGGTACCCCACCGCGGAGCCACGCGAGCTCGTTGTCGCGGATGAAGGTGGAGAGCGCCTCATCGCCGTCCATCCCGTCGGCGAGCCAGTCGTCGAGCAGGCGCAGCAGCGGCTCCGCCGTCGCCGTGCCCGGCTCCATCACCGCTCGGTCCCACGCGTCGACGAACCCGTCGGGCGAGGGGACCGAGCGGACGAGCCGCGACACGTACTTCGGCCCCTGCATCAGGACGCGTGCCCTCGCGAGAGCGGCACGTGCCGCCGCGAGCGTCAGGTGGACCGCCGCGTGGCGAACCAGGAACGCGTCGCCGTGCTCGGCGCCCTGCCGCAGGAAGTAGCCGCCGTAGAGGCGGGCCTGCGCCACGTAGGAGCGCACACGGTCGTCCCACACATCGTCGGAGAGCTCCGGGATGCGGCGCACGACCGCGGCGATGCCATCCTGTCGCGAGAAGGCGACCTCGGCACCCTGGAACGAGGCCCGCGTCGGATCGTCGCCCCGCTCCGCGGCGGCCTCGAGGCACCCCGGGGACGCCAGCTTGATGTCGATGTACGACCCGGGGTAGTCGGCATCCCGCCGCTCCACCCAGGCGAAGCGGTCGGCGGCCGTCTCCTGCGCGAAGCGCTCGTCGGAGACGACGAGGTAGACGTCGACGTCCGAGTCGGGGCGCGCCCGGCCGTGCGCCACGGAGCCGACGAGCACGACCGCGATCACGTCCGGATCGTCGCGCACCGACTCCACGTATGCCGCCAGCGCCCTCCGCTGCTGCTCCATCCACGCCTCCTCGCACCGCGTCGTCCCGGGCGTGCGCGCCCGTCGGATGAAACGTTATACCGCGGCTTGACGAATCGGTCGCGGACCCCTATCGTTGAAACGATTCATTCTCCATCGGCGCAGACGCCGACGGAGACCGCGAACGACCGGCGAGAGGTGCGACGATGACGACGACGTCACCGCAGCGAGTGTGCTTCGAGCTCCGCGTCCGCCCCGACCTGATCGACGAGTACGTCGAGCGGCACCGAGCGGTCTGGCCCGAGATGCTGGACGAGATCGCGGCCGCCGGCCGGCGCAACTACACGATCTTCCTCGGCGACGAGGGGCGCCTCATCGGCTACTACGAGACCGACGACGACGAAGCGGCCCGGGCGTACCTCGCGGACTCCGCGGTCGCCGCCCGCTGGGAGGCCGAGATGGCCCCCTTCTTCGCGGGCCTCGGCGGCCGCCCCGACCAGGACGCCCCCGTCCTGACCGAGATCTTCCACCTCGCGGACCAGCTGGCCGCGGCATCCGACTCCCCCCAGAGCACCACGACCACACGAGAAGGCGACGCACATGGCTGACCTCACCCCTGACCACCTCGCCGCACTGGAGCAGCAGGCCATCGAGCTCCCCAGCTGGGCGTTCGGCAACTCCGGCACCAGGTTCAAGGTCTTCTCGACGGCAGGCACACCGCGCGACCCGTACGAGAAGATCGCGGATGCCGCCCAGGTCAACGCCTTCACGGCCCTCGCCCCGTCGGTGGCTCTGCACATCCCGTGGGACATGGTCGACTCGTTCGACGACCTGCGCAAACATGCCGAAGACCTCGGCGTCAGCCTCGGCACGATCAACTCGAACACGTTCCAGCACGACGAGTACAAGTTCGGCGCCCTGACGCACGAGGACGACCGGATCCGCCGGAAGGCCATCGACCACCACCTCGCGTGCATCGACGTCATGAACGCCACCGGCTCGCGCGACCTGAAGATCTGGCTCGCGGAGGGCTCCAACTATCCGGGCCAGAACGACCTGCGCGCCCGCCAGGACCGCCTCGCGGACTCGCTGCGCACGATCTACGACCGGCTCGGCGACGACCAGCGTCTCGTGCTCGAGTACAAGTTCTTCGAGCCGTCGTTCTACCACACCGACGTTCCGGACTGGGGCACGTCGTACGTGCAGGTCGCCGCGCTCGGTGAGAAGGCGATGGTGTGCCTCGACACCGGCCACCACGCCCCCGGCACCAACATCGAGTTCATCGTGATGCAGCTGCTGCGCCTCGGAAAGCTCGGCTCGTTCGACTTCAACTCGCGCTTCTACGCCGATGACGACCTCATCGTCGGGGCCGCCGACCCGTTCCAGCTGTTCCGCATCATCGACCAGGTGATCCGCGGCGGCGGCCTGAACAACCCCGACGTGGCCTTCATGCTCGACCAGTGCCACAACCTCGAGGCGAAGATCCCGGGCCAGATCCGCTCCGTCCTCAACGTGCAGGAGATGACGGCGCGGGCCCTGCTCATCGACCACGCGGCGCTCGCCGCCGCGCAGACGGCCAACGACGTGCTCGCCGCGAACGCGGTGCTGATGGATGCCTTCTACACCGACGTGCGGCCCGCCCTGGCCTCCTGGCGCGAAGAGCGCGGCCTTCCCGCCGACCCGATGGCCGCCTACGCCGCCTCCGGCTACCAGCAGCGGATCGAGGCCGACCGCGTGGGCGGCGTCCAGGCCGGCTGGGGCGCGTAACACAGACCCACCGGGGAGGTCGCGCCCGATCTCGCCCTTCCCGGTGTTCCACTTCGACCCGAACGACAAAGGACCACCCCATGACGCACTCGATGGTCAGCGCGAACCCGACGGCCGGCGACCTCGTCGCGCGCAGCAACCGCCTGGGCGCCGACCCCCGGAACACGAACTACGCCGGCGGCAACACGTCCGCCAAGGGCACCGCGATCGATCCGGTCACCGGCGAGCCGGTCGAGCTGCTCTGGGTGAAGGGCTCGGGCGGAGACCTCGGCACCCTCAAGCCCGAAGGCCTGGCCGTGCTGCGCCTGGACCGGATGCGCGCCCTTGTGGATGTCTACCCGGGGGTCGACCGCGAGGACGAGATGGTCGCGGCGTTCGATTACTGCCTGTTCGGCACGGGCGGCGCTGCCCCCTCGATCGACACCGCCATGCACGGGCTGGTGGATGCGGCGCACGTCGACCACCTCCACCCCGACTCGGGCATCGCGATCGCGACGGCGGCCGACGGTGCGGAGCTCACCCGGCGGATCTTCGGCGAGAAGGTCGTGTGGGTGCCGTGGCGGCGGCCCGGATTCCAGCTGGGTCTCGACATCGCGGAGATCAAGGCGAAGAACCCGCAGGCGATCGGCACGATCCTCGGCGGCCACGGCATCACCGCCTGGGGCGACACCAGCGACGAGGCCGAGCAGAACTCACGCTGGATCATCGCGACCGCCGAGGCCTACATCGCCGAGCATGGGAAGGCCGAGCCCTTCGGCCCGGTGCGCGCCGGCTTCGAGGCTCTGCCCGAGGGCGAGCGGCGCGCGAAGGCCGCGGCCCTGGCCCCGACGATCCGCGGGCTCGCGTCGACCGACAGGCCGATGGTCGGCCACGTCACCGACAGCGACGTCGTGCTCGACTTCCTCGCGTCGCAGAAGGCGCCCGCGCTCGCCGAGCTCGGCACGAGCTGCCCCGACCACTTCCTGCGCACGAAGGTCAAGCCGATGATCCTCGACCTGCCCGCCGCGGCGACGGTCGAGGCATCCATCGCCCGCCTGAAGGAGCTGCACGAGCAGTACCGCGCCGATTACACGGCCTACTACGAGGCGCACGCGGATGCCGACTCCCCCGCGATGCGCGGCGCCGACCCGCTGATCGTCCTCGTGCCCGGGGTGGGCATGTTCTCGTTCGGCGCGAACAAGCAGACCGCCCGCGTCGCCGGCGAGTTCTACGTCAACGCGATCAACGTCATGCGCGGCGCCGAGGCGTTGTCGACGTACACGCCGATCTCCGACGCGGAGAAGTTCCGCATCGAGTACTGGGCCCTCGAGGGGGCGAAGCTGCAGCGGATGCCGAAGCCGAAGACCCACCAGGGCCGCATCGCGTTCGTCACCGGGGCCGCCTCCGGCATCGGCAAGGCCATCGCCACCCGCCTCGCGGCCGAGGGCGCGTGCGTCGTTGTCGCCGACCTCGACCTCGAGAAGGCGCAGGCGGCCGCCGCGGAGCTCGGCAGCACCGACGTCGCCATCGGCGTGGCGGCGAACGTGGCGGACGCCGAGGGCGTGCAGGCGGCGATCGACGCCACGCTCCTCGCGTTCGGCGGCATCGACCTCATCGTCAACAACGCCGGCCTCTCGCTGTCGAAGCCGCTGCTGGAGACCACCGAGAAGGACTGGGATCTGCAGCACGACGTCATGGCCAAGGGCTCGTTCCTTGTCTCGAAGGCCGCCGCTCGCGCCTTGATCGACCAGGGGATGGGCGGGGACATCATCTACATCTCGTCGAAGAACAGCGTGTTCGCCGGCCCGAACAACATCGCGTACTCGGCGACGAAGGCCGACCAGGCGCACCAGGTGCGTCTGCTCGCGGTCGAGCTCGGCGAGCACGGGGTGCGCGTGAACGGCATCAACCCCGACGGCGTCGTCCGCGGCTCGGGCATCTTCGCCTCCGGCTGGGGCGCGAACCGTGCCGCGACCTACGGCGTCAAGGAAGAGGACCTCGGCCAGTTCTATGCGAACCGCACGATCCTCAAGCGCGAGGTCGTGCCCGAGAACGTCGCCGACGCGGTCTACGTGCTCACCGGCCCCGAGCTCAGCCGCACGACCGGCCTGCACATCCCCGTGGACTCCGGCGTCGCCGCCGCCTTCCTCCGATGAATGCGCGGGGCGGGACCGTCGCGGCGATCGACCTCGGCGCGACCAGCGGCCGGGTCATCGTCGGCCGCGTCGGCGCGGACACCCTCGAGACAGCGCAGGTCGCACGGTTCCCGAACACTCCGGTGCAGACGCCCGACGGGCTGCACTGGGACATGCTCTCGCTGTACGCGGGTGCCACGAACGGGCTGCGCGAGGCCTTCCGCGGCAACGCCGATATCGCGAGCATCGGCATCGACGCATGGGCGGTCGACTACGGTCTCCTGCACGGCGGGCGCCTGCTCGGCGAGCCCTTCCACTACCGCGACGCCCGCACGTCCACGGGTGTGGAGCGCGTGCACGAGCGGATGCCGCACCCCGACCTGTTCGCCCGCAACGGCCTGCAGTTCCTGCCCTTCAACACCCTGTATCAGTTCGCCGCGGAGGATGCCGACGTCCTGGCCTTCGCGGATACCGCGCTGCTCATCCCCGACCTCATCGGGTACTGGCTGACCGGCGTCGCGCGGGCCGAGCGCACGAACGCCTCGACGACCGGACTGCTGCGCTCAGGCGAGTGGGACGACGAGCTCGCGCGGGCGCTCGGCATCCCCCGTCGCATCCTTCCCGCGTTGATCTCGCCCGGCGAGGCGCTCGGCGCGCTGCGCCCCGAGCTGGCCGCCGATCTCGGCGGCAGCGCCACCGTGACCGCGGTGGGGTCGCACGACACGGCGTCCGCCGTGGTCGCCGTCCCGATGCGACCGGATGCCGCGGCCTACATCTCGTGCGGCACGTGGGGCCTGGTCGGCGTCGAAGTGGAGCGGCCGGTGCTGTCCGACGCCGCCCGCGACGCGGGGTTCACGAATGAAGGCGGCGTCGACGGGCGCGTCCGCCTGCTGCGCAACGTCATGGGACTGTGGGTGCTCAGCGAGACCGTGCGCACGTGGGAGCGCGACGGTCAGGCGATCGACCTGTCGGCGCTGCTCGCGGAGGCGGCCGAGGTGCACGCTCCGCTGCTCGACGTCGACGACCCGCGGTTCCTCCCGCCGGGCGACATGGTCTCGCGCATCGACGCGTGGTTCGCCGAGCGCGAGATGCCCGCCCCGCGCACACGCGCCGAGTACGCCCGCAGCATCGTGGAGTCCCTCGCACAGGCCTTCGCGGATGCCGCAGCCGACGCCGGCCGGATCGGCGGGGTCGATGTGCGCACGATCCACATCGTCGGCGGCGGGGCGCTGAACGCGCTCCTCTGCCAGCGCACGGCCGACCGGTCGGGTCTGCCTGTGGCGGCAGGCCCGGTCGAGGCGACGGCGCTCGGCAACGTCCTGGTGCAGGCGCGGGCGGCCGGCTTCGTCGACGGATCGCTCGACGCGCTGCGCGACCTCGTGGCCCGCACCCACGAGCCCGCGGTCTTCCTGCCGCGCGCCTGATTCGCCGCCTCACCGTCGCGGGCCGCAGGGCAGGTGCGTGACCGGCGACGAGTGCGGTTGCGCGCTGCCAATTGTTTACTTAGCGCAACTAATGAGTTATGCTGAGGGTCGTATGAGCGCGACGACCGACCTGCAGACGAGCACAGCCACCGACCTGCGGATGGCGACCTTCCGACTCGCACGCCGGCTTCGGGCGCAGCGCGCCGTCGACAGTATGAGCGACGGCCAGTTCGCGGTGCTCGCCGCGCTGAAGATGCACGGCATCCACACCCTCGGCGAACTCGCCGACCGCGAGCGGGTCACCGCCCCCTCGATGAACCGCACCGTCAACTGCCTCGAGGACGCGGGCTACCTCACCCGCACCACCGACGAGGGCGACCGGCGCAAGGTCAACATCGAGCTGACGCCCGAGGGTCTCGCCGTCGTCGAGGAGACGGTGCGTCGCCGCGACGCCTGGCTGGAGCAGGCGCTCGCCGCGCTGAGCGACCAGGAGCGCGCCGCGCTCGCCGATGCAGCCGCGATCTTGCGGAAGGTGGCCGACGCGTGAAGAACATGTTCCGGTCGCTCGGGCTCTTCAACTTCCGCGTGTGGATCATCGGCGCGCTCATCTCCAACATCGGCGGATGGATGCAGTCCACCGCCCAGGACTGGGTCGTCCTCACCGAGCTGACCCACAACGACGCGACGGCGATGGGCGTCACGATGGCGCTCCAGTTCGGGCCTCCCCTCGTGCTCGTCAGCGTCACGGGCTGGGTCGCCGACCGCTTCGAGCGCCGGAAGCTCCTGATGATCACCCAGTCGAGCCTGATGCTGCTGGCCGTCACCGTCGGCGTGCTCCTGCTCACCCACGTCATGACCCTGCCGCTGATGTGGGTCTTCGCTCTCTGCTTCGGCATCGCGAACGCGTTCGACGGGCCCGCCCGCCAGGCCTTCGTCTCCGACGTCGTCTCGCGCGAGAACGCATCGAACGCGGTGGCGCTGAACGCCGCATCCTTCAACATGGCCCGCCTCATCGGACCGGCCATCGGCGGCATCATGATCGTCCTCGTCGGCACCGGCTGGATGTTCATCGTCAACGCGGTGACGTTCCTCGCGATGATCGTGGCCCTGCTCGTGATGCGCCCCGCGGAGCTCATCCCCCGCATCCACAGCCACACCCGCGCGCGCCTGGCCGACGGGTTCCGCTACGTCGCGGGGCGTCGCGACCTCGTCGTGCTGTTCGTGATGGTGTTCCTCATCGCCGCGTTCGGCATGAACTTCCCCATCTTCGCCTCCACGATGGCGCTCGAGTTCGGTCAGAAGGCGGACGGCTACGGCCTCCTCAGCTCCGTCCTCGCGATCGGCTCGCTCGCGGGTGCACTCATGGCCGCCCGCCGCGAGCGGGCGCGGATGCGGGTCGTGACCTTCGCCGCCGGCGGCTTCGGCATCGCCTCGATGATCTCGTCGTTCATGCCGCTGTACGGCCTGTACGCCGTGACGCTCGTGTTCGTCGGCTTCAGCACCGTCTCGATGCTCACGACGGCGAACGGCTACGTCCAGACGACGACCGACCCCGCGCTGCGCGGTCGCGTGCTCGCCCTCTACATGGCGATCCTCATGGGCGCGACCCCGATCGGCGCGCCGATCGCGGGATGGGTCGCCACCGCCTACGGGCCGCGCACGGCGATCCAGCTCGGGGCGACCGTCGGACTCATCGCGTGCGCGATCGGACTCACGACTATGCTGTGGTCGGGTCGCGTCCACCGCGACAGCTCTACCCGATTCGGCGTCGTGATCGACGAGACACGACCGCTGCGGGTCGTCACGAAGTAGGCCACCCGGCCGACGCGACAACGGGGTCGCGCCGGACGGGTCGTCAGGCCGCCGCCGGTATCAGAACCCGCCGCGCCGCCCTCTTCCCTGCGTTGGAATCCACCCGCCAGACCGCAGGAGGTCGACATGCCCGGCACATACAAACTCGGAAAGCTCCCCGCAGTCCCGGGAGCGGTGAAGCTCAAGCTCTCCACGTATCTGGAGAAGCCGCAGCTGCCCACTCCTCCACCCGAGTTCGGGCACGACACCACCGTCGCCCAATGGGAGATGCTCGGCAACGACACCGTCGGCGACTGCGTGATCGCGGGCGCCCTGCACGAGACGATGCTCTGGACGGCGAACGGCAGCACCGTGATCCCGGTGTCCACCGACGCCGCGATCAAGAACTACTCGGCGATCACGGGCTACAACCCGAACGACCCGAACACCGATCAAGGCACCGACCCGGCCAAGGCAGCGAGCTACCGCCGCAAGACCGGCATCCTCGACGCCGCCGGCAAGCGCCACAAGATCGGCGCCTACCTCGCCCTCACGCCGGGCGATGTGCAGGAGCACCTGCTGGCCCTCTACCTGTTCGGCGCGGTCGGTGTCGGCGTCGAATTCCCGCAGAGCGCGATGGACCAGTTCAACGCCGGTAAGCCGTGGGACGTCGTGCCCGGCTCGAAGATCGAGGGCGGCCACTACATCAGCGGCGTCGCGCGCCGGAACGGGATGCTCGTCATCGTCACGTGGGGCAAGGAGCACCCGATGACGGATGCCTTCCTCCAGAAGTACAACGACGAGAGCTACGCGTATGTCTCGGCGGAGTACCTCAAGAGCGGCAAGAGCCCCGAGGGGTTCAACATGGCGCAGCTGAAGGCCGACCTCGCGGCGGTGACGTCCGCCTGACGGATTACGCCTCGCGGGTGATCGTGACCTTGACGTTGAGGGTCGACTTGAACGGGCCGGCGTAGACGCCGCGCAGCGGCGGGACATCGCCGTAGTCGCGACCGCGGCCGACCAGCACGTGCCGGTCGCCGATCTCGATGTTGTTGGTGGGATCGAACCCCTGCCACTCGCCGGCGAACCACTCGATCCACGCGTGGGACTCGCCGGTGACGGCGACGCCGATCTCGGCATTCGGGCGCGGGTGGAGGTATCCCGACACGTAGCGCGCCGGGATGCCGACCGCCCGCAGCGCGCCGATGGCGATGTGCGCCATGTCCTGGCACACGCCCTTGCGCGCCTCCCACGCCTCGTGCGCGGTGGTGCGGACGCCGGTGACGCCGCTCATGTACTCGACGGCATCCCCGATCGCCATCGAGATCTCGTGCGCGGCCATGCCGGGGTCGTCATGCTGCGCGGCGATCGCCTTGGCGATCTCCACGACCTCCTCGTGGGGCCGGGTGCGGCCGGTCTGCGCCATCTGCTCCACCGTGCCGATCGAGCGCTGCGCCTCGCGCGCGAGGCCCTCCCACGTGATGCCCGCGTGCTCGATGGGGCGCGGCCGCACCTCGACGAGCGAGCGCGCGGTGATCGCGAGCAGGCTGTGGGGCGCGATGACGTCGAAGGCCGTGACCCGGGTGCCGAAGTAGTCGACGTAGGAGTTGACCGATGTCGACGGCTCGACGTCGATCGCCGAGCTCAGCACGAACTGGCTGTCGGTGGTGCCGGGCAGCATGCGCGCCTCGTTGTACGACGCCGACACATCGCCCGGGTACGAGAAGCCGGTCGAATGCTCGATGCGGAGGCGCTTCATGAGATCTCTCCGATCCAGCTCGGCTCGGCCTGGGCGGGGAAGAACCGCTGGCGGATCGCCTCCGACGCCTCGCGGGTTACCTTCTGCACCTGATCCATCTGGGCGGGGAGCTCGCTCAGGACCTCGCCCAGCGGGCGGTACTCGAGGTCGTTGCGGATGCGTCCCAGCGCCCGGAGCACCTGATTGGAGTGCCCGACGCGGTCGGCGCGGGGGTCGATGGCGCTCATGCATCCCTCCGCCTGCGAGATGGAGTAGATGATCGAGCGCGGGAAGAGGCGGTCGAGCAGCAGGAACTCCGCGGCGTTGCGGGCACTCGGCGTGCCGCGGTAGGTGCGCAGGTACGCCTCGTACGCGCCGCACGAGCGCAGGATGGTGGTCCACGACGGGCCGGAGGCCTCGGTCAGCGTCCGCGTCGCCAGCAGGCGCGCGGTCATGTCGGCCCGCTCGATCGCGCGGCCGAGGGTGAAGAACTGCCACGCCTCGTCGCGGCTCGTCGAGGTGTCGACGATGCCGACCGCGAGCGCCGCGCGCTCGCGCACCCAGTGGAAGAAGTCGTGCACCTTGTCGATCTGCAGGCGCCGCGGCATCCGCGCGCTCGTCGTGTTGAGGCACTCCCACAGCTCCGTCGAGAGGATCTCGCGCGCGCGGCGCGCATTCTCGCGCGCCGACGTGAGCGAGTACGCGATGCTCGACGGGGTCATGCGGTCGACCGCCAGCCGGGCCAGCACCTGGTCGCGCGTCACGCGCTCGACGTCGTCGGTGAGCGACGCACCCATGACGGCGAGAAGGGAACGGCACGCGGTGTCCTCGTCGATCCACGGGTCCTCGAGCAGGAGCTGCAGCTGGACGTCGAGGATGCGGGCGGTGCCGTCGCTGCGCTCGATATAGCGGCCGATCCAGAACAGGCTCTCGGCGATCCGGCTCAGCATGATGCACCTTCGTTCCGGTCGGAGCCCTGCTGCTGCTGCTCCTCCTGGCGGCGGTTCCTCGCCGGCTGGTCCTGTGGCGAGTGCGCGACCTGATGCACGGGCTCCGGGATGCCGGCGTCCTGTTCGTCGGTCGCCTCCGGGCCGGGCGCCGACGCCTGGTCGGCGACGAGGCCCGCGAGCCCCAGGCCCTGGCCGTACTCGATGTGCGCGGGAGCGATGCCGCCGACGACCCACGTGTCCTTCGATCCACCGCCCTGGCTGGAGTTGACCACGAGCTGACCCTCGGGCAGCGCGACGCGCGTGAGGCCGCCGGGCAGCACCCAGATGTCGTCGCCGTCGTTCACGGCGAAGGGGCGGAGGTCGGCGTGGCGCGGACGCATCCCGTCCTCCACGAGCGTCGGGATCGTCGAGAGCATGACGACGGGCTGCGCGATCCAGCCACGCGGGTCGGCCAGCAGCCTCGTGCGCAGCGCGTCGAGCTCGGCGCGCGACGCATCCGGTCCCACGACCAGCCCCTTGCCGCCCGAGCCGTCGACCGGCTTCACGACGAGCTCGTCGAGGCGGTCGAGCACCTCCTCGAGCGCGGCCGGGTCCTCCAGGCGCCACGTGTCGACGATCGGCAGCAGCGGCTCCTCGGACAGGTAGTAGCGGATGAGCTCGGGCGTGTAGGTGTACAGCAGCTTGTCGTCGGCGACGCCGTTGCCGACCGCGTTCGCGATCGTGACGTTGCCGAGCCGGGCGGCGAGCATGAGTCCCGGGGCGCCGAGCATCGAGTCCGCGCGGAACTGCAGCGGGTCGAGGAAGTCGTCGTCGACGCGGCGGTAGATGACGTCGACGCGCACCGGGCCGCGCGTCGTGCGCATGAAGACTTTGCCGCCGACGCACAGCAGGTCACGGCCCTCGACGAGTTCGACGCCCATGAGGCGGGCGAGCAGCGTGTGCTCGAAGTACGCGGAGTTGTAGACGCCCGGGGTGAGCACCACGACGGTCGGGTCCTCGATGCCGGCGGGAGCCGACGCCTTGAGCGCGGCGAGGAGCTTGTTCGGGTAGTCGCCGACCGGCCGCACCTGCATCGACACGAACAGCTCGGGCAGCGTCTGCGCCATGACCCGACGGTTGGAGATGACGTAGCTCACGCCGCTCGGCACGCGCACGTTGTCCTCGAGGACGCGCATGACGCCCTTCTCGTCGCGGATGAGATCGATGCCCGAGACCTGGATGCGCACGTTGTTGGCGGAATGGATGCCGGCGGCCTGACGGTAGTAGTGCTGGCTCGACGCGATCAGCTGGGCGGGCACGACCCCGTCGCGCACGCAGTTCTGGCGGCCGTACGCGTCGTCGAGGAACGCCTCGAGCGCGCGCACCCGCTGCTTGACGCCGGCCTCGACGTGCGACCACTCGTCGTACTCGATGATGCGCGGCACCGCGTCGAGCGGGAAGGGGCGCTCCTCGCCCGCGAAGTCGAACGTCACGCCCTGGGCGAGGTACGAGCTGGCGAGCGACTCCGTGCGGCCGCGCAGCTCCTCCTGGGTCATCTGCGCGAGGGCCTGATAGAGCTCCTCGTACGCGTCGCGCGCGGGGGCCGCTCCTGCGGTCTCGCCGAACATCTCGTCGAACGCGGGCAGCCCCTGCGGAGTCTTGCGGGGCGCCAGCGTGGAGCCGTAGCCGTCGAACAGGTCACCCATGGAGAACGAGCCTAATGGCGCGCGTGTGACGGCGGTGTTTCGCATCCGTCGCCTGCACGGTCATCGACTCCACCCTGCCTGTCACCGGTCTGTCACCGAATCTCGCGGCCCAGCCACAGCCATGGGACATACGCTGACTGCGTGGACGACTCGCACCCGTCGTATCCGCTCGCGGCTGGGGCCGGCGTGGCGTCCGTCGTGCTGGGCGCCGGCGTCGGAGAGCTCGTCGCGGCGGTCATCGACCCGACCTCCAGCCCCTTCGCCGCGATCGGCTCGGCGCTGATCGATTTCGCGCCGCCGTGGGCGAAGGATGTCGCGATCTCGCTGTTCGGGACGAACGACAAGGCCGCCCTCCTCACCGGCATCGCGATCGTCATGCTGGGGCTCGCCGCGCTCGCGGGCGTCCTGGAGGCGCGCGTGCCTCCGTGGGGCCGCGTGGTCGTCTTCGCCTTCGGGCTCGCCGGCGTCGTCGCGGCGATGACCCGGGCGGATGCCGGTCTCCTGGCGTGGCTCCCCTCGGCCGTCGCGGGCGTGGTCGCCGCCGGCGCGCTGGGCATGCTGATGGTGCGTCTGCGGCGCATCCCCCTGGCCGGCCGGTCGTCGGGCGAGCCGACCCGCACCGTCGCCCAACCCATCGGCGCGCACGCCTCGGTCGACTCGGCATCCCTCCCGACCACTCCACCGCCGACGGCCCCGCCCTCGGCCACGCGTCCGAGTGCGCCGACACCGCCCGACGACGGCACCTCCCGTCGCACGTTCCTCATCTGGACCGGCGGCGCGGCCGCACTCGGCATCCTCGCCGCCGTCGGCGGCACGGTCCTGCGCGGCGGGTCGCGCTCCGTCGCCGCCGTCCGCAACGCCCTGAAGCTGCCCGCACCGGCGAAGACGGCGGCGCCGATCCCGGCGAGCGCGGACTTCCGCATCCCCGGTCTCGCCCCCGTCATCACGCCGAACGCCGACTTCTACCGCATCGACACGGCGCTGATCGTCCCGCAGGTCGACCCGGCGACCTGGAAGCTGCGCATCCACGGTCTCGTCGACAAGGAGATCACGCTCACGTGGGATGAGCTGATCGCTCTGCCGCTGCAGGAGAGCACGACGACACTCACGTGCGTGTCGAACGACGTCGGCGGCAGCCTCATCTCGAATGCGGTGTGGCTGGGCTACCCGATCCGCGAGCTGCTGAGCCGTGCCGGCGTGAAGTCGAGCGCCGACATGGTGCTGTCGACGTCGATCGACGGGTTCACGGCATCCACTCCGCTCGAAGCGCTCACCGACGGGCGCGACGCGATCCTCGCCGTCGGGATGAACGGCCAGCCGCTGCCCGCCGAGCACGGCTTCCCGGTGCGGATGGTCGTGCCCGGTCTCTACGGCTACGTGTCGGCGACGAAGTGGGTGACCGACCTCGAGGTCACGCGCTTCGCGGATGCGTCCGCCTACTGGACGCAGCGCGGCTGGTCGGAGCGCGGGCCGATCAAGCTCGAGTCCCGCATCGACGTGCCGCGCAACGGCGCGTCGGTCACCGCGGGGAACGTGATGCTCGCGGGCGTCGCGTGGCAGCAGCACGTGGGTGTCAGCGGCGTCGAGGTCCAGATCGACGACGGCCCGTGGCAGAAGGCCGAGCTCGCCACCGCGATCTCCGACGACACGTGGGTGCAGTGGCGGCTGCCGTGGACGGCGACGTCCGGCTCGCACACCGTCCGCTGCCGGGCGACGAGCGCGGCCGGTGAGCAGCAGACCAGCACACAGGCGCCCCCGGCTCCCGACGGTGCGTCAGGATGGCATCAGGTCGCGGTGACGGTGGTGTGATCGCGCCCCCACCGCGCTTCTCCCCGACGACGACGGAAGGAATGCGATGACGGCTTGGAGCGACACCGTCGGGACCGTGGGCGTGTGGCGCGGATTCACACAGGTGGATGCGGCCTTCGCCTCCGAGATCGAGAGCCTCGGCTACGGCGCGCTGTGGCTCGGCTACTCGCCCGGCGCCGATCTCGAGGCCGTGGAGCGGATGCTCGACGCCACCGAGCGGCTGCACCTCGCGACGGGCGTCGTGAACATCTGGAAGGCGGATGCGGCGGAGGTCGCCGCATCCTTCCACCGCATCGAGGCGAAGCATCCCGGGCGGTTCCTCCTCGGCATCGGGTCGGGACACCGCGAGGCGACGCCGGAGCGGGTGCGCCCGCTGGACGCGATGAACCGCTACCTCGACGTGCTCGACGCGCATGACGTGCCCGCGCAGCGGCGGGTGATCTCGGCGCTCGGTCCGCGGATGCTGCAGCTCGCCGCCCAGCGCAGCGCCGGGACCCATCCCTACCTCACCATCCCGGCGCAGAGCGGCGAGCAGCGCGCGGCCCTCGGTGACGGCGTGCTCGTCGCCCCCGAGCAGACCGTGGTTCTCGACACCGACCGGGAGAGGGCCCGCCAGTCCGCGCGCACCTTCCTCATGCGCTACCTCGGCATGTCCAACTACGCGAACACCATGCGCCGCGGTGGATTCACCGATCAGGACGTCGCGTCGCCGGGCAGCGACCGGCTCGTGGACGAGATCGTGTCGCAGGGGGATGCGGCGGCCCTCGCCGCCCGCATCCGTCAGCACCTGGATGCGGGTGCAGACCACGTATCGGTGCAGGTCGTCCCCGCCCGCGACGACGCCCTGCCCGCCCTGCGCGCGATCGCCGCGGAGCTCCGCCTCGCCTGACCCGTCCGGTCAGTCGTGGGTGCCGACGAGACCCTGCCGCACGGCGACGACGGCGGCCTCGGCACGGGTGTGCACGCCGAGCTTGCGGTAGATCGCCTGCGAGTGGTGCATCACGGTCTTCGGTGTCAGCCCGAGGGCGTCGCCGATCGCCTTGTTGCTGGCACCGCGCGCCAGCTCGACGAGGACGTCCCGCTCGCGGGGCGTCAGCGTGCTGCTCCCCGTCGGAGGGGCGCCGTCACGGACCACGTCGACCGTGCGAGAGAGCTCCTCGGCCAACGCACGGCCGGCCATGACGGCATCGCCGAGCGTCCACGCGGACGCCTCCTGAACGGCTCGCTCCACGTCACGCGCGGTCAGCGCCTCACGCCCGCGGTCGATGCGGTCGCCCGCGGCTCCGAGCGCGATCGCGGCCGCCCGCGGGGAGGTCCCGCGCAGGGCCTCCTGGAGCCGAACAGCCGCGAAGACCTCATCGCCCGCGGCGGCCCCGGCGGCGATCACCGCGAGGGCGCCGACCGTCGCCGCGGCGGCCTCCGAGCCGCCGCGGGACTCGACGAGGCGCAGGACCTCCGCAGCCGCGCGCAGGGCTTCCGCGGTCTCTCCGCGGTCGAGGCGCGAGGCGGCGAGCTGCGTGAGGATCCGCGCTTCGAGGTGCCGGTCGCCGAGCCGGCGCGCATCGGCGAGCAGGCGGGGCAGGCCGAGGGGACCGGATGCATCGGCGACCTGGGCCGCCAGGCGCACCTCGGCCGCGAGCACTCCGCGCGACGAGCCGGGGCTGCGCAGCAGCTCGCGAGCCTGCTCCATGGTCTCGAGAGCGGCATCGGTGCGCCCGCGCCGGGCCTGCAGCACCGCCTCCCACGCGTGCAGGGGCGCGCGCACCGAGGGATCCGCCTCGAGCGTCAGTGCCGGAACGATGAGACGCTCCGCCGCGGCGGGCTCGCCGGCATCCACGAGTCCCTCGACGGCGTATCCCACAGCCAAGGCGGTGAGGGCCGGATCGCTTTGGGCATGCGCCTCGGCGACGCCCGCCAGTGCACGGCCGATGAGCGGACCGTGTGACGTCGGAAGATCGACCGCGTGCTCGGTGGACAGGCGCGCCGCGCGCAGCTGCGCCTGCAACCGCAGCGCAGGCGAGGCCGCGGTGCCTGCCGCGTCGCGGCGCCGGTCCAGTCGCGCGGCGGCAGTCCCATCCCACTGCAGCGACAACGCCGCGACAGCGATGCCCGTCTCGAGCTCGAGGGCTCCGACCTCGTCGCCGACCGCAGCCAACTGTTCCGCGGAGTCGCGCAGCGCCTCCGCATCACCGGAGAGACGGGCCAGGGCCCGCTCGTCCTCGCCCGCCACGGAGAGGCGGGCGGCGTCGATCGCCACCGACCGGTAATGCCGGACGACGGCCATGCGCGCGGCGCGGGGTGTGGTCGTCGCCTCACGCGAGATCTCGCGCAGGGCACGCGGCACCGCGAAGCGCGGATCGCCCGCCCCGGGCGTCGAGCGGACCAGCACACCCGCGGTCATCAGGTGCGCGAGCCCCGTCAGCACGGCCCCTTCGCTGCGGCCGAGCACGGCGACGGCGGCAGACACCGTGAAATCCGCGGGCAGCGCCGACAGGCTCGCCAGCAGGACCTGATCCGTGTCCGGCAGCTCGTCATACGTGCGCGTGATCGCCCCCCGCAGCGTGCGGTCATCGGGCAGCACCACGTCGCCGAGCACGTCGAGCAGTCGGGCCTCGCCCAGCCGGCGCAGCAGATGCTCCGGCGGCACAGCCTCCGACAGCGCGGCCGCCGCCTGGACGGCCAGAGGGAGTCCGCTGAGCTCCACGCACAGCGCCGCGACCTGGGCAGGGTCGAGCTCGCTGCGTCGTCGGGCTGCGACCGCCTCCATGAACAGCGCGACGGAGTCAGGCTCGGGTGCGAGGCGCTCCAAGCGGTAAGCCCGCTCGCCCGGCATGCGCAGCGGCGCCAGCGACGTCACGATGACCTGGGCTCCCGGCCGGCGCTGCAGCGTGCAGCTGGTCAGCTGCCGCGCGCGCGACACGCTGAGATCGGGCTCATCCACGACGAGGAGCGCCCCCTCGGGCGCCCGGTCATCGCCGGCGTCGCGCACCGCGATGTGCTCCCGAGCGATGGCGGCCCGGTCCACGACCTCCCGGACGAACCGGGTCTTGCCGATGCCGGACGGTCCGATGATCGTCAGGATCGGCACCGGCGACGGCCCGAAGAGCAGGTGCTCCACGCGCGCGACGTCGCCGTCACGGCCGATCAGGGAACTCACGAAGGCATCTCCAGGCGCGCACGGCGACGCCGTGCGGACGCGAGGAGCAGCAGCGCGCAGGCGCCGGCCGCGACCGCGAGGGGCCCTCCGACCGGCGCGCCCACGTTCGCGGCGGGCGCGGATGCACCGAGGTTGCTCATCTGCGGGAGAGCGACATCAGCGGCGTGAAGCGGCAGCACCACGGCCGCCGACCTCGGGACGACGGCGACGGCGGCGGCGACACTCGAGTGAGCCGACGCCGGTGCCGCGCCGGCGACCACCAGAGGCAGCACACGGCGGACGCCCGGCGCGAGCGTCGGCAGCATCACGTCGCCGTAGCGGGCGGATGCACCGTGCTCGAGGCCGAGCACGTGGCCGAGCTCATGCTGGAGGACGCTGAGGAGGTCCATGCGCCCAGCCTGGACCGCGGCGCCTATGGACCAGCCCCATCCGGCTGCCGTCGCATCCACGTAGATCGTGTCGCCCACGGTGTCCGCGAGCTCCGCACCCGGAAGATCGGTCACCACCAGCCGCACCCGCGCCAGGGTCTCGCCGGCGGCGCCCGCGGCGACCCAGGCCGCCCGCGCCTCGCGGAGCACGACAGCGGCGGCACCCGCGTCCAAGGTCCGGGTCGTCGGCGACGCGGCCACTGACACGGCCAGCAGGCTCGTGCCGGAGATCGTCACCGTTCCGTTGACGAGGGTGGCGCCGGACGGAGTCGGGTTCGAGAGCTGGAGGGTGAAGTACTTGCTGAGCGATCCTGCGGCGTGGGCGAGGATCGTGATGCTGACCGACTGGCTCGTCGTCCCCGGAGCGAAGGTGAGAGTCGTCGTCAGCTTCTGGTAATCGGTGCCCGCCTGGGCGGTGCCGTCGACGGTCGTGAGGGTCACGGTCACCGGGGTCGCCGACACGGCCGCCAGCTTCACCGTGACGGTCACCGCGCCGTTCTTCTTCGTCGGCACGGCGATCGAGCCGCCGGCGGCCGTGATCGTGACGGTCGGTGCGACGGGGGCCGCGATGGTGACGACGCCCGTGCCCGTTCCGATCGACATGCCGACTGGGCTCGACAGCACGACGCTGAAGGTCAGGTTCCCCGAGACCCCGGTGCGACCGTCGACGTACACGGTCAGGGTCGCGGTGGTCTGGCCGGCGCTGAAGGTCAGCACGCCGGAGCCGACCTCGTAGTCGAGGCCTGGTGTCGCGGTCCCCGCCACCGTGGACCAGGCGATCGTCGAGCCGTCGGCGACCGGTCCGGACAGAGTGACTGTGAGCGTCACCGCCGTCTGGCCGGAGGTCGGCCGCGTGACGGTCGCGTTGCCGATGCTCGCCGCCGGAGCGACGGTGCCGGGCGACGTGAGAGTGGCGCCGAGGTTGTTCCAGGCGTTCAGGGCGATCTGCAGGTTGTTGATCGTGGTGGCGTCCCCGCTCGCGAGCGCGGCGTCCACGGCCGCGACGAGAGTGCTCGCGGTCCACGGGTAGTCGATCAGGGCGCTCGTGGTGTTCAGGAGCGCGGCGACCGCGGCACGCATCAGGGCGTCGACCCCGCCGCCGCCGTTGCCGAGCGCCTCGAGGAGCGTCTCGTTCGCCTCCGCCGCGGGCATCGGTCCGAAGATCGACGACACGAGCTGGTCGTTGGTGAAGATCGGTCGGCCGCTGCTGTCGGTCGGCCACAGGGTCGGGTGGTTCTTCCAGTAGCCGGGGGTGAGGCCCTGACCCGCTCCCGTGAGGCCGTAGTAGCCGGCGACGTCGGTGCCGGATGCGGTCTGCCCGGTGGTCGGCTGCGTCGCGCGCACCGTGCCCGTGTTGAGGTACGGGCCCGCCTGCACCGTCGTCGTCGCACGGAACAGCCACGTCTCGCCGATGTCGAGCAGGCAGTTGCCGTTCGTGTCGCCGACGTCGCACGGGTGCGCGGCATCCGTCACCGGCTGGGCGATGAAGTCGTCCGCCGTGTTGCCCGGCGTGCCGTTGTCGTCGGTCACGCTGTCGATGTGCACCGGGGCGTTGCCGGTGTTGGTCACGAGGTACGTCCACACCGCCGTGGTCCCCACCAGCAGCGCGCGGGCCGGCTGGGTGTTCGCATCCTCGATGGAGGTCGGGTGCCACGGGTCGAGCGCGTCGACCGCCTTGATGATCTTCACGGCGGGCACGACCCCGAGCGAGTAGTTCAGGTCGTCGTCCCACACGGTCCCGCCGGACGAGGTGCCGCTCACGCGGACCACGTTGACGAACGGGCCGTACGCCGCCGTTTGCGAGGCCGTGTAGATCCAGACCTCGCCCGGGTCGAGCACGTTGTCGTGGTTGGCGTCGCCGACGTTGAAGCCGCCCGAGAGGACCGGGGTCGGCGCGAAGTCGTCGGCCGTGTTCCCCGGCGTGCCGTTGTCATCGATGATCGTGATGTTCGTGAGCGGCGTGGCCGTGGTCGTGCTGACCTGATAGGTGTACGTCCCGGTCGCGCCGCGGGCGATGAGAACCGGCGTGCCCGGATCGCGCGACGGCCGGCCGTTGAGGAGCTTCACGACCTGGATGCCGGCATCCGTGCCGTAGAGATTGGCCACGTCGCTCGCGCAGAGGTTCGCGGCGGGGTTCGAGGTGCAGGTCGATGACGGGTGCGGCTCGCCCAGCACCGAGGCGAAGACCGTCGCGGTGTTCGTGTAGGGGCCGCGCGCGACGATGCCGGACGCGGAGTACAGCCACGTCTCACCCGGGTCGAGCACACCGTTCTGGTTGGCGTCGCCGACCACGAAGCCGTCCGGGGACATCACCGGGGAGGCGTCGAACGGAACGCCGCCGCCGTTGTCGTCGGAGACCTCCCACACGTCGAGCGGCGTGCTGCCCAGGTTCGTCACGAGGTAGGTCCACGTCACGGTGCTGCCCACCTGCAGGATGACGCCCGGGGCGTAGTTCGCGTCCTCGTACGCGGTCGGGTGCAGCGGGTCCTTCGCGTTGACCGCCTTGGTGATGGCGATCTTGTCGATGGCCCCGAACCAGTGGCTCTGGTCGGTCGCGGTGGTGGTCGTGCCGAGGTGCGGCTCGGTCGCGGTCACCGTGACGGTGTTGCCGAACTGCCCCGCGACGACGCTGCGGCTGACGACTCCGGCGGAGGTGTACAGCCAGACCTCGCCCGGGTCGAGCAGGCCGTTGCCGTTCGCGTCGCCCGAGACGTAGCGCGGGGTGAAGTCGTCTGCCGGGTTGCCGGGTGTTGCGTTGTCGTCGGTGATCGTCCCGACCTTGAGCGGCGTGTTGCCGCGGTTCGTGACGCGGTACGTCCAGGTGAGCGCGGTGCCGACCGGCAGGTACTGCTCCGGGTTCGTCGTGTCGGCCTCTTCGGCAGCGGTCGGGTTCAGCGGGTCGGCCGCATTCGTCGCCTTCTTGACGACCAGGGAGACCACGGTGCCGTCATAGCACGCGAGGTCCTGCGACGCGTAGGGGGTGCCGCCCGATACCGCCGAGATGGTGACGGTGTTGCAGTTCAGCCCGGCCTGCGCGGTGCCGGTCGACGAGGTGAACAGCCACACCTCGTTCTTGTCCAGGATGCCGTTGCCGTTGTTGTCGCCCGACACGTAGACGGGGTGGAAGTCGTCGGCCGGGTTGCCCGGGGTGCCGTTGTCGTCGGTGATCGTGAGCGACGCCATCGTGAAGGTCGCGTTGTTCACCGTGGAGACGAGGTAGGTGAAGACCACCGACGCTCCGGCGCGCACGTACAGCGGGTTGGCCGGGTCGTTGGCATCCTCGGCCGCCGTCGGCGCGGTCGGCTTGGCCGCGTTGACCGCCTTGTGGATGACGATGCCCGCCTTAGTGCCCGTGTAGTAGGTCGGGTCGGTCGACGACACGCCGGGAGCGCCGGCGAGGGTCGGCGTGGCCGTGACGCTCGAGTTGTCGAGCTGGGGGCCGGACAGCGCGGTCAGCAGCTTGACGCCCGACGAGGTGTAGAGCCAGGTCTCACCCGGGTCGAGGATGCCGTCGTTGTTCTTGTCGCCGATGTTGTGCACGCCGTCGGCGCCGAGAACCGCCTTGGGGCTGAACCCGTTGGTGACGTCGGTCACCACGACGTTGGTGAGCGACAGGAATCCGTCGTTGACAACGAGGTACGTGTAGACGACGGCGCTGCCGATGGTCAGGTACGGGCCGGGTGCGGCGTTCGCGTCCTCGGAGACCGTCGGGGTCTGCGGGTGCAGGGCGTTCACGGCGGTGTGGAGGGTGACGTGCGCGCCGGCGCCGGTGTAGCTCGCGGTGTCGGTGGCGGTGAGGATGCGACCCGCGGCCGTCAGCGTCGTCACGATCGCGGTGTTCGTGTGCGTGCCGAGAAGAGCGGTCGTCGTGTAGCGGTACAGCCACTGCTCGCCCGCGTCGAACGAGCCGTTGCAGTTGACATCGCCGACGTTGTACGTCCCGCCGTTGCAGGACTTCGTCACCGGGACGATGCCGCCGCTTGCGAGGGAGACGTCATCCGCCGTGTTCCCCGGCGTCCCGTTGTCGTCGACGATGCTCTGGATCAGCATCGGCGCCGCGCTGGAGTTGACGACCAGGTAGGTGAAGCTGAGGGTCGACCCCTGGGCGACGGTCGGCCCAGGTGCTGCATTGGCGTCCTCGGGGACCGTGGGATGCGTCGGGTCGACGGCGTTGACGGCCTTGATGAGCGTGAGCCCGGTGGTGCCGAAGTACCATGCCGCGTCGAAGGCGTAGAAGGTGCCCGTGCCGTCGGTCGCCACGGCGGTGGCGGTGTTCTCGTTCCAGCCCGCTGCCGCGGTGGTGGGTGCGCCGACGGCGCCGCGCGAGGTGTACAGCCAGGTCTCGCCGGCATCCAGCAGGCCGTTGTAGTTCACATCGCCGACGTTGTACTGGTGGCCGAGGTAGCTGACGAGCATCGCCAGCGGCGTCCAGTCATCACTGGTGTCGGCGTTGGTGCCGTTGTCGTCGGTGATCGAGACGATCGTCAGGCCGGTGGCCGACACGGTCGTGATGCGGTAGGTGAAGACGATGGGGGCGCCGACTGCGACTCGCGGCGCCGTGGCCTGGGTGTCCGCCCGCTCGATGAGGGTCGGGGTCAGCGGGTTGACGGCGTTGATGTCCTTGCCGAGCTGCAGCAGCGTCGGCGATGCCGTGTAGTTGGACTGCGCGGCGGCGCCGACGAGCACGCTCGTCACGGGCTCGAGCGCGGTGACCGTCACGGTGTTCTCGTGGGTGCCCGCGAGAGCTGCCGTCGGCGCGCCGGCCACCCCGGCCGACGTGAACAGCCACGTCTCACCCGGGTCGACCAGGCCGTTGCCGTTGGCGTCTCCTGAGACGTAGACGGGATGGAAGTCGTCCGTCGGATCGTTCGGGGTGCCGTTGTCGTCCGTGATCGACACGATCCGCAGGGCCCTGGTGCCCGGGGCGGTCACGAGGTAGGTGAACACCAGCCGGCCGCCGACGGTGAGGATGACGCCCGGCGCCACCTGCGCCTGCTCGACCTGCGTCGGGTGCAGCGGGTCGACCGCGTCGATCGCCTTCGTGACCGCGATGACGACACCCGGGTTGCACGGGCAGCCGACGCCGAGGTCGACGAGACCGCGGTAGTCGATCTGCACGCCGGGGACGTTGCCGGGCTGCGGGTCGCGCGGCCCGCCGTGCTGCGCGTTCCAGTACGAGTCCTGCGGGGTCGACAGCGCGAGCTCGTCGAGCGGCGAGTTCGGCACGAAGGTCATGTCCTCGCCGCCGGCGACCGCGAGCGCGCGGAGGAAGTCGCGGATCCACGGGCTGAAGCTGCGGTTGACGACCGGGGCGCCGAACGGGCTGAACGGAACGATGAAGCTGTTGAACTCGCCGGTCCAGTCGTACATGCGGGCCCGGCCCGTGTCGGCGATGAGCACGTCGCGCCCCGCGCCGCCGTAGGCGAACGTCGGGTCGGACCACAGCGCGTCCTCGGGCACGCGGTTGTGCTCGCCATCCGTCTCGAGGTTCTGCGAGGACTGCAGCAGGTCGTCGCCGAAGCCGCCGAACAGCCAGTTGGTGTCGGTGCCGCCGACGAGCCAGTCGTTGCCGTTGTCGCCGTAGATGATGTCGCAGCCGTCGTTGCTCTTGATCGGGTGGCCGGCGGCGTCCAGCATCGGAGCGCCGTTGGCGTCCAGGACATACGGCGTGAAGTTGAGGAAGAAGTCGACCTTCTGGCCCGAGGCGCACGTGCCGTCCACGCCGACCTCCTTGACACCGCTCGTGCAGTCGTAGATCTTGGACCACGGGTCATCGGCGTTGTAGTCGGCGAACTTCGTGGTGGCCGGGTTGTACAGAAGCGGGTTCGTCGGGTCGATGCCCCATGCGCTGAGGATCTGCGCCTGCGGGATGTCGGAGTAGTAGAACGGCAGCGCCTCGGCGCCAGAGATGGCGTCGTCGCCGCCCTCGCCGTGGATCCAGTCGTTGCCGAGCCCGCCGTAGACGATGTCGGCATAGCCCGAGGCTGTCGGGTCGGACGCGTTGTACCCGAGCAGTCGCGCCTCGTTGAACAGGTCGCCCGTCTGGAACGTCAGCGCCTGGGTGTACGGGCCGGGGATCGACTGCAGCACGTTCGTGGCGTTCGGCGCGGTGAGGTCCCACAGCGGCTCGGTGAGCCCGTTGCGGCTGACGTTGAAGTAGCCGTCGTCGCCCAGGATGCGGTCATCCCCGGTGCCGCCGTAGATGCGGTCGTTGCCGGTGCCGCCGATGATCGTGTCGTCCTGGCCGTCGCCGGCGAGCACGTCGCTGCCGGTCTCACCGAGGATCACGTCGTCCCCGGCTTCGCCGTGCACCAGGTCTGCGGCGCCGATGTCGGACGCGCCCTGAATGCCGATCGTGTAGTCGAGATAGGTGTAGGCGCGCGGGATGATCGTCTCGAGCGTCGAGTACGTGTCGTAGTTGAAGGTCAGGAACGACAGCTGCGTCTTGGGCTTGCCGTTGGCGTCGGTCGTCGCCGAGCCCTTCGCACCGACGAGCTGGTAGATGTTGCCGTTGTCGGCCATGATCACGTCGGCGTCGTGGGCGTGTCCCTGTGCCGACAGATCGCCGGGGTCGTTGATGCCCGTGCGGGTTCCGGCACCGCCGTAGATCGTGTCGCTGCCGTCCGGACGCTGGTCGCGGGCCGTGAGCCCGAACATCGACGAGCTTCCCCCGACGAGGTCGTCCTGGCCGAGACCGCCGTACAGCACGTCATTGCCGGCGTTGCCCTCGATGTAATCGCGGCCGTCGGTGCCCGGGCCGGCGTAGTCCTCGACGGACCGGCGCGGGTCGATGACGGTGTCGCGCGTCTGCACGTCGATCGTGATGCGGCCGGAGTCGTCGATCACCGATCCGTCGCCCTGCACCCAGTCGTTGCCGCCCTGGCCGAAGATCACGTCGTTGCCGGCGCCGCCCGCGATGTCGGAGTCCGACGACGTGCCGGCCGGCGGAGTGAAGCTCTGGTCGTACAGGCTGATCGAGCGGACGTATACGCCGTTCGGGTCGGCCTGGTAGCCGTAGTCGGTGCATCCCGCCGCCGTGAAGCCGTTCGCGTCGATCCACTGGCACGGCATCGACGAGCCACTGAGGTTCGACCCGAGGATGTTCGCCGCGCCCGTCGTCGTGTTGAAGATGTCGGTGCCCGTGAGCACACGGAACCGCGGGCTGTACGTGCTGCCGGTCCGCAGGATCGTCGCGTTGTCGCCGGCGATCACGTCATTGCCGGCGCCGCCGTCGAGGTAATCGCCGTAGACGCACGAGCTCGAGGTGACGCAGGCGCTGTGGCCGCCGTCATAGCCGCCGGTGCCGTCGAACACGTCGCCGTACGCCACGTGGCCCGAGCTGAAATCGACGCCGCCGTTGTAGCCGCCCGCGCCGCCCGAGTTCGCGACACCGAGGATCGGGGCACCGGTGTTGCCGCCGACGATGTCGTCGTCGCCGCTGTCGCCCGAGATGCGGTCGGAGCCGGCGCCGCCGATAAGGATGTCGTCGCCGGTGCCGCCGCTGATGAGGTCGTTGCCCCAGTTGGCGGTGCTCTGCGTGTCGATCGAGGTCCAGCTGAACGTGTGGTCGTTGAGTGCGACGTTGAACGGCAGCCGGGACGCGTCGATGCGGCAGTACGGGTTGTCGAGAGCCGGGTCGCCGGGAGCCGCGTGCGCGGACGGCTGCGTGCAGTCGACACGGCCGAAGTCGCCGAACACGAGGTCGTTGCCCTCGTTGCCCGCGATGGTGTCGCCACCGCCGCCGCCGAGCACGATGTCGTTGCCGAGGTTGCCGTTGATGGTGTCGCCGACGCCGTTGGCCTGCTCCACGGTGGCGAGGTGCATGAGCTGACCGGTGGTCTGGATGCGCTGCAGCCGCAGGTTCTGCTCGATGTAGGTCTGCGTGGACTGATCGAGCAGCCACTGACGCGCGTCCTGCACATCCTGCGTGACGACGCCGTGGTCGCCGAAGATGACGTCCTGGTTGTCGGCATTGGCCACGGCGGTGCTCGGTGCAGAGCCCGCGCCCTCGCCCCAGATCGTGTCGTGTCCGGCCAGGAGGCTGTCCGCATCCGGCGTCGTGCTGGTGTTCGCCGTCGGAACCGTGAGGACCCGAGTCAGCACGTCGACGTTGACGCCGGAGTCGCCGTAGATGAGGTCCTGGCCGCGCTCGCCGAGGATCGTGTCGTTGCCGGAGCCGCCCGCGAGGATGTCGCCGGTCTGGCTGCCGATGATCGTGTCGTTGCCCGCGCCGCCGTAGGCGACGATGCCGATGGTCGGGAGGTTCGAGCTCGGGAGACCGGCATCCAGGGCGCTCGCGTCGATGACGTCGTTGCCGGCATACGTGAACGACTGGGCCACCGGGAAGACGAAGTCGGGCGCGTTGCCGACCGGCTCGATCGTCGGCTTCGGGCCGAAGTCGTGGCCGGACTGCGTGCTGAGGCCACCGGAGTACCAGATGCCGTCCTGGCTCGTGTCGCCGTAGACGACGAGCGGTGAGGACGGTCCGGGCGATCCGGCGCCCTGGCCGCCGCCGTTCAGCACCGTGATGTGGTCGCCGCCGATGCGGGCGTAGCCGGTGTTCGCCTGCAGCGTGTCGTAGATCGACACGGCCACGCGGTGGTCGTCGGTGCCGAGTTGGCCCGCTGCGAGCGTGCCGCCCGAGACTGTGAGCGTCGCGCCGCTGATCGCCGTGATCGTGAACTGTCCGGCCGTGAAGCCCGGGACGTTGATCTGCTGGCCGACGGCGAAGCCCTCCTCCGCCCACGTGCGCCCGTCGTTGCGGGTGATGGTGTTGGCCGTGAGTGTGAAGGTGCCGACCACCTGCAGCAGGCGGTCACCGCCGCCCTGTACGACGGTGAGGACGCCCGCGAGAGACGGGATGCCGGTCGTCAGCTTGTCGTCGATCGGCTGATCGGGGCCCGCGATGAGCGTGCTCGCGACGGTCAGGGTGTCGTTGCCCTGGCCGAGCATGACGTTCAGCACCTCGATCGTGCTCTTGGAGGCATCCGTGCTGTAGGCCCCGGTCTGCGGGTCGACGACAATCGTGCCGTAGCTGATGCCGCCGGGGAACGAGGCGGGCTCGCCGAAGGCCGTCGCACCGGCGAAGTGCAGGTCGCCCGTCATCCCGAACCCGGTGAGGGCGGTGGAGGTCATCGTGCCGGTCTGGTCGGCGTGCGCGCCGTCGTCGTAGATGTTGAGGACGTCGATCTGACGGGCCTCGGACGGCTGCTGCGCGATGCCGAACGGCGGCGTGTTGAACTCGGCGGGGTAGAGCACCGCTCCGGTGAGCTCGTGGTGCTCTCCGCTGGTTCCGCCCTCGACCTGGAGCGGTCCGCGAATGGCGAGGCCGAGATCGTGCGGCTGCTTCGGGAACGTGATGATGTTCTCGCGGCCCGCCGGGATCGTGAAGGCCGGGTCGGCGCTCACCGTCACGGTGACCGGCATCCACCAGTTCGTCGCGTCGAACGTGATCGTCGGCGCGTACTCGGTCATCGTGATGGAGCCCGCCGAGAACGACGGTGCCGTCGTGAAGCTCATGCGCGAGAGCGTCGGTCCGGTGATCGCCTGGATCTTGTAGAGGCTGCCGCCGACCATGACGAGCTGACCCTCGAGGAAGCCGTCATCCAGCCAGCTCTTGCCGTCGGTGCGGGTGATCACGCCACCCGCGAGCGACACCGGGCCGGTGAAGGTCTTCGCGCCGCCGACGACCGGCAGCAGGCACACCTTGCCGAGCGTTCCACCGGAGCAGTCGGAGAGCGCGATGCTCACCTGGCCGTCGCCGACGATCGCGATCTTCACCGGTGCCGTCGGCGCCTGCGTCAGCCGGACCGTGTAGGTGTCGGTGCCGCCGCCGATCGGGACGAGCGTCGACCCGCCGGACTGGTGCACGTACACGCCCGGGGTGTTGTCGTCGTAGACGAGCACGTCGAGCGCCGACGTCAGGCCGGTGTACTTCGGGTCGGTCGTGGATGCGACCGCGAAGTTCAGCGTCGTGTAGCTCGGGTCCTCGGGGTGGTAGTCGTTCACGGCGGCCACCGTGATCAGGAGCGGCGTGCTCCAATCGGTGAGGCTGTTCGTGAACTTCACGGTGTAGGTCTGGACGCCGCCCACGATGGGGCCGATCTTGAACCGTGAGTCGAGCGACGACAGGATGAGGCGCGCGTCGGTCGGGGTGATCGAGAACGTCACGTCACCCGCGGGCCGGCTCGGCAGCGTGAGCGAGAAGCTGTCGGTCAGCTGCGTCGTCGGCGAGCCCTTGATGACGGTCGTCGTCGTGTCGGTGCCGCCGCTGCCGTCGAGCTGCGTGATGTCGAGGCCCGGGGTCAGGTTGTCGTGGACGGTGACCTCGACGTTGCGCACGACGGCGAAGTCGTACGTCGGGTCGGCGCTGACGACACTGTGGCTGACCGCGACGACGATGTCGCCCTGCGGCTCGGTGTCGTTCGCGGCCGCGATCCACACGGTCTGCGGGGTGTCGTAGTCGTCCGGCGTGAAGTGGAGCACGAGCGAGCGGTTCGCGAGCGACGCACCCTGGCCGTCGAGCATCAGCGAGCGGTAGAACGCGGATGCGGAGCCGCACTGGGCCGCCGTGCCGCTGCACAGGTACACCGTGTCGGCGCTCAGGCCCGCGGCATCCGGTCGCTGATCCTGCGGCGCCATCGACGCGCTGACCGTGATCCACACGTCGCTCGTCGGCTTGGTGTTCAGGACGACGGTGTAGCTGTCGAGGGTGCCGATGAGGCTCGTCGAGATGTCGCTGCGGCTGACCGCGCTGAACCCGCCGGACTCGGCGATGATGACGGCGCCCTGCGACGGCCGCGAGACCGAGACCGGGACACCGGGCGCCACCACGTTCTGGTAGTTCGGGTCAGCCGACGAGACGAGGTGGTTGATCGTCGAGCTCGTGCCCTCGATGTCCTTCGCGTAGACGTCGCCCACGACGTCGCTCGCCACGTTGACGATGTCGCTGCCGAGGCCGCCGAGGACCCGGACCGCGACGTTCGGCGGCGTGGAGAGCACGTCGATCGTGTCGTCGCCCTGCAGGGCATCCACCTCGATGACCTGGATGTTGCGGTACGTGACCTGGATGCCGGCCCCGTAGATGCCGCCGGTCGTGATGACGATGTGGTCGGCGAACTCCGTGCCGAGGACGACGAGCTTGTTGAAGCCGCTGCCGCCGTCGACCGACACCGGCGCGTTGATGTTGTACATCACCTGGTTGTTGCCGCCGCCGGTGCGCACATCGGTCTGCGCTGCGGTGGAGACTCCCGAGACGAGCACCGGGCTCGGCAGGACGCCGCTGACCGTCGCGCCCGCGAAGGTGCCGCTCACGGGCAGGGCGACCGAGACCGTGATCGTGGATGCCGTCACGGCGGTGATCACGTACGGGATGCCGGGCTGCAGAGCGAGGCTGCAGGCGACCGGGGTCGTGAGGTTGTCGTCGCACGTGGCGGTGCCGGCGAGGGCGATGGTGTTGCCGACGAGGAAGCCGTCGGTGAGGAAGCTGCCGCCGTCGGTGCGGGTGATCGTGTTGCCGCTGACCGTGAGGCTTGCGCGGGTCAGCGGTCCGGACGAGAGCGAGACGGTGAAGGTGCCGCCGACCGCGAGAGGAGCGGTGGTCGTCTGCTTCAGGTCGAGTGTGAGGGTGGATGCCGTCACCCCGGCGATCACGTACGCCGTGGCCGCCCGGTTGTCGTCGGCGGTGCCGGTGCCCTTGAGGACGAGCGTCTGGCCGACCGCGAAGCCGTCGCTCAGGAAGCTGCCGCCGTCGATGCGGGTGATGGTTCCGGGGGCCGTGACCTGCACCGCACCGGTGAACAGCGGGCCCATGATGATCGTGCCGTCGGCGGTCGTCTTGGCCAGCGCGAAAGCCTGCACGAGGAAGATGTCGTTGCCGTCGTCGCCCTCCAGGCGCACGGGGGCGTGGTTGGAGTAGACGGCGAAGCTGTCGTCGCCCGACCCGCCCTCGGCGACCAGCGGGGCGCTGTTGCCCACGGACAGGTAGCCGCGCGTCGTGGCGATCGTCGCGAAGTACTGCGGCGGCGAGAGGCCGCTGTAGGTCTGGTCGCGGCGCATGCCGTACAGCTGGCCGATCTGGAACGTGTCGTTGCCCAGACCGCCGTCGAGGGTGGTGATCGCCGCGTTGTCGTCGGCGGCGAAGTAGTCGTTGCCGCCGAGGCCGAACACGCCCATGCGTCCGATGAGGCCGTTGTCGTAGTTGATGAGCTCCATGAGGCCGAGGTAGCCCGAGGTGGACGCGGCCTGCACGACGTCCTGGTGGGCGGTCACGACCGGGTGGAGGAGCGCGACGGATGCGTCGCGGTTGTACAGCGACGGACGGCTCGAGCTCTCGCCGGGCAGCGACGCCGCACCGCGCAGCAGGAACAGGTCGTCGGTGTTGTACGGCGTGCCGGAGGCGTCGACACCGTTGAGCGTGCCGTCGGCGCCGTAGATGTCGAGCGTGTCCTGGCCGTCGCCGGGCGCTCCGCTGTCGAGCACGTCGATGACGTAGCTCGTGCTGGCGCCCTGCGTGCCGTGCGTCCAGACGATGTAGTGGTCGGTGCCGCTTTGGCCGTCGAGCACGAGACGGGTGCCCGTCGGCATCGACTGGAGCTTGTAGACGACCATCGTGTCCTCGCCATCACCCGCTGGCGAGTACTGCTTCGCGACCGCCGGGGCCACGGAGCCGTAGACCCGCGTGATGCTGCCGAGGGATGTCTGGTCGAGCACGATGAGGTCGGCGTCCTCGTTGCCGAAGATGCGCGTGATGCCGGTGGACCCGGCGGTCACCGTGCCGCGGAGGATGATGACCGCTCCGTCGCCGGCTGCCTCCGCCGTGCCGTTGCCTGCGGCATTGGCCAGGCCCGTCGGGTCGCACACGGTGCCCGCGGTGTCGTGGCAGTCGCCGTGGATGTCGATGTTGCCCGTCAGGGCCGTGGGCAGGTTCGGGTCGGTCGCGCCCGTGCCCGCGTCGCCCGCCGCCGTGCTCGCGAGGATCTGCGTGCTCGGATCGGTGACGATGTCGTCGGCCGAGCGGAGCAGCACGTTGCCGTTCTCGGCCTGGATGAGCCCGTTCGGCACCGACTGGAGGTTCGCGGTGGACACACCGGCCGCGGCCTCGCGGACGAGGGTCGAGCCGCTGTGCAGCACGAGCAGGTCGTTGCCCTGCACGCCCGTCTCGGTGGTGGTGAGCCGGATGCTGCCCGCCCGCCCCGGCGTACCGCCGGGCAGCTGCTCGCCGGCGTGGGCGAGCACGACGTTCATGGGGCCGCTGACCTCGGTGAGGTCGATCGAGCCGTTGGCCTGCGCCGCGACGTGGCAGGTCGCGGTGACCGCACGCTCCGCGGCGGTGGCGTCGAGGTAGCCCGGGTCCTGGTACCCGAAGGTGAAGGTGCTCGAGCATCCGCTGCCCGCGGCCGAGTCGATCAGCAGGTCGGCGCTTCCGTCGGACTTGCCGATGCTCCCGCCGCCGGCGAGCAGGTCGATGTTGTCCGCGACGACGTTCGCCGCGGGGGCGAGGGTGCCGCTGCCGGAAGCGCCGAGGGTGATCGGGTTCGGGTTGGCGAAGCACGCAGCCGTCGTGCACCAGTAGCCCGCGGCGCCCGTGCCCGCCAGCGACGTCGCGAGCCGCACGCCGTTCGCCGTCACGATGGCGTAGTAGACGCCGCCGTTCACGAGACCCGGGATGACCGCTCCGCTGGTGCGGTACACGACCTGCATGCCCGTGACGAGCCAGCTCGGCGCGTTGGTCAGGTAGACGGTGCCGCCGACCGGGACCGGGGTGAGCGCGACCGGCGTGACGACCGGGTATGCGATCGAGCGGCCGTTCAGGATCGATCCGACGTCTGTCGTGAGGGTGACGTCCGCGCAGGCGATCGCGGCCGTGCCCCAGCAGGTCGTGACGGTGCCGACACGCAGGTCGCCGCTCGTCTCCGTGACGCGGATGACGCCGGGAGCCCGTGCATCGAGCACTCCGTTGCGAGCGGTCGATGAGTCGATCTCGAGGAAGTTCGTGTCGGAGCCGATCGTGCCCGTGCCGCTCAGGCCGGCGGTGAGGGTGATGTTCACCGCGGAGATCTCGGCGGTCGGCGTCGACTGCGACGTGCCGTTCACCGGCGGGATCGGCGTGCCGCGCGGAGCGTCGACGATCGAGTACGGCGCGAACAGCGTCACGTCGCTGTTGGTGGAGATGATCGTCCCGACGCGGAGGTCATGGTTCGGTCCGGCGGCGATCGAGCTCGTGGTGTAGGCCAGGAACGTCGTGGCATCGGGCGAGACGTCGGGGTCGATCACGAGGTGGTCGGCGGTGCCGGCGGTCACGCTCTCGGTCAGTGTGATGAAGCCGTTGGTGTCGACGCTGACGTTGCCGTTCTGGTGCACCTGCACGAGGCCGAGCACGTTGATGACGGTGTCGCTCGCGGTGTCCTCGGCGGCGCGGACCGCGATGCTCCCGTTCGCGGTCAGGGAGCCGGCATCCAGCTCGGTGAAGGAGTAGGTGCTCGCGACCGCGTGGGGGCTGGAGCCGAAGGCGCCCACCGAGAAGTTGCACGGGTACGTCGTGCCGGTGCAGAAGTAGTCCGGGTGGAAGAACTGGTAGTAGGTCGTTGACAGGCCCGTGTCCTTCTGGTCCTCGACGTACACGCCGGGCACGGCGCCCGTGCCGACGCCGTACAGCGTCGGGCGCAGCAGCACGTTCAGGTCGCCGCCCGCCACGAGATGGCCGATCGAGATCACGTACGGCAGGCCGGTGACCGCGGGATCGGCGATCGACGGGTCGCGCAGCCACGTGAGCAGGTCGAGGGATGCGTCGCGCGACGCGTAGACCTTCAACGAGAGATTGTGACCCGCGTACTGGATCATGTCGATCGGCAGCTGCGCGATGCTGCCCGCCGTGACATCCAGGTTCAGGATGTTGGTCACGATCAGCGTGCAGTGCGTTCCGGCCGCGCACGCATCGTTGCGCGCGGTGCCGGCCAGCAGGTCGCCGCCGCTGACGAGGACGTCGGTCTCGCCGATCGGGTTGGCGATCGTGCCGCCGAGCGTCACGTCCGCGACCGAGTCGATCACGACGAGGGTCGGCGTGACGTCCTGCGTGATCGCGAACAGCACCGAGATGCTCGAGTCGTTCGCCGTGGCCAGCGTCACACGCGGCTGGCTGGTCGACGAGATGACATCGATGTCCTGGACGGTCATCGCCTGCGACGACTCGTTCACGAGCGTCACCTGGCTGAAGTTCTGCTTGTAGTGGAACGTGCCCCACCAGTGGCCGCCGACGCACGCGTGTCCCGTCGAGCCGACGCACGCGCCGCCGGAGATCGCGCCGTGGTCGGCGGTCATGTAGATGTCGCCCATGGCGCCGTTGCGGATGTCGCCGACGGTGAAGGGAGCCGTGTAGTGCGTGCCGATGAGCGGGTTGGCGACGCCGTTGACGGTGACGTTCACCGCGTGGACGACATAGCCGTCCTTGTCCACGAGCAGATACGGGTCGGGCCCGGCGTTCACGACCACATCGGAGAACCACGAGATGTCACGCTTCTCGTCGTTGCTGTTGTTGATCGTCGCGGGATCCTCGGACTGCACGTACAGGACGAGCGCGCCGTCGCCGTTGGTCACCAGTGGCGAGGCCGGGGCGTTCGCCGACTCGTTGACGCCCGGCACCAGCCGCGCACCGGCGTAGATCGTGACGCCCTCGTGTCCGGCGACCATGTTGTGGGGGTGCACCTGGTCGTCGGCGTTCGAGTGCGACGGGCCGATGCAGTAGCAGGTCCCGTCCGTGGAGTCGTCGATGAACTCGTTGCCGTGCCACGCGCGCAGGTCGACGCCGTAGCGTCCCGTGATGGCCGCGGTGTCGGAGGAGGTGCCGTCGAGCAGCACGGTGTCGTTGCTCGACACGTGCACGGTTCCGTTGGCCGTCGCGCCGCCGAAGAGGGCGCCCATCGTGGCGTGCGAGCTGAGGTGCTGAGAGCCGGAGGAGGTCGCCTGCACGCGCACGGTGCCGCCGGTGACAGTGCCGCTCGCGCCGACGCCGGCCGCCGTGTTCTCGGTGATCTCCGTGTCGGCGTTGGACGTGTAGGCGCCGACGAGGCCGCCGCCCGAGCTGTGCGCGTGATCGCTCGACCCGGTCTTGCCGGACGCCTGGATCAGGACGTTGCCGCCTGCGGTGATCGACGCGGTGGAGCCGGCGATCTGCACGCCCGAGGTGTCGTCGCCGCTGATCGCCGAGGCCGGGGGCGTCCCCACGATCGCCATGTTGTCGACGCTCTGGGTCAGGGAGGAGTTCACGACGCCCACGGCGATCACGCCGCCCGAGCCGTTGTCGGTCGCGACCGAGTCGCTGGTCACGGCCGTGCTCGTGATCGAGACATCCGCGCCGGCGGTGATGCTGCCGGCGACCCATGCGCGCACGACCTGCGTGTCGGTGAGACCCGCCGTGGGCACGGTCACCGAGATCGCACCGCCACCACCGCCCGCGGCCGATGCCGAGGACGTGCCGTCCCCCGGCGGCGGGGCGAGCTCGCGCAGCGAGGTCCAGGGGCCGCCCACGGGGCTGTCCGGCGTGTACAGCGAGTAGTTGCCGGCGCTCGTCGTGCCGAAGTCGATCGCGAGGTCCTCCGACCCGCAGCTGGATGCGCAGGCCGTGAGCGCCACGCCGGCGGCGAAGAACTGGTGCTGCCAGAAGACGTCGGTCACCTGGGTCGTGCCGGCTCCGCCCGTCGAGGTGGCCGTTGTGCTGAGCGCGCGGGCGTGACCCGTGCCGTCATCGATGGTGAAGCCGGAGCCGTTGGCCGACAGCACGGTATAGGTGTACCCCGACGTCAGGCCGCCGATCGCCGCCGGCACGAGCTCGTGGATGCCGCCGGTCGGCGCGGTCAGCGTGATGGGCTTCACCGGGTCGGTCGTGCAGTTGTTGCCGTGCGAGTCGCAGTTGTAGGTGTGCGAGACGGTGTCGTACTCGTTGAGGGCGAGCTGGATGACGTAGGCGTTGACCCGGATGACGTAGTAGGTGTGCCCCTCCACGAGGCCGCCGACGGCGGAGCCACCCGAGTGGTGGTAGACGACGGCCTCGCCCGTGTACAGGTGGGAGTCGTTCTGGATCGGGGTGCCGTCCGCGTGCTGCCCGGTGACCTGTCCGATGACGATGTCGTTCTGCGACGTGTCCGACGTGTAGCAGTGGTCCTTGTCGGCGCATGTCGTGATGACGTTCACCGCGGACGCCGTGAACTGCATCGGCGCGGGAGCGAGGTAGGTGAGGCGGTCTCCTGCCGTGAACGTGTTCGAGACGTTCACCGTGTTGCCGCCCGTGACCGTGCCGCCCGCATTGAAGTCGAGCGTCGCGGAGGTGGGCGAGACCGCAGCGGTGAAGCTCGTGTAGAGCTCGATCGTGTAGGCGTCGATCACGCGGACGAAGTAGTCGGTGCCGCGTGCGAGTCCATCGATGGACCCGCTGCCCGGGATGCGCACCTTGTCTCCGGTGACGAAGTTGTGCGCCGTCGCGAAGCGGATCATCGCGCGGTTGGGGTCGACGCCCGAGATGCCGGTCATGTCGAGGGCGTCGACCTGGCCGGTGAGGAACGCGTCGCCGAACCGGATGTTGTCGCTGTCGACGTTGATCACCGTGTACACGCGGCCGGACGTCAGCCCGTTGATCGACGTGCCGAGGTACAGCACGCTGTCGCCCGTCTGCAGGCCGTGGCCGGGGAAGTAGAGGGTGTCGTTGCCGCTGGAGACGTTCGCCACGTTCACCGTCGTGCCGTTCGGGCCAGGGACGGTGTGCGAGCCGCTCGCCGAGTAGCTGTCGAGGAACTGGGTGCCGGAGGAGGCGCTGGTCTCCTCGGCATCCACCGTCGCAGACCCGAGGGCGTTGACCGAGACGCCGGCCGACAGATATGCCTTCACCGTCGGCTTCGTCGTGGCCGAGGCCGACGCCACGCCCACCTGAACGCCGCCGCCGCCGTAGCTCTTGGCGGTTGCATCGCCCTCGGCCGCGGTCGAGAGGGCCTTGACCGTCAGGTCGCCGGAGAGCCAGATGGGCGTCGGGCTGCCGGATGCGGCGGTGATGTCGGCGTAGACGAACGGCTCGACGTCGACGTCCGCCTCGGTGTACCCGACGGCGATCGCGCCGCCGGCGCCGGAGATGGAGGTGACGGTGGCGGTCGAGGTGTCCTGCGCCTTGACCTCGAGGGAGGCGGCGCGTGCCGTCGAACGGCCGATCTTCGCGCCCGCGGCGACGTACGCGCTGGTGGTGCCGCCGATCGTGCCATGGGCGACGAGGCCGACACCTGCGAGCAGGCCGCCGGCACCGCCCGTCGCCGTCGAGTTCACGACGTGGACCGCCGTGGTGTCCACCGACACCGCGGCCGCGCCGGTGATGTCCGTGTGCGAGCCGAGGTATGCGGTGAAGCTGCCCGCGGCCGTGGCCTGCGTGTTCGTTCCCGCGCCACCGGCGAAGCCGATGCTGACGACGACGTCGGTGGCCGTGGCGGTGTCGGAGCCGCCGGCGGTGACGCCGAGGCTCGCCGCCCGCGTGAGGCTGCCGTCGAAGGAGGCCGTGGCCCCGCCGTCGCTGATCGCCTCGGGGAACATGATCGAGATCGAGATGCCGCCGCCGGCGCCGCCCTTCGTCGTGGCGGTCGCTGCGTTGACGCTGTTCGCCGTGATCGAGACCGCACCCGCGGCAGCGATCGTGTAGGTCCCCCCGCCGACGCTCGCGGTCACGAGGGCGTCGCTGCCGATGTACGCGCGGGCCTTGGCACCCGAGCCGGCGAAGATGCCGACTGCGACGGGGGTGGTGGTGGCCGTGGCGGCGTTCGTGCCGTTCGCCGTGACGGTGAGGCTCGCACCGCCGGTGACGCTGCCCGCCAGAAGCACGGAGACCGATCCGTCGACATCGGCCTCGGGCAGTGCGACCCCGATGCCGACCGCGCCGCCGCTGCCGGCGTTCGAGTCCGCCGTCGCGGCGTTGTGCCCGGTGGCGGTGAAGATGATGGCGCCGGTGACGCCGATCGAGGAGTTCGATCCGGCGCCGGCGGAGACGACGGAGGCCGACGTGATCTTCGCGGTCGCCCCGGCGCCCGCACCGGAGAAGGTGCCGATGGATACGACATCCGTCGTCGCGCCGGCCCGGTTGTCGCCCGTCGACGAGACCGTCAGGCTGTCACCCGCGGAGATCGTTCCGTTGACCTCGGCATCGGTGCCGCCGGCGTTCTCGGCGTAGGCGAGCATCACGGCGACCGACCCGATCACGCCGCCGGAGCCGCCGTCCGCCTCGGCGGTCGCGTCGTTGTGACCGGCGGTGAACGTCCCGTTGCCGTCGATCGTGCCCTGCTGGGCTGCCACGGTGATCGCGCCCGCGACGGTGACCGCGGCATCCGGTCCGATGCTGGCCGTGATGTCCGCGCCGGATCCGATGTACGCCTCGGCCGATGCGCCCGCGCCCCCGGCGAGCGAGACGGACACGACGATGGCCTTGGCGGTCGCGGTGTTCTCACCGGTCGCCTGGACGGTCAGCGAGGAGGCGTGGGTTCCGGATGCGGGGAGCGAGCCGTCGTAGAGCGCTGTGACCGCGCCGTCGACGTGGGCGATCGGCACCATGACGGCGACGGCGATGGTGCCGCCTGTCCCTCCGGGCGCTTCGGCATCCGCCGAGTTGACGGCCGTCGCGGTGACGGCGACCGCGCCGTTCGTGTTCACCGCGCCGGCGGTCACCTGGGCGATCGTGCTGCGGCCCGATCCGGCGTACGCGACCGTGATGCCCACGGCGGCCAAGCCGCCGATCGCCACGTTCACGGTGCTCACGGTGGCGGTGTGCGTTCCGGTGGCGCGGACGGTCAGCCCGCCGCTGCCGAGCGATCCGGAGACCGCCGCAGAGGCCTGCGTCTTTCCGGAGAGGATGGCCACGCCCACGGCGGCTCCGACGCCGAGACCGACGCCGCCTTGCACCGAGTAGACCTGCACGTCGACCGGCATGGTGTCGTCCGCGCTGACGGTCAGCCCGCTGACGTCGCTCGTGCTCGAGACGCAGCCGCACGTTCCGAGGGTCGTCGGGTTGCCGACCGTCGCGGTGGTGTCGCCGCTGACGACCACGACGCCGACCGATGCGCCGATGGCGCCGCCCGCGATGCCGACGTTGATCTGCAGCGCCTCGTACGAGCGGCCCGAGTGCGCGGTGACGGATGCGCCGCCCCCCGCCTTCACGAACGCGGCGCCGGCGTCGACGTGTGCGTTCTGGCTCGAGCTGTCGGTGATGACGACGACGAGAGCACCGAGGGTCACGGCCCCCACGGCGGCGGCGATGCCGATGCCGAGGGTCGAGGCATCCATCCCCGCGCTGACGGTGATCTTGCCGCCCGCGGAGAGGCTGGCGTACTGGCCGACGCCGGCGTCGGTGGGCGACTGGACGTTCAGGACCAGGATGCTGGCCCCCACCGCCCCGAGACCGCCCGAGAGCGTTCCGGCGACCGCGGTGATCGATGCCGCATCGTGCGCCACGACGAGGATGTCGCCGCCCGCGACGACCGTGCCGCCGATGTAGGCGGAGGTGCCTGCGGGAACCGCGGTCGATCCGAGGGTGCCGGCGACGGAGCCGTCGGCGGGGGTCGCGTCGGCGAGCCCCGCCTGCGCGGCGGTCGTGCCCGTGGACTGGTAGCCGTTCAGGACGCGGGCGCTCGCATCCACCTGGCCCCAGTGGCAGGTCGATGCCGTCGGGTCGGTGCAGGTGAGAGTCGGGTCCTCGCCGATCGTGTCCTTCTTCGCGACCCAGTAGGTGCCGTCGGAGGCCTGGACCAGATCGTTGGCGTGGTACTGCGTGCCGCCCGACCAGGCGCCGCGGTCGACGATGTGGCTGCCGTCGAGGGCGCTGCCGTACTGGCCCGACGAGGCGACGTTGTCGGTCTGCCCCGCGGTGTCGCCGCCGCCGGAGCGCAGCGCGTCCTGCGACTGCTGCACGACCCAGTGGGCGGTGTCCGTCGAGGGGTCGGATGCCGAGGGGCCGACGTTCGCGATGGCGGCGTAGCGGTAGTCGCCTACGTCGACCATGTCGCCGCGCGCGTAGGTCGCGCTCGCGCTCCAGGCTCCGCGGTAGGCACCGAGTCCGCTGACCACGACCCAGTTGGCGCTGCTGCCCGGTGCGGTGCCCTGTGTGACGTTGTCCTTCAGGCTCCAGCGGAGGTTGTTGAAGGTGACCTGGTCGCCCACCTGGTACTGGGTGGCAGCCGAGTAGGCCCCGCGATCGGGACCGGAGGCACCGGAGTACATCGCCGACGGCGCCGTCCCGAGGGTCCACACCGCGACCGAGACGGCGATGCCGACCCCGCCCGCCCCGACGCTGATCGCGAAGACCATCACGTGCTGGCGCGAGAGTGCGACGACCTTGACGTCGCCCTTGGCGTTCACGGTCGCGTGGTCGCCGATGCCTGCGGTGACCGTGGCGTTCGCGACGCCGACGTCCACGCCGCCCGCGGCGCCGACGATGCCGCCGCCGATGGCGCCCGCGATCGTCAGCGCCTCGAAGTCGTCGGTCGCTGCGACCGTGACGGACTGCGTCGCGTTCGCGCCGGTGACGGCGTTGAGGGTGGAGTTCGCGCCCACCGTCGCCGTCGTGGTCGTGGTGAACAGGCGCACCCCGACCGCGCCCGCGATGCCGGCGATCGCGCCGCCGAGCGCAGCGGCGAGGCCGAACACGCTCTCGGTGGAGGTCGACTGCACGACGATGCCGTGGAACGCGCCCGTGGTGCCGAATCCGGAGTCGGTCGTCGTGCCGTCGTCGATGGGCGTCGGCACGGCCGCGCCCTTCGCGAGGGCGTCGGCGGTGTTGGACGTGCCGAGGTAGGCCTCGGTGTCCTTGGTGATGATCGCGATGCCGACGGATGCGCCGACCGCGGCGTAGAAACCGCCGGAGACCGCCGCCGCAACCGAGATCAGGCTCGTGAGGTCGGATGCCGCGACGAACAGGTTGTTGTACGCGTAGAGGGTGACGTGGTCGGCGGTGCCGGCGTGCGTCGTGTCGTGCAGCACAGTGACGTCCGCCACGGCGGCGACGCCGACCTCTCCGCCCGCCCCGCCTGCGGCGACCGAGACGACGTTGTCGGTGGTGTTGGCCGCGATCGTGAGGTCGCCGCTGTTCGCGTACAGCTTGCTGCTGCTGCCGACGGTCGCCTCGGTGTCGAGGGTGACGAAGCGCAGGGTGACCGCGGCGGCGACGGCGGCGGTGCCGCTCGCCGCGACGCTCGCGTCGATGCCGAGCTGGTGGAAGGCCTCGCCGGCGACGAGGCCGAGGTCGGCGGCCGACGTGATCGTCGTGCTCGAGCCGACGGTTGCGGTGACGGTGGAGCTCAGGACGCCCGCGGTGCCGGTGATGCCGATGGCCACGGTGCCGGCGACGGAGGCGGAGACGCCGATCGCGGAGACGTCGTCGACGCTCGTCGCCGTGATCGCGATGCCCCGGAAGGAGGAGGTGGAGGCGGAGGTGCTCGCCGGGTTCTGCGCCGAGGCGGGGCCGGACGGCCGCTCGCCCTGGAGGACGATGCTGTGCGAGGCGCCGGTCGCACCGCTCGTGAGGTCGATCGCGGTGCCGGCGGTCGCGGCGGTCTTCGTCAGGGCCAGCTTGATCTGCTGGGTTCCCGTGTAGGGGCCCGGGCCGACGAGGATGACGTAGTAGACCTGGCCGTCGACGAGACCGCCGATCGGAGTTCCGCCGCCGGAGCTGTAGACCACGGCGTCGCCGGTGGCGAACGTGGTCTTGTACGGGAGGGTGATGACGTTGCCGGCGACGTTGACGTCCGAGGCGGGGGTGAAGCGGGGGGACGAGTCCTGCGGGACGCCGGGCTGGTCGGTGGGGACGAGTCGCTGCGACTCGCCGTAGGCGGTGGTGCTGTCGAGGGTTCCGAGGGTGACGATTCCGGTGCCCGGGGGCGGGTTCGGCGCCGTCAGCAGCTGGATGCAGATGGATGCGACGCTGCATCCACTCGTCACGAAGTGGACGTAGTACGCCTGCCCCTGGGTGAGGCCGGGGATCGAGGCGCCGCCGCCGTTGTCGTAGAGCACCCGGCCGCCCTCGTGATAGGACGAGCCGAGAGCCTCGGGCAGGACGATCAGGTTGCCGCCGGGAAGGCTCCCCCCGCGGCGCGGGTCGAAGCGCAGGTCGGGCGCGTTGCTCAGGAAGCCGCCGTTGTTCACCGTCGTCGCTGCTCCCAGGCAGTTCGCGGTGAGCGTGTCGTGGTCGCCCACGGCGGCCTGCACGTGCTTGGTGACGACGGGCACCGCGACCGCTGCGCCGATGGATGCCGTTCCGCTGACGGCGATGTTGCCTGCGATGACGAACAGGTGCAGTCCGTCGTTCGCCGCGATCACGATGTTGTTGCCGGCCGTCACGGTGGCGTACGCGCCGACCGTGGCCTTGGTGGTCACGCTGATGACCGAGACGCCGGCGTTGAGGGCGATCGCGACGTCGCCGCCCACCGAGCCGCCGGCCGAGATCGACGTGATGTCCTCGGACGAGTCGGCGGTGACCTTCACATCTCCGTTCGTCGCGATGAGCTTCGTCGGCTTGGCCTGCGTCGAGGCGACGGTCGCCTCGGTGTCCTTGTTGATGACCTCGGTGTCGACGCCGACGCCGACGCCCGCGGTGCCGCCGATGGCGACCGACCCCGCGACGCCCAGGATCGTGGTGTGGTCTGATGCGGTGATCGACGCGTCCTGGCTGCCCGTCACCGTCGCACCGGCACCGACCGATGCGGTCGTGCTGTCGGTGAAGACGTCCACGACGACCGAACCGGCGATGCCGGCATCGCCGCCCGCCGCCCCGCCGAAGGAGACGAGCTTGAGGTCGCCGACCTGGTGCGCGTCCACGGTGACCGAGCCGCTCGTCGCGGTCGCGGTCGCTCCGGTGCCGATGGATGCCTGCACGGTGCTGTTGCGCACGAGCACGACCACCGAGACGCCGACACCGGCGGTGCCGCCGACGGCCACGCTGCCCGCGTAGAGGCCGATCGGGTCGACGGCGGAGTTGCCGGTCGCGCGGACCGTCAGCGCTCCGCCGCTCACGAGGCTGCTGCCGTCGCCGATCGAGGCGTACGCGCCGGTGCCGCCGCCCTGGTTGACGATGAAGACGAGGAACGAGCCCGCTGCGCCGACCTCATTGCCCGCGCCGGCGGAGGCCGCGACCGCGAGCACCGGGTCGGTCATCCCGGCGCTGATGGTCGCCGCGTCGCCGGCGCTGGCGGTGACGCTCCTGCCGAGGTACGCGGTCACCGTCTGGTCGGTGACGCTGACCACAACCGCCGCACCCACGCCGGCGTCGCCGCTCGTCGCGCCGAGTCCGCCGGTGATGTCGGTCTGCGAGATGTCGTCGCTCGCCGCCACGTCGAGCGTCTGCCCGGCTGCGCCCGCTGCGCCCTCGCCCTGGTTGATGAGGGCGCCGTCGCCGATGTGGGCGTCGGTGGTGCGCAGCCACACGTCGACGATGAACGAGCCGGAGATCGCCGCATCCCCGGTGCCTGCCGCCCCCGACACCGCGAGGGAGGTCACGCTCGGCGCGAGCACCGTGGTGCCGGCGTCGGGCACGGGGACGAGCGCGACGCCGGGGATGGTGCTGAGGTTCGTGAGCAGCATGGAGGCGAGCAGCGACGCATCGATGCCGAGCGGCGTCAGGTCGGAGGTCGCGCTCACCATGAGGGCCCCGCTGGCGTCGAGGCTCGTCGGGTCCGCCGTGGTCGAGTCGATGCGCGCGACCGTCGTGATCGGCGTCAGAACGTTCACCGCGATCGCAGCGCCGACGGCGACGCCGCCCTGCGAGAGCGCGCCGGCGAGCGCGAGGTTCTGCAGGCCCATCGGGTCGGCGGCGACGACGGCGATGTCTCCGTTCGTCGCGGTGAGGGCGCTCCCCGCCCCGACGGACGCGGTGACCGTGTACGAGATGACGTTGAGACCGATGGATGCCGACACCTGCGGGTCGGACTTGCCGCCCGCGGCCGCGAAGCCCCAGGCGATCGCCGTGTTCTGCTCGTGCTGGCCCTGGTCGTCGAGCGGCGTCCCCGCGGACACGTCGACCGACTTCGCGCGCACCTCCACGCCGGTGCCCAGGCTCGCCGTGTCGACGACGTTCGCGTAGTTGAAGCCGACCGCCGCGCCGATGTTCGTCTTGGCCTCGGTCGAGATGGCGATGCCCATGGCGCGGGCGGCGACCGTGGTGAGCACGGGTGCCGTGACGGCGACCTCGCCCTCGGCGTCGATGTGGACGTCGTCCGCCACCGTCGCGGTCGTCTGCGCCTGCAGCCACACGACCGCGATCGCGGCAGCGACCCCGACCCCGCCGCCCGACTTGCCCGCCTTCTCGCCGGCCTTGTCGTTGCCCTGCTTGGCGGCGTCGTCGGCCTTCGGAACGCTGTCGGCGCCCTTGCCGCCGGCGTTCGGGTCTTTGGAGACCGAGTCGGACGCCGTCTGGTCGGCCGTCTTGCCCTCTTCGTCGAGCGCCTTCGACCCGACCGCGCTGGCGTCGGCGATGGCCTGCGCATCCAGCGTCGATGCTGCGCTGACCGTGACCGCGTCGGCCGTGACGTCGCGCGCGAGCCGCGCGGTGGTGGTGAAGCCGATGATGATCGGCAGCGCGACCGCGGCCCCGATGCCCACGCTGTCGGCGATGACGTTGGCGTTCGCTCCCGTGGCCGAGGCGTCGACCGAGTGGGTGACGCTCACCGAGACCTCGCCCGTGACGACGACTCGGCTCGGCGCCGAGCCGAGGATGGCGGATGCGGTGTCGCCCGTGTCGACGACGAGCGCGACCGCCGGGCTGACGGCGTTGCCGCCCTTGGTCCCCGCCTCCACGAGGGTCGTGATGACGCGCTCCGAACCCGCCTCGACGACGACCGACTCGCCGGCGGTCACCGGTACGCCGTCGGCGATCTCGGCGAGGGTCGTGGTCGGGGTGAGCACCTGGATGGCGACGGATGCGCCCACTCCGGTCTTCGCGCCGGCACCGTTGTCGCCCGTGATCGGGTCGGACAGATCGCAGGGCAGACCGAGGAACTTCGCGCAGGTCCGGAATCCGGCGCGTGCCGATGCCTCGGCCGTCGCGTCCTGGGCGAACTCGGCGATCACTCGCACGCTGCCGTCGCCGGCATCCACGCTCGCCCCGGTGGGGACGGTCGCTTCGGTGTCGGCGGAGACGATGTTGATCGCCAGGGCGCCGGCGATGCCGAGCTTGTCGGCGTTGCTCTGGCCGGCCTTCGCGATCGCCTCGACGGTGTGGATGGTGTCGGGCGCTCCCCCGGTCTCGCTCTCGACCTCGGCCATCGTGGCCTCGACGTCGAGTCCCTTGGACGTGATCGACGATGCGCCTGTGGTGGCGATGTTCACGATCGTGACGTCGTTGACGGCGACGCCGGCGCCGATGCCGTCCGTGACCGCCGCGGCGGTCTGGCCGTTGCCCTCGGCCGTGACGTCGGTGTTCGCGCTGCTCTTGACGGCGACCTCTCCGTTCGTGCTCTCGATCGTCAGTCCGCCGGCGAGCCACGCCTTCGAGGTCGTCTGCACGATGTTGATCGAGAGTGCTCCGGTAATCGAGATGGACGTGCCGTCGCTGTCGCCGGCCTTCGGCGTCTCGCTCTTCGCGCCGGGCTTGCCGTTCAGCGCGGTCGACATGAGGTTGCCCGAGCCCAGGATGTGATCGGCCATCTCGTTCATGCCGTCGGTGGAGGTCGTCGTGGCGCCGGGGGCGGCGGCATCCGTCGCGGTCTCCGTCGCGGATGTGCCGGTCGCGACCACCTCGACGGCGCCCTCGGCAGAGAGGTCGCGCGAGAGGCTCGCCTCGACGTCGTTCGAGATGACGGCGATCGCGATCGCCAGCGCGATGCCGGTCTTCTCGCCGTCGACGTCGCCACTGCCCTCACTCGCGGCCTTCGCGTGCTGCGTGGCCTCGAGCTTCGCGGCGCCGGAGAGCTCGAGCGCGGCCCCCGTGCCGACGGATGCAGTGGTCGAGAGGTTCACGATCACCAGTGCGACAGAGGGCGAGAGCGCGGTGCTGCCCGCGGCGCCGCTCACTGCCTTGGTGTCGGCGCCATTGCCGCTCTCGGCGACGATCTCGAGGTTGTGGCCGCCCGTGACCGAGACTCCGTTGCCGATGCCGGCGGCCGTGGTCACGTTGTCGATGGTGAGGGCGAAGGATGCGCCGATGCCCATCTTCGGCGGCTCGTCACTGCCGGGGCTGCAGATCGAGCCCGGGTCCAGCGTCTTCGCCACCAGGTAGTGGGCGTCGCCCGTCGCGACGGTGGGGTCGAGCTCGATGGCCTTGCCCGCGAAGGCGCCGACGCAGGTCGAGGCGAGCTGGTAGTAGCCGGGCTTCACCGAGATCACGTAGTAGATGCGGTTGTCCACGAGCGTCGTCGGGCAGATGCCGCTCAGGCACAGCGGGTCGTGCGCGATGCCGATGGGGTCCTTGCCGCCGGTGTGGTAGACGACGGCCTGCCCGGTCTGGAGGTTCCCGTCGGTGAGCTCGTACGCCAGCACGATGGTGGTCAGCGGTGCGCCGGCGGCGCTGCCCGGCTTCGCGATGATCACGCCCTCGCTGTGAGGGTCGAAGGCGTCCCGGAACGGCACCGCGCTGGTGGCGGCATCCGTGTCGTTCTTCGCCGTCAGCGTGATGTCGCCGGTGCCCGCGTCGACCGTGGTGGCGCCGGCCAGCAGGCGGGCGCTCGTGGTGCTCGAGACGATGATGTTGACCGCGACGGACCCGTTGATCGTGGCCGACGATCCGCCGGAGGATGCCGAGACCGCCTCGGCGCCGGCGGTGTTGACGCAGTCGACGCCCTCCGCCTCGCAGTCCTCTCCGCCGACCGGTGTCATCGTCGCCGAGAGGGTCAGGCCCTCCGCCGTGATGTGGGCGCCGCCCGCGACATCCGCCGTGTTCGTGATCGTGATCGCGTTGACCGCGACGCCGGCGCCGATGACGGCCGTCGCCTGCTTCGGCCCGGCCTCGCCGTCGTCGTAGGCGGTGACGTCGGTGTTGCCGCTCGAGGCGAGAGTGAGAGAGCCTCCCGTGACGGTGATCGTCAGGCCTGTCGGCAGGCTCGTGTCGCTCACAGAGGTCACCATGTTGAACGACACGGCGGCCGCGATGTTGACGGGGGCCGCGGTGCCGTCGGCACCGGGGGCCTTGGCATCCGGTGTCGTGGAGTCCTTGCCGCCCTTGGCGCCGTTGCCGCCCGCGAGCGTCGACCCCATGCCGAGCAGGTTGTCGCCGGCGCTCTTCACCGATCCGAGCGGCGAGGTGTTGCTGTCCGGTGCACCTGCGGTGCCGGCCCACGTGTTGGCGTCCGTCGCGGATGTGCCGATCGCCGTGAACGCGACATCTGCACCGGCCGTCAGGCTGCGTGCGGTCGTCGCGTGCACCTCGTGGTCGACGTCGTTGACGACCACCGAGATGCCGATTCCCGCATTGCCCGTCGTGTCGCCGCTCGCGCCGCTGCCGACATCTGCGCTCTGAGTCGCGGTTGCGGTGATGCGGCCCGCGGTGGTCATCAGCGCGCCGGTGCCGATCGTGGCGTTCGTCGAGACGTTCGAGATCGCCACGGACACGACCGGGGTGAGCGCGAAGTCCGTACCCGTGGAGCCGGCCTTCGACTCCAGGGTCATCGAGTTCTCGGTGCTCGCCGCCAGGTCGAGGCTTCCCGCACCCGACAGCGCGGCGCCGTTGCCGACGGTGGCGGAGCCGGTGTCGTTCATGACGGTGATCGACACCCCCGCACCGAAGCCCATCGGGTCGATCGGCGTCTGCAGCAGCTGGAGGAAGTGCCAGTCGCCTGCGGCCACGGTGCCGTCGAGAGGAAGCACCTCGCCCGCCGTCCAGGTCGGCAGCAGCAGGCTGCCGGAGATCAGCTGCACGGTGACGTGTCCGGCGGCGTCGGGAAGGCACGGCGTGCCGAGCGGTCCTCCGCAGTACAGGTAGTAGGTGCCGAGCGAGACCAGGCCGCCGATGGAGGTGCCGCCTCCGTTGTTGTAGACGACCTTGTCGCCGGTCATCGCAGGCAGGCCGCCGAGCGATCCGTTGGAGTGCAGCAGCGGGAGCGAGAGCGTGATCGCGTTGTTCGCGACCGCGGCGCCGGTGAAGTAGTTGCCGACGGGGACGGCCTTGGTCGTCGACTCGGTGACGTGCGTGCTCTCGAGGCTGACATCGGCGCCGTTGACCGTGAGGCCGGCAGAGGGGTCGATGGATGCCGAGTGCACGATGGTCGGGATGTTCATGGCGAACGATCCCTGGAAGCTGCCGAGCGTGGAGGGCGGCCCGATGAGGAGGATGTTCGCCGCCGTGCCGGCGCCCGCCTCGGCCTTGGTGTCGAAGGTCTCGGTCGACTCCGGCGCCTCGATCTTCACCCCGCGGGCGGTGAGGGCGACCGTGCCGCCCACGTGTGCAGAGGTCGTCACCTTCGCGATGTCGATGGCGACGGCGACGCCGACGCCGGTGGCGGTGCGGAGCACGGAGTGGGCGTCCGCGGTCGTCGGCGCCGTGGTGTCGCCGGCCGCGTGGATGGTCACATCACCCGTGCCGACGTCGAGTCCGAACGAGCCGCCGATCGGCGAGAGGTAGGCCTCGGTGTTCGTCGTGAGCTTCGTGACCGCGAGGGCGCCTGCGGCGTCGAGCGGGCTCAGCGCGGTGATCGCTCCGCCGAGGAACTGCGACGGGGTGATCTGGTTGCCGTTCTGATCGGTGTCAGCGGTCGCTCCGCCGTCGCTCGCCGCGGCCGTCGTCGTGACCGTGTTGCCCGTGTCGGCGTTGATGCTCAGGCTCTTCGCGGTGTTGCCGGTCGAATGCGCGTCGATGTACGCCTGCGTCGTCTCGTTCAGGGTTGCGAGAGCCACGCCCGCGCCGACACCGGCGAGCAGTGCGTTACCGGAGGTCGTCAGGTTCGTGCCCGCGGTGCTCGCGTTGATCGACACGTCGCCCGTCGCGGTGAAGGACGTGGTGCCCGTGAGGTAGGCCTTCGCGGTGGTGGTGACATCCACCTTCGAGAAAGCCCCGTCGACGGCCGGCGTCCCCGAGACCCCCGCCGCCACCGCGCTGGCGTTCACCGTCGAGGTGGCTGTGATGGTCACATCGCCGGACGAGGTGATCGTCGCGTTGCTGACGGCGACGACGGCGCTCGAGTTCACCGAGACGACGTTGACCGGGAGCGAGGACGTCGGCGATGACGTCGAGGTGGCGGCCAGCGTGACGTTCCCGCCGATGAGGGTCGCCCCGCTGATCGTGATCGAGGTCGTGGGTGTCGCGCTCGTGCTGTCGTCGGAGGCGACCGCCTCGAAGTCGATCGCCGCGGCCCCGGTGTTCACCGTCACACCGCTGACCGTGATGGATTCGGCCTTGATGTCGAATTCCATGCCGGTGACGGTCACGTTGCTGCTGAAGCTCACCGTGTCCAGTCCGGCGCCGCCGTCGAGGACGATCTTCGTCCCCGGGGTGACGTCGAACGAGACGGACTCCATCGTCGGCGCGCTCACGGTGACCGTGCTGCCGCTCTGGCTGACGGTGATGGCGTCGTTGCCGGACGTGCCGGTGATGTTGATCACGGAGCCGACGCTCGTCAGCGTGATCGGGGCGAGCCCGTCGTAGCGGATCGAGACGCCGTCGAGGATGACGGTTCCCGAGTGCCGGTCGACCGCGAGATCGGCGAACGTCTGTCCGCCGGCGACGACCAACGTGCCGAGGCCGCCGCCGTCCAGGGAGGTCACTGTACCGCCCTTGCGGACCGTGAAGGTCTCGCTCGTTCCGGTCGCGCCGACGAGGTGAGCGAAGCCGGTGTAGGCGACGCCGTTGACCGTGCCGCTGTTCGCGCCGGTCAGCGTCCACGCCGTGGCGCCGTTCGGCCCGGCGAGGGTGCCGCCCGCGCTCCGCACGCTCACGACCAGGGGTGAGCCGGCGAGCGACGCGTCCAGAGTCAGGGAGTCGGAGGCGCTGCCGCCGACGACCGCCGCCGCCGTCAGCCCCGAGACGGCGATGCCGTCCACGGCGCCCGCGGCGGTGATGATCTGCAGCTGGGCGGTGGTCGCGTCGTAGCGGAGGGTAGCCGTGATGGCGCCGGATGCCGTGTAGGTCGCGGTCGTGCCGGAGACAGACCAGGCGGTGGCGGGTGCCGGCGTCGAGGTGGATGCCGCGTCGCTCGGTGCTGTCGGGGCCGGAGCGGTCGGTGCGGTCGGCGTCGGGTCCGTCGTCGCGGGCGCCGTCGGCGCGGCGGGAGCCGTGGCCGGGTCCGTGGGCGCGGGTGCCGGGTCGGTGGTCGTGGTCGGCGCCGGGGCTGCCGCGGTGTCCGCCGTCGGCGTCGGGGCCGGCGCATCCGTCGTGGGCGCAGCGGTGGACGCGGGTGCCGGATCGGGCGCGGGTACCGGAGCCGGAGCCGGAATGAGCGAGCCGTCGACCGGGGAGGTCTGGCCGGCCGCGAGCGTCGGCGACATCACCGTGCCGGCGGTGTGGTCGAGTCCGAGCACGTGTCCGAGTTCGTGGCGGACGGCGGTCAGGAGGTCGAGGTGCTGCGTCGGGCTGTCCGACGGGTAGTCGACCGACCAGCCCCAGCCGCCGGCATCCGCGTCGATGACGATCGTCGCTCCGCTCTCGGAGCCGATCTGCGGAGCCGCCAGCGTGCCCACCGACGCCGAGACGGTCGAGAAGTCCGCCGACGGGTCGACGCCGCGCCACTCCTGCTCCGCCTGTGCCAGGGCCGCCGCGAGCTGCGCGGCGGTCAGTTCGTTGCCCTGAGCGACCGGTGTCGCGGGAGCGGACGCCTCGTCGAGCGGGTTCACCGTCGTGCCCGTGCCCGGGTCCGTTGTGCCCGTGCCGGGGTCCGCCGTGCCGGTGCTCGGAGTCGTGGATCCCGTGCCGGGGTCGGTCGTTCCGGTGCTCGGAGTGGTCGAACCCGTGCCCGTTCCGGAGCCGCTTCCCGTCCCCGTCCCCGTGCCCGTGCCCGTCCCCGTGCCGGTGCCGGAGGACGGCGTGCCGATCGTGACCGTCTGGCCTGTCGATCCGGAGGTCGTGGTCGTGGTGGAGCCGTTGCTCGTGGTGGTGGTCGTCGTCGTACCGCCGGTCGTGGTGGTGACGGGGCACGAGACCGACTTGGCGTTGATGACCACGCCGGCGCCGAAGTTGCAGTTGTTGGAGCTTGCGCTCGGGGATGGTGCCGGCGCGGGCGGCGGGGGAACGACGATCACCGGCACGGGCGACGTGATGCGGATCTTCCTCGCGCCGGGAACCGTCGCGACCGGTTGCTGGATGGTCACGACCTTGGGCCGCGCGACCGGTGCGGCCGAACGCGTCACGGTCTGGAACAGCGGAGCGAACGGATTGCCCGTCAGCGTGTACCGGGGTGCGCTCGGGGCGGCTGCGGTCCGCGTGGCCGCCTCAGCCGGCGCCATGGAGCCGCCGACCATCGCCACGGCCATGACGGCCGCGACCATCAGGTTGGGCACGCGCGCGGCCCAGCGCCGCAGACTCCCCCGAGCAGACGCTCGAGGAAGTCGCAAATCACGCGGTCGCACACCCACGTGACGCCTCCGCCCTGTGCTTGGTCCCCAACACATGGCCCGCGGATCCCCACCCGCGGGTCAGTCGAGAGTCATGCTAGGCGCGTAGTCGACTCGATGTATATCGGGCGTTTGCCCGGGGTGCCCGTGTGGAGGCCAACTGGGGACCTAGGTCCCCAGTGCGACCCGCAGCTGCTCGACGGCCCAGTCGAGCTCGGTTCCGCGGATGACGAGCGGCGGCGCGATGCGGATCGTCTGACCGTGCGTGTCCTTCACGAGGACGCCGCGCGCGAGCATCCGCTCGGCGATCTCGCGTCCGGTTCCGACCGCCGGATCGATGTCGATGCCGGCCCAGAGGCCGGCGATCCGCACGGCCGTGACGCCGTGCCCGACGAGGCTCTCGAGCAGCTCCTGGAGGTGCGCGCCGAGGGTCCGTGCACGCTGCTGGAACTCTCCGGTGGCGAGCAGCTCGACGACCCGCAGGCCGACGGCCGCGGCGAGCGGGTTGCCGCCGAAGGTCGACCCGTGCTCGCCGGGCTGGATCACGCCGAGGACGTCGCGATCGGCGACGACGGCTGAGACGGGGAGGATGCCCCCGCCCAGCGCCTTTCCGAGCAGGTAGACGTCGGGCACGACGCCCTCACGATCGCACGCGAAGGTCTCACCGACGCGGCCGAGGCCCGACTGGATCTCGTCGGCGATGAACAGCACGTTCCGCCGGGTGCATATGTCCCGGACAGCCGCGAGGTAGCCCGACGGCGGGATCACGACGCCGGCCTCGCCCTGGATCGGCTCGATGAGCACGGCCGCCGTGTTCTCGGTGATCGCGGCCTCGATGGCCGCGGCATCCCCGTAGTCCACGGAGATGAATCCGGGCGCGAACGGCCCGAATCCCTCGCGCGCGGACGGGTCGTCGCTGAAGCCGACGATCGTCGTCGTGCGGCCGTGGAAGTTGCCGCTCGCGACGACGACGGTGGCGGCATCCACCGGCACTCCCTTGACGCGATAGGCCCACGCGCGGGCCACCTTGATGCCCGTCTCGACGGCCTCCGCACCCGTGTTCATCGGGAGGACGAGGTCCTTGCCGCAGAGCGCGGCGAGCGCGGCGGCGAAGGAGCCGAGCTGATCGTTGTGGAACGCGCGGCTCGTCAGGGTCACGCGGCCGAGCTGCTCGGTCGCGGCCGTGACGAGGGCGGGATGCCGGTGCCCGAAGTTCAGCGCCGAATACGCGGAGAGCAGGTCGAGGTACCGCTTGCCCTCGACGTCGGTCACCCACGATCCCTCGGCCTCCGCGACCACGACCGGCAGCGGGTGGTAGTTGTGTGCGACGTGCTGGTCCTCGGCCGCGATCAGGGCAGCCGAGTCCGCCGACACCCCGACGTTCGTCATCGCGCACTCCGGAGCTCGAGCGTGCAGCACTTGATGCCGCCGCCGCCGAGCAGCAGCTCGGAGAGGTCGACCAGCACCGGGTTGTAGCCGCGCTCGCGCAGCTGCGCCTCGAAGCCCTTCGCGCGCGGCGAGATGATGACGTTGAGGCCGTCGCTCGCGGAGTTCAGGCCGAACACGGCGCCGTCCTCGTCGGCGACGCGGATCGCGTCCGGGAACAGCTCGGCGAGGATCCGCTGCGACGGCTCGTCGAACGCGTGCTCGAGGTAGGCGATGTTGGCCCTCTCGACGCCGCCCGGACCCTCGACGGGGTCGAGCACCGAGATCGCGGTGTCGAGGTGGTAGAACCGCGGGTCGATGAGCTTCAGGGAGACGACCTCGCGGTCGAAGACCTGCGAGATCTCCCGGTGGCTCTCGATCGAGGAGCGGAAGCCGTAACCGGCGAGGATCGTGTCGCCGACGAGGAGGATGTCGCCCTCGCCCTCCTGCGCCGCGATGGGCTCGACGACTTCGAAGCCGAGCTCGGCGAAGCGGTCCATGAACGGCCGCTCCTCACCGCGGCGCTCATCGACGCTGAACTTCACGCCGAGCGCCGTGCCGTCGATGATGAAGCCGCCGTTGGCGGTGTAGACCATGTCGGGCAGGCCCGGGATCGGGTCGATCAGCTCGATCTCGTGGCCGAGCTCGATGTAGGTGTCGTAGAGCGACTGCCACTGCTGCACCGCCTTCGACGTGTCCGTCGGCTCGGCCTTGTGCATCCACGGGTTGATCTCGTAGCTCACCGTGAAGTATTCCGGCCGGCACATGAGATAGCGGCGGTGCTGCTGGATGCGACCGGTCGCGGACAGGTCGGATGCGGTGGCCTTCGCGGTCGTGGGGGTCTGCGTCATTCTCGCTCCTTGACAGGCGGATCGGCGGACGCTGTCCAGAGGCCCGACGGCCCTTCGACGCGCTGCGCTCGAGCGACAGCGGGGAAGGGAACGACCCGGGCACGCCGCATCCATTGTCTCATGCGCCCCGCGGATCGCCGCCGATTCATCGCTTCACCCCAGCGTGACGACCAGCTTCCCGACGGTATGGCCGGCGGTGAGGTGCGCGAGCGCCTTGTCCGCCTCGGCAAGCGGCCAGGTCCGCTCGATGACCGGCGCGAGGCGGCCGCCCGCGACGAGGGCGAGCAGCTCACGGAGGATGTCCGGCCGCGCCTTGGCCGAGAGGGGATGCAGCGGCCGTCGCGAGCGCACGGAGAGGAGGGATGCGCGGCCGATCCGCGGCATCGGCCCCACCACACGGCCTCCCTCGCCGGCGATGAGCACGGCCGATCCCCCGTCGCGGACGAGCCGCCGCACCGTGCGGAGCGGGCTGTCGCCCGCGAGGTCGACGACGGCGTCGAAGGCTCCCTCCGGCAGATCGGCGAGTAGCGTCGCCGCTCGGTCGTAGGTCGTGCCGGCGCCGATCGAGGCGACGAGCGCCCGGTTGGGCTCCGAGCAGAGGGCGTGCACCTCCGCTCCGCGGAGTGCGGCGAGCTGGACCGCGAACGTGCCGACGCCCCCGGATGCCCCGACGACGAGCACCCGATCGCCGGATTGCACCTCGGCACGATCGAGCGCCTGCCACGCGGTGCCGCCGGCGATCGGCAGCGCCGCCGCGAGGGTCGCCTCGACCGCGGCCGGTCGCGGCACGAGCCGGTCCGCCGAGACGACGGCGTACTCTGCGAGACCACCGCCGAAAGCCAGCTCGCCGACGACCTCGTCCCCGACGGCCACCGCCTGCACGTCCGCTCCGAGGCCGACGACCGTTCCGGCCACGTCGATCCCGCGCACGGGCTGCCGCGGGTGCGACCATCCGAAGGCGGCGCGCAGCAGCAGCGGTTCGCCGGTCATCAGGTGACGGTCCGCGGCGTTGAGGCCCGTGGCCCGGATGCGCAGGAGCACCTCGCCGGGCTTCGGCTGCGGCACATCGATGCGCGTCAGGCGGACCTCCTCGACGCCGCCGTAGCGCGTCTGGGTCCAGGCATCCATCTGTTCCATGTCACTCCTCCGGATATTGGAAGACGTCGTCGAGGCCGACCCCGAAGACGCGGGCGAGCTGGAAGGCGAGCTCGAGGGTCGGGGAGTATCGCCCGGCCTCGATCGCGATCAGGGTCTGGCGGGTGACCCCGACGCGGAGGGCGAGCTCGGCCTGTGTGAGTCCGCCGGCCTCCCGCAGCGCGCGGATCGAGTTCGTGACCTTGGTCGGCTTGACCATCAGAGACCGCGCCGGTAGGCCACGACCCGCGCGATGCCGCCCACGACGGCGGCGACGGCGAAGCCGAAGAACATCGTGTTGGCGATCCAGAACCAGTCGGCCTTCATGGCGCACAGCAGCAGCACACCGAGGCCCGCGACCGCGATGAACGCCTGCTCGACACGCGTGCCCATGCGCGCGATGTCGCGGTCGCGCAGGTCGCTCTTGCCCACACCGGCGGGCTCCCGCACCCCCGCGAGCATGCCCCACACGATGCTGACCACGATGGATGCCACGATGCATCCGCCGATCGTCCAGAACATGATCGGCGCCCAGTCGACGGCGGTCAGCGGTCCGCCCGCGGCCTCCTGCAGCACGACCACGATGTAGACGATCAGCCCGATGACGGTGACGACGAGGCTCGACCAGACGTTGCGCTCGACGTAGACCATGGCGGCCTCCCGATGTCAAAGATTCTTTACACTGAGCGTACGGGCGCGCGGCTGCCGTGTCAAGAATCTTTTACATCCTGGACGGCGCCCCGCGCGGGATCACGAGCGCCGTCATCCCCCGCGGTCGTCAGCCGAGACCGAGCACCCGCTCGGTGTAGGCGTTGCGGAACACGCCCGTCGGATCGAGGTCGATCATGAGCTCGATCGCGTCGTCGAACCGCGGATAGCGGGCATTCGCGTGCGCTTCTGCGAACCACTTGCCCCAGTGCGGTCGGGGCGCGAAGGGCGCGAGCGCGGCCTCGATCTCGGGCAGGATCGCGGTGACCTCGGCCGGCATGCTGCGCCAGGTGAAATGGATGGCGAGGCTGTTGCGCGCGTAGGCGGTGCTCAGCCACAGGTCATCCGCCGCGACCGTCCGCAGCTCGGTGATGAGCAGCAGCGGATCGATGCGGTTGGCCAGCTCCCGGAGCGCGGAGAGGGCGGATGCCGCGTCCTCGAGCCCGACGAAGTACTCGGTCTGGATCTCGTCCCCCTGGGCGGACGGCTGCCTGTCGAAGCGGAAGTGCGGCAGACGCGCGTGCCACGGACCGGGCACGCCCTGCACGGTCGTGTTGTCGTCCTCGTCCACCGGGCCCACGGGGCCGATCGGCCCCACCGAGCGCGTGCCGCCGCGCCATACGTCGACGACGGGCAGGCCGCCGTGGTCGAGGCGCGTCTTGAGCCAGACCTGATCCGTGCGCTCTCCCGACCAGTGCGTGAACACGCTCACGCTGTACGCCGCGCCGAAGACGCCGACGGGGTCACTGAGCACCTCGTCCCACGGGACGCCGAGGTAGACGTCCTGCCGCACGTCGTAGCGGGGTTCGAGGCCGAGCGTGAGATGCGTCACGACTCCGAGGGCGCCGAGGTGCACCACCGAGCCGGCGAAGCGCTCGTCCGCGCGGTCGATGCGCAGGATGCCGGCATCCGCCGTCACGAACTCGAGCCCGACGACCGCGGTCGAGAGGTTGCCGAGGCGCAGTCCGGAGCCGTGCGTGGCCGTGGCCGTCGCACCGCCGACCGAGATGTGCGGCAGCGATCCGAGGTTGTGGAGCGCAAGGCCGCGCTCTTCCACCGCGCCGGCGACCAGTGCGAACGGCAGCTGGGAGGCGACGCGGACGGTCGACGCATCCTCGTCCACCTCGATGTCGGCCGGCATGTCCCGAAGCGAGACGAGCACCTCGCTGTCGGCGATATCGTTGAACGAGTGACGGGTGCCGAGTGCGCGCACGCGCTGCGCCGAGCCCACGATCGAGCGGATCTCCTCGATGCTCCGCGGAGTCTCGATGCGTCCGGCGTAGGTGTGGGTCCCGGCCCAGTTCGTCTGCGCGCTCATGCTGCCATCATTCCGGGTTCCGCGGGCCGCCGGAGTCGGCGGCCCGCCACGTGACGACACCGCTCACCGCAGCTGCACCGCCGTCCACGAGACCGGCGGCAGCGAGATGCGCAGTTCGTCGTCGACCACACGGGCGCTGTCATTGGGCTTCAGACCGACGCGGTCCGGCTGCGTCCGCGTGTTCGCCGCGTGGATGTCGTCGTCGTGGAGGCTCACGATCGATTGGACCGCCACATCGCCGAGGATGCTGGTGTCGATGCCGATCTCGACCGCCTCGGACATGCTGCGATTGACCAGGAAGACCGCTGTCTCACCCGTGGCCGCGTCGTGGGTCGCGACAGCATCCACGACGGGCACCTCGCCGTAGCGCTCGGTCCGGTAGGTCGGGCACTCCAGCTTCAGTTCGAGTGTGCAGCCGCGCGCAAGGCGGGACGTGACCGCGAACGGGAAGAAGGTCGTCTGGCGCCACGAAGCGCCGCCGGGCTCGGTCATGATCGGTGCGATCACGTTGACGAGCTGGGCGAGGCTCGCCGCGGTGACACGGTCGGCATGACGGATGAGCGAGATGAGGAGATTGCCGAAGACCACGGCATCCACCACCGAATACACGTCTTCGAGAAGGCGCGGTGCGACGGGCCACTCGTGCGCATCCGTGATCCGATCGACCTCCTGGTACCGGGACTGGTACCAGACATTCCACTCGTCGAACGAGATGTTGACGGTCTTCTCGCTGCGCCGCACGGCCTTGACGTGGTCGGCGGTCGCGACGACCGAGTCGATGAACCGGTCCATGTCCACGGCGGACGCGAGGAAGCTCTCGTAGTCGCCGGCCACGGGCTCGTAGTAGGCGTGGCAGGAGATGAAGTCGATCTCGTCGTAGGTCTCCTCGAGCACGATGCGCTCCCACGTGCCGAACAGGGGCATGCCGGCGCCCGAGCTTCCGCAGACGACGAGCTCGAGCGTCGGGTCCACCTGCCGCATCGCCCGTGCGGTCTTCACGGCGAGCTGCCCGTACTCGTGGGGGGTGCCGTGACCGACCTGCCACGGGCCGTCCATCTCGTTGCCCAGACACCACATGCGGATGTCATAGGGTTCGACGGCGCCGTTGGCGATCCGCTGGTCGGACAGCGCGGTGCCTCCGCGGTGGTTGACGTATTCGAGCACATCGAGGGCGTCCTCGATCCCGCGCGTCCCGAGGTTCACGGCGTACATCAGCTCGCCGTCGACCTTGCGCAGCCATCGCACGAACTCGTCGAGGCCGACCTCGTTGGTCTCGGTGGAGTGCCAGGCGAGATCGAGTCGTCGAGGACGCTGATCCACTGGGCCGATGCCGTCCTCCCATCGGTAGCTCGAGACGAAGTTCCCGCCGGGGTAGCGGACCGTCGTCACGCCGAGTTCTCGAACGAGCTCGGCGACGTCGTTCCGGAACCCGTGCTCGTCGGCATCAGGGTGGCGGGGCTCGTAGATGCCGTCATAGACGCACCGGCCGAGGTGCTCGACGAAGGAGCCGAAGAGGCGGCGGTTGATGGGACCGACCACGAAGTGCGGGTCGATAGTCAGGTGTGCGGGAATCACGTTTCCTCAAGTGGTGAAGATCAAGGCGGAGTGCGGGCGGTTCGGGCTATTTCAGACTGCCGATGGCAAGCCCTCCTCGCCAGTAGCGCTGCAGGGTCAGGAAGGCGATGATCAGCGGAATCACCGACACGAGCGATCCGAGGATGATGATGCTCCACAGGCTCTGTCCTCCGGCGGCGCCGTAGGTGGATGCCGTGGACTGCCAGAGTCCGATTCCCACCGTGACCGGGAAGAGCCGGTTGTCCGAGAGCATCGCGAGCGGGAGGAAGTAGTTGTTCCAGCAGGCGACCACCGACAGCAGCAGCACGGTCACCATCGCGGGTCGCAGGAGCGGCAGAGCGACCCGGAAGAAGGCGCGGAACTCCCCCGCGCCGTCGACACGGGCAGCATCCAGCAGCTCATCGGGCACCGCCTCGCGCGCGTAGACCGCCATCAGGTACACCCCGAACGGGTTCAGCAGGCTCGGGATGATGACCGCCCAGATGGTGTTGGTCAGACCCGCCAGCGAGAACAGCATGAAGGTCGGGATGACCAGCGCGGTCATCGGCACCATCACAGCCCCCAGGAGGATCGCGAAGGACGCACGCCGTCCCGCGAAGCGATACTTCGCGAAGCCGTAGCCGGCGAGCACGGACAGAGCGGTGGCGCCGATGCCCCCGACGAAGGCGTAGAGCGCCGAGTTCAACAGCCAGCGCCCGTAGATGCCGCCGCCGTAGGTGAACAGCGCGACGAAGTTGCCGATGTAGTCGATGTCCGAGCCGAACCACAGGGCCGGCCCGCCGCCGAAGAGCTCGGCCGTGCTCTTGGAGCTGTTGACGATCACCCACCAGAAGGGGATCAGGAAGTAGATGACGAGGATGCCGAGCACGATCTGCATCGGCACGCCGCCCGGTGTTCGAGGAGTGCGTCGGCGCTCGATGTTCGTGGCGGTCATGACAGGATGCTCCCTCTCTTGCGGGTGGCGAACATGAAGATGTAGACGCACACGAAGACGACGGCTCCCAGCGCGAACGAGATCGCCGAACCGTAGTTGTAGTTCGCCAGCGAGAACGCCTGCTGATAGGCGTACATGTTCGGCGTGAAGTCGTTCGGAATGGCGCCGGCCGCCAGAGGCTGCAGGATCTTCGGCTCATTGAAGAACTGCAGCGTGCCGATGAGCGCGAAGACGAGGATCAACACCAGAGCCGGCGCGACCAGCGGGATCTTGATGCGGAAGACGATCTGCCACTGCGACGCGCCATCGATGCGCGCCGCCTCGTACAGGGTCGGATCGATGCCCTGGAGCGCGGCGTACAGAATGATCATGTAGTACCCCGCCCATTGCCACGTCACGACGTTGAGCAGGCCGTAGAAGATGAGGCTCGAGCTCAGGAAGTCGGGCGCCGGCTTCCCCAACGCGCCGAAGATGTCCGCCAGGGGCCCGAAGTTCTCGCTGTAGAGAAAGCCCCACATGAGAGCGCCGATCACCGTGGGGATCGCATACGGCAGGAAGATCATGAGCCGTGAGAACCGCGCGAACCGGCTGACGACGATGTCGAGCATGAGCGCGACGGCCAGCGACACGGCCATCTGCAGCGGGATGAGGACCAGAGAGAAGCGGATCACGAATGAGATGCCGCTGAGGAACGAGGGATCGGTGAACGCCTTGAGGTAGTTGCCGAGGCCGACGAATCTCGTCCCCCCGATGAGGGACTTCTGGAACAGGCTGAGGTAGAGCGCGTAGCCGATCGGGAGCACCAGGAGGCCGAGGAAGATCAGTCCGAACGGCCCCACGAAGAGCCATCCGATGGCGTTCCGACGGTTGCTCGTGGTGCGGCGACGTCCTCGTGGCCTGACGGTGTCTTCACCGGCCTCGGCGCGGTGTGCGGTTGCTGTGGTCATGTTTCCTCCGGGTCGAGAAGGTATGGCGAAGGGCCGGCCCGGCGCGGGCCGACCCTCCGCGTCAGGTCAGTTGACGGTGAAGCCTTGCTCCTTCGCGTACTTCACGACGTCGTCCTGCAGCGCATCCGCCGCCTGAGACCCCGTCTTGGAGCCGTCATTGATGGCGGCGATCTGCTTGGTGAACGCGGAGTAGTAGTACTGCCCGATCGGCGTGTACGTCATCCCGTGGTAGGCGTTGGCCGCGGGGACGTAGACCTCCTTGTTCGCCTGCTGCCCGTTGAAGAACTTGACCTCGGCGTTGATGAAGTCCGGGTCCTTCAGCACGTGGACGTTGAGCGGGAAGATGATCTGGTTCTGCCACCCGTCCTTGAGCGATGCATCGTCGGCGTAGACCCCGAAGGCGACCTTGGCGGCCAGTTTCGGGTCCTTCGCCTGCTTCGTGACCGAGAACGCCGATCCGCCCCAGTTCACCGAGATGGGGTTGTTCGGGTCCCACTGCGGCAGCGGTGCGGTCGCCCACACGTTCGCGTCAGCACCCTTGCCCACACCGGCACCCTGGAGGTAGCCCGGCGCCCACGCGGCCGACAGGTAGGTCGCGTACTTGCCGCCGATCACACCCGAGATGTACTCCGGGGTGAACTGGTCCTGCTTGCCGACCAGTCCCTTCGAGACGAGCCCGGCCCAGTAGTCGAGCACCTGCTTGGACGCGGCGTCGTTCAGCTTGATGCCGATCGTGCCCTTGTTGGCGGTGTCGTAGGTGAAAGGGCTCGCGCCGTTGTTGTACAGCAGGGCGGTGACGTAGGCGGGCTGGTTGGCGGGGAAGTCGCCGAACAGCGGGCCGCCGGCATCCTTCACCTTCTGGGCATCCGCCGCGTACTCGTCCCAGGTCTTGGGCGGCGTCGTGATGCCGTACTTGTCGAAGATGTCCTTCCGGTAGATCATCCCCATCGGGCCGCCGTCGATCGGAGCGCCGTAGACGCCGCTGCCGACGGAGACGTCCTTCCAGGCGCCCTCGCTGAAGTTGTCCTTCACGTCCTTGTAGCCGAGGTTCTTCAGATCGACGAGCGCGTTCTGGACCTGGAACGTCGGGATGCGGTCCGCCTCGAGCATGACGACGTCAGGAGCACCGGTGCCGGCGGAGACCGCCGTCTGGAACTTGTCGTACTCCGCGCCGCCGGCGCCCGCGTTCGTCCAGCAGACCTGGACGTCGCTGTGGGCGTTGTTGAAGTTGTCGACGACCTTCTCGGTGTTCGGATACCACGCCCAGAGGGTGACGACCGGGGCGTCCTTCTTGACGATCTTGTTCGTGCAGTTCGATGTGTTGCCGTTGGCGTTCGCATTGCCCGTGCTCGCGCCCCCGCCACCACCCGAGCAGCCGGCGAGCACGCCCGCCAGCATCACGCTCGCCATGAGGGCGATGACTCTGTTCCTCTTCACTGATCGATTCCTTTCGGATGCTGGACCTCATTGTCGGTGCACCGCAATGCGGCGAGAACGCGCGGCCCGCATCGGCCTCGCGTCGGTCTCGGGAGGATGCCGAATCGCGATCTACAACGTTGCATTTCCAACGTTGTAGTACAGACTATGACTACCGCGAGCGCCGGTGTCAAGGGCTGTTCGGTTCGGGCGCACTGCGTTCGGAAAGGACGAATCCGTCATGTTGCATCGCCCGCGAGCGACACCGGAATAACGTTAGAAATGCGTTGCGGTATCTTGCTTCGAGAGGAAGAGTCAGGAAGAACGGAGGGTCGATGGGGACCACCATGCACGATGTCGCCCGGGTCGCCGGCGTCTCCATCAAGACCGTTTCGAACGTCATCAACGACTACCCGCACGTCCGCCCCCGGACGAAAGCCCGGGTCCTGGCCGCCATCGACGAACTCGACTATCGCCCGAACCTGTCGGCTCGTGGCCTGAGGTCCGGCAGAACCGGCATCATCGGCTTGACCGTGCCGAAGCTGCGCGAGAACTACTTCGCGGAGCTCGCGGATGCCGTCATCGAGGCGGCGCAGAAGCGCGGACTCGGGGTGGTCGTCGAGCAGACCAACGAGGCTCGTGAGAGCGAGATCCAAGCCGTGACGGGCGGCCGCCTGCGATTCCTCGACGGACTGCTGTTCAGCCCCGTTTCGCTGGGTCAGGACGACGTCGATCTGCTGAACTCGGACCTGCCGCTGGTGCTGCTCGGCGAGCGGATCTTCGGTGGGCCGACCGACCACGTCGCGATGCACAACGTCTCTGCGGCGGAGGCGGCGGTCGAGCATCTGCTCGGCGTCGGCCGCCGTCGGATCGCCGTCGTGGGCGAGACGGGTGAGCATCCCGATGTCGCCAGCTCGGCCAACCTTCGGCTGCAGGGATACCGGCGGGCTCTGGAGCGCGCCGGCATCCCGTTCGATCCCATCCTGGTCCGTCGCGCCGAGAGATGGACGCGGCAGGCAGGAGCCACCGCGACGCGCGACCTGCTGGCCGAGGGCATCGATTTCGACGCCGTCTTCGCCCTCAATGACACTCTCGGTCTCGGTGTGCTCCGCGCTCTCGGCGAGTCCGGGGCGCGCGTGCCCGACGATGTCGCCGTGATCGGCTTCGACAACGTCGAGGAGTCACAGTTCTCGGTGCCGTCGATGTCGACGATCGACCCGGGCCGGACGGAGATCGCCCGGCTCGCCGTCGACCTGTTGATCGAGCGCATCAATGAGAAAGGTGAGCGCATTCCACCGCGGACGATACGGCCCGCGTTCCAGGTCGTGCGTCGCGAGTCGACGGGGTTCCCGGACGAGCCGGAGGGTCCGCGATGATCGCGTGCACCCTGGAGGATGCGGGGTTGCATGTGTGATCTCGACCGCTCGCGCCGCTTCCACAACGAGGTGTCGCTCCCCGTGACGACCCGCGTGGGAAGTGCGGCCTTCACCATCGAACCGGGAACAGAGCTGATCGAGGTCGAAGTCCACCCCTGACACAGCGCATCACGGCGGTCAGATGACGGCCTCACTCCAGTCGTCCGGGTTGCCGAAGCGGTGGGCGGTGATCGTGACCGACTGCTCGTGCACGAACGGCAGCAGCTCGAGACGGCCGGCCGTCGTCACCTCGTTGTCGTAGACCGCCAGGTCGGGGCTTCCTCCGGTCGCCTCGGCGACGCGGCGGTGGAGGTCTGCGACGGCCTCCCGCGACCCGACGAGCCGGGCACGGGAGGCGTCGGAGGCGACGATGCGCGCGATCCACTCGTCGTCGGTCTCGACGTGAACGGCGACGCCGGCTTCGGACAGCACTCGGCCGACGCCGGCCGGGAGCCCCGTGGCGAGCGAGAGGGCGAACCGGCCTCCGGCACGCACGCCGGCGATCGCGACGCGCAGCACCTCCTGCAGCGACGCCGCGGAAACGGCGCGCACCGAGACCTCGATCGGGCGGTACCGGAACAGGTTGCGCTCCACCTCGAGCCTCGACACGTCGCGAACCTGTCCGAACTCCCGATCCCATGCGACGGCATCGGACAGGGCGGCGCGGCGCAGCCATTCGAACGCGGGGTAGTCGAGCGCCGGCTGGGCGGCCTCCATGAGCGACGTGATGCGGGAGTCGAGGCCGCGCAGGTGCAGCGTCGATGACCCTCCGCCCGACGACGCCCGCCACGACCCGAGCCCGACCAGGTAGTTGGGGCCGCCGGCCTTCGCCCCGGCACCGACCGACGAGCGCTTCCAGCCGCCGAAGGGCTGGCGCTGCACGATGGCGCCTGTGATGCCGCGGTTGACGTAGAGGTTGCCCGCCTGCACGTTGTCGAGCCACAGGCGAAGGTCGTCCGGGCTCTGCGTGTAGAGACCGGCGGTGAGGCCGTACGCGACCGCGTTCTGCAGCTCGATCGCAGCACTCAGGGTGGGTGCGTGCATGACGCCGAGCACCGGCCCGAAGAACTCCTCCTTGTGGAATCGCGAACCCGGGCGCACGCCGACGCGGATGCCGGGAGACCACAGCCGGCCCTCGAGCTCGGGTCCCGCATCCACCGTGCGAGGCTGAAGCAGCCAATCCTCGCCCTCATCGAGGGTCGTGAGCGCCCACTCGAGCTTGCCTTGCGGCACCTCGATCACCGGTCCGACCTCGGCGAGCGGATCGGACGGGGCCCCGACGCGCAGCGAGGTCGCGGCATCCACCAGCTGTCGCGCGAACCGCCGAGACCTCCCGACCGGCCCGACGAGGATCGCGAGCGAGGCGGCGGAGCACTTCTGTCCGGCGTGTCCGAAGGCGCTCTTGACGAGATCGGACGCGGCGAGGTCGAGGTCGGCCGTCGGCATGACGATCATGGCGTTCTTGCCGCTGGTCTCCGCGAGGAGCGGCAGCTCGGGCCGCCACGAGCGGAACAGCGCCGCCGTCTCGTACGACCCGGTGAGGATGACGCGATCGACATCCGGGTGCGCGACCAGCTGCTTGCCGAGCGCGCCCTCCTCGATGTCGACGAGTGCGAGGACGTCGCGCGGGACGCCGGCCTCCCACAGCGCCTCGGCGATCACGGCGGCGCACCGGCGCGCCTGCGGCGCGGGCTTGAACACCACGCCCGATCCGGCGGCGAGCGCGGCGATCACTCCGCCGGCGGGGATCGCGACGGGGAAGTTCCACGGGGGCGTGACGACGGTGAGTCGCGCCGGCACGAAGACCGCACCGCTGACCCGGTCGAGCTCCCGCACGGTCGCCGCGTAGTAGTTCGCGAAGTCGACGGCCTCGCTCACCTCGACATCGCCCTCGGCGAAGACCTTGCCGGTCTCGGACGCGGCGACCTCGATGAGGTCCCCGCGTCGCGCCTCGAGGGCGCGGGCCGCGGCCAGGAGCACGGCCGAGCGCTCGGCGGCGGGACGGGATCCCCAGGATGCGGCGGCCTCCCGCACGCCCGCCACGATCTGCTCGAGGGTGCCCTCGTCGGTGACGCGCGCGTCGGCGAGCGTCGAATCCCCCAGCGTGGACGTCTCGATGCGCGACACGATGTCGCGCGCCCACGCACGGTTCGCGGGCAGCGCGGGGTCGGAGTCGGGCGTGTTGCGGAAGCCCGGGGCACCGGCCGCCCCCGCGCCCGACTCGCGGGCCGCGTAGACGGCGGTCTCGACGTAGTCGTCCTTGCCGAACCGCTGCGATTCGGCGCTCGGCTCGAGGGGCTGCGTGTCGGCGGGCTCCGCGGTCCGTGAGCCCCGGGCGATGCCGAGCACGGCCTCGGTCAGCGCGTCGTCGTCCCCGCGAGCCGCGTCGCGCAGCCGCGATCGCACCCCGGGCGCCGGCTCGGCCGCGCGATCCTGCCGGCGGTTCGGTCCTGTCGGCAGCGCCGGATCGATCGACCGTTCGAGCGACGCGACGAATCGGTCGCGCTCGCGCTCGAAGAGCGTCGGCTCGTCGGCGAGATGGAACGCGGCCGAGAGGAAGTTCTCGTCGGACGCGTTCTCCTCGAGCCGACGCACGAGGTAGCTGATGGCGACGTCGAACTCGTCGGGCCGCACGACCGGCACATAGAGCAGCACCTCGCCGACCTCGCGGGTCACGGCCGCGACCTGCCCCTGGGCCATGCCGAGCAGCATCTCGAACTCCACCCGGTCGCGCACCCCGCGCTCTCCGGCGAGCAGCCAGGCGTAGGCGACGTCGAAGAGGTTGTGCCCCGCGATGCCGATGCGCACGGCATCCACGCGCTCGCGGTGCAGCGCGACGCCGAGGCACCGGATGTAGTTCGCGTCGGAGTCGAGCTTCGACCCGTAGGTCGCGAGCGGCCATCCGTGCATGGCGGCATCCACCCGCTCCATGGCGAGGTTCGCGCCCTTCACGAGCCGGATCTTGATCGGTGCGCCGCCGTCTGCGACGTGCTCCTGCGCCCACGCGGTCAGGCGGTCGAGCGCCGGGAGGGCGTCGGGCAGGTAGGCCTGCAGCACGATCCCCGCCTCGAGCGTCTTCAGGCGCGGGTCGGAGAGGATGCGGGTGAACACCGCGATCGTCAGGTCGAGGTCGCGGTACTCCTCCATGTCGAGGTTGATGAAGGTCGCGTCCTGAGCGGCGGTCAGATACAGCGGCGTCAGTCGCTCGACCACCTTGTCGACGACCTCGTCGAACGCCCACATCGAGATGTGGCTCGCGACGGCCGAGACCTTGACGGACACGTAGTCGACGTCCGGACGGCGGATCAGCTCATGGATGCCGTCCAGCCGACGCAGCGCCTCGGTCTCGCCCAGCACCGCCTCGCCCAGGAGGTTGAGGTTCAGCCGGTGGCCGCCCGCGCGGATCTTATCGAGCGCCGCGCCGAGCTTCTCGGGGCGCGCGTCCACGATCAGGTGTCCGACCATCTCGCGCAGCACGCGGCGGGCGATCGGCACGGTGGGGGTGGGCAGCAGCGGGGCCACGGCGCCGCCGGTGCGGACCGCGGCGCGGAGGTACCACGGCAGGAATCCCGGCACGAGCGGGGCGACGCGATGCAGGTGGGATGCTGCGGCCGAGAGGCTCTCGGGCCGCATCACACCGTCGACGAACCCGATGGTGAACGGCAGCCCGTTCTCGTCGCGCAGCACGCCGGCGAGCCGCTCGGCGGAGGGGTCGACGTCTGCCGCCGCGGCCTCGCGCACCCAGCGCTCGGCGAGGGCGATCGCACGGTCGGCGAGGTCCCCGCTGGTCCGCGGGGAGGGCGTCGTGGGCGAGCCCGCGTGCCCGGAGGCTCCGAGCGACGAGCCCGCGGCTCGGGGAGAAGGCGTGGGGACTGACATGAGGACCTGCTTCGCTGCAAGAGGGCAGAGGGGATGCATCCAGCTTGCCTCGCTTGACCCATCGACAAAAGCGACCGTCTACGATGAGTACCGATCGAATAAGCTGAAGGGAGCTGCCCGCGTTGTTCGAGCTGCGCCGCCTCCGTCTGCTGCACGAGCTCGCGTTGCGCGGCACTTTGGCCGCGGTCGCCGAGGCCCTGTCGTACAGCCCGTCCACGGTGTCGCAGCAGCTGGCGCAGCTGGAGAAGGATGCGGGCGTCCCGCTGCTCGAGCCCGACGGTCGGCGGGTGCGGCTCACGGAGTACGGTGCGGCCCTCGCGGCGCATGCCTCACGGGCGCTGGAACTCGAGGAACGGGTGCGCGGCGAGCTCGCCGCGCTGGAGCCCGGATCGGGCCGTGTGCGGGTGGCGGCCTTCCAGACCGCGGCGCACGGCATCCTTCCCGCCGCCCTCGATCTGCTCGCCCTGCGCATCCCGCGCCTGCGCGTCGAGGTCGCCGAGCTGCCGCCCGAGGAGGGGCTGTTCGAGCTCGTCGCCCGGGGAGTCGACCTCGTCGTCGCCGAGCAGTACCCCGGCCACACCCGCGAGCGGGTGAGCGGTCTCACTCGCGAGACGATCGGCGGCGACGCCATCCGTCTCGCGACCCCGCCCGGCGACGACGCGCGGTCTCTCGCGGAGCTCTCGGGACGCGCCTGGGTCATGGAGCCCGAAGGCACGGCAGCCCGTCAGTGGGCTGTGCAGCAGTGCCGTGCCGCGGGCTTCGAGCCCGACGTCCGCTTCGAGATCGCCGATCTCACCGCGCACGCGCGGCTCATTGCGACAGGGCATGCGGTCGGGTTGCTACCGGATCTCCTCTGGACCGATCAGCGGGCGAACGTCCGGCTCGTGGAGCTGCCCGGTCGTCCGAGCCGCGAGATCTTCACCGCCACGCGCACGTCGGCGGCCGCTCAGCCGGCGGTCTCCGCCATGCGGGAGGCCTTGCGCGACGCATTCACGGCGCGTCGCTCACAGCCCTCATCCACTCTGCCGACGTAGCATCGCTCGACCCGAATCTCTCCCCTGCCAGGAGCATGCCCGATGCCCTCCCCTTCGCGACGCCCGGGTGGCCCACTCGCCTGGATGATCGTCGGCGCCGCCTGCCTGGTCGTCGGCACCCTCATCGTCACCGGCGTCACCGCTGCGATGGGCGGCCGATCCCCCGCGCCGTCGCACGTCACCGCGGCAGCGATCGCGCATGTCCCGCGCGCCGCGGCGGCCGAGCCCGACCAGTGCACCGTCGAGTTCGCGGGCCCGGACATCCACGTGGCGGCCCAGTCGCAGCTCATCGGCACCCTGTACGACCAGCTGCCGATCCCCGAGCGCAGCGGCGAGGTCTTCACGGGGTGGTACCGCACCGCGGCGGATGCGGCATCCGTCCACCAGCTGGCGCGGGTCAACGGCGCACAGATCGTCGCCTGCCCGTCCGGCTCCGAGACCCTCTACGGCGGATGGATGACGTCGGCTGCCGTCGCCGCCCAGAAGGTCGGCGTGCCGATCCTGATGTACCACCAGTTCACCCAGAACCCTGCGGGGAACAACGGCCGGCTCAAGGCGAACTACGACGACATCGGCGCGTTTCAGCAGAACATCGCCTATCTCGCCCAGAAGAGGTTCTACCTTCCGACGTGGGACGAGCTGAACGCCTTCATCGACGGAAAGCTGTATCTGCCGCACCACTCGGTCATCGTCACCGACGACGATGCCGACCCGACATGGGAGAGCATGGGCGTTCCGATCGTGACGAAGTACAAGGTGCTGACGACCTCCTTCGTCATCACGAGATACCGGCAGGCGCCCTCGCCGTCGGTCTATGTGCTCCAGCGCTCACACACGAACGACATGCACTCGGCCGGCGCGAACGGCAAGGGCAAGATGGTGAACTTCACGGTGCCGCAGATCGTGGCCGACCTCGACACCTCCGTGCAGATCCTCGGCGGCGCGCGTGAGGTGCTCGCGTATCCGTTCGGGCACTTCGACGCGACCGCCGAGGAGGGTCTGCGCGAGGCGGGATTCGAGATGGCCGTCACCACGGAGCACGGATACGTGCATGCGGGGGCGACCAAGCTCGAACTGCCTCGCGTGCGGATCAGCTACGGCATGACCCAGCAGCAGTTCATCGACGCGGTCGGCTGATCAGGCCGGCCGGCGATCCGGCGGCGGGGTGTTCGACACGCGCGCGGGGTCAGCCGTCGTCGGGGATCCGTCGTCGTTCACATAGGGGTCGGTCTGATCCGCCTTGCGACGCGTCTCGGCCTCCTGCTCGCGGAGCTTCTCGGCTTCGGTCCGGTGGTCGTCGATGGCGGCTGAGCGGCGCCGGGCGTCGACCGATGCCTGCGCGGCGCGCGCCTTGGCGTCCTCGGCCGCGGCAGCGGCGGCAGCGGCGTCGGCGCGGGCTCGAGCCGCCTCGGCCTCGTGCTGCTGCGCCCTGATCGCGGTCTCCCGCGCATCGTCGCGCATCTCCTCGGCCTTGTCGTGCCGGACCTCCAGGCGGTGCTCACGGCGCCCACGGCTCGCTGCCATGAGGGCGATGACGACGCCGACGATCACCAGGACGGCGATGATGCCGACGACGATCCAGATGAGGGTGCTCGAATCCATGGCGCACTCCTTCCTTCGTGCGCCGATCGGGACACCAGCGCTCGACGGTCCACGAAACCCCACGACGCGAGCATCGCAAACGGGGTTGACCGAGACGGAGCGGTGCGCTATCCCGCGATCAATGCCACACGCTCGGCGCCGGTCGGCGTGTGGAGGGCAGGGCGGATGCGGCGGCCCATTCGTGCACCCACGGCTCGACGTCCGGCACGCCCTCGGGGCGCCCGACCGCGGCGAACAGCTCATCGTGAGACAGGGTGCCGCCGGCCTTCTTGAGCAGGCGGGCCCGCACGATGGCGCGCGCATAGACCTCGCCGTCCACCACCGCACGATGCTCCATGTACACGGCGCGGTCGTCGTGGCCGAGCATCCGCGACTCGACGACGAACCGCTGCCACAGCTCTAGCGACTTGCGGAACGTGACCGTCTCCGACGACACCACGGCGTACCACCCGTGCGTGCTCATCGCATCCCAGATCCCGGTCCGCACGAGCAGGTCCCAGCGGCCCAGGTCGAAGAGCGACAGGTAGCGGCCGTTGTTCATGTGCCGAAGGATGTCGATGTCCGTCGGCAGCGTGGTCAGCCGGATGCGGCTCACCTCCGACGGCGCCAGCGCCTGGCCGCGTCGCAGTCGACGCCGGGCCGCGAGGTGCACGAGGAGCGTTCGCCAGATCACGTTCACGAGGGGCGATCGTAGCCTTCCTCGATTGTTCTGCCGATTGGATTGTGGAATGCCTACAGCATGAGCCGTTCGCGACCGGGCGACCACCGAGCAGTTGACTGAACCGCGGACGACTTTCGCATCCGCTCGGCACCCCCCGTTCACCTGCCGTTCCCTCGATTTCCGGTCTCGGCGGGACCCGCGTAGAGTCTCGCGCATGGCTACCGAGATGCACACCGAAGTCGTTGTCCGTCCGGTCCGTGACGTGGATGCGGAAGCCCTCGGCCGCGTGCACGCGACGTGCTGGCATGAGACCTACGACCACCTGATCAGCAAGGCCGCGCTCGAGGCCGTCTCGCCCAAGCGCCTCGCCGAACTGTGGACCCACTGGGCCGCCCAGGGTCCGGAGTTCACCATGCGGGCCGCGCTGGTCGACGGCGAGATCGTCGGCTTCGTGGGTTCGGGCCCCGCACGCGACAAGGATGCTCCGCGCTTCCGTGAGCTCTACTTCATCTACCTGCTCGACGCTTACCACGGCACCGGCATCGGCCAGCAGCTGTTCGACGCGGCCGTCGAGGAGGGCGAGTCCATCTACCTGTGGGTCGCCGACGACAACCCCCGTGCGCACCGCTTCTATGAGCGAAACGGCTTCCAGCTCGACGGCGCTCAGCACACCGAGCCGTTCCTCGGCGAGACGCTGACCGAAGTCCGCTTCGTCCGCTGATCGTCCGGGCGTGCTGACGGTCTGGGCGCTGCCCGGCATCCCCGAGATCACCGCCGGCGCCGACCTCGTCGCTCTGATCGCAGACGCTGCGGGCGACAGCCTTCGCGACGGCGACATCCTCGTCGTCACTTCGAAGATCGTCTCCAAGGCCGAGGATCGCTTCGTGACTGCCGCCGACCGCGAGGACGCGATCACGGCCGAGACGGTGCGGCTCGTCGCATCCCGCACCTCCGACACGGGCCACACGACCCGGATCGTCGAGAACCGTCTGGGCATCGTGGCGGCCGCCGCGGGAGTGGATGCGTCGAACACGCCCGAGGGCACGGTCCTGCTGCTGCCCGAGGACCCGGACGCGTCGGCCCGTGGCCTCGCGGCCGGCCTGCGGGAGCGCCTCGGCATCGAGGTCGGAGTCATCGTCTCCGACACCCTCGGCCGCGCCTGGCGCGAGGGTCAGACCGACTCGGCGATCGGGGCAGCCGGCATCCACGTCTTCGACGACCTGCGCGGAACGACGGATGCCGAGGGCCGCCCGCTGGTCGTCACCCTCCCCTGCGTCGCCGACGAGCTCGCGGCGGCCACGGATCTCGTCAAGGGCAAGGCCGCGCGGCTGCCGGTCGCGGTCGTCCGCGGACGTGCTGATCTCGTCGGCTCGCTCGACCTCCCGGGGGCGCGCTCGATCGTGCGGCCCGCCGAGCGCGACATGTTCCACCAGGGCGCGGACGAGGCGTACGCCGAGGGCTTCGCCGCCGGCGCGGCATCCCTGACCCGCGGGCCTCTCGACCCGTCCGCCTGAAGCCTCAGCCGGCAGATCAGCGCAAGCGCGCGAGCGCCTGCTCGTGCACGCCCGGGTCGGACCCCATCCCGGCCGGCGATTCGGGGCCGTAGACGACGAGCTCGTCGAAGCCCAGGCCGGCCGCGCGCTCGGCCGCGACGACGTAGTCGTCGACGCTCGCCGTCGGACGAACCCGACCGAAGCCGAGCAGCAGCGACCGTCGCACCGACCCCGGATCACGGCCCACCGCCGCGCACCCGTCGGAGAAGCCCGACAGCTGGGTGCCGAGAAGTGCCCAGAAGTCCTCGGCCTCGAGCGTCGTCGATCCCGGGCCGCCGTACGTGTTCCAGGAGTCGGCGTGCGCCGCCGCGAGCGCGAGGGCACGCGGCCCGTGCGCGGCGAGCATGAGCTCGGGCGCCTCGGCGCCCTCCGGCATGGCTGTCGTCTCGAGTCCGCGGAACGAGATGGTCCCGCCCTCCCAGTCGGTGGCGCCGTCGAGCACGGCGAGGTAGCCGCGGACGACGTCGGCGAAGCGTGCCGACATCTCGCCGAGCTCATCGCGCCGCCCGTGATCGGCGAGCGCGCAGGTCGGCGAGCCCATGCCGAGACCGAGGACCAGCCGGCCACCCGTGATGTCCTGCACGGTCATCGCGACACGGGCCAGGGCGACCGGGGTGCGCAGGACGGCGGAGGCCACCAGCGTGCCCAGCCTGATCCGCTCGGTCACGGCCGCCGCGGCCGTCAGGGTGGTGAACGCCTCACCCAGCCACATTCCGGGGGAGGTGGCGTGGGTGAGGTGGTCGTAGGTGTACACCGCGTCGTAGCCGACGTCCTCGGCCCAGCGGTACCAGCGCTGCTGCTCGCGCCACGCGCCGACGGGTGGGATGACGAGACTGATCCGGTCGAGTGCCATGGGGACCATGGTGACACCTGGCGCAGACGCCGGTGCGCCCGCCGCGCGGACTGTCCGCTGAACCTCAAGACGGATGCAGGGGACGCCCCGGCATCCCCCGCATCCGTCTCGTCGTCACGGGGTCGGCTGCAGCGTCACCTGACCGGCCGACACGTGAACGTCCACGGTGCTGGAGGCCCCCGACTGCGTCGACAGCCGGTTGTCGACGTGCCCGGCGGAGACGTCGGACGTCACGTCGTACGAGCCCTGCGGAAGCGAGAGGGTCAGGGCACCCGCATCCACCTGCACGGTCGTCCGACTCGGCTGGCTGCCACGGAGCACGGCGTTCATCGCCCCGGCCGTGACCGTGAGGTCGGCCGTGTTGACGCCGGACAGGTCGAGGTCCCCTCGCCCGGCGCTGGTCTTGGCGAGGAGGTCCGTGGCCGAGCCGTCGACGCGCGCAGACCCCGCCTGCAGGTCGAGGTTGACGGAGCCGAAGTCACCGTTCGCCGTGAGGTCTCCTGCGGCGACGGTCAGCGCAGCATCCAGCCCGTGCATCGAGTTCGGCAGACGCAGCGTCGCCTGATCGGACGGCCCGAAGAACCCGTCCCAGCCGAAGCGACGGTCGGGTGAGCTGACGACGAGCTTCGCGCCGTCGACCTTCATGGTCCACGGACCGGAGCCCGCGGAGACCTGGGACTCGAGTCGCGGCTGCGCGACATCGGCGAACTCGACCTGCAGACGGCCGGCGTTGAGGTGGACCTCCAGGGTGTCCACGCCCGACACGTCCGATGCCGTCACGACATCCGACCGATGGGTGGTCGAGAGCATTGTGCCGAATGCGGCGATGGCCGCGGTGCCGAGGATGACGACGGCGCCGAGGACGATGGCCACGATGGCGACCGCACGGGCCCCGCCGCTCGGGCCGGACGGGGTGGGTGCCGCCGGCGCGGGTGCCGGCGGAGGAGGAGTGAGAGTGCTCATCGGAGTTCTCCTGTCTGCGGCTGGGCGCCGCTGTGCGAAATGTGCGCGAGGGCCGCGAGGACGCGGCGGTTACCGGATTCGTCGGGCTCGAGGTCGAGCTTCTGGAACACGGAGGTGATGTGCTTCTCGACGCTGCCCTCGCTGATGTGCAGCGTCTGGGCGATGGCCTGGTTCGACTTGCCCTCCGCGATGAGCGCCAGGACCGTGGACTCGCGGTCGGTGAGCCGCTGCATCCGCTCATCCCGCGTGCGCCGCCCGAGCAGCTGCGCGACCACCTCGGGGTCGAACACCGTCGCGCCGCCGGCGATCTGGGTGACGGTTTCGAGGAAGTCCCCGACGTCGGCCACGCGGTCTTTGAGCAGGTAGCCGAGGGCTCCGCCCCTGCCTGCGATCAGCTCGGTCGCGTACCGCTCCTCGACGTACTGGGAGAGGACGAGCACCGGCAGCTCTGGGTTCTCGGCCCGCAGCCGCAGCGCCGCACGGATGCCCTCGTCGGTGTGCGTCGGCGGCAGGCGGACATCCAGGATGCAGAGATCCGGCGCCTGCGTGCGCGCGACCTCGTCGACTCCGGAGGCGTCGGGCAGGGCGGCGACCACCGTGTGGCCGGCATCCTCGAGCAGCCGCACGAGGCCCTCGCGGAGGAGGACCGAGTCCTCGCAGATCAGAACGCGCACGGGATGCTCACCTCCACCGTGGTCGGTCCGCCGACCGGGCTCTCCAGGCGGAACGTGCCGCCGACGCCGAGCACCCGGTTGCCGAGTCCGTCGAGTCCGCCGCCGGGCACGATCGTCGCGCCGCCGATGCCGTCGTCCTCGATGCGCGCCCACAGGATGCCGGTTCCGGCCGGTGTCGCGGTGGCGCCCGGGGTGGGTTCGGCGACCCGCTGCCGCACGAGCACGCGGCACTGGGCGGCGCGCGAATGCTTCGCGGCGTTCGTGAGGGCCTCGGCGATCACAAAGTAGACGGCCGCCTCGACGTCGGGGTTGCACCGGTGCTCGAGCCGGACGTCGAGCACGACGGGCACGGGCGACCGCGCCGCAAGGGCGGAGAGGGCGGCATCGAGTCCGCGATCGGTGAGGACGGAGGTGTGGATGCCGCGGGCCAGTTGCCGGAGCTCCGTGATCGCCGCCTTGGTCGAGGCGTGCGCCTCCGCGATGAGCGCCTTCGCGGCTTCGGGGTCGTCGTCGATCTTCTGCTGGGCGAGGCCCAGCGTCATCCCGACCGAGACCAGCCGCGGCTGGACGCCGTCGTGCAGGTCGCGCTCGATGCGCGTGCGCTCGACATCGGCCGCGCGGACCGCGCCGGCGCGCTGCGCCTGCGATGTGCGCGCCTGCTCGGCGAGCGCCGCCTCACGCGACGGCACGAGGATCACGCGGACGAGAAGCCCGTCCAGGAGAGCGAGACCGATGATGATGGCGAGGCCGATGATGATCTGCCCGAGGCCGACCGGCACGGCCCAGGCCAGAGGCACCGCGATGCCGGTGCCGCTGATGCCGACCTGGTCAGGGCTCCCCGTCACGGGGAGGAACAGCATGGCGAAGCCCGAGGCGATGCTCCGCACCTGTGCGAGGACGACGAGACCGAAGACCGTCGCGATCGCGGCACTGGCGACCGCACGCCACATGGACGGGTCGATGAACTGCAGCCCCAGCGTGCGGAGGAAGCCGCTGAAGCCGGGGCGGCCGCTCGTCCGCGGCCGGCGGGGCGCCAGCCCGAACCCGTACAGGCCATCGACCCGGGCCACCTCGGCCCATCCCAGGGCGAAGAGCAGGTATTCGAGGGCGATGAGCAGGAGGATGCCGATGCCGAAGACGAAGAGCAGCCCGATGCCGGTCGCGAGGACGGCGAAGAGCATCCCGAAGTAGGCGGAGCCGATGGCGCCGTACGCCGCGAGCTGGAGCGCAGACCCGGCGACCCGCCCGGGCGTCGCGATGCGGACGCGCGCGGTCGGCGTGGGCGGCGCGGGCCGCGCGGTGGCCGCGGGCGGCGGTGTGGGTGCTGCCGACGCTGCAGGGGCTGCGGGGGCCACGCGGTCGGTGGACCCGGGCATCGGTCCGGCGGTGGTGGGAGTGGTCATGCCTCAAAGGTAGGACTCGGCATCCCGCCTCGCCCCTGAGGCATCCGGACAGTTCTCTTCCGGTTATCCCCCCGGGGCCATCCCCCGCCGCGACGTGCTGCTCACCGGCCGCTGACCTTGCCGAACAGACGGGCGATGGGAGCCAGGACGAGCGGGCGGGCGGCCACCCAGGCCGCGGCGATGACGACGAGGGATGCGACGAAGATCCAGAACCCGACCCAGTTCACCTGGTCGGAGGAGGCGTACATGTGGTTCAGGTTCCGCAGTGCCCCCGTGGCCAGCACCAGGGTGACGTGGACGATGATGAACAGCACGAAGTAGAGCATCACCGGGAAGTGCACGGCCCGCGCCCACTCCACCGGGTAGGCCTGCGACAGGCGCTTCGCGTTCTTCGGCCACACCCCGGACATGCGCACCCCCGTGGCGATCGCGAGCGGGGCGGCGATGAACACGGTCGCGAAGTACGTGAGCTGCTGCAGGCTGTTGTAGTTGACCCAGCCGTCCTCGGTCGGCCAGTCCAGCGATACGTACTGCAGCGCCGCGGAGATCGCGTTCGGGAACACCGACCAGCTCGTCGGGATGAGACGCATCCACTGCCCCGTCACGAACAGCAGGATCACGAAGATCACGCCGTTGATGATCCACAGCAGGTCGAGCGACTGGTGGAACCACAGCGTGAGGCTGATCTTGCGCTTGGGGTTGCTCTTCGGCGTCCAGAACACGCTCGGCCGCTTCTCGCGGCGGACGGTGAGGCCGGTGCGGATGATCAGCACCATGAAGAAGACGTTGAAGAAGTGCTGCCAGTTCAGCCATGCCGGGAATCCGACCGGCGCCGCCTCGGGCAGCGGGTACGCGCCCGGGTAGGTGTGCAGGAAGTCCTGCATGAACGTCAGGCTGAGGAACCAGCGCACGAACAGCACGGCCATGCCCGCGGCGAACAGCAGCGCCGCACCGCCGACGATGACGGCACCCGCCCACTGGAGCTTCGTGAACGGGCCGATGCGCTCCGGCTCGGGGGCCGCGATCGGGGTCTTGCCCGAACGACGGTCCGCATTCCACCGCACCGCGGCCGCACCCGGAAAGGCCGTCTGCGGAGACGGGAGGGGCTCGAGGGGGCCGGCGGGCTCCGCGACGACTGCGGTCGTGACGGGGGCGGATGCTGCCGCAGGGGCGGGCGTCTCGCCGGGGCGCGGGAGGCCGCGGCGCGGGGCGGGAGCGGTGGGGGATGCGACCTCAGCCGGTTCCGCTGCGGCGGCGGGTTCCGCGGTGGATGCGGCGGCAGTGAGCTCGACGGGCGCCGGGGCGAAGTCTGCGGGCGGCCACGGCTCGCCACTCTTCACCCGCGGTAGACCGCGACGAACGGCGATCGCCGAAGTTGCGGCCGCAGCGGGAGCGGAAGCGGCTGCGACGGCAGCCGCTTCCTCAGGAGCGGCGGCAACCGTGGCCTCAGGAGCGGCGGCAACCGTGGCCTCAGGAGCGGCGGCAACCGTGGCCGCAGGACCGGCGGAACCCCCGGCAGCGGGAGCGGCGGCAACCGCGGCCGAAGCAGCAGGGGCAACCGCGGCCGCAGGCGGCCACGGCTCGCCGCCCGTCACGCGGGGCAGACCCCGCCGGAGGGAGGCGGTCGCCGCGGTGTCGGCGGCCACGGGAACCGCCGTCTGCGGCGGGGATGCGTCGTCACGCTCCGCGCGCTCGGAGGCCGGGGAGGGTGCGATGGATGCCTCAGCGATCGGGGCGACGGTGGCGGGCGCAGGCGAGGCGGCGCCGGGTTCGGCGACCGAGGCTGCCGGTTCGGCGACCGGATCGGCTGCCGCGACCGGTGCCCCTCCGTCGGCAGGCCACGGTTCGCCGCCGGCCGCGCGCGGCAGGCCGCGCCGCACCACTGTCCCGAACGTCGCCAACGCTCAGGCCTTCCGCGCCTTGAGCGCGTCGATCAGCTGCGGCACCACCGTGAACAGGTCGCCGACGACGCCGAAGTCGGCGATGTCGAAGATCGGGGCGTCGCCGTCCTTGTTGATCGCGACGATCGTCTTGGCCGTCTGCATCCCCGCCCGGTGCTGGATCGCACCCGAGATGCCGATCGCGACGTACAGCTGGGGGGACACCGAGACGCCGGTCTGCCCGACCTGGTACGACTGCGGGACGTAGCCCGCATCCACCGCCGCGCGCGATGCGCCCACCGCCGCGCCGAGCACGTCCGCGAGCTGGTCGACGAGTTCGAACTTCTCCCCCGACCCCAATCCGCGCCCGCCGGAGACGACCTTCGCCGCCCCACGCAGCTCCGGCCGGGATGACGTCGCCTGCGCCGCCTGGACGTTCGAGACGGATGCCGCGGCCTTGCCCGACGACTCGACGTCAAGGGTGTGGACCTCCGGGGTGCGCGCCTCGGCGCGGTCGTCGATGGCGCCCTGGCGGACCGTGATCACCGGCGCGCCGAAGGTCGCCGCCGAGTCGACGTTGTACGCCCCGCCGTAGACGGAGTGGTGCGCGACCACGCCCTCGGCATCCCGCGAGACTCCGACCGCGTCCACGGCGAGAGCGGAGCGGGTGCGAGCGGCGAACCGGCCCGCGACCTCGCGACCCTCGACCGAGTGCGACGCCAGCACGGCGTCGGGTCGCACCCGCGCCGCCGCGGCGGTCAGGGCGTCCACCGCCGGCACGATCAACGAGGACGGGTCTGTCTCGGCAACCAGCACCTGTGCGGCGCCGAGCCGGCCTGCGGCCTCCGCCAAGGCTACGGCGCCCGGCCCGGCGATCAGCGCCACCGGGGTGCCCACCGACGCGGCCGCGCCGAGCAGGCCGGGAGCCGACTTCGCGAGCTCGCCTGCGGGGGTGATGTCGAGGAGCACCAGAATCGAGTCGTCTGCGTAGGTCATCGTCATCCCCTTCTCACGCCAGCCGGTTCTGCACGAGGAAGTCCGCCAGCTGCTGCCCGGCATCCCCCTCGTCGACGATCTTCACACCCGCCGCGCGCGGCGGCTTCTGGGCGATCGCGATCATGATCGACCGCGCCGCCCCCGCGTCATCGGGGTCGACGTCGAGGTCGTCGAGCGACAGCGTCTCGAACGGCTTCTTCTTGGCGGCCATGATGCCCTTGAAGTTCGGGAACCGTGCGTCGGGCAGGCGCTCCGTGATCGAGATCACCGCAGGAAGCGGCGCCTCCACCCGCATCGTGCCGCCGTCCGTCGCCCGCTCGCCCGCCACGCCCGTGTCGGTCAGCTCGACGCTGTTCAGGCTGGTCGCATGGGGGATGCCGAGCACCTCGGCCACCATCGCGGGGATCACGCCGCCCGTGCCGTCGGTCGACTGGTTGCCCGCGATGATCAGGTCGAAGCCCGTGCGCTGCGCTGCCGCCGCGAGCACCTCCGCCGTGAGGCCGAGGTCGGCGCCGCGGAGCCGCTCGTCGACCACGTGCACCGCAGAGGCCGCGCCCATCGCGAGACCCTTGCGAACGGTCGCGGCGGCCGACTCCGGCGACACCGACAGCACGACGACCTCGGTGCCCGCGTGCGCGTCGGCGTACGAGAGCGCGACCTCGAGGGCACGCTCGCCGATCTCGTCGAGCACGGTCTCGCTGGCCCCGCGGTCGGCGAGACCCGTTTCGAGGTCGAGCTTGCGGTCACCATAGGTGTCCGGCACTTCCTTGACCAGGACGACGATCCTCATGAGCACTCCTTCGTCGTGATGAGTCTATGGGCGGGGGATGCACGGCATCCGGCGAGGCCGGTGAGCCTCAGTCTCAGAATACGTGAGCCTGAGTGTCAGCGATTGCCGAAGACCGGCGGGCGCTTCTCCCGGAAGGCGGCCATGCCCTCCTTCTGGTCCTCGGTGTCGAAGAGCGCCGCGAACACCTGCCGTTCGAACCGCAGGCCCTCGGCCTGCGTCGTCTCGAGCGCCGCATCCATCGCGGCCTTCGCCGCGTACAGCGACGGCAGCGACTTCGCCGCGATCGTGTCGGCGACCGTTCCGGCCTCGGCGAGCAGTTCGGATGCGGGCACCACCCGCGAGACGAGGCCTGCGCGCTCGGCTTCCGTCGCATCCATCAGCCGGCCGGTCAGCACGAGCTCCGCTGCCTTGTAGTAGCCGACCGCCCGCACGAGGCGCTGCGTACCGCCCATCCCCGGGATCACGCCGAGGTTGATCTCGGGCTGGCCGAATTTCGCCGTATCGGCGGCCAGGATGATGTCGCACATCATCGCCAGCTCGCATCCTCCCCCGAGCGCATAGCCGGACACGGCTGCGATCACGGGCGTGCGGACGGCGGCGAAGCGGGCCCACCCGCCGAAGTGGTCGCCCATCAGCATGTCGAGACCGGACTTGGACTCCATCTCCTTGATGTCGGCGCCCGCCGCGAAGGCGCGCTCAGAGCCCGTCACCACGATCGCCCCGATGCCCTCGTCCGCGTCGAAGCGGGTCGCCGCGTCGACCACGTCGCTCATGACCTGGGAGTTCAGCGCGTTCAGCGCCTCGGGGCGGTTCAGGGTGATCCAGCCCACCCGGCCGCGGGTCTCGGCGAGGATCGTCTCGTAGTCGGTCATGGTTCTGCGCTCCCTGGTGCTCCGTCGCACGGGCAGGGGTGTCGCCCGGCGCTCCCACCCTAGCTTCGCGTGTCGACGCTCACCCGCGCGGTCGGCGCTCTCGGCGACGGCCCACGCGTCATCGACCTGCGACAGGGAGAGAGCGCTGTTCATATGAGAGTCCGCCGCACTGCGCTGCAGGGCGGCGGACTCCCGATCCGGCTGGAACCCGGTGTCAGCGCAGGCCGCCCCGGAGGGGCGCCTCCTTCTGGACGAGCACCGCCACACTGCGCGCGGGGACGGTGACCGTGCCGGTCGCCGCATCCCACGTCGTGGTCTTCACGATCGCATCCGACCCGTTCGCCTGCGCGGCGACGAGGCGGAAGTCGCGCCCGGTGAGCGAGCCGATCGTCTGCGTCGTCGCCGTCGGCGACGCGTTGAAGACGACGAGCGCACCGTCGAGCGACGGGTCGACGTCGGCACCGGCCTCGTCGTCGACGAGCATCACGACCACTCCCGGCGCCGCCTGGGCGCCGCCGTTCGGGAACGACACCTTCTGGTTGATCAGGTCTGCGGAGCCGAGACGCAGCAGGCCCACCTGCGAGCGCACCTTCAGCAGATCCATCGCGCCGGCGTCGGCGGCGGCCATGTCCGCCGCCTTCGGCTTCAGCGCCGCGTCCGCGAGCAGCGGCGCCATGATCGACCACTTCCCGCTGTTGTCGGCGGCGGGCGGCAGGCCGGAGCCGAACGTGTTCTGCTGCCCGGTCCAGTCGATGCGGTTGAACCAGTCGCCCGAGTTGTAGCTGTTGCGATCGAGCGACTTCGAGCGCAGCAGCTCCGTCCCGGCCTGCCAGAACGACGGCGTCTGCGAGAGCGTGACGGTGGCCAGCTGCAGCGTGTTCATGCGCACGCGGTCGGCCATCGACGTGCCGCGCGGCAGCTTGAACACCGACAGGTCGTACAGCGTCTCGTTGTCGTGGGCGTCGACGTAGTTGATCACCTCGTCGGGCTGGTCGGCGTAGCCGGCAGCCTGCCCGTTGTAATCGATCTGCGACCCCTGCTTCACCGTGCCCTCCGACGTCAGGAACGAGTACGACCGCAGGTTGCCGGCGAGACCGAGCTTCACGAGGTCGGTGTCGTGCCCGAGAGCCGCGAGCTGCTGAGCGCTCGAGCCGTTGATCGCGTCGCCGTTCGAGTCCGTCGCGAGCCCCGTGCCGAAGCCCTGGACGAAGGTGGATCCGCCGTCGACCGGGCTGCCGCCGTGCACCGCGTCACGCAGCCGGTCGTTGAACGTCCCGATGCCCGTGCCGCCGAGCTGACCCTGGGTGGCCTGCTCGAACAGTGCGTTGTTCGCGACCTCGCCGAAGTTCCAGCCCTCGCCGTACAGGTAGACGGCCTTGCCGTCGACGCCGTCCTTCTTCAGGGTCAGGGCGTCGAGCGCCGAGCGGATCGCCAGCATGTTCGCCTTCGATGCGTGCCCCATGAGGTCGAACCGGAAGCCGTCGACCTTGTACTCCTTCGCCCACGTGACGATCGAGTCGACCATGAGCTTCTGCGCGACGGCGTGCTCGGTGGCGACGTTCTGACAGCAGGTCGAGGTCTCCACGGCGCCGGCCGCGTTCAGCCGCTGGTAGTAGCCGGGCACGACCTGGTCGAGCACCGAGGTGTCCGCCTGGCCGGAGGCCGCCGTGTGGTTGAAGACCTGGTCGAGGACGACCTGCAGGCCCATGCCGTGCAGCGCGCCGACCATCTGCCGGAACTCCGAGACCCGCGCCCCGCCGTTCGGGTCCACCGCGTACGAGCCCTCGGGGGCCGAGTAGTGGAACGGGTCGTAGCCCCAGTTGTATCCGTCCGTGTCGGCCTGGGCCATGACGCACGCCTGCTGGTCGGGGGATGCCGGTCCCATCGCCGCGAGGTCGCAGCTCGGGGTCGTCTGCTTGGAGCGATCCTCCTGGATCGTCGCGAGGTCGAACGACGGCAGCAGGTGCACCGTGTTGATGCCCGCGGCCGCGAGCTCGCGCAGGTGCTTCGTCCCCGCGCTGTCGCGCGTGAAGGCGGAGTACGTGCCGCGCAGGGCGGCAGGCACCGTCGTGTCCGAGATCGAGAAGTCGCGGATGTGCAGCTCGTAGATGGTGTGGTCCACGGGCTTGGCCACGACCGGCGAGGCGGTCTTGCGCCACTGGTCCGGCCGCCACTTCTGGTCGTCGACGTCGATCGCGACCGAGCGCGTCGAGTTCGTCGTCAAGGCGACCGAGTACGGGTCGGTGACGCGGTTCGTCTCGATCTTCCCCGTGGTCGGGGCGTAGACCTGGACCTCCCACAGGAACTCGGAGCCCTTGAGCGCGGCGCCGCCCTTGACGGTCCAGACACCGGATGCGGCATCCCAGCTCGCGTCACGGCGCACGGGGTCGCCGGTGGCACCGGCATCCCACGTCAGGAGCGTCGCGTGCTGCGCCGTCGGCGCCCACAGGCGGAAGGTGGGCTGCGCCCCGAGGAAAGTCACGCCGAGCGGCGTCTTGGCGACCGCGGTCGCGTACAGGTCGTCGAGGACGCCCGGGATCTGCACGCCGGTGAAGGCGCTGAGCGCACCCGAGCCGTCCCGCTGCGCGACGCGGAGCTGTCCCTTGAGGAGGGTCGCGACGGCGGCGCGGTCCTGGCCCTCGACGTGCAGGGCCGTGGCACCGGCCAGCGCCGGGAACTTCGCCTTCTGCGCATCGGTCAAGCCGCCCGCCACCTTCGTGAGGGCGATGGGGTCGCCGCCGCCCGTGACGGCGCCGTCCTTCGCCGCGAGGCTCGCGTCGGCGGAGCCGTAGAGCTGCCAGGTGGCCGCGGCATCCTTCGATCCGAGATCAGCCGGCCACGCGACGGTGGATGCGTCGATCCACTGGGCGCGCGACTCGCCGAGCCCGGGGAGCGGCGGGTCGGTGACGACGATCTCGAGGATGTGGGTCGCCAGGGTGTAGCGGAACAGCACCTGCTTGCCGGTGGTCGCGCTGAAGGACAGGTTCGCTCCGCCCGGCACGCCGTTCGCACCGTAGTTCACGTCCCAGCCGAGGTTGTGCGCGACCTTCACCTCATAGGCACCCGTCGGGATCTGGTCGGTCGAGAACTCGTAGACCCCGTCGCGGTCGCCGTCGCTCATGAGCGAGGCGAGGCAGTCGGGCGCCCAGTCGCCCGGGCATCCGATCGCGGCCTGGTACGAGCCGGGCAGCGTCACGATCGGGCCGTCGTCGGTGGTCTGCACCTGGTTCGAGCGCGGGTCGAAGTAGAACGTGACCTTGCCCCCGGGGTGGTGCAGCGCGACGTTCGGGCCGTCCTTGACGCCGTTGGCGCCGAAGTTGAGCGTCCAGCTGTCGTCGATCGCGACCTTGTACTGGTAGTCGCCGGCGGGCAGGTCGAATGTGCCCGCCCAGATGCCGTCGGCGCGCTTGGTGAGATGCGCCGCCGTGCAGTCGGGCTGCCAGTCGCCGGCGCATCCCATCTCGGTGTTCAGGTCTCCCGGGACGCTGACGGAGCCGTAGCCGGTGGTCGGCTGGTCGGCCGCACCGAGGTTCACCGCATTGCCGACCGATGCGTAGGTCGAGGCCGCGGAGCGGTGGCCCGCGGCATCCGTCGACACCGCGCGGTACTCGACCAGCGTGCCCTTGGCGAGCCCGTCGACATCGTGGAAGACGCGCGGCGTCGTCGTCTCGGACGTGCCGAGGGCGTGCCAGTCGGCGGAGCCGACGACGCGCCAGGCGAAGCTCGTCTCGCGCCAGGCGTCGTCGACGGTCGCCGAGACAGCCGCCGATCCCGTCATCGCGGCTCCGGCCGCGGGTGCCGCGATCGTGACGGCGGATGCCGCGTCCGGCGCGCTCACCGCGCGGTCGGCCTTGTAGACCACGGCCGAGAGCGCCGGCACCGTGATCGAGGTCTTCGCCGCGGCATCCGTCGTCAGGGCCGCGCCGCCGCCGTAGACCGACGCGTAGTGGGCGCCGGCCGTCAAGGTCGCGAGGCTCACCGTCTGCGCCGAGGCGGCGTTGTTGAGCGCCACGAGGTACTCGACCTTGTCGGAGCGGTCGACGCGCGAGAAGGCGTAGACGCCGGCGCCGTCGGCGGCGTAGCGCTCGATCTGTGCGCCGTCCTGAAGAGCGGGATTGGCCTTGCGCAGTGCGGAGAGCGCCGCGATCTGGGTGTACTCCGGCGTGTTCGTGCCGTAGTGGGCGCCGCTGCCGAGCGGCGTGCCGTCGACGAGGTTCTGGTTCGCGTACTCGGCGACCTGGGTCGGGAACAGCGACTGACGGGCGCTCTTGTCGTTGCCCGGGTCGGCTCCCGCGTAGCCCTGCTCGTCGCCGTAGTAGACGACCGGCTGGCCGCGGCTCAGGAACATCAGGTCATGGGCCAGCAGATCCCGCTGCAGCGGCTGCGACGTGGTGCGCAGGAAGTAGCCGATGCGGCCCATGTCGTGGTTGCCGAGGAACGTCGGCAGTGCGGTGGCAGAGGTCGTCGAGGTCGTGTAATGGTCATCGCCGGCGAACAGGGTGCGCAGTCCCTTCGCCGAGTTGCCCGACGCGTAGCTCGTGGCCGACGACTGGAAGGTGAAATCGAGCACCGAGTTCATGTCCGTCTTGCGGACATACGGCGAGAGCTTCACCGGGTCGGCGTCGTAGACCTCGCCGAACATGAAGAAGTCGGGCTTGCCGTGGCTGTGGGCGTAGTCGAGGACCTTGGTCGTCCACTTCTGCCAGAACTCGAAGTTCACGTGCTTGGCGGTGTCGATGCGGAAGCCGTCGATGCCCGTGTCGATCCACGTGTCGTAGACGTCGGCGAAGCCGTTGACCACCTTCGGGTTCTCGGTCATGAGGTCGTCGAGCCCGCTGAAATCGCCGTACGTCGTGGACTCACCGGTATAGGTCGAGTCGCCGCGGTTGTGGTACAGCGTGACGTCGTTCAGCCACGACGGCACCTTGATGTTCTTCTCCGCGTCGGACACCACCGGCGTGTAGGGGAACGACGTGGCGGGGTCCATCGTCGGGAAGGTGTCGCCGCCCGCGTAGTCGGCCGGGTTGAACGCCGTGCCGGATGCATCCTTGTACGGCTTCGTGGCCTGGTCGATGTAGGAGTACTGGTTCTCGGCGTAGGAGATGACGTCGGCGGTGTGGTTCACGATGATGTCGAAGTACACCTTGATGCCGCGCGCGTGGGCGTCGGCGATCAGGGACTTGAGCTCGTCGTTCGTGCCGAGGTGCGGGTCGATCTGCGTGAAGTCGGTGATCCAGTAGCCGTGGTACCCGGCGCTCGCGTCGGCGCCCGTGCCCTGGACGGGCTTGTTCTTGAAGCTCGGGGTGAGCCAGATCGCGGTCGTGCCGAGGCCCTGGATGTAGTCGAGCTTCGAGTGGAGGCCTGCTAGGTCGCCGCCCTCGTAGAAGCCCTTGTCGGTCGGGTCGAAGCCGGTCGACATGCGGTCGCCGGTGAGGCCTCCGGTGTCGTTCGACGTGTCGCCGTTCGCGAAGCGATCGGTCATGACGAAGTAGAACTGCTGGTCGGCGCCCTTCTGGCGCGCGGGAGCCGCGACGAGAGCGTCGTCGTCGGACGTGTAGCCGGCGCGCAGCGCCGCCGGCGCCACCTCCACGCCGACCTTGTGCGCGTTGTCGTCGAACTCGAACCGCAGCTGCGTGGGACCCGCGACGGTCAGCGGGATGTTGTCGCCGCCGCCGTTCAGGCCGTACGACTCGTCCCACGTTCCGTTGACGGCGACCTTGTAGTTCCAGGTGCCGGCCGGGACCGTGAAGTCGGCGGCGTAGATGCCGGGCTTGTCGGTCGACACGAGCGCGGTCTGCGCGCAGTCGGGAGCCCAGTCGGCGGCGCAGCCGAGCTCGGACTGCAGGTCGCCGACGAGGGTGAAGGTCCGCGCGGCCGCAGTGGCCGGTGCCGTCACCGCGACGGTGCCGCCGACGGCGACGAGCGCGGCGGTGAGGGAGAGAGCGAGTGCGCGCCAGGCGCGGGTCGTCTTCGACACGTTTGCTCCTGAGAGGTTCGGTTTCTCAGGAAGCTAACAGCCGGAGGTCGTCTACCGCAAGCGCTTACATGAGAATTCGCTCATGTTTCCGCGGGCGGGCGGAGCTGGCCCGTTCAGGGAGGCATAGGAACGCAAGCGCTTCCAGCGTGCCCGACTCAGCCCGTGGCTTCCTCCGGCCGGTCGACAGCCGACAGGGTCGCATCGTTCGGGACGTAGCCGTCGATGTGCCGCTCGTCGGGTCCGTTGTACTCCGACAGAGGGCGGATCAACGCGTTGGATGCGGCCTGCTCCATGATGTGCGCCGTCCACCCCGCGACCCGCGCCGCGACGAACAGCGGCGTGAAGGTCAGGGTGTCGAAGCCCATGAGGTGGTACGCCGGCCCCGACGGGTAGTCGAGGTTCGGATAGATCCCCTTGCGAGAGACGAAGTCCGACTCGAGCGCGTCGTACACGGCCGCGAGCTCGTCGGCGTCATAGTGCTCGACGAGGGTGTCCAGCGCAGCCTTCATGGTGGGCACGCGGGAGTCGCCGTGCTTGTACACGCGGTGCCCGAAGCCCATGATCTTCCGCTTCGACGCGAGCGCCTCGTCGAGCCACGGGCCGACGTTCGAGGCCTCGCCGATCTCGTCGAAGATGTGCATCACGGCCTCGTTCGCCCCGCCGTGCAGCGGGCCCTTCAGGGCTCCGATCGCACCGACGACGGCGGAGTACAGGTCGGCCATCGTGCTGGCGATGACGCGCGCGGTGAAGGTCGAGGCGTTGAACGAGTGCTCGGCGTAGAGGATCATCGACACGTTGAACGCCTGCGCGACCACCGGATCCGGCTCATCGTCGAACGCCATCCACAAGAAGTTGTGGGCATAGTCGAGGTCGTCCCGTGGCTCGACGATGCCCTGCCCCCGCCGGCGGCGCTGGTCGTACGCGACCATGGCCGGGATCTTGGCGAGCAGCAGCCGCGCCTTCGCCAGGTCGGACTCGCGGGAGTTGTCGAAGGCGGCAGGATCGGCGGCTCCGAGAACCGACACGGCGGTCCGCACGACATCCATCGGGTGCGCCTCGAGCGGCAGCAGGTCGATGGCGGTCTTCACGGCGGGGTCGAGGGTGCGGTTCGCGCGCTCGAAGGCGACCAGCTCGGCCAGCTGCTCGCCGGTCGGCAGCTCGCCGTGCCACAAGAGGTACGCGACGGCCTCGAACGGCTGGGTCGCGGCGAGCTCCTGTACGGGATAGCCGCGGTACAGCAGCGAGTTGGTGTCGGGGTTGACCTTGCTGATCGCCGTGTAGTCGACGACGACCCCCGCGAGGCCCTTCTTGATGTCGGTCATGTCAGTCCTTCGCAATGGTGAAGTTGAAGACGCTCGTGTCGAAGTGGTTGTACTGCTCGTAGTCGATGAGGTCGTACAGGTCGGCGCGGTGCTGCATCTGGTCGAGGAGTCCCGTCAGGTGGCCCTCATCCTTCAGCGTGTCGAGGGCGCGACCGGCCGCCCCCATCGCGATGCGCAGGAGCGAGACCGGCCAGATGACGATGTTCACCCCCACGTCGCGCAGCTGGTCGACGGTGAAGAGGTCGGACTTCCCGAACTCGGTCATGTTCGCGAGGATCGGCACATCCACCGCCTCGCGCACGGCCGCGAACTCCTCGAGCGTGCGCATCGCCTCGGGGAAGATCGCATCCGCCCCGGCATCGACGAGCACGCGCGCACGGTCTTTCGCCGCCTCGAGCCCCTCGACGGCGCGGATGTCGGTACGGGCCATGACGAGGAAGTCGGGGTCGCGGCGGGCGTCGACGGCCGCACGGATGCGCTTGACCGCGGTGTCCTCATCGACCACGGCCTTGCCGTCGAGGTGCCCGCAGCGCTTCGGGTTGACCTGGTCCTCGATGTGCATGCCGGACAGTCCCGCGTCCTCGAGCGTCTGGATCGTGCGGGCGACGTTCATCGGCTCGCCGAAGCCGGTGTCGGCGTCGATGAGCGCAGGGAGATCCGTCATCCGGGCGATCTGCTGCCCGCGGCCGGCGACCTCGGTCAGGGTCGTCAGGCCGATGTCGGGCAGCCCGAGGTCGGCGGAGAGCACGGCGCCGGAGATGTACACGCCCTCGAAGCCCGTGCGCTCGATGAGCCGGGCCGACAGCGGGTTGAACGCGCCGGGGAACCGCAGCAGCTCGCCCGAGGCGAGGCGCTCGCGGAACGCCCGGCGCTTCTCGTGCGCCGGAACCTGCGAGTACAGCATCAGAAGAGCCCCTGCGGGGCCGGGGCGAGCGCGAGGACGCCGAGCTTCGCCACGATCGACAGCTCGCGGACCTCCTCGGGGCTCAGCTCGGGCAGGCGCTGGACGAGCTCCAGGAACCGCTCGATCTCCTCGGGCTCGAGCACGGGCCCGGCGAGCGTGCGGAACTTGCGGACGTAGTCCTCGCGGGCGAACGGACGGGCGCCGAGCGGGTGGGCGTCGGCGACGGCGATCTCGTCGACGAGCTCCGAGCCGTCCTCGAACCGGATGACGACCCGGCCGCCGAACGCCTTCTCGTCCGGGTCCTCGGAGTGGTAGCGGCGCGTCCACTCCTCGTCCTCGGCCGTAGTGATCTTCTTCCACAGCTCGACGGTGTCGGCGCGCTGCGCGCGCTCGGGGAGGTACGAGTCGACGTGGTGCCACGTGCCGTCCTGCAGCGCGACGGCGAAGATGTAGGGGATCGAATGGTCGAGCGTCTCGCGCGAGGCGTGCGGGTCGTACTTCTGGGGGTCGCCCGCGCCGGAGCCGATCACGTAGTGCGTGTGGTGGCTCGTGTGCAGCACGACCGACTCGATCGAGTCGATGTCGATGCCGTCGTTGTGGAGCTTGCGGGCCAGGTCGATCCACGCCTGCGCCTGGTACTCGGCGGAGTGCTCCTTCGTGTACGAGTCGAGGATCGCGCGCTTGGGCTCGCCCTCGCCGGGCAGCGACACGTCGTACGACGCGTCGGGGCCGTCCAGCATCCAGGCGATGACGCCGTCCTCGCCTTCGTAGATCGGCGACGGGCTCGTCTCGCCGCGCATCGCGCGGTCCACCGCCTCGACCGCCATCTTGCCCGCGAACGCCGGCGCGAACGCCTTCCACGTCGAGATCTCGCCCTTGCGGCTCTGCCGCGTGGCGGTGGTCGTGTGCAGCGCCTGCCCGATCGCCTGGTAGATCGTCTCGACGTCGAGCGCGAGGAGCGTGCCGATGCCGGCCGCCGCCGACGGGCCGAGGTGCGCGACGTGGTCGATCTTGTGCTTGTGCAGGCTGATGCCGCGCACGAGGTCCATCTGGATCTCGTAGCCCGTGGCGATCCCGCGCACGAGGGCCGTGCCGTCGCAGCCGACGTGCTGGGCGACGGCGAGGATCGGCGGGATGTTGTCGCCCGGATGCGAGTACTCCGCCGCGAGGAACGTGTCGTGGTAGTCGAGCTCGCGCACCGCGACGCCATTGGCCCACGCCGCCCATTCCGGGCTCGTACGGCGCTCGAGCGCGCAGCCGAAGATCGTCGCGCCGTCGCCGTTCACCGACACCGGGTGATCCAGGGCCTGTTGCCGGGCGGAGCTGACCGGGTGTCGGGTGAGGGATGCGGCGGCCACCGCCGCGTTGTCGATCATGCGGTTGACGATCATGTCGACGACGTCGGAGTCGACCTCCACCGGATCGGCGGCGACGCGGGCGATGGCCCATGCCAGCTGCCCCTCGCGCGGGAGGTTCTCGTCGCTGCGGTGCACACGGAGGTGGTGCGTGACGGTCATGGTGCTCCTTCGGTTGAGCGTGTCGGTCGATGGGAGATCGTGGGGACGGTTCCGGTCGGTGATCCGGCCGAGCTCGTCGAGGCGTTGTCGAGAATGCTCGCGAGGGCGTTGTGGAGGTGCACGTGCGTGGCGTGAGCCGCGAGATCAGCGTCGCGCGTCGCGATCGCCTGCGCAATGAGGCGGTGCTCTGCGACGGATGCCGCGAGCCGCGCGGGCTTGTCGCGGGCGAGTCTGCGCACCCGCACGAGGTGGGTGCGCACGGTGCGCAGGGCAGCGGCGAGATACGCGTTGGATGCTGCGGCATCCACCTCCGCGTCGAAGTCGGCGATGAGTGCGTAGTACGCGTCCGCGTCGGGGTCGCGCGCCGCCTCGGTCCGCTCGAACGCCTCGGCGAGCGCGGCGAAGGCGGTGGCATTCCCCCTCGTCGCGGCGATGCGCACCGCCGTCTCCTCGAGGGCGCGGCGAAGCTCGAAGAGGTCGCGGATGTCGTCCGTCGCAAGGTCGGCCACCACCGTCAGCCGCGGCGAGACCTCGATCACGAGACCCTCGGCGGCGAGGCGTCCCAGCGCCTCGCGCACGGGGGTGCGGCTCACTCCCAGGCGCGCCGCCAGTTCGCCCTCGGCGAGGGCGGTGCCCGGCGCGAGCGCACCGGACTGGATCTCGTCGAGCAGCGCACGGTAGGTGCGATCACTCGCTCTCATACGCACCCCCCTCGGATCACGCCGAGGTCAGTGTATACACAACTTCACCTACCGGGGGAATCTGATGCCGTATGAACCCTCTCCGTATACAGAGCGAAAGTGAAGACGAGAGTCTCAGCGAGAGTCGTCGGCACGCGCCGCGACCGACGCGGCGTCGACCGAGACCACGGCGTGCACGAGGTCGTCCGCCTCGGGGACCTCGCGACCGGCGAGGCGATCGCGCCACACCGTCAGCACGGCATCCGATGTCCGCGGCGTCGCGAGGCTCACGACGACGTACGTGATGAGGCTGACGATCAGGCCGAAGTAGATCGGCTCGTTGGCGAGCACGCCCGTGAACGCCATCGTGCCCAGCGTGACAACGGTGCCTGCCGCCATCGCCCAGATCGCCCCGACGCCGCTCGCGCGCTTCCAGAGGAAGCCGCCGAGGATCGGCACGAGCAGTCCCCCGACGAGGATGTCGTAGGCGACGGTGAGCGCCGCGACGACGTCGCTCAGCATCATCGCGATCGCCGTGGCGAGCACGCCGAGCACGATGACGTAGATGCGATTGGAGCGGACGTCATGCTCGGGGTTGCCTGCGGCCGCCGCAGTGTCGCGGCCGAAGAGCCGGCCGACGAACGGCACCACGTCGGCCCGAGCGACCGTCGCGGTCGCGATCAGGGCACCGGAGGCCGTCGACATCATGGCCGCGATGGCGGCGGCGAGCACGACACCCGACAGCCCGATCGGCAGGATCTTCTCCGTGAGGGCGGCGTAGACGTCGTCCTTCGTGTCGATGTGCGGGAGGAGCGCCGCCGCCGCCGTGCCGATCAACGCACCGGCCACGCCGTAGAGCACGCAGTAGAGGCCTGCCGCCGTGCCGCCCCAGCGGGCGACCCGCGGAGAGCGCGCGGTGAAGACCCGCTGCCAGATGTCCTGCCCGATGAGCATGCCGAACGTGTAGATCACGAAGAAGGTGATGATCGTGTCCACACCGATGCTGGTCGGATCGAAGTGAGCGGGGCCCGCGTCGCCCAGGCGCTTCATGATGCCGTCGTAGCCGCCGGCGCTGGTCCAGGCGAACGGCAGCAGGAGGAAGAAGACGCCGATCGTCTTGATGATGAACTGCACCATGTCGGCGAGCGTGATCGACCACATCCCCCCGATCGACGAGTAGAGGATGACGATGGCGGCACCGATGCCGATCGAGATGACACGCTCCGTGCCGAACAGCACGTGGAAGATCGTGGCGTACGCGATGGTCGACGTCACCGTGAGCATGAGCGTGTAAAGCGCCATCACGAAGCCCGACGCGCTCGTCGCGTCGATGCCGTACCGCAGCTTCAGCATCTGGGCGACGGTGTACACGCGCAGCTTCTGGATCGGCCCTGCGAAGACCAGGCTGAGCAGCAGGAGGCCGACCGCGATCGCGACGACGAGCCACATGCCCGAGATGCCGAACTTGTAGCCGAGTCCGACGCCGCCGACGGTGGAGGCGCCGCCGAGCACGACCGCGGCCATGGTCCCGGTGTAGAAGCCGGGGCCGAGCCGCCGACCTGCGACGAGGAAGTCGCTGGAGTTCTTGGTCCGGCTCTTGCCCCAGATGCCGAACACCAGCATCGCTGCGAGGTAGACGGCGATGATCGCGACATCCATCAGTGCCCGGCACTCCCTCTCGCCTCGTGCTGGAGGGCGAGCAGCGAGACGAGATCGTAGGCGATGTGGGATGCCGCCACCCCGGTGATCTCGGCATGGTCGTAGGGCGGGGCGACCTCGACGACATCGGCCCCGATGAGGTTCAGACCACGGAACCCGCGAAGGATCTCGAGGAGCTCGCGACTCGTCATCCCACCGGCCTCCGGGGTCCCCGTCCCCGGAGCGTGCGCGGGGTCGAGCACGTCGATGTCGATCGAGATGTACAGGGGGCGATCGCCGATGCGATCACGCAGCTTGGCCACGACCTCGTTCACCCCCTGATGGTAGACGTCGGCGCTGGTGACGATTCCGAAGCCGAAGCGGCGGTCGTCCTCGAGGTCGCGCTTGCCGTACAGGGGACCGCGCGTGCCGACGTGGCTGAGGGCCTCGGTGTCGATGATGCCCTCTTCGAAGGCGCGACGGAACGGGGTGCCGTGGGTGTACTCCGCGCCGAAGTACGTGTCCCAGGTGTCGAGATGCGCGTCGAAGTGCAGCAGCGCGACCGGGCCGTGCCTCTTCGCGGCCGCCCGCAGAAGCGGGAGCGCGATCGTGTGGTCGCCGCCGAGGGTGACCAGACGCGAACCGTCGACCGTCAGGTCGAGCGCCGCCTGCTCGACGGTCTCGATCGCCTCGCCGATGTGGAACGGGTTGACCGCGATGTCGCCGGCGTCGGCGACCTGCGCGAGCTCGAACGGGGAGACGTCGAGGGCGGGGTTGTACGGGCGCAGCAGCCGAGAGGCTTCGCGCACGTGGTTCGGGCCGAACCGTGCGCCGGAACGATACGAGACGCCGCTGTCGAACGGCACGCCGGTCACGACGATGTCGGCGTGCCCGACCTGGTCGAGTCGCGGCAGGCGCGCGAAGCCGTCCCGTCCGGCGAATCGAGGCGTGCGGGAGCTGTCGACGGGACCGATCGGTGTGGTCATGATTTCCTTTCGCGGCCTCCTTCGGGCGACCGGGCGAGTCGAGGATCGGATCTACGGGAAGAGGTACGAGGGGACGTGGACGAGGTTCACTCCGCCCGCGCGCGCCGCCTGACGCATGATCGGGTCGAGCTCTTCGGCCGCTCGCACCCTCCAGCCGTGCGCTCCGAAGGCGTCTGCGAGAGCCGCCCAGTCCGGTTGAGCGAGGCGGACGCCGATCGGCAGGATGCCACGATCGACCTCGTTCTGCTGAATCTCCCCGTAGCCGCCGTTGTCGAAGCAGACGACCGTCAGGTCGAGCTCCTGCTCCACCGCGGTGGCGAATTCCTGCACGGCGAACATCAGCGCGCCGTCTCCGACCACGCACACCACGGGCCGGGCATCGTCTCCCCGCGTCGATTCCGCCACGGCCGCGCCGATGGCTGCGGGCAGACCGTAGCCGAGCGTCGCGTACGCGGGCGTGTAGAGGAACGCGTGCGGCTCGTCCTGTCGCACAGCACTGGCCATGCCGAGGTAGGTGATCTGCGACGAGTCGCCCGCCACTACGGCGTTGCCCGGCAAGGTCGCTGCGATCGCCCGCGCGGCCCGGTCGGTGGCCCTGTTGACCTCCGCGGCCTCCGCGACGCATGCGGCGCGCACGGCATCGAGATCGGTCCATGCCGGCTTCGACCCCGGGCCCACCGCCTCGAGCAGCTGCATCACGACGGCTTCCGCGTGCCCCACGAGGACCAGGTCGGAGGCCACGTTCTTCTGTCCCTGGCTCGCGAGGACGTCCACGCGGATGACGGGCGCATCGGGCTGGATCACGCCGCCCCAGAGCTCCGCCTCGCCCATCTTCGCGCCGATGACCAGCAGCGCATCCGACCCGTTGACCACGTCGCGCGCGGCCTCGAGACGCAGTTCCGCGCCGATCGCGAGCCGATGCGATTCGGCCACGGTGCCCTTGCCGTTCACCGTGGTGACCACGGGAGCGCCGAGGCGCTCCGCCAGGGCGGTGATGGATGCCGCGGCGCCGGTGGAGCCGCCACCGGCGATGATCGCGGGCCGCACGGCGCCGGCGAGGATCCGCGCCGCCTCGACCACGCCCGCCTCGTCGGCCGATGTGTACCCGGGGTTCGGACGCGGCGCGAGCTCTGCTGCAGCGACGACCGCGGCTCCTTCGAGCACGTCGAGCGGGACCTCGATGTGCACCGGACGCGGGCGCCCGGTGCGGAACAGCTCGAACGCGTCGTGGACAGCCTGCACCGCGGCGCCGGCGTCGGCGACGCGGCGGCTCCACTCGACGATCGCTCCGCTCGCGGCGGTGGCGTCCTTGGTCTCGTGCAGCGTCCCGACGTCCGCGAACTCCGCGCCGAGTGCGACGCCCGGGGACAGGATGATGAGCGGTCGCGACTCGCAGTACGCCGTTCCGGCCGCGGACAGGGCGTTCAGCAGTCCGGGACCGGATGTCGTGATGACGATGCCCGGCAGGCCCGTGCGCTGCGCCCATCCGTCGGCGGCGTAGCCGGCGCCCTGCTCGTGCCGTGAGGTGACCGCGCGCATGCCGAGGCGCGACAGGTGCCGGTAGAACTCCAGGTTGTGCGTGCCGGGGATTCCGAAGACGGTGTCGACGCCGTAGGCGCGCAGCGTCTGCAGGATCGCGAGACCCGTGTTGTCGATCGCCACGCCCGCGGCAGACGCGGCCTCGGCCTCGGCCGCCTCGACCTCGTCGAAGTAGGTGGTCAGGGTCATGGCTCAGTTCACTCCTTCTGCGGTCGCCGCGATGTGGTGGCGTGTTCCGTCGATCCAGGTCTGCAGCACGGCGATGTGGCGGATCGCCTCGGGGGCGACCTCGTCGACGTCGGCCGCGAGCACCGCGAAGTCGGCACGCTTGCCGACCTGCAGGCTGCCGAGGTCGTCCTCACGACCGATCGAGCGCGCGGCCTCGATCGTGTGACCGCGCAGCGCGGTCAGCGGGTCGATGACCAGATCGTCGGGTCCGAGTCTGCGTCCACGGCGCGTCACCCGGGTGACGGATGCCTGGATCGCTTCGAGCGGCCGCGGCTCGGCGACCGGCGCGTCGGACGAGATCGTGACAGGCACGCCCGCGCGCACGAACTCGCCGAGCGGGTTGAACCGCTCGCCGGGGGTGCCGATGGCCTGCTCGACGCCCTCGCCCCAGTTGTAGTAGTGCTGCGGCTGGTTGACAGGGCGGATGCCGGCGGCCGCCATACGCTCGATCTGCTCGGGGGTCGGAAGCCCGCAGTGCTCGATGCGGTGGCGGGCATCCGGACGTCGGTCGGTCGCCTGGGCGGACTCGATCGCGGAGACGACCATCTCGATCGCGGTGGGCGACTGGGCGTGGGTCGCGGTCTGCAGCCCTGCCCGGTGCGCCCTGAGGATGAGCTCGCGATACTCGGCGGGCTCGTGGTACAGCTGGCCGGTGCGGCACGGGTCGCCGACGTAGCCGTCGGGGAAGTAGGCGGTCCAGCCGCCGAGCGTTCCGTCGGCATAGAGCTTGATGCCGGCGAAGCTGAGGCGGGCGTTGCCGAACTGTCCCCTCAGCCCCATGTCGAGCGCGTCGTCGAGCAGATGCGAGAGAAGGTACATGGACACGCGCAGATGGAGCCCGTCGCGCTCAGCCAGACGCAGATACGTGTCGAACTCGCGGCTGGAGACCTGGCAGTCGCCGATCGCGGTGACGCCGCCTTCGAGGAAGTTGCGCTGCGCCGCCGCGAGCTGGCGGACGTGCTCTTCGGGGGCATCGCCGAGGTGGAAGTTCGGGCCGTGGTGACCGATCTTCACGCCGCTCAGCCCGGTGAGGATGTTGCACGCAGCATCCGACAGCTCTCCCGTGAGCTCCCCGTCGGCGCTGCGGAAGAACTCGCCGCCCTGGGGATTCGGGGTGTCCCGGGTCACTCCGTACTTCTCGAACGTGTGGCTGTTCACGACGCCACCGTGCCCGGAGGCGTTCATGAGGTAGACCTCACGACCCGTGGCGACCTCGTCGAGTTCGAACCGGGTGGGGTGCCGCCGCTCGACCAGGTTGCGCTGCTCGTATCCGTAGCCGCGCACCGGCAGGTCGTGCGGCGTCCGCTCCGCGGCCTCGCGCAGCAGGGCGACGATCTCCGGGATGCTGCCGGCCCGCTCGGGTCCGCAGTCCACCCAGCTCATCATCTGACCGAGCATCAGCGGGTGCGCGTGCGCGTCGATGAACCCCGGCACGACCACCGCGTCGCCGAGGTCGTGCACCTCCGGCGCGACGGCCGAGTACCGGTCCGCGGCCCTTCGGCACTCGTCGAGAGTGCCGGTGGCCGCGATGAGGCCGTTCACGATGAGCATCGCGGTCGCGACGGTGTCGGCGTCGTCCAGCGTGCGGATGCGGCGGGCGATGACGATCTTCGCGCCCTGCTCGTCGAGGGGGCGATCGGGAAGGGAGAGCTTGCGCATGGGGACCTTCGATCAGTGGATGCCGGCCGGCGGGGCCGGACGGTTCACCGGGGTGTCCGGAGCATCGCCGGCGAACAGGGAGATGACGTTCTGCGCCTGTCGCGTGGCGTATTCGCGTCCGGTGCGTGTGGAGAGATAGGCGACGTGCGGGGTCAGCACGACACGGGAGTGCGTGCGGAATGGGTGGTCCGGCGCGGCGGGCTCGGTCGCCAGCACGTCGAGACCCGCGCCGGCGATGTGCCCCGAGTCGAGGGCCGCCCGCAGCGCATCCTCATCGATCAGGCCGCCGCGGCTGACGTTCACGAGAACCGCACCCTCGGGCATCGCCGCAAGGAAGTCCGCGTCGACGAGTCCGGCCGTCTGGGCCGTGAGCGGGACGTGCAGGGACAGGACATCGGATGCCGCGATCAGCTCGTCGAGGTCCACCCGGCGGATGCCGGCGCGACGGAGCATGTCGCGGGTGTCGGCGTCGTCCGGAAGCATCGGATCGGTGCCGATCACCTCGCCGAACAGAGGGCCGGCGAACTCGGCGAACCGACGCCCGATCCTTCCGAGGCCCAGGACGCCCACGGTGCACTCCGTGGTCGCCCGCGGGGCATCCTCCACGCGCCAGGCGCCCGACCGCGTCGCGCGCGCGGCCCGATCGATCGAGCGAGCCGCGAGCACCAGGCCCAGCGCATGCGCGGCCACTTCATCGGTGGCGGCGCCCAGGACGTTCGACACCCAGACGCCCGCATCCGTCGCCGCCTGCACGTCGACCCCGTCGACCCCCATCGAGAGCATCGCGATGATCCGCAGGCGCGGCATCCGCTCGATCATGTCGGCGGTGATCGGGTCGTATCCGATGAGAAGGGCCTCCGCCTCGGCGGCGGCGGCCACGAACTCGTCCGGGTCGTGGCTCTCGACACGTTCCACACGGAATCCCGCGGCCTCGAGCAGCTCGACGCCCGGGGCCGGGTCGATGTCGTCGGTGTCGAGATAGAGGGCGAGGGGTCGTTCAGTGGACATGGCTGAGGAACTTCTTCGTGCGGTCGTGCTGCGGGTTGTCGAAGAACTCGTCCGGGGCGGCCTGTTCGACCAGGACGCCCGAGTCGAACAGCGACACCTCGTCGGCGGCGCGGCGGGCGAAGCGCACCTCATGCGTGACGACGATCATCGTCATGCCGTCCGCGGCCAGCTGCTCCATCACATCGAGCACCTCGCCCACGAGCTCGGGGTCGAGCGCAGAGGTCGGCTCGTCGAACAGCATGACCTGCGGGTTGAGCACCAGCGCACGGGCGATGGCCACACGCTGCTGCTGACCGCCGGACAGCTCGGACGGGAAGTGGCCGTCACGATCCCCCAGCCCGACGCGCTCGAGCATGGCGTAGGCCCGCTCCCGCGCCTGTCCCTTGTCGACCTTCTGGACGTTGACGAGCGCGAGGGCGACATTGTCCAGGGCGTTCATGTGGGGGAACAGGTTGAACCGCTGGAACACCATCCCGATCTGGCGCCGTTCGATCGCCAGCCTGCGCTCGTGGTGGTGATGCGGCTTGTCGGCCGTGCCGGTGGCCCCGATGCGGGTGCCGTTGAGCAGCACCTCGCCCTGGTCGGCCGGCTCGAGCAGAGCCATCAGGCGGAGCATCGTCGACTTGCCGGAGCCGCTCGGGCCCAGCACCGCCTTCACCTCGCCGCGGCGGATCTGGAACTCGACGCCCTTGAGCACCTCGAGGCCTTCGTACCTCTTGTGCAGTCCCCTGACCTGGAGGGTCGGGATGGCCGCGTCTGTGATGGCGGTCATGCGTTCACGCCCTTTCGTGTGCCGCGAGCCTTGCCCACCGCGATGAGCTGCGTGTCGGTCGTCGTCGTGAACAGCTGCTTCTTGGCGCCGCGCGAACTCCAGGCGAACCGCTTCTCGATGCGCCCCTGGACGAGCGTGATGATGCTGACGATGACGAGGTAGTAGATGATCGCGACCGCGTAGTACTCCGCGTAGCGGAAGGTCGTGTTCACGCCCACCTGGGCCGTGGTCAGCAGCTCCTGCAGCGAGATGACGGATGCGAGCGACGAGTACTTCACGAGCCCGATGAACTCGTTGCCGGTCGGGGGCAGCGCGGTGCGGATCGCCTGCGGAAGGATCACCGTGCGCATCACCGATGACGGCGTCATCCCGAGGGCGCGTCCCGCGAGTCCCTGCCCCTCGTCCACGCTGTTGAGCGCGGATCGGATGATCTCCGCCATGAACGCGGCTTCGACCAGACCCAGTCCGACGGATGCCGCGATGAACGGCGTGTACCAGTCGGCCTTGAAGATCGGCAGCAGCTGCGGGAGGGCGTTCCACATGATGAGCAGCACGAGGAGCGCCGGGATCGCCCGGAACAGCCAGATGTACGTGCCCGACGCGGCGCTGCCCCACCGGTTCGGCGACGTCCGCCCGAGGGCCAGGAAGAACCCGAGGACCGTGGCGATGACCAGGGCGACCACAGCGACGCCGATGGACAGGAGCGCTCCCCAGAGGTACTGCGGATTGAGCAGCTGCCCTAAGAAGATCTGCAGATCGAAACCCATGTCTCAACCTCCGTTATCGAGTCGAACGACCGTCACTGGGAGACGTCGAGCGACGTGGGGTCGAGCTTGTACTGCGCGGCGATCTTCGCGAACGTGCCGTCGGTGTACAGAGCCTTGAGCGCCGTGGCGACCGGTTCGCTGAGCTTGTCGCCCTTACGCGTGAAGACGCCGAAGGTCGTCTCGGAGGGGAAGACGTTCTTGGCGACGGCGAGCTTGCCCTCGTTCTGCGACACGATGTACGCCGCTCCCACGTTCGTCTCGACGAGCGCGTCGGCCTTGCCGTTGATCAGCGCGAGCACGGTCTGCGCCGTCTGGGGGTAGTTGCTCTGGGTGATGGGCTTCTTGCCGCCGGCCTCGCAGGCCTTCGAGAGCGCGGCCACATCGTCCGAGTTCGCGGATGCCGACTGCGTGACCACGCGCAGACCGCACAGGTCGTCCTTCGTCTTGAGCTTGGCAGCGAGCGCGGGTGCTGCGACGACGGTCGGGCCCGCCTGCATGTAGGCGGATGAGTCGGCGATGGCCTTGCGCGCCTCGCTCTGGTAGAGGCCGCTCCACACGATGTCGCAGCGGCTGGCGTTCAAGGCGGGCATGAGGCCGTCGAACGAGGTGACGTTGAACTTCGGCGTCACTCCCCAGTAGGTCGCGAGCGCGCGGGCGCCGTCGGCGTCGAACCCGACGACATCGCCGCTGGAGCCGTTCTTGTAGGACTCGAGCGGGGCGTACTCCGGGTCGATGCAGACCGAGAGGGTGCCTGCCTGCATGAGGCCGGCCGGAGTCTTGGCCGCCGCGGCGGTCGGGTGGGAGGCGCCGCTGTCGGACGCTCCGCTGGAGCAGGCGCTGAGGAGCAGGGCAGCAGCGGCGACCGCTGCGAGGCCGAGGACACGCTGGTTCATGGTTCTTCTCCCTTGAAGAGGTAAGCGGGGGCGGGTGAGATCGATCCTGCCCGCCGTGGGCTCACATGTCAATGCAATTTAGCATTTCTAGGGTATCTTTTGTGCGATTTCTTCTGTCTAAAGCCTGCTAGCGTGAGCCATCGCATCCTCATCGATGCTGATTGGAGCAAAGTTGCTACCACAGATGGCACCCGTGCGATACGTTTGGACCGTGGACGAGCTCACCGAACGCGCCATCGCTCTGCTGCGTCGAGACGGCCGCGCCTCCTTCAGCGATCTCGCTCGCCGCCTCGGCACGACACGCGCCAACGTGACGCGCCGCATCGGGCCGCTGCTCGAGGACGGATCGCTGCGGATCGTGGCAGCGGTGCATCCGCGCCTGCTCGGACTGGATGTCCTCGCCCACCTGATGGTGCGCGCCGAGGGTGACGTCGGCGCACTCGCGAAGCGGATCGCCCAGATCGACTCGACCGTCTTCATCTCGGAGATCACCGGTGCGATGCAGATCGTCGTCGAGCTGCATCTGACCACTCTCACCGAGTTGCAGAGCGCGCTGCGCGCGGTCCGTGCGATGCCGGGCGTCACGGAGGTCTCGGTCATGCTCTACGAGAGGATGCTGCGCAGCTTCTTCCTCGGCGCGGAGCCGCGGCTGATCCCGCATTCGCTCGACGAGGCCGACCTGCAGATCATGGAACTGCTGCAGGTCGACGGCAGGCTCGGCTACGCCGAGATGAGCACGCAGGTCGGGCTCTCGATCAGCGGGTGCCGCATCCGCGTCGCCCGGCTCATCGAGTCCGGCGCCATGCAGATCGGCGCCATCCTGCAGCGCGAGGAGGCGGATGCCGAGGGCCTCGCCTTCGGCTTCGGCATCGTGCTGAACGGCGACGACCCCCACGCCCTCGAGGTGCTGCTGGCCGAGCCGGCGCTCGAATTCCTCGCCTCCGGCGTCGGGCGCTACGACATGGTCGCTACCATCACGTTCCGCTCCCTCGCCGAGTTCACCGACCTGCTGGGCCGCCTGCGCACCTCCCCGGGTGTGCGGCACGTCGACGAGTGGATGCACGCCCGCATCCATCAGGAGCGCTATCAGAACAGCCTCCATCGGATCCGGGCGGCCCGGGAGATCGAGACGCGCGCCGAGAACACGCCGTAGGGATTTCGTTTAGAACTTTCACGAATTCCTGAAATCGGCGTACACTCGGCGTCATGACCACAGTCATCCGCACGAGCGGACTCACGAAGCACTACGGCGCCGTGCACGCCCTCGACGGCCTCGACCTCTCGGTCGACGAAGGGCAGGTCCACGGCTTCCTCGGTCCCAACGGGGCGGGGAAGACGACCACCATCCGCATCCTCCTGGGACTTGCACGCAAGACGGGGGGCGACGTGAGCGTCCTGGGCGAGGAGCCGTGGCACAACGCCGCGACCCTGCACGAGCGCATCGCCTACGTCCCCGGGGATGTGAGCGTGTGGCCGAATCTCTCCGGCGGCGAGGCGATCGACTTCCTCGCGCGGCTGCGCGGGGCGAAGACGAAGGATGCCACGTACCGGTCCGAGCGCGACCGGCTCATGCACGTCTTCCAGTTCGACCCCCGCAAGAAGGGCCGTGCGTACTCGAAGGGCAACCGTCAGAAGGTCGCGCTCATCGCCGCGCTGGCCGTGCCGGCGGATCTGTACATCCTCGACGAACCTACGAGCGGCCTCGACCCGCTGATGGAGGTCGCGTTCCGCGACGAGGTCGAGCTGCTGCGCAGCGCCGGTGCGACGGTCCTGCTGTCGAGCCACATCCTCTCCGAGGTCGAGCTCCTGTGCGACCGGGTCAGCATCATCCGGGCAGGCAGGGTCGTCGAGACGGGGACCCTCGCCGATCTGCGTCACCTGACACGCACGCAGGTGTCGTTCGAAGCGATGGATGCCTCGGCTCTCGCCGGCATCCCCCAGGCGCACGACGGCACCGTCGCCGAGGGCCGCGCGCGGTTCACCGTCGACAGCGACGAGGTCACCGCCGTCCTCCCGCTGCTCGCCCAGCACAACGTCGCCGGCCTGCGCATCGAGCCGCCCTCGCTCGAGGAGCTCTTCCTCCGGCACTACGGCGACGACCTCGACGCGCTCCGTCACGCCGAGGACGAGAACGGCACGCGCTCCTCGCGTCGCGCCGCCGCGCAGGAGTCGTGATGGGCACCCTCCTCCGGCAGCGGCTGCGGCGGGATTGGCTGCAGCTGCTGCTGTGGATCCTCGCCGTGGTCCTCCTGGCCTTCTCCGGCTACGCCGGGGTGACGCAGTCCTACGGCACGCACTCCGACCGGGTCGAGGTCCTGGCAGCCGTCATGGCGAACCCGGTGATCATGATGTTCCGCGGCCTGCCGTCCGGCGCATCCGAGGGGCAGTTCCTGGCGTTCGAGATCCTGCCCTGGCTGACGATGCTCGCGGGGCTCATGAGCACGTTCCTCGCAGTGCGCCACACGCGCGGCGACGAGGAAGCGGGACGCTCCGAGCTCGTTGCGGCCACTCCTGTCGGCCGCACGCGGCCGACGGTGGCCACGATCGTCCACGGCGTCGCCGCGAACGTCGTGCTCGCGATCCTCGTCACCCTGGCGCTCATCGCCGCGAAGGTCGATCCGCAGGGCTCGGTCGTCATGGGCGTCGTCACAGGCACGACCGGCATCGCCTTCCTCGGCATCGGGCTCATGGCCTCGCAGCTCATGCGCACGTCGCGTGGCGCGAACTCCCTGACGGTGTGGATCCTCGTCGGCACGTTCCTCATCAACGGCATCGGCAACGCGGCCGGCACCCCGAGCAACGACCTGACCCGCATCACCAGCTCGTGGCTCGTGTGGCTCTCCCCCTTCGGCTGGGCGGAGCAGGCGCGCCCGTACGACACCAACGACTTCGGGCCGGCTGCGCTGGGCCTCGCCGTCGGTCTCGTGCTCGCCATCGCCGCGACAGCTCTGCAGTCGGTGCGGGATATGGGCGCGGGCTTCATCCCCGAGCGTCGCGGCCGCGCCCACGCGCGTCCCGCTCTCGGCACCCCGCACGCCCTCGTGTGGCGCCTGACGTCGGGATCGATCATCGGCTGGGCGATCGGCGGCGCCCTGACAGGCATCCTGGCCACGACGCTCAGCGGGCTGGCCGGCCAGATCTCCGGGCAGAACCCCGCCGTCGAGCAGATCCTCGAGAAGATCGCCAAGGCGGGCTCTCTCGATGAGACCGTGGTGACGGTCTTCTTCACGATGCTCGGCATCCTCGCCGCGTGTGCTGGGGTGCAGACGGTGGTCCGTGCGCGCCAGGAGGAGGCGCACGGCACCGCGGAGAATGTGCTCGCCCGCCCGGTCGACCGCGTGCGATGGCTCGCGGACTACCTGCTCGTGGCCCTGTTCGCGATCCTGATCATCGTCGGCGCGGCGATCCTGACCGGCTGGCTCGGGCTCGCCGGCCGCCCGTCATCCGACCTGTTCGAGGTCGTGGCGGTCGTCGGACTCGGACAGGGCCTCGCCGCTTGCGTGTTCGCGGTGCTCGCCGGCCTCGCGTTCGTGCTCATCCCCCGGGCGACGATCGCCGTCGGATGGGGACTCGTGTTCGTGGCCACCGTGTTCGGGCTGTTCGGGCCGCTGTTCGGGCTCCCCGAGTGGACGACGAAGTTCTCGCCCTTCGCGGTCTCGCCGATCGTGTCCCACGGCGACGTCGACATCCAGGGGTTGTGGTGGCTCATCCTGATCGTCGCGGCGGGGGCCGGCGTGTCCCTGGTCCTCATGCGCCGCCGCGAACTGGCGAGCGACGGATAGCGTGGAGCCGGGGGACAGCATGGAGCACCGCGGCATAGAGCCGGCCGAGCAGGCCGCGACCGTCATGACCGCGGCGGGCATGCCACGCATGCCCGCTCGCGTCATGATGGCGCTGATCGCCGCGCCGGAGGGCGGCTACACGGCCGCCGAGCTGTCCGACCGGCTCGGCATCAGCGCCGGGGCGGTTTCGGGAGCCGTGCGGTATCTGCTCAACACCCACTTCATCCTGCGCCGGTCGGTGCCGGGCGACCGGCGAGACCGCTACGACCTCGCGGCGGACACCTGGCACACGGTGCTCATGAGCAACACACCCGTGTACGAGCGGATGGCGGACTACATCGAGCGGATCGGCTCAGCCGTGGCGGACGATGCCGCCATCGCCGCCCGCGCATCCGACATGGCGGCGTTCCTCCGGTTCATGTCCCGACGGATCCCGGAGCTCGTCTCCGAGTGGGAGGAGCAGCGTCAGGCCGACGCTCAGGCGGCGGGGGCGTAGCCGAGGCCGTCGCGGGAGAGCCCGCCGACCGGTCGGTCGCCTGAATCAGACGACGCGCTGCAGGACGTCGAGGATCGGCGCCTGCCCCTTGACGAGGCGCAGGCGCGCAGCATCCATCGTCGACCACTCCGCGCGGTCGACCTCGGGAAAACGCTGCACCCTGCCCGAGCGGGGCGGCCATTCGAGCTCGAACTCGCCGAACTCGAACGGTCCGGGACCCCAGTCCGAGCCGTCCAATGCGTACACTGTGAGGCGCTTGCCCGACGTGACCGTGAAGGCGCCGAGGTCCAGCACGTGCGCGTCGGGAGGGGCGACCCCGAGCTCCTCTCGGAACTCGCGGGTCGCCGCATCCCACGCGTCTTCGGTCGCCGGGTCGTACTCGCCCTTGGGGATCGACCACGCTCCGGCGTCCTTGCGGGCCCAGAACGGCCCGCCCATGTGCGCGATGAACACCTCCAGCGCCGGCGCGCGCCGGTACAGGAGGATTCCCGCGCTCGTGATCATGCGATCAGGGACGGGACTTCGGAGAGACCTCGTCGGTCAGCTTCGGGTCGCGCACGACGACGTCGCCGAGCGCCTCGTCGATCGCCGACATGACGTCGTCCTCGAGGACGACTCCGGAGGCCGCGACGTTCGAGGCGATCTGCTCCGGGCGCGAGGCGCCGACCAGGGCGGCCGCGACGTTCGGGTTCTGCAGCACCCACGCGACGGCGAGCTGCGGCATCGTGAGGCCCAGATCCTCGGCGATCGGCTGCAGACGCTGCACGGCGGTGAGGACCTCGTCGGTCAGGAAGCGCTGGATGAACGCCGCGCCGCTCTTCTCGTCGGTCGCGCGCGACCCCTCGGGCAGGGGCTGGCCCGGCAGGTACTTGCCCGACAGCACGCCCTGCGCCATCGGCGACCACACGATCTGCGAGAGGCCCAGCTCCTCGCTCGTGGGGACGACCTTCTCCTCGATGACCCGCCACAGCATGGAGTACTGCGGCTGGTTCGAGATGAACGGCACCTTCAGCTCGCGCGCCAGCTCGGCGCCGGCGACCAGCTGGTCGGCGGTCCACTCCGAGACGCCGATGTAGAGGGCCTTGCCCTGCCGGACGATGTCGGCGAAGGCGAGGAACGTCTCCTCGAGCGGCGTCTCGTAGTCGAAGCGGTGCGCCTGGTACAGGTCGACATAGTCGACGCCGAGGCGCTTCAGCGATCCGTCGATGCCCTCGAAGATGTGCTTGCGGCTCAGGCCGACGTCGTTCGCGCCCTTCGGGCCGATGGGCCAGTACACCTTCGTCAGGATCTCGAGCGACTCGCGGCGCTGACCGGCGAGCGCCTTGCCGAGCACAACCTCGGCGGCCGTGTTGGCGTACGCGTCGGCGGTGTCGAACGTCGTGATGCCGGCGTCGAGGGCCGCGTGGACGGTGGCGATCGCCGCGCTGTCGTCGACCTGGGACGCGTGCGTGACCCAGTTTCCGTAGGTGATCTCCGAGACCTTCAGGCCACTGTTTCCGAGGTAGCGATACTTCATGTCTCAACGCTAATGCGCCCGCGCGCGCCGTCGGACCTCACGCCGTCTCCGTGCCGTCTGCGACAGACGCAGCGGGTGCCTCCTGCACCTCGCGGGACCTCGTCGCAGCCCAGGATGCGAGCAGCCGCAGGCGCTCGTCGGAGGGCGACCCCGGCTCCGCGGTGTACAGCATCAGCACGTTGCCGGGCTCGGCCGTGATCGCGAGCTCCTCGTAGGCGAGGGTCAGCTCCCCCACGACGGGGTGCTCGAACCGCTTGGTTCCCGCCCCGTGCGTGCGCACGTCGTGCGCGGCCCACAGGGTGCGGAAGAGATCGCTGCGTGTGGAGAGCTCGCCCACGAGATCCTGCAGCTCCTTGTCGTGCGGATCGCGTCCGGCCTCCGCCCGCATGATGGCGACGCACATCCCGGCGAACACATCCCAGTCCGGGTAGAAATCGCGCGACGCGCGATCGAGGAACTGGAACCGCGCCAGGTTCGGCGTGCGGCCGCCGTCGCCGATCACCGGCGCGTAGAAGGCACGGCCGAGCTCGTTCGTGGCGAGCAGGTTCTGCCGGGGGTCTCGCACGAATGCGACCGCGTCGGTGATCGCCGACAGTGCCCACTGCAGGCTGGGGCGTGCGGCGCCGGGCTTGGACGCGCGACGGCGCGGGCGGCCGCTCGTCGGGATGCCGTCCGCGGCACGGGCGAGGTCCAGCAGGTGAGCGCGCTCGGTGTCGTCCAGCTGCAGGGCTCGCGAGACGGAATCGAGGACGGATGCGGATGCGCCGGCGATCGCGCCGCGCTCGAGCTTCGCGTAGTACTCGACGCTCACGCCGGCGATCGCCGCGACCTCGCTGCGGCGGAGCCCCGAGACGCGCCGGTTCGGGCCGCCGATGAGTCCGGCCGCCTCGGGCGTCACCCGGGCCCGGCGGGTCATGAGGAACTCACGCACCTCGGCTCGATTGTCCATGCACAGCAGGCTAGGCCGATCCTCGAAGGCGAGGGGTGCCCTGTCGGTACACGTCTCATCAGGAACTCCCCCGCACACGGGCATCGCGCGACGCTGGATGCATGACCCCGCCGACGAGCCTCGCGACCACCGGGCGCCTGCTGCCACCGCTCCTCCTGCTGCTGACGGTCTTCGGCCCGATCTCGATGGACCTGTACCTCCCCGCGCTGCCCGCACTGACCGCCGAGCTGTCCGCCGCGACCTCGATCGCGCAGCTCACGGTGACCGCCTGCCTCGTCGGGCTCGCGGCCGGCCAGCTGATCGCCGGCCCGCTGTCCGACCGGTACGGGCGCCGCGGCATCCTGCTGATCGGGATCGTCGCCTACATCGCGACGTCGGCGCTGTGCGCGGCGAGCCCGACCGTCGGGCTTCTGATCCTCGCTCGGCTCGTGCAGGGTTTGGCGGGAGGCGTCGGCATCGTGATCGCACAGGCGGCCGGACGAGATCTGTACTCCGGCGGGGCCCTGATCCGCTTCTACGGCCGGCTGACCGTGGTCGGCGGCTTCGCCGCCATCGTCGGGCCTCTGCTCGGCGGCATGCTGAACAGCACGTTCGACTGGCGAGGCCTCTTCGTCTTCCTCTCGGCCATCGGGGCCGGCATCCTCATCATCACGCTCCTCGCCTTCCGCGAGACACTGCCCGTCGAACGCCGGACGACGGGAGGGTTCTCCCGCACCCTCGGCGATCTGGGCACACTGCTCGCCGACCGGGTGTTCCGTGGGGCCGTCCTCACCCAGGGCTTCCTCTACGCGGGGCTCTTCGCCTATCTCGCGGGCGCCACGTTCGTCCTGCAGGACATCTATGGGCTCTCGCCGCAGGCCTACGCGCTCGCCTTCGGCGCGAACTCGGCCGGATTCATGGTCTTCGGCTACTTCTCGGGACGCGCTGCGGAGCAGTGGTCGGTGCGCGGAACGCTGGCGGTCGGCATCGCCGTCACCGGGCTCGGCGCGCTCGGACTGCTCGCCGCCGGGATCTCGGCCGTGCCGCTGTGGGTCGTCCTGGCCGCCCTGTTCGCACTGGCGAGCGGCGTGGCCGTCACCTCGCCCCCCGCGACGACGCTCGCGCTCGTCGGCTACCCGCAGATCGCCGGGACGGCGTCGTCCGTGCTCGGCATGGTGCGCTTCGGCTTCGGTGGCGTCGCGGCGCCGCTCGTGGGAATCGCCGGGGCCACCAGCATCCTGCCGCTCGGCGTCGTGACGGTCACCGCGACCGCGCTCGCGGCCGCCGCCTTCTTCTTCCTCACCCGTCTCCCCCGCCGTGCCCGCTCGGTCTCGAGCCCGCCGGCCGTCCCAACCTCTGTCACCCGATAAGGAGAACCCCATGCGCGGAGTCATCATGCACGCCCCCGGCGATGTCCGGGTCGAAGATCGCGAGATGCCGACGATCGTCGATCCCACCGACGCCGTCATCAAGCTCGCCGCGACCTGCATCTGCGGGTCCGACCTCTGGCCATATCGCGGTGCGGAGCACGTCGACCACAACCCGATGGGTCACGAGTACGCGGGAGTCGTCACCGAGATCGGCGCCGACGTGCGGAACGTGAAGGTCGGCGACTTCGTCGTCGGGTCGTTCTTCGCCTCCGACAACACGTGCGAGATCTGCCGTGCGGGGTACCAGACGCACTGCGTGCATCGGCAGCCGGGTGCCGCGACCGGCGCCCAGTCCGAGTACGTGCGCGTGCCGCTGGCCGATGGCACCCTCGTCGCGACCCCGGGTCAGCCGGATCCCGACCTCATCCCGTCCCTGCTCGCCGCGTCGGACGTCCTCGGCACCGGCTGGTTCGCCGCCGTAGCCGCCGAAGCCGGCCCGGGCAAGACCGTCGCCGTGGTCGGCGACGGCGCTGTGGGCTTGCTCGGCATCCTCGCCGCGAAGCAGCTCGGAGCGCCGCGGATCATCGCGATGTCGCGCCACGCCGACCGTCAGGAGCTCGCCCACCGCTTCGGCGCGACCGACATCGTCGAGGAACGCGGCGACGCCGGCGTCGAGCGGATCAAGGAGCTCACCGGCGGCCTCGGGGTGCACCCCACGATCGAGGCGGTCGGCACACAGGAGTCGATGATGCAGGCGATCCGCGCCACCCGCGCGGGCGGGCACGTCGGCTTCGTCGGCGTCTCGCACGACGTCTCCCTCGACGGGCAGGAGCTCTTCTTCTCAGGCGTGCACCTGCATGGCGGACCTGCTCCGGTGCGCCGGTTCCTCCCCGATCTCATCCGGCTGATCTGGGACCGCGCCATTGACCCCGGCGTCGTCTTCGACCTCACCCTGCCGCTGGAACAGGCCGCCGAGGGCTACCGGGCCATGGACGAGCGTCGCGCCATCAAGGTGCTGCTCACGGTCTGATCCGATCAGGCCGAGGCGGCCCCGCCGTTCCAGGTCCCGCGGTGCACGACCTCGTCGAAGGGCCGCCGGTCGAGCCGCCGGAGGACGGCCAGCGGCTTGTCGGCCGGGTATCCGACTGCGAGCACCCACGCCAGGAACCGCCCGTCTGGGAAGCCCAGCACGGCCTTCGCCTGGTCCTGGTCGGCGACCGCGGCATGCCCGGTGCCCACGCCGAGGTCGGCGGCGGCGATCATCATCGCGTACGTGGTCTGGCCGAGGTCGTACTGCAGCAGAGCCGCCTGCCGGTCGTCTTTCGGCTCGGGTGCGACGATCGCGATCGCCGCTGCGGCTCGCGCCACATGCCCGGCGCCCTGCCAGACCTTCGACAGCTCGATGAGCTGCGCCCTGTCGGTCACCAGCACGAAGTCCCACGGCTGCCAGTTGCCCGCCGACGGTGCCCGCCGTCCGGCGTCGAGGATCCTGTCGAGGGCGTCATCGGCGACCGGCTGATCCGTGAACTGCCGCACATTGCGCCGCGAGCGCATCGCGTCCCATGTCTCCATGACGACATCCTCCACCCGGAACGCGGGTGTCAGGCCGGATCCGCCTCCTGGGCGGCGGTCGTGACGATGGCCGCGCGGTCGCGGAAGCCCTCCGCGCTCACGCGGTCGAGGTCGACGCTCTTGCGGATCGCCGCCGTGCGCTCGTACAGGCTCGGCTCGCCGTAGCTCGTCAGCACCTTCACGAGCACCGGCAGCAGCTCGATCATGAAGAACAGCCCCGCGATCAGCCAGTGCGCCCACAGGATCGCCGGCTGCTTCTCGCCCAGGGTGCCGAGCGCCGTGATCTGGCTGAGCAGCCCGACCGCACCCGCGTTGCCCTGGGCCACCGCATCCGCCCGCGCGTTGTAGGCCGCGAGCGCCGCGTCGTACTGCTTCTGCGCGGCCGGGAGCTCGCTCCTGGCCGCGGCGCGGTTGGTCGACTCAGATGCCGTGGTCTGGCTCTTCTCGGCCGTCGTGGCCGCGCCGAGCTGCGAGTTCGCGGCACGCAGCTGCCCGGCCAGCGCATCGTAGGTCTGCTGGGCCTGCGCGAGCTGCGCCTGGGCCGCCGACGAGCTGGCGCCCTGGCCTTTCACGCCGGTGCAGCCGGGAACGGTGCCGGCGCCCTGGCCGGTGAGCTCGCACTGGTACAGCGCGCGGGCGGTGTCGATGACCTTCTGCTGGGCCGCCAGCTTCGCCGTCAGGTCGTCGACCGTGCCCTGGGCGGCGGACTGGGATGCGGAGTTCCCCGACGTTCCCGCGACGATGCCGGTCTTGGCCTGCTGCTGGAGTGCCGCGACGCGCTTGGCTGCGGCATCCATCGCGGTCTTCTCAGGGCCCTTCTCGAGCGCGTTCTGATCGGACTGCGCCTGCACGATGTTGGTGGAGGCGACCTCGCGGGCGATGTCGTTGTGGAAGACCTGCAGCACGACGGGCTCGGCGACCACGAAGCCGATCAGCGCGGCCATCAGGACACGGGGGATGGCGAGGGCGATGAGCTTCGGGATGCTGCGGGTCGATGACATCGTCGACGTCAGGAAGCGATCGAGGTTGAAGATCAGGAGCGCCCAGAGGAGCGCGAGCGGAATGGCGAGCCAGAGCCACGCCTGCGCGCCCGTCGTGAGGGCGAACAGCATCGAGATCGCGGAGACCACGGCCGTGCCGAGCAGCACGAAGAACATCTGGACGAACTTGGGCGTCTCACCGGGCACGCGGTCGAGGATCGCGCCGTCGGCGCCGCCGAGGATCGCGAGCGTGCGGGCGGGGCGCAGCGGCGTGCGCTCGCGCTTCTCGCGCTTCGGCCGCGGAGCGGGAAGGTCAGGATGCGGGGCAGCCTCCGCCTGGAGCGACGGGACTGTGGGGTTCGACGGCTGCGACGGGACTGCGGGGTTCGTCGCCTGCGACGGCTCCGGGTCGAACTCCCGCAGGAAGTCCCACTCGTCGCCGTCCTCTGCGGTCCCGGGCTCGTCGAGTTCGAACGAGATCCGCCCCTGCGAGTCCATGCGGCCGGGCCGGTGCGCGGAGAAAGACATCCCACCACGCTAGAGAAGCCCGCCTGGACATCCCGTGGACGTCGCCTGGACGTGGCCTATGTCGGCCGCCGTCAGGCGACGCCGATGTGCGCGGCGAGCTCCCGGTCGAACGCCTCCGCCTCGTCGAGGTGCGGCGCGTGCCCGGCGTCCGGCAGCGCGACCTCGCGATAGGTGCCGCCGTTCGCGGCGTACCGGTCGAGCACCGCCCGCGTCTGCGTGACCATCGGCTGCGGCGGAGCGACCTCGGCCCCGGGCCAGCCGGGGATGACGCCGAGCAGGCCGAGCTGGTTGAGATCGAAGAACGACGCGTCCGAGACGATCGCGTCCTTCTCGCCGCGGATCCAGAGGATCGGCGGCTTCACCTCGAGGTCGACGATCACGGACAGGTCCAGGTGCTGCGGGGTCATCGTGTTGAGCACGCCTCGGGTGCCCGCGGCGAAGCCGGGCCAGTTCTCCGAGCCGGCGGCGTCTCCCGGATAGTTGTCCACGCCGGTCGCCGTCGTCAGCATCGATGCCACCCAGAGGTCCTCGTTCGCCTCCTGCAGCTCGGGCTTCGCGACGTACGCGGTGCGGTACACCGTGCGCGGGGACGTCTGCGCGTCCGCGCTCATATCGCCGGCCTCGAGGCGCGCGACGAAGTCCGGGTTCGCGCCGCCGCCGCCCGTGCCTGCCGCGTCTTCGTCGTTGCGCTGCCCGTCGTGGCCATGCGTGCCGCCGAAGCCGTACGGCGAGACGGGGGACTCGAGCGTCAGCGAGAGCACGCGCTCCGGCGCGTCGAGTGCGACCTGCATCACGACCCCGCCGCCCATGCTCCAGCCGACGAGGTGCACCCGGTCGAGGTCGAGAGCGTCGAGCACCGCGCGCACGTCGTCGGCGAAGTCCCGCAAGCCCCGCGTCGCATCCACCGGCTTCGTCTCGCTGTCGCCGAATCCGCGCAGGTCGATCGCGAGCGCCCGCACGCCCTCCGGCAGCGCCAGCATCGTCGGCTGGTAGAACAGCGACGACGAGACGTTTCCGTGTACGAAGACGACCGTCGTATCGGGCGCGGATGGAGCGGATGCGGGGCGCTCGAGGACGTTCGCCGTGTAGCGGTCGGTCTCGACGCGGTGGGCGGTGATGCCGTCGAAGATGTCGGCCATGATGCTCCTTCGGGGGTCGGGTCAGCGGGATGCGGCTTCGGCCACGCGTTCGGCGCCGCGGTCGGCGAACAGGATCGTGTAGTGGTTGACGTCCTCGACCTCGACGATCTCGAGCTGCGGCACGAGCTCGCGGAACGACTCGAGCACGCCCGGCGCGTAGAGGGGCTCGGCATCCATCAGCCCGCGCGGAGCGCGCAGCACCGCGACCGGCATGCGGAGTCCGCGCAGGGCGTCGAGATACCACTCCGGACCGTACAGCTCGAGGGCGTCCTCAATCATGGCGGCGGCGAGGGTGGACGGCCGGAGGTGCGGAGGGTCGCCCTCCAGGTCGTACAGCGCGTACGCCTCGACGGCCGGAGTCATGTCCCGTGCGAACGATGGATGCCGGCGCCAGAAGTCGAGGTAGGACTCCGGGTCGGTGAACTCCATGGCGAGCCGAGCAGCCGCCGGGCCGAGCATCACGCCGGGGTCGAGGTCGTCCACGCTCGTCGCGCCGGGCGGCAGGTCGAGCGGGAAGCCGCCGTCGACGAGCACCAGCCGCTCGACGAGGTCGGGCCTGCCGGAGGCGAGCATGACCACGACGAAAGCACCCATCGAATGCCCGATCACGACCCGCGCTTCGCCCCCGTCGGCATCGAGCAGCTCGGCGAGGTCGGCCGCGTGCCGGCGGAGTCCGTAGGGGCCCGGCATCCGGTTGCTGCGCCCGCGCCCGCGCAGATCCGGTGCGATGACCCGGCGCTCAGGGAGATGCGCGGCGACCGTGTCCCAGCAGCGGCTGTTCGCCGTGATCCCGTGCACGGCGAGGACGGCGGGCGTGCCGGATTGCGGGCCGAAGGTCGAGACCGAGAGTGTCACGCGGCGCTCCATCCGCCGTCCATCGTGTACGACGAGCCGGTGACCGCCGACGCGTACGGGCCGCAGAGCCAGACTGCCAGGCCGGCGACCTCCTCGGGCTCGAGCAGCCGCTTGATCGCCGCCTCGACGAGCATCACCTTCTCGACGACCTCGGACTCCGGGATGCCGTGCACCCGCGCCTGGTCCGCGATCTGCCTCTCGACGAGAGACGTGCGGACGTAGCCCGGATTGATGCAGTTGCTCGTCACGCCGTGGGCTCCGCCCTCGAGCGCCGTGACCTTGGAGAGGCCCTCCAGCGCGTGCTTCGCCGTGACGTAGGCGACCTTGTAGGGACTCGCCCGCAGGCCGTGGACGGAGCTGATGTTGATGATGCGCCCCCACCCGCGCGCGTACATTCCGGGCAGCACCGCTCGCGTGAGCAGGAAGGGCGCGACGACCATGAGGTCCAGCATCCGCCGGAAGACGGCCGGATCGAACTCGACGATCGGCGCGACCGTCTGGATGCCCGCGTTGTTGACGAGGATGTCCGCGTCGAACGGCCGCTCGGCCAGCGTGTCCACGTCGCTGAGGTCGAGCGTGACGGCCTCGCCGCCGAGCTCCTCGGCGACTCGGGCGGCAGACGCGGCGTCGCGGTCCACGACGAGCACGTGAGCGCCGGCCGCCGCCAGAGCGGCAGCGCACGCGGCGCCGATACCGCTTCCGCCGCCCGTCACGAGCGCGGTGCGGCCCCCGAGATCGGCTCCGCGTGCAGGCCCCAGCTGCGCTGCCACGTCTGCACACTAATGCAGGGCGGTGGCGTCGGACCATGTGCAAAACTGCACACATGACCGCGCATTTCCCCACACCGCCGCTCAGCGCGGACGACCTTCTGGTTCTCCTCGCCGTTGCCCGCAGCGGCCGGTTCACGACCGCGGGCCGTCAGCTCGGGCTGAACCACACGACCGTGGCCCGACGGATCGCGGCCCTCGAGGCGCAGCTGGGCGGCCGCATCCTCACCCGCGACACGGCGGGGGCGACCGGCGGGTGGGAGCTGACCCCCCTCGGATCGCGGGCGCTGTCCGCCGCTGAGAGCGTCGAGCGGGCGCTCGGCGGGTTGCACGAACGCGACGGCGGGCCGCTCGAAGGCCTCATCCGACTCTCGGCGACCGACGGGTTCAGCGGCTTCGTGGCGGCGCCGGCGATGGCTGCGCTGCGCCGTCGGCATCCGGAGGTGACGCTCGAGATCGTCACCGGGACGCGCCAGGCCTCCCAGCAGCGCGCGGGCGCCGACCTCGAGGTGGTCGTCGGTCGGCCGCAGGTGCGGCGGGCGCGCGCCATCCACCTCGCCGACTACGCCCTCGGCCTCTACGCGAGCCGCGAGTATCTGCGCGAGAACCCGGCGCCGAAGGATCCCGACGAGCTCGCCGGGAAGCCCCTCGTGTACTTCATCGAGTCGATGCTGCACGTCGACTCCCTCGACGACGCCCGGCGCGTGGTGCCGCGGATGACGGATGCCGTGGCCAGCACGAACGTGTACGTCCACGTCGACGCCACGCGCGGCGGTGCGGGTTTCGGGCTGCTGCCCGTCTTCCTCGCGAACCAGCACGAGGACCTCGTGCGGGTGCTGCCTCATCGGATCGAGCAGCGGCTCCCCTACTGGCTGGTCGCCCGGGCCGAGGCGCTGCGCCAGCCCGCCGTCGCCGCGTTCCTGGAGGTGCTGGAGGAGCGCCTCGCCGAGGTCCGCGGCGAACTCGTGGGCGAGCGCTGAGGACGCGGGCTCAAGCCAGCGCTGCGGCGGCGGCCTCGTCCTCGGTGGTCGCGACCAGCTGACCGCAGGCGCCGTCGATCTCCTTGCCGCGGGTGTCGCGCAGCGTCGTCGGGATGCCGGCATCGTTGAGGCGGCGGACGAACTCGTCCTGGACGGGCTTCTCGGAGGCCGTCCAGATCGAGCCGGGCGTCGGGTTCAGCGGGATCGGGTTCACGTGCACCCAGCCGCGGCCGCGGGCATTGAGCTTGTCGGCGAGGAGGTCGGCGCGCCAGGCGTGGTCGTTCATGTCCTTGATGAGCGCGTACTCGATCGAGACCCGGCGGCCGGTGCGGTCGAAGTAGGCGCGCGCGGCATCCAGCGCCTCGTCGACCTTCCAGCGGGAATTCACCGGGATGAGCTCGTCGCGCAGCTCGTCGTCGGGGGCGTGCAGCGAGAGGGCGAAGGTGACCGGGATGTCCTCGTCCGCGAGCTTCTTGATGGCGGGCACGAGTCCGACCGTCGAGACGGTGATGCCGCGCGCGCTCATCCCCATCCCGTGCTTCTTGTCGGTCATGGCGCGGACCGCCTGCATGACGCGAGCGTAATTGGCGAGCGGCTCCCCCATGCCCATGAAGACGATGTTGGTGACGCGCTCCTCGTCATGGCCGAGACCGCGGGGGTCGCCGAGGCCGCCTGCACGGATGAGCGCGTTCGCGCGCACGACCTGCTCGATGATCTCGGCGGCCGACATGTTGCGAGTGAGCCCCGCCTGGCCGGTGGCGCAGAACGGGCAGTTCATGCCGCAGCCGGCCTGCGACGACACGCACAGCGTGATACGGCCGGGGTAGCGCATCAGCACCGACTCGACGAGCGCGCCGTCGTGCAGGCGCCAGAGGAACTTGATGGTGTCGCCGCGGTCGGTCTCGAGCCGGCGGACCTCGGTGAGCAGCGGCGGCAGGAGTCCCGCGACCAGCTCCTCGCGACCGGATGCCGGGAGGTCGGTCATCTCCGCAGCATCCGACGTGTAATGGGTGAAGTAGTGCTTCTCGAGCTGCGTGGCACGGAAGCCCGGCATCCCGAGCTCGGTCACCTTCGCGACGCGCTCGTCGGGAGTGAGGTCGGCGAGGTGCACCGGCGGCTTGCCGCGGCGCGGGCTCGCGAACTGCAGCAGCGGCCGGCCCTCGGCATCCTTCTTCTGCGCCCAGCCCTCCGTCTTCGGACGCACCTGCGGTGCTGAGGCCGCGGGCGCCGTCTTCGGACGCACCTGCGGTGCATCCGCACCCGCCGTGCGCGGCTTCGTGGAGCGGACGGGACGGGGCTCGGTCATGCCTCCAGGCTACCGGCGGCCCCTGTGCTCGTCGTGGGAACGGCCGCGTGCCCGACCCGCCTGCTGCTCGCGGGACTATCCTGGCGCGATGGTGCCCACCGACCACCTCCTCGCCTTCACGGCCGCGGCACTCGTGCTCATCGTGATCCCGGGCCCGAGCGTCCTGTTCACGATCGGCCGCTCGCTCGCCCTCGGTCGCATCGGCGGCCTGCTCAGCGTGCTCGGCAACGCGCTCGGACTTCTGCCGATCATCGCGGCCGTCGCCTTCGGCGTCGGCGGCATCGTCGCCGAGTCCGTCGTCCTGTTCACGATCCTCAAGATCGTGGGCGCGCTCTACCTCGCCTACCTCGGCATACAGGCGATCCGCCACCGGAAGGAGCGGGCGGCCGCCGTCGCCGAGATGCCGCGGTCGCACTGGAGGCAGCTGGGTCAGGGCTTCATCGTCGGCATCACGAACCCCAAGACCATCGCCTTCTTCGTCGCCGTGCTGCCGCAGTTCGTCGATCTGAACGCCGGCATGGTGCCGACGCAGATGATCGAGCTCGGCCTGGTGTTCTTCGTGCTGGCGCTGCTGTCGGACGGCACCTGGGCGCTCATCGCCTCCGGCGCGCGTGACTGGTTCGGCCGCTCCCCCCAGCGCATGGAGCGGCTGACGGCGACCGGCGGCGGGATGATGATCGGCCTGGGCGGCATCCTGCTGTTCACCGGCTCGAAGTCCTGATCCTCCGAGCCGGTGCGCCCCGGCTCCTAGAGGAAGATGTCCGGGAACAGCTGGTCGTCCGGCGTGCCCGGCACGGCGGCGTAGCCCGAGAAGTCGGTGATCCCGGCCGCCTCCAGCACGTCCTCGACGATCAGCGTCTGCCCGGTGTACTCGCGCGCGGGCTGCTGCAGCACCTCGTACGCGGCGTCGGCGTAGATCTCCGGCGTGCGGCTGACGTTCATCATCCGATCGCCGCCGAGCGCGAACTGCACCGCGGCGGTCGCGATCGTGGTCCGCGGCCACAGGGTGTTCGCGGCGACCCCGTCGCGGGCGAACTCCGCGGCGATGCCGAGGGTCACCATCGTCATGCCGAACTTCGCCAGCGTGTAGCCGGTGTGCGCGCCGAGCCACCGCGGCGTGATGTTGAGCGGCGGCGACAGCGACAGGATGTGCGGGTTCGGCGCCTCTCTCAGCACAGGCAGCGCTGCGCGGCTGAGCATGAACGTGCCGCGGACGTTGACGTCCTGCATGAGGTCGTACTTCTTCGCGGCGAGGTCCAGCGAGCCCGAGAGGTCGATCACCGAGGCGTTGTTGACGACGATGTCGATGCCGCCGAACTCGCCCTTGGTCTCGAGCACGGCCCGCGTGATGTCGTCGTCCTCGCGGACGTCGCCGACGATCGCGAGGGCGTTGCCGCCGGCATCCCGGATCTGCTGAGCCGCCGTGTGCACCGTCCCCTCGAGCTTCGGGTGGGGGGTGTCGGTCTTCGCGAGGATCGCGACGTTGGCGCCGTCGCGCGCAGCGCGCAGCGCGATCGCGAGGCCGATGCCGCGGCTGCCGCCGGACATCAGGATCGTCTTGCCTGCCAGGGGGCCTGCGGTCATGGGGCCGACCTTTCTGCTGGGTGTTCCGAGAACGTGCGTCCTCGCCGCGACCACACGCTGCGCTCGCGGCGATCGTGTGCATTCGGCGAGATCATGCGCTCTCGCCGCGGGCGGACTTGGCGGATGCTGCGGCGAACGCGGCGATGCGCGCACGGGCCTCGTCGGTCTCGAACCGGGCGCCGATCGTCGCGGCCTCGTCGTCGAGGTTCGCGGCGAGGGTGCGGTCGGCTCCGGAGCGGACGAGGCGCTTGGCCTGGCCGAACGCCGCCGTGGCGTTAGCGAGCCAGAACCGCGCGACAGCCTCCGCCCGGTCCGCGAGCTCGGCCCCCGGCACGACCTCGGAGACGAGCGCCCACTCGAGGGCCGTCGCGGCGTCGATCGTGCGGTCCTTCAGCAGCAGCTGGAGCGCGCGCCGCTGGCCGATCGCCGCAGCCAGCAGCGTCGACACGCCGAGGTCGGGCGTCAGGCCGATGTTGGCGTACTTGCTCACGAACCGCGCCGAGTCGGCGGCGACGATGTAGTCCGCAGAGAGCATGAGCCCGAGGCCTCCGCCGGCGACCGCGCCCTGAACGGCGGCCACGATCGGCTTGTCCGAGTGCACGAACGCCGCGATCCCGTCGTGGATCGTGTGCGCCGCCGCCGTGACGTCCGCGCCCGAGGCGCCCGACGTCGCCATCGCGAGGACGTCCCCGCCGGCGCAGAAGGCGGGGCCCGCGGCATCCAGGATCACGGCGCCGACGGACGGGTCGGACGTGACCTGGCGCGCCACCTCGCGCCACCGCTGGCCCATCTCGAAGTCCATCGCGTTGAGGAAGGCGGGTCGGTTGAAGGTGACGCGGGCGAGGCCGCCCTCGATGTCCAGGAGGATCGAATCGCTCATCGGGGTGCCATCCGGATCGCTCCGTCGAGACGGATCGTCTCGCCGTTGAGGTAGCCGTTGTCGACGATCGACATGACCATGCGGGCGTACTCGTCGGGCCTGCCGAGGCGGGCCGGATGCGGCACCTGCTGGCCGAGCGAGTCCTGCGCGGCCTGCGGCAGGCCCATGAGCATCGGCGTCTCCATGATGCCGGGGGCGATCGTGCAGACACGGATGCCGTAGCGCGCGAGCTCGCGGGCGATCGGCAGGGTCATGGCGTGCACGCCGCCCTTGCTCGCCGAGTAGGCCGGCTGGCCGATCTGCCCGTCGAAGGCCGCCACGCTCGCCGTGTTGACGATGACCCCGCGGTCGCCGTCCTCGGTCGGCTCGGTGCGCGCCATGTAGGCGGCGGCCTGCGAGATGACGTTGAACGTGCCGACGAGGTTGATACGGATGATCCGCTCGAAGTCCGCGAGCGACGACGGCTTGCCGTCGCGATCCAGGACCTTCGCGGGTGGCGCGATGCCCGCGCAGTTCACGACGACACGGAGGGGACCGGCGGTGGATGCGGCGTCGACCGCGAGTGCGACCTCCTCGGGGCTGGTGACGTCGGCGGGGGCCCAGATGCCGCCCAGTTCGCCGGCGACCTCGAAGCCCACCGAGGAGGGGAGGTCGACGATCGTCACCCGGGCGCCCGCGGCCGCGAGACGCTCGGCGGTGGCCCTGCCGAGCCCGCTCGCACCGCCCGTGACGAGGGCCGCGGCTCCTGCGATGTCCATGCGCTCTCCTTCGAACCGATGGTGTTGGAATCGGGTGTCAGTCTAGGCGAGACTCGGTGTCACCGCCGACCGCATCCGATCCCCACCAGGCTACCGATGGGTGTTCACTGGAGTGTGTGGAGATCCGGATCGAGCGCGTGTACGACGATGTCTCAGCCTCCGACGGATTCCGCGTCCTCGTCGACCGACTGTGGCCGCGGGGCCTCTCGAAGGAGCGGGCCGCCCTCGACCTCTGGGCCAAGGAGGTGGCGCCCTCGACGGAGCTGCGTAAGGCGTTCCACCACGACGGCATGTCGTGGGACGCCTTCGCCGCCGCCTACCGCGCAGAACTCGCCGGGAACCCCGCGGTCCCGCGGCTGCGCGACGACCTGAAGGCGCATGACGTCGTGACCCTCCTGCACAGCGTGCACGACGCCGAGCACAACCATGCGGTGCTGCTGCGCGACGCACTCGTGAACCCCGAGGCGACGGCCGCGTGACCATCCCGATCGAACCGTTCGCCGTGCCGGCCACGGTGCGCGAGCTGGCCGGAGACGCAGCGGTGGATGCCGTGTGGCTCAACGAGCTCGGCGGGAGGACGTTCCGCATCGGCGATGGCCGCTACGTCAAGTGGCAGCCGTACAACGCGGAGACCTCGGTGATCGACGAGGTGCAACGGCTCGAATGGGCGCGGGCGTTCACTCCCGTGCCGAGGGTGCTCGAAGTCGGCGGCGATCACGAGCACGAGTGGCTCGTGACCGCGGCGATCCGAGGCGAGTCGGCGGTCGCGCCGGGATGGATCGCTGTGCCCGCCCTCGCGGTGCGGGCCGTCGGCGAGGGTCTTCGCGCCCTACACGACGCGCTGCCGGTGGACGACTGCCCGTTCGACTGGAGCGTCGAGTCGCGGATCCGGCATGCCGAGGGCCGCGGCATCCTGATCCCCGATTCGCTGCGCGAGCCGCCCGCGATCGACCACCTCGTCGTGTGCCACGGGGATGCCTGCTGCCCCAACACGCTCCTCGACGACCGCGGCCGGTGGACGGCGCACGTCGACCTCGGGGCGCTCGGCGTCGCCGATCGCTGGGCCGATATCGCCGTCGCATCCATGAGCACGGAGTGGAACTACGGGCCGGGCTGGTCCGACGCCCTCATCGAGGCGTACGGCATCGCGCCCGACCGCGAGCGCCTCGCCTACTACCGCGACCTCTGGAATGCGATCTGACTGACCGGGTCTGACTCGGCGGGTGGGCTGCGGACCACGACTCTGATCGGATGGAACGGCGGGTCCGGTACGGAATGATGAGGTATGGATCAGGACGGGATCGACGCTGCGATACAGAGGTACTACGGCGAGGCCTTTGACGAGAGTGCGCGGCTGACGACACGGTCTGCCCAAGGACGACTCGAGTTCGAGCGCACGCAGGAAGTCGTCCGAAACGCGACCCCTGCCCCGGCCCGAGTGCTGGATATCGGAGGAGCCACCGGCGTCCACGCGGCAGCGCTGGCACGCAGTGGCTATCAGGTCGTATTGATCGACCCGGTGGAGAGTCAGGTCGCCGCGGCTGCCCGTATCGGAACATTCACCGCTGCGATCGGAGACGCCCGACGACTCGACTTTCCGGAGGACTCGTTCGATGCAGTCCTCATGGCGGGGCCCCTCTACCACCTGGCCGGTCGCGACGAACGCCTGCAAGCGCTGAGTGAGGCGCGCCGGGTATGCCGACCCGGCGGATTCGTGCACGCCGCAGCGATCCCCCGGATGTCGGCTTTCGCCGCAGCTGCCCTCGATCCGGACCTCCTCGACGCCTCGCTTGATGCGTGGCTGGGCTTGCTGAGACACGGGGCACCGGTTGCCTCGCTCGGGTTCCCCGGCGGTCATTTCCACACGCCACAGGAGCTGCGGGAGGAAATGACGACCGCTGGTCTTCGAAACGTGACGATCATCGGGCTCGAAGGCCCGGCCGGAATCGCTCTGGAAAGCGTCGCGGAGGTCGCCGACGCAGACTATGCGGCGGCTCTTCAGCTCGCCCGGACGTTCGGAGACATGCCCGACATCCGCGACTTCAGCAACCACCTCCTGGGGTCCGGGATCGCATGAGTCATCGCAAGCCCGGGCTTCGACGAGTTCGGAAGTCGTCGCCGATCATCGCGCGCGTCGGATTCACGGCCGTGCATATCGAACGTGGCGACTCCGGCGCACTTGTCTTGGTCGGCCATCCGCGGATCGACGATCGACAAGCGGCGCGACGATCCCTCTGCGCGCACAGTCAGGGCGTGGCCCGCCGAGGACGGGAGCGCCGACCTCGGCCGCAGTTCGGTGGCTGACGTCGTCGATCAGGTCGAGACACCCTCGTGCCGGGCCTCGCGCAGTGGCGAGAACACGATCACGAGCGCGGCGATGGCGAAGATGCAAGCACCGATCCCGATCGTCAGGGTGTAGCCGAGGAGCGTCATGAGGAGCCCCGTCAGCAGGGCACCGAAGAAGAACACGACGCGGTTGACGGTTCGGATCGTGGCGTTCATGCGTCCCTGGATGCCGTCGGGCGCAACGGCCTGACGGTAGGAGATGTCGTTGACGTCTTCGATGCCCATGGCGAGGCAGTAAAGGAATTGCGTAGCCGAGACGACGACCAGCACGACAGCGACGCCGCTGTCGGCGGTGAGCGGCGCCAGCGCGAGGATGACCCACGGGACGACGACGAGGGCGCGGCCGAGCAGGATCGCCCGTCCTGCTCCGAGCCGGGAACCGACGCCGGGCGCGATCATCGCTCCGACGAACCCGCCCACCCCTCCGAGCGCCAGAGCAACGCCGAACGCCCAGGACGGAAGCGCGAGCTCACGCAGAACGAAGACGGCGAAGACGGTCGACACGATGCTGTTCCCGAGGAACCAGACGTGCACCGAGAGCGCGAGTGGTCGCAGCGTCGGGTGCTGATAGGTGTACCGCATGCCCTCGGCGATGTCGTGCCCGACGTGCCGACCCGCGGCGCGAGGCTCCGCCTTGGGCTCGACGACCTTGATCCGCGATTGGAGGAACGCGGCCACGGCGTTGATGACTGCCTCGAACATGAACAGGACCGGTGCGCCGATCAGGCTGAACAATGCGCCGCCGATTGCCGGCCCTGCGGTCTCGGCGACGGTCTGGCTCTGACCGAGCCGTGCATTCGCCGTCACGAGCGAACCTCGGGGGACGATGCGCGGCAGCAGGGGCTGCGCCGCGGAATCCGCGAACAGAGTGAGCACTCCGAGCACGAGGGTGACCGCAGCCAACGACCAGAATCCGAGCGCATCCAGGAGCAGGAGCACGGGGATCGCGGCGAGGGTCACCGCACGGCCGATGGTGGTGAGCACCAGAGTGCGCTGCCGACGCCAGCGATCCATCAGCGCGCCGATGATCAAACCGAAGAAGAGATACGGCACCACGCTGAGCGCGCTCAGGATGCTGATCTGCACCGGAGTCGCGTTCACGACCGTGACGATGAGCACCTGGAAGGCGACCCCGGCGATCGCGCCGCCGAATGCACGGATCGTCGTCGCGCTCCAGAAGTGGGCGAACGCCGGCTGGCGAAGGATGTGCCGCGACGGTACGGCAGCAGCCGCTGTACCAGGGGCTTCCTCGCCGTTCATGCTTCGACAGTATCCAGGACACGGATGCGTACGCGGCCCGGATCGCCTGCCAGGTGCCGTCAGCTCCAGACGAAGCGGAAGGTCCCGAGGGCGATCGCGACGCTCAGCGCGATGACGATGATCGCGACCGCACCGGCGAGGGCGACCGCATCCCGGGGCCCCACCGTGGACTCCCTCGCCCACGTGCGCGGGATGCCGGATCCGAACCCGCGGGCCTCCATTGCGGTGGCGAGCTTCGTGCCGCGTCGGACCGCGAACACCAGCAGCACGAAGGCCATGGAGAAGAACCGGCGGATGACCCCGCGATCGCCGACGCCGCGCGCGCGCCGCGCGAGGCCCATCATGCGCCAGTCGTCCAGGAACAGCCCGAGGGTGCGGGCACCGGCGAGCACTCCGAGCACGAAGCGGCTGGGCAGATGCGCGACCTGGGCGAGGCCGTCCGCGAGCTCGGTGGGATCCGTGCGTCCGAACAGGAGGATCGTCGGCAGTGCGAGCGCGAAGACGCGCAGGCTGACGGCGATCGCGAGGACGATCGAGCCGCTGCTGATGGTGGCGTAGCCGAAGCTCCAGTAGATCTCGCCGGCCGGCTGCGCGTAGAGCAGCATGCTGACTCCGGCGATGGGCGCGAACACCACGATGGGAAGGATGCGGCGCGCGACGGCCGCCGGAGCAAGGCCGGTGAGCGGGAGGCAGAGCAGCTCGAGCAGGATGACGAGCGCCGCGCTGGTGACGTCGATCGAGGCCATCAGCGGGACGGCGAGGATGAGCGCCGCCAGGACCTTCGTGACCGGGTTGACCCCGTCGAGCCAGGCGCGTCGCGCAGGAGCTTCGACCACAGTCATGCGCGGACCACCGCCTCGGGTGCGAAGGCGACCTGCCGGCCGCCGAGGTGGCGGACGACCCCGCTGTCGTGGGACACGGCGACGATCGATGTGCCGCGGGCGATCTCGTCCTGCAGGAGGCGCACGAGTTCGATCCACCCGGTGCGGTCCTGGCCGAAGGTCGGCTCGTCGAGGACGACGACGGGAGGGGATGCGGCGAGCACGGTCGCGACGGACAGCCGCCGCTTCTGCCCGCCGGACAGGGTGAACGGGTTTGCCAGAGCCAGCGGGGCGAGGTGCAGACGCTCGAGCAGCTCGTCGACGATGCGTTCGACCTCGGCCACAGGGAGCTTGAGTGCGCGCGGACCAACGGCGAGCTCGTCGCGGACCGTCTGCGTGAGGAATTGGTGCTCGGGCTCCTGGAACACGGTGCCGATGCGCGTGAGCAGCTCGCGGGACGTCCAGCGGATGGGCCTGCGCCCGGAGCGGCCGGCGAGCTCGGGCGCGGATTCGAGCGCGCCCGCCGCCTCGGGCCGCAGCCCCGCGAGGGTCAGCGCGAGGGTGGACTTCCCGACGCCGTTCGGCCCCGTCACGACGGTGGCCGCCGCGCGGGGGATCGTGAGATCGATGCCGCTGCGGACGAGGGTCCGGCCGTCGCGGCTGATGGCGAGGTCGCGGGCGGAGAGCACGGCATCCCTCCCCACCTGGACGGGCTCGAGCACCGGCAGCTCGATCGCCTGCCCCGGCACCCACACCCCCGCGGCCGCCAGCGCCGCGCCGTGCCGCGCGAACACGGTCTCGGGGGCGCCGTCGGCGAGGAGGCCGCCGTCGGCGTCCAGCACGATGACCCGCGTCATCAGGTCGACCCAAGCCTCCGTGCGGTGCTCGATGACCATCAGGGTCGCGCCGGATTCGCCCAGCGCGTGCTCGACCGCGTACCGGACCTCGCGGACGCCGTCCGGGTCGAGGTTCGCCGTCGGCTCGTCGAGCAGCAGCACTCCGGGCCGCATGGCGAGCACTCCCGCGATCGCGAGGCGCTGCTTCTGTCCCCCCGACAGGGCGTTGGTCGCGCGGGAAGGGGGCACATCGAGGCCGACCGCGTCGAGCGCCTCGGCGACGCGAGCGGGGATCTCGGATGCCGGCACCCCGAGGTTCTCGCATCCGAACGCGACGTCGTCCCCCACCTTGGACAGGACGATCCCGGTGTCGGGGTCCTGGAGGACGAGGCCCACTCTCCCCCGGTGGGACTCGGGCCGCTCGCCGTCGACGAGCAGGACACCGGTCTCCTCGCCCTCGTCGGCGCCGCCGAGGAGGCCCGCGATGCCGGCGAGCAGGGTGGACTTCCCGGAGCCGGAGGCTCCGAGCAGCAGCACCCGCTCGCCGGGCTCGACGGTGAAGGAGACATCGCGGACAGCGGGCGCGCGGCGGCCGGCGTACCGCCAGCCCCAGCCCTCCGCGGTGATGCCGGCGGCACCGTTCCTTCCCGCAGGGATGCGGGTCATGTCAGACCTCGCGACGCGCTTCCCGCCCGGCGGCGAAGCGGCTGAGCGCCCCGGTGGCGGCGAGCGCCCGGACCAGCAGCCAGCCGACGAGGCCCGCCAGCAGCGCGCCCGAGACGAGGATCGTGCCGAGGTAGATGAGGTTGAACTCGAGCGACTTCTGGATGTTCGCGGCGGGGCCGTAGAAGAGCTCGAAGACCCACGAGCCGACACCGGCGACGGCCCCGGCCAGCATCGAGACCGGCAGCGTGAACCGTGCATACAGGAAGATCGCGAAGACGAGCTCCGCGCCCACCCCCTGCACGAAGCCCTCGAAGACTGTCGAGACGCCCCACACGTTGCCGATGAGCATCGACACGACGGATGCGATCACCTCGACCAGGATCGCCGCTCCGGGCTTGCGGATCACGAGGCCGCCCATCACCCCACCGAGCAGCCAGATTCCGACGGCGATGCCGCCGAGGCCCGGGGTGAGCGCATCCATCGCGGTGAACCAGGCATAGCCGATGGTGTTCCACGCCCAGAAGATCAGCCCGATCGCGACTCCGAGCACGGAGGCGACGACGATGTCGACGACTCTCCAGCGGAGTCGCCCGGGACGGGCGGTGGCGGCGGACGTTTCGGCAGGCGCGGACGCGTGCATATTCCTCTCCTCCCTGCGCTGGCATTATCCAGATCAGGTTCGACGGTCGAAGCCGGGTGCTTCCTCTCAGCCCGATGGGGGCTCCCGTGTGTGTGGAGAGAGTATAACTCGCGCGTCACGGTAACTTTGGGTCGTGACTTCCGCGGGTGTGAATGGGGATGCCACGGCCTCGACGATGCCGTTGCTCGCGCCGCCGACCGTATCGAGGACGTCGGCGACCGTTCCCGCGGTCTCGTCGACGGCCCTCGCCTGGGTCGACGAGGGTGCCTTCGCCTCGGGCCGCTCGACCTCGACCGGCTGGCTGGCCGACCCCGACGCCGACCTGCTGGCGAAGCGTCCACACCGCTCCGCACTGCGCCCCGTCACGATGCTGCCGATCGTGGTCGTGCTGTTCCTCGTGCTCGCCTACGTCGGTGCCGCCGTCGCCTGGCCGCTGGATGCGATCCAGCCTCAGGTCTCGCCCGTGACCGTCGAAGGCGCCACGGCCGCGGCTTCGGCGCCGGCCTGGCCCACGCAGGGGAGCGCCGCCGTCGCGGTGGACGGCTTCGGCGCACCATTGGCCTCGACGCAGAGCGCGACAGCGATCGCGAGCATCACCAAGGTCGTGACGGCGCTCATGGTGCTCGACAAGAAGCCGCTGAAGGTGGGCGAGCAGGGCCCGTCCTACCGGATGACCTCGGCGGATGCCGCGACCTACCGTCGCATGCTGAACGCGGGCGAGTCAGTCCTCAAGGTTCCCGTCGGCAGCTCGATGAGCGAGTATCAGCTGCTGCAGGGCATGCTCATCGGGTCGGCCGGCAATTACGCGGCGAAGCTCGCCGGGTCGATCTGGGCCGACGACTCGGACTTCGCCGCCGCAGCGAACGTGTGGCTCGGACAGAACGGTCTGAACGGCATCCAGCTGGTCGGACCGACGGGCATCAGCAAGCTCAACAAGGCGGACCCCGCATCCCTCATCCCCCTCGGCAGGCTCGCGATGGCCAACCCGGTGATCGCCGAGATCGTCGGGACCAAGTCGGTCACACTCCCCGGCGCGGGGCTGGTGCAGAACACGAACGAGCTGCTGGGCGAGCCCGGGGTCGTCGGCATCAAGACCGGCACGCTGGACTCGTACGACCTCCTCGCCGCGAAGGACGTGACCGTCGGCGACACGAAGGTGCGCCTGTACGCGACGACGCTGGGACAAGCCGACGACAAGGCGCGCATCGCGGCGACGAACGCTCTCTTCGGCGAGCTGCAGAAGGAGCTGACGCCGTTCGCATCCGTGCCCAAGGGTACGAAGGTCGGAACGATCACGACGAAGTGGGGTGAGACCGTTCCGGTCGTGACGACATCAGATGCGGACGTCGTGCTCTGGAACGGAGCCCAGGGCACGGTCGCGACGGAGTTCGCTCTGAAGGATGCGACCGCCAAGGGCGACAAGGTCGGGACGCTGAGCGTCACCGGTCCGGTGGACAAGGCGACCTCGGATGTCGTGCTCACGTCGGACCTGGAGGGTCCGAGCCTCTGGTGGCGGCTCACGCACCCGCTCGTGCTGGTCGGCGCGAACTGAGGCCACCCGCTACACGAAGCGGACGGTCGCCTGAAGGCGCGTGCGCACGTCGAACAGCTCGTTCCCGCCGATGTCGCGTCCGCCGGTGACACCACGTCGCAGGGCCGTCGACAGGCCAGACCGGCTCACGACCGTGACCGGGACCCCGCGGATGCGTCCGAGCTCGGTGATGGCCTGGGGCAGATCCTCGTCGGGCAGGACGACGAGCGCCGCAGTGAACCTCACACGCGCCGCGCGGGCGATGTACCGGGCGCGACTGAGCAGGCGCGTCACCGGCGCACCGGCGACGGCGGGGCCGACGATCTCGCCGCGGCGGAATCCGACAGGACCGCCGAAGTCCTCCGACATCACGGCGTAGAGGCCGCTCGGGCCGAGCACGACGTGGTCGAGCTTGTCCTCGGCCCCGCCGTCGGTGGCGACGTCGTGCCAGACGGTGTACCCGATGCCGAGGTCGCCGACGGTCCGCGCGGTCGCCTCCTCGGCCAGCGCATCGGCGAGCAGTCGCCGCACCTCGAACGGTGCGGTGCGGACGATCGCGGGGTCGTACGGGTCCCGGAGCTCCACGCCGCGGCCGGCCCACTCCCGGATAAGAGTGAGGTACCGCTCCCGCCGCCACCCGCCGGGCTGGCCGAACGAGCGCGCACGGGGTCGGGTGTCGGGGCGGGCCGCAGGGGCGCGCCATCCACTCCACTCCGGTGCCGCGGCAGCCCCGAAGCCGTGCCCGCGATCGTAGGCGGCGCGCGCCTCCGGTGTGCCGACGAGCTCCCATGCGAGCTGCACCTGGACGAACAGGGCGGCGTCGCCCCCGGTGTCGGGATGCGTCACGCGCAGGCGCAGGCGGTACGCCTTGCGGAGCGCCTCGTCGTCGACGTCGGACGCCACGCCGAGGACCTCGTACGCCGAGGCCGAGAGGGGACTGTCGAACATGTCAGCCTTCCGCGGGCACCCGCGACCGGTCGGTCGGTGCCCACAGCGGCACGTGCGGGACGTACGCGAGAGCGGAAGCGGCGATGTCCGGCGCGACCTCCGCGTTCGTCGACGGCTGCCAGCGCGGGGAGCGGTCCTTGTCGACGAGCTGCGCCCGGATGCCCTCGGCGAGGTCGGGCTGCGTGTGGGCGAACCACAGCACGAGGCCGTACTCCTGTGCGAGCGCCGCGCGGAGATCCGGGAGCTCGCGCGCGCTGCGGATCGCACCGAGGGTGACGGCGAGCGACGTGGGCGACAGCTCGGCGAGCATGTCGACGGCGGCGGATGCCTCGGCCTCCGGTCGCGCGCGCAGCCGCTCCACGATCTCGGCGACCGTGTCGGCGGAGAAGGCGTCGTCGATCCATGCGCGGGCGACCTCGAGCTTCGAGCGCTCCGGCGTCTCGTCGAACAGGAGCACGAGCTCGGACGTGCCCGGGTCGGCGCGCGTCTCGAGGGCGTCCAGGAACGCCGGCAGGTTCTCGGAGGGGACGAGCGTGTCGGCGAGGCCCGCGTAGATCGCGTCCGCGGCATCCATCACCGCTCCCGTCAGGGCCAGGTACTCGCCGAGACGGCCGGGCGCGTGGGCGAGCAGCCAGCTGCCGCCGACATCGGGCGTGAGGCCGATGCGGGTCTCCGGCATCGCGAGGCGCGAGCGCTCGGTGACGACACGGATGGATGCATGGCCCGCGAGGCCGATGCCGCCGCCCATGGTGACCCCGTCGGCGAAGGCGACGACGGGCTTCGGATACTCGGCGATGAGGTCATTCACGGCGTACTCGACGCGGAAGAACTCGCCCGTCGCATCCGCGTGCCCGCCGAGGATCTTCTCGCGGAGGCTGCGGACGTCTCCGCCCGCGCAGAACCCGCGGTCGCCGGCGCCGTCGAGCAGGACGACATCCACGGACGGGTCGTTGCGCCACTCCTCGAGCGCGGTTCCGATCGCGCGCAGCATGTCGACGTCCAGCGCGTTGATCGCCCGGGGGCGGTTGAGGGTGATGCGGCCAAGTCCTGCGCGGGCGCGGACGAGGACCGTCGGTTCGTCGTCGGTCACGACGCAACGCTACCGCCGGGTGCTGTGCGCGGGCGTCACCCCGGCTGGGCGAGCAGCCCGGGTCGGACCGGCTCGGAGGGCACGGCCGGTTCCTCGGAACGATGTCGAGAAGGTGTGCGGGAGAGGTCGTTCGGCATGCGCGAATCAGCCTGTCGACGCGGTGCTTTTCCGGCAGGATAGGGGGAACGCCCGCGACGACGGAGAGGTGCCGCATGCCCGAAGGACAGGTGCTGGAGTTCTCGCATCTCACCAAACGGTTCGGCTCTGTGCAGGCGGTCTCCGACCTGACGGCGAGAGTCGAGCCCGGTGCGGTCACCGGATTCCTCGGGCCTAACGGCGCGGGTAAGACGACGACTCTGCGCATGCTCCTCGGACTCGTCCGCCCCACCTCCGGCACCGCCACCATCGGCGGGGCACCCTACGCGAAGCTCAAGAAGCCGCTGCAGACGGTGGGGGCGGTGCTCGAAGCATCCAGCTTCCATCCCGGACGCACCGGCGCGAATCACCTCAAGATCTACGCAGAGGCTGCGGCCCTCTCACGGTCGCGCATCGACGAGACGCTCGGGCTCGTCGGTCTCGCGGACGCCGCCGGCCGCAAGGTCGGCGGCTATTCGCTCGGGATGCGCCAGCGCCTCGGCCTCGCCTACGCGCTGCTCGGCGACCCGGGCGTCCTCGTCCTCGACGAGCCCGCGAACGGGCTCGACCCGGAGGGCATCAAATGGCTGCGCGGCTTCCTGCAGCAGCTCGCGCGCGAGGGGCGCACGGTTCTCGTCTCCTCGCACCTGCTGGCCGAGGTGCAGCAGACGGCGGATGCCGTGCTGATCCTCGCGGAGGGACGGCGGGTGTTCAACGGCGCGATCTCGGACCTCGTGGATCCCGCCGAGCAGATGACGATCGTCGATTCGGGTGACCGCGAGGGACTCGTCGCCGCCCTGCGCGAGGCCGGGATCGCGTCGGAGGTCCTGCGGTCGGGCGTGACGGTGCGCACCGCCGATCCCGCGCAGGTCGGGCTCGTCGCGGCCGCGGCCGGCATCCCGCTCACAGCTCTGCAACGTCGCGGGCCGGCTCTCGAGGAGGTCTTCCTCGAGCTCGTCAGCGGCGTGCGCGTGCACCCGAGCGCGGATGCGGGTTACCAGGATCGTGCGACGACGGTGGATGCGGCCGAGCCCGCTCCCGCCGAACCTGCCGCGGCCGAGCCCGCTCCGGCCGAGTCCGTTGAGTCTGCGACTGCCGTGGCAGACGACACGGAGACAGCCGACGAGCCGGCCGTCGCGGACGGAGGTGTGGTCGCGCCCGCGGTCGCGGTCGCAGCCGCGACCCTGGACGAGGAGGCCGGATTCGACGCATCCCCCGTCCACGCGGATGCGGTGGTGTCAGCAGGTTCGGCGGAGGACGGCACCGCCCAGGCTGCCGATTCCGAGCCAGCGCCTGCCGTGGATGCTCCGGGAACGGCTGGTCTCGTCGGAGCGGCCGCGGCGATCGGAGACGCCGACGACCCAGGCCCGAACGAACCATCGTCGTCTCCCCAGCCGGAGTCGGAGCCCGAACCCGCGTCCCGGCCCGCCTTCGCGGTGGCGGGCACCGGTGTCATCGACATCGTCCCCGCATCGCTTCCTCCCGTCGACGACGACGAGCTGGAGGATGACGACGAGCTGTCGGAGGACATCGAGTCGGCCTACGTGACCCACTCCGCACACGCGGGCGAGGACGAGCGGACCGAGTCCGATCTCGCCGCGGACGCGTTCTTCGCCGCCTTCGACCGTGGCACCTTGTCGAACCAGGCCGACCCCGACACCTCCCCCGAGCCCACTGACCCCGACAATCCGGACACCTCCCCCGAGCCCGCCGAGCCCGCCGACCCCGACATCCCCGCGGAGCCCGCCGAGCCGGACACCTCCCTGGAGCCGGCCGACCCGGACACCTCCCCCGAGCCGGCCGACACCGACACCTCCCTGGAGCCCGCCGACACTGACATCCCGGCCGAGGCCGCCGACTCCGACAGTCCGCCGCAGGACGACTCCGAACACCCTGGCGATGCACGCCACCACGAGGAAGAAGGGGCCGAGCGATGAGCCTGGGCGCAGCCAGCCGGTCCGAGGTCACGAAGCAGTTCTCCACGACCGCGTGGTGGGTGCTCGCACTCGTGCTCGTCGTCTACGTGGGAAGCACCGCGGCGGGCCTCGGCGCCGTGCTCGCCGCATCCGCCGCCGGCAAGCTCTCGGGAGCGAACACGCCGCGGCTTCCCGCCGACACGATCGTCCCGCTGCTGTACAGCCTCGCCGCATCGATCGGATACGTCTTCCCGCTCCTCATCGGCACCCTCATGGTGACGGCGGAGTTCCGCCACAAGACGCTGACCCCGACGTTTCTCGCGACGCCCCGGCGGGGGCGGGTGCTGACCGCGAAGGTGCTCGTCGGCATCCTGCTCGGGGCCCTGTACGCGGTGTTCGCGGTGATCTCCACCGTCGGTCCGGCCGCGGGCGTGCTCACGGGCTTCGGCATCGACACGAAGCTCGGCGAGACCGACACGTGGGCCCTCCTCGGCCGCATCGTGCTGGCCTTCGTCGTGTGGGCGCTCATCGGCATCGGCGTCGGCACCCTCGTGCGCAACCAGGTCGCCGCGATCGTCATCGTGCTCGCTTTCACACAGTTCGTCGAGCCGATCGCGCGGGTCGCGGCATCCTTCGTCACAGGACTGTCGGATGTCACCCGCTTCTTCCCGGGAGCCGCGAGCGACACGCTGGTCGGGCAGAGCATCTACAACTCGGCCCTCGCCAGCCCCGGCGCGTCGCAGCTCGCGGCCGGTCACCCGCTCGAGTGGTGGGCCGGCGGGCTCGTGCTCCTCGGCTACGCCGTCGTCTTCCTGGTGCTCGGCTACCTGGCGAGCTGGCGCCGCGACGTCAGCTGAGTGCGCTCACTCCGCGACGAGCTCAGCCACGTCGGCCGGCTCGTCGCCGAGGTCGCCGGTGTCGAGCCGCAGCGCCTGTACGAGCGAGATGCCGTGGCGCGTCGTCAGCATGATCCGCTGGAACTCGGGGTGGCCCTCGAGGTCGATGACGACACTCGGCTTGCGCCCGCGCAGAAGCACGAAGTCGCGCCCTCCGGCTGACTTCCACGATCCTGCAGCCAGCGCCACGGGCAGGTAGGTGCCCGGGTCGGGGACGCCCCGCAGCCACGTCCACGCGTCATCCGTCAGCTGCACCTTCGCGATCGTCGACCGTTCGATCGAGATATTCCGGCGACGGAACGCGACCGCCCGCTCGGTGCGAGACAGCACGACCTCCAGCTGCGCGGAATCGAGCAGCAGCGTGACCATGCCCCTAGTCTGCCAGCGCACCCCCCGGCCGGGCGTCCGGTTTGCTCACAGAGCGGCAACGATCGTGGATCGGCCTCCGACCCGTGTCCACTCCACGCGGTGCAAGACTGGGGTGGTGACCCTGTTCGCCGACGTGGACCGCATCGACAGCGACATCGAAACGGCTCTGGATGCCGCCGCCCGCGGCGAACGGATCGACATCGACGACGCCGAGGTCCTGCTCGGTGCGCACGGCGACCAGCGGGAGCGCCTGCTCGCCATCGCATCGAAGATGAGGGATGCGGGGGCCGCAGCATCCGGCCGTCCCGGTGTGATCACGTACTCGCGCAAGGTCTTCATCCCGCTGACCACGCTGTGCCGTGACCGCTGCCACTACTGCATCTTCGTCGACACGCCCGCACAGCTGCGGAAGCTCCACAAGCCGGTCTACATGACGGCGGAGCAGGTGCTCTCCGTCGCACGTCAGGGTGCCGCCCTCGGCTGCAAGGAGGCCCTCCTCACCCTGGGCGACCGCCCGGAGGAGCGCTGGCCCGAGGCCCGTGCGTGGCTCGACGAGCACGGCTTCACCTCGACGCTCGACTACGTCGGCGCCATGGCGCGGCTCATCACGGCCGAGACGGGGCTCCTCGCGCACCTCAACCCCGGCGTGATGTCATACGACGAGCTCGTCGCCCTCCGCCCGACGGCGCCCTCGATGGGCATGATGCTCGAGACCACCTCGCGGCGCCTGTTCGAAGAGCCCGGGCAGGTGCACTACGGATCGCCCGACAAGGATCCCGCGGTCCGCCTCGCCGTGATCGAGGATGCCGGTCGCGCCCGCATCCCGTTCACGACCGGCGTGCTCATCGGCATCGGCGAGACGGTGCGCGATCGCGCGGAGTCGCTCGTCGCGATCCGCGACGCGCACGAGCGGTACGGGCATGTCCAGGAGGTCATCGTCCAGAACTTCCGCGCCAAGGATCACACGGCGATGCGCGGGGCGGCGGATGCCGAGACCCTCGAGTACGTCGCCGCGGTCGCGGTCGCCCGGCTCGTCATGGGGCCGGACATGCGCATCCAGGTGCCGCCGAACCTCTCGGACCCGACCGAGCTCGAGCTCCTCGTCCGCGCCGGCGCCGACGACTGGGGCGGCGTCTCGCCCCTGACCGCCGACCACGTGAACCCCGAGCGCCCCTGGCCGCACCTCGACGACCTCGCGACGAAGACGGCGGAGCTCGGCTTCGAGCTGCGCGAGCGTCTGACGGCGCAGCCGCCGTTCGTGCTGGCCGCAGACACGTGGATCGACCCCGGGCTGCGGGCCCGGGTGACGGGCATGGCGGGGGACGACGGCCTCGCCGGCAACTCCGCGAACCCGCATCCGATCGCCGAACCCGCACCGGTTCCACGTTCATCGAGCGAGGGTTCGGCACACCGGCGCGAGCACGTGGGCGGGACAGGGGGAGAATCGCAGCGGCTCGTCGAGCGGGCCGCCGCCGAGCCGGCATCCCTCGACGACGCCGAGTGGGTCAGCCTGCTCGAGTCCTCCGGCGACGACCTCGACGCCCTCGCGGCGACGGCCGACGACGTCCGGCGGTACACGGTCGGCGAGGCGGTCACGCTCGTCGTCAACCGCAACCTCACCTCCAGCGGCTACCGAGCCGCCCCCGACGGCGACCCCGCGACCTTCACGCTCGACGACGTCGGGGCGATCGCGAGGGATGCCGCAGACCTCGGCGCCACCGAGCTGTGCGTGCAGGGCAGGCTGCCCGCATCCGAAGACCCGTCCGCCTATGTCGAGATCGTGCGGGCCGCGCGAGCCGCCGTTCCCGGGCTGCACCTGCACGCCTATCGCCCGCAGGACGTGTGGGATCTCGCGGACCGCGGCGGACTCGGCCTCGACGCCGCGCTCGCAGCCCTCCGCCAGGCCGGCGTCGACACGGTCCCCGGGACAGGGGTGAAGGTGCTCAGCGAGCGGGTCCGGCGGCTCGTCGCGCCGGGCGACCTCGAGATCGACCGGTGGGTCGAGGGGATCACCGCCGCGCATCGCGCGGGCTTCCGCTCCACGAGCGTCATCTTCTACGGGCACGTCGAGACCGCGTCCGAGCGCATCGCGCACCTGCGCCTGATGCTCCGCATCCAGTCCGAGACCCGCGGGTTCGCGGAGTTCGTGCCGATCCCCCTCCCCGGACCGGCAGGCGGCGTCCCCCTCGTCACCGGCCGCGCGCCCATCGACGAGCACCGCGCGATGGTCGCCGTCTCGCGGCTCATGCTCAGCGGGTCGATCCCCCACATCCAGATCCCGTGGACCCGGCTCGGGCTCGACGCCTCGGGTGTCCTGCTGCGCTCGGGGGGCGACGACCTCGGAGGCGTGCTCCTCGACGGCCGCGTGAAGCCGGAGGCCGGCATCGAGCACGGCCGGGAGCTGCCGGTGAAGGATGCCGCCGCCCTCGCGGCGCGGATGTTCCGGCCGTTCCGCCTCCGCACGACGGACTATCAATGGGTCGCGCGATGACCCTCGCACACCACGAGGTGGTGGTGGTGGGCGCCGGCTTCGCCGGCCTCGCCGCGACCATGGCGCTGAGGAGCTCCGGCATCGACGACGTTCTCGTCGTCGAACGCGCGGCATCCCTCGGCGGCACGTGGCGCGACAACACGTACCCCGGGGTCGCGTGCGACATCCCCAGCCACCTCTACGGTTTCGCGTCGCACCCGAACCCGGACTGGTCCGGCGTCTACGCGACCGGCCCCGAGATCCACGCGTACCTGGAGCGCGTCGCCGACGACGAGGGCATCGATCCCCGGCTCGACAGCCCCCTGACCGACGCCGCCTGGGACGACGAGTGGGGGGTGTGGCGCATCCGCATCGGAGGACCGCATCCGATCGACGTCACCGCCGACGCCCTCGTCCTCGCCTGCGGACGACTCACCGAGCCGCGCATCCCTGACGTCCCCGGGCTCGAGGGGTGGGACGGACCCGTCTTCCACTCCTCCCGCTGGCGGCACGATGTCGACCTCGACGGCGCCCGGATCGCGGTCGTCGGCACCGGCGCCAGCGCCGTCCAGCTCGTGCCCGAGCTCGCCCGCACATCCCGGGTCACGCTGTTCCAGCGCAGCGCGGCGTGGATCGTCCCGCGCGGCGCCCGGCCCTACACGACCGCCGAGCGCCGCCGGTTCCGCGAGCGCCCCGAGCTTCTCGCAGCCCTCCGCGACGACCTGTTCACCGAGGGCGAGGCACGATTCGCCTCACGATCGGGGGATGCCGCGGCATCCACCGCCGCCCGCGACGTCGCCCTGAGCCACCTGCGTGACCAGGTGGACGACCCCGCCCTGCGCGCGAGCCTCACCCCCGACTACGCCTTCGGGTGCAAGCGCGTGCTCCTGAGCGACGACTTCTACCCCGCCGTCGCATCGGACGCGGTGACACTCGAGGCCTCGGCGCTCGCATCCGTCGAGGGCGGAACGCTCGTCGCGGCCTCGGGCCGCCGGCACGAGGTCGACGCGATCGTCTTCGCCACCGGATTCGCCTCGACCCGCCAGCCCTACGCGGAGCTCGTCCGCGGGCAGAGCCGCACGCTGGCCCAGCACTGGTCGGACGGCATGACGTCCTACGCGTCGACGATGGTGAGCGGCTTCCCGAACCTCTTCGTGCTCGACGGACCCAACGCATCGCTCGGCCACAACTCGTCGGTGCTCATGATCGAGGAGCAGGCCGCCTACCTCGCCCGCACGCTCGCGTTCCGCTACGAGGCGACCCTCGATGGCGTGCTGCGCATCGACCCCGCGGCCGAGCGGGCCTACACCGACGAGATCGACCGGGCCGCGGCATCCACCCCCTGGATCACCGGCGGATGCCGCAACTGGTATGTCGACGAGCGCTCGGGCCGGCTCACCCTGCTGTGGCCGGGGACGGTCACGGCATTCCGCGAGCGCCTCGCGCGGGCCGACGGCTCGGAATTCTCCCCACGCCCCCTTCAGAGAGAGGTCGCATGATGCAACCGCTGCGGTTCGGATACAAGGCGTCGAGCGAGCAATTCGGGCCGAACGAGCTCATCGAGTTCTCGGTGCTCGCGGAGGAGATGGGATTCGACTCGGTCTTCCTCTCCGACCACTTCCAGCCCTGGATGCACGACGGCGGTCACGCGCCTGCTGCCCTTCCCTGGCTGGGCGCGGTCGGTGCGCGGACCTCGCGCGTGCTGCTCGGCACGTCGGTGCTGACCCCGACCTTCCGCTACCACCCGGCCGTCATCGCGCAGGCCTTCGCGACCCTCGCCGTGATGTATCCCGGCCGGATCATCCTCGGCGTCGGCACCGGCGAGGCGCTCAACGAGGTCACGCTCGGCCTCGACTGGCCGGAGCCGCCGGAGCGTTTCCAGCGCATGAAGGAGTCCACTGCGCTCATGCGCGCCCTGTGGGAGGGCGAGCGCGTCACGTTCGAGGGCACCTACTACTCAGTGAAGGATGCGACGGTCTACGACCGCCCCGAGATCCCGGTGCCGATCTACATCGGCGCCTCCGGCCCCGCCGCGACGCGTCTGGCGGGGCGCATCGCCGACGGCTACATCACGACGAGCGGCAAGGATCCGTCCCTCTACACCGACACGCTGCTGCCGGCGCTCAAAGACGGCCTCGAGAAGGCCGGACGCGCGGTCGACGCCGTCGACACGCTCATGGAGGTCAAGGTCTCGTACCACCCCGACCGCGAGGTCGCCCTCGAGAAGACGCGGTTCTGGGCTCCGCTGGCACTGTCGGCCGAGGAGAAGCGCGACGTGCACGACCCGATCGACATGCAGCGGCGCGCCGCGGAGCTGCCGATCGAGCGCGTGGCCTCGAGGTTCATCGTCTCCACCGACCCCGACGAGCATGTCGAGGCGATCGGCCGGTACATCGATCTCGGCTTCCGGCACCTCGTCTTCCACGACCCCGGCTTCGACCAGCCGGAGTTCCTGCGGATGTACGGGGCGGAGATCCTGCCGCGCCTGCGCGACAGGTACGGGGAGTGAGGTCGGCTCCGCGTTCAGGATTCGGTCTCGACGGCGGGCGTCGGCGCGCGGCGCCGCAGCCCGGGGCGAAGGCGAGGTGCCGGAATCGACACGCAGACTGAATCTCGGACGGCGTGGACCGTCGTCATCCCGGTCAAGCACACGGACCACGGCAAGTCCCGGCTCTCGGTGCCGGGCGTCGGCCGCACCGCGCTCGCGCGGGCGATCGCGCTGGACACGATCGCCGCCGCCGCAGAGGCGGCGCAGGTCGTCGTCGTGACCTCGGACGAGGTGATCGCGGCCGAGGCCGCGGCGCTCGGCGCCCAGGTCGTCGACGACCCCGGCGGCGGGATCGATGCGGCAGTCGCCGCGGGCGCCGACGGAGACGGACACCGCGCAGCCCTGCTCGGCGATCTGCCCGCGCTGCGGACGGCGGATCTCGCCGCGGCGCTGCGGGAGGCGGCATCCGTCGATCGGGCCGTCGTCGCGGACGCCGAAGGCAGCGGCACCACGCTCGTGACCGCCGGTGCCCGTGTGCCGTGGGCCTCCGCGTTCGGCGCGGGCTCGTTCGCGCGTCACGTCGCACTCGGCTGCGTCCCGCTGGCGATCCCGGATGCGTCGACCCTCCGCCGTGACGTCGACACGGTCGCGCAGCTCGATCAGGCCGTCGCACAGGGCATCGGACCGCGCACCGCGGCGGCACTCGGCCTCGACAACCCGCCGTTCACGGTGCGCGCACCACGCGCCGAGGACGCGCCGGCGATGGCGCAGGTGCACGTGCAGTCCTGGCGCGAGACCTACCGCGGGCTCTTTCCCGACTCACTCCTCGACGATCCCGGGTTCGCGGAACGCCGCGAGCGCATGTGGACGCGGGCGATCGCCGACTACCCGCACCGCAACCGCATCGCGGTCGCCGAGTCCGGCGGCCGGATCATCGGCGTGGCGATGTCCGGTCCGTCCGAGACGGCGGATGCCGCGTGGCAGCTGTACCTGCTCTATGTGCTCGCCGCCCACCACGGCACCGGGGCGGGCCGAGCCCTGCTACAGGCCGTCCTCGACGCGGAGGACGACGTCATCCTGTGGGTCGCCGACCCGAACCCGCGCGCCCAGGCCTTCTACCGCACCCACGGATTCGCACCCGACGGGTCGGCGAAGGTCGAGATGGACGTGCGGGAGATCAGGATGCGCCGCCGACCCGCCTGACGCGGGTCACCGCCGGAGGGTCGAGATCATCTCGTGCAGCGCGTCGATCTTGGCCTCCAGGTCCTTGATGTGCGCGACGGTCGCCGCCTGCTGCGCGGCATCCTGCACGGCGATCTTCTCGATGATCCACGCGGCGAAGGTGGCGGTGACGATACCGAGGAGGGCGATGCCGCAGAACATCAGCGCCGTCGCGATGAGCCGGCCCTGCGGCGTGATCGGCAGTTCGTCGCCGTAGCCGACCGTCGTCACGGTGACGACGGCCCACCAGACGGCGTCGCCCAGCGTCTTGATGGTGGCGCCTGGCGCCGGGCGCTCGGCATCCAGCACCGCCAGCGCGGCCACGAAGATCAGCAGCGAGACGGCGCCGGCCACATAGGTGGTGATACGGCCGCGGAACGCGGTACCGGCGGTGCGATCGAGCACGCGCAGCAGCGTGACGAACCGGAGCGCACGCAGCGGCCGCAGCATCGGCAGCACCACAACGGCGAGGTCGAACAGATGACTTCGGAACCACGCGCCGCGCGGCTGCGCGAGGTACAGGTTCATGCTGTAGTCGACGAGGAACAGGGCCCAGGTCAGCGCCTGGACGACCTCCGCCAGGATCAGGGCGGTCCCCTGGAGATCGGCGATCACCTCCCACGCGTACGCGATGAGGAAGACGAGGGCCGCCACCACGAGCGGCCATTCCATGGCTTTCTGCCAGCGCTGCTGATCCATGGCCGAATCGTACGACCGGCGGGGCGGCGCGGGGAGACGACTTCTCAGGCCGCAGCGCGGGGCAGCACCATCTCGAACCGGCACCCGCCGTCGACGTTCCGCGCGCGCAGGTCGCCGTCGTGTGCGACCGCGATCCCGCGGGCGATCGCGAGACCGAGCCCGGCGCCGCTCGAGCGTCCCCAGAGCGGAGCGGGAGTCCGGGACTGCGCGCCCCGCCACCCGGCGCGGAACACGTTCTCGAGATCGCTCGGCGGGATGCCCCCACCCTGGTCGACGACGCTCAGCAGCGCACGGCCGTCCGCGTCGATCTCCGTCTCCACGGCGATCGAGGTCTGCGGCGGCGAGTACTGGATCGCATTCAGCAGCAGATTCGAGACGGCACGGCCGAGCTCCCGCGCATCGCCGCGGACCAATGCATCCTGATCCGGCGACTCGCGGATCGTGATCTGCCGGGCCTCGGCCAGCACGCGCAGCTCCGCGACCGCATCGCTCACGAGGTCGTGCAGCGAGACGGTGTCCATCGCGAGCACGAGCCGGCCGGATTCGATCTTCGACAGCTCGAAGAGGTCGTCGACGAGGTCCGAGAGGTGGTCGACCTGCACCCGCATCTGGCGGTGGAACCGCTGCGGATCATCGGCGAGCCCGTCCTCGAGCGCCTCCGCCATGGCGCGCAGGCCCGCGAGCGGCGTGCGCAGGTCGTGTGAGATCCACGCGATGAACTCGCGGCGCGACTGGTCCATCGCCTCGACCTCGGCGCGCGCCTCCTCCAGCCGGCGGCTCGTGCGGGCCAGTTCGTCGGCGACCGCGGCGAGCTCGGAGCCCGAGGCATCCATCGCCACGACCGTGCCGTCCACGGGCACGTGGCCGAGCGTGGCCGCGAGCCTGCGCACCCGGCGCGCCTGCCGGACGAAGGTGACCGCGAGCACGGCGGCGACGCCGAGCGAGACCAGGGCGGCGACGCCGGCGACCCACAGGCTCACGACGAGGTCGTGCGGGGAGAGGAACATCGCCTGCGCGACGGCGACCATGCCGACGGCGACCGAGAGGGTGCCCGTGAGGACGACGATCGACACCTGCACGGCCATCGGCGCACGGCGCGCGAGCCGCAGTGCGATGAGCCCGATCGCGCCGACCACGAGCCCGCAGACCAGGGCGATGCCGACGATCGCGCCGAGGTCGCCGGGCCGGATCATGCCGCCCCCGGCGATGAGGCCGCCGCGGGCACGAGACGGTAGCCGACGCCCCACACGGTCTGGAGGATGAGCGGATGCGTCGGATCGTCCTCGACCTTCTCCCGCAGCCGCCGCATGGTCACGGTGACGGTCGACAGGTCGCCGTAGCTCCATCCCCAGACGGCGCCGAGCAGCTCCTCGCGGGTGAAGGCGCGGTCGGGATGCTTCAGCAGGAACGCGAAGAGGTCGAACTCCCGGGCCGACAGCGCGAGCGGCACGCCGTCCTTCTGCACGAAGCGGGCGGAAGGATGCAGGGTGAACGCACCGAGGTCGAACGGCGCCTCCGGCGCGTACTCCGCGAGGCTGCGGCGCAGCACCGAGGTCACGCGCAACACCAGCTCGCGCGGCGAGAAGGGCTTCGTGAGGTAGTCGTCGGCACCCGCCTCGAGGCCGTCGATGCGGTCGTCGGTGGCGCCGAGGGCCGTCAGCATGATGACCGGGATGTCGTGCTCGGCACGGATGCGCCGGCAGACCTCCACGCCGTCGATGCCGGGCAGCATCCGATCCATCACGATGAGGTCGGGAAGCCGCCGCGCGACGAGGTCCATCGCGCTGAACCCGTCCGGGACCTCGTCGACGATGTAGCCGGCGTCCTCGAGATACGTGCGGACGACCTCGCGCACCGTCTCGTCGTCCTCCACGAGCAGGATGCGCCGATCGGTGAGCTCGCTCGTCGCCGCCTCGGTCCCCATGCGCTCAGGATAGGTCCGCCGTGCCGTCGGCGTCCGCGGAATCCCGCGTCTGTCCTCGGTTCGTCACGCCTTACGAAACGGTGACACGGACCGTCACGGTTCGGTAAGCGGATGCCGGTTCCCCGCCCGCTCTCCCGGTGGGACGGTGATCGCATCCACCTCGAAAGGACCCCTCATGAGACTCTCACTCAAGCTCTCGGCGGCCGGTGTCGCGGCTGCCGCCGCGGTCGCCACCGCGCTGCTCGGCTCGGGCGCGGCGAACGCGTCCACCGGGCAGGACCCGGTCGGCGCGGTGTTCGTGCAGACCGACGGCCTGTCGGGCAACGCCGTCGTCGCCTACGACCGGCTCGCGGACGGGACGCTGCAGCAGGCCGGCACCTACGCGACGGGCGGCAACGGCGTGCAGCTGGCCGGCTCGGTCGTCGACCACCTCGCGTCGCAGAGCAGCCTCGCCCGCGGGGGCGGATCGCTCTTCGCCGTGAACGGCGGCAGCAACACGATCACCTCGTTCTCCATCCGGGGCAGCAGGCTGACCGGCCGGGAGATCGTGGGCTCCTACGGGCAGACGCCCGTGAGCATCACCGCCCACGACAACCGCGTGTTCGTGCTGAACGCCCGCGCCGGCGGCTCGGTGCAGGGATACCTCAACATCGGCGGCCACCTGCTCGCCGTCCCGTCCTGGCACCGCGACCTCGGGCTCGACCCGAACGCGACGCCCGAGTTCACCCACACCCCGGCGCAGATCGCCTTCACCCCGGACGGCTCGAAGCTCATCGTCTCGACGAAGGGCAACACCAGCTCGTTCGACGTGTTCCTGACCGACCACCGGGGGCTCTCCGCCGCTCCGGTCGTGACGGCGGTCCCGGGCGCCGTTCCCTTCGGGTTCCAGTTCGACGCGGCCGGTGACGTCGTCGCCAGTGAGGCGGCCACGAACTCCGTCGCGACCTTCCACGTCGGCGCGGACGGCCGGCTGACGCAGCTCGCGGTCGCCGCGACCGGACAGGCGGCGACCTGCTGGATCGTCGTGGACGGCTCCTTCGTCTACGCGTCGAACGCCGGCTCCGGCACGCTCAGCGGCTATCGGATCGGCACCGGCGGATCGCTCACGAGCGTCGGGCTGTCCCACACGGATGCCGGCACCGTCGACGCCGCCGTGAGCTCGGACGGCCGGTACCTGTACGTGCAGACGGGCCTCGCCGGCATGGTCGACGAGTTCCGCGTCGGATCAGACGGATCACTGACAGCCATCGGATCGGTACTGGTTCCGGGAGCTGCCGGCGGCGAGGGCATCGTCGCGAACTGACGGGGGGAACCCACCGGTCGTCGAGCTCCTGCAGCCCGGCGACCGGTGCGTTCTAGCGTTCGAGGCCTGCGGCGAGCAGCTCGATCAGCAGCCGCTCGACCAGCGCGGGCGGCAGCGCCTCGACGAGTGAGAGCACCGGCGCGAGCGGACCGAGGCCCGACGGGTCGAGGAGGCCCGCAGCACCCAGGATCGCGACCGCCGTGTTCGAATCCATCGTCCCGACGAGACCGTCCCCACGCCCACTCCCGACAGCGCTGGCGCGCTGCCCGGAGCCTCCGGGCGCGTGGGCCCACTCGCCCAGGAGGCCGGCCGCCAGGGCGGTGCCGTCGAGGTGCGGCATCCCGCGCACGGCGTCTGCGGCCGCGGCGGCCGCGACGACGAGGTCGTCGACGACGCGCTCCGTGACGGGCGTGATCGTGAGGTGGGCCGTCGACGGCAGCATCGTCCCGTCGGGCTGGAGGGATGCCGGCTGCAGCTGCACCACGAATCCGTGCACCCGCATCTCGTCGGCCCACAGATGCGGGTCGACACGGCGCTCCGCGGGGACGGAGGCATCGACCGCGAGCGCCACCATCGGCCCGGTCGGCCGTCCGACGACGGTGAGACCGTCGATGGCGTGCACGGCATCCACGATCGCCTGTGTCGAGGCGGCCATCGAGGCTGTGAGCTCGCGGAAGCCGTCGACGCCGAGCACCGACGCGATGGCCCACGCCGCGGCCAGGGGACCCGCCGACCGGGAGCCGAGGAGGGTCGGGTTGACGACCGGGTAGCCGGGCCAGGCGCTCGTGGCGAACCACTGGTGCCGCTGCCGGTCGCGGCCGCGCTGCAGCAGCACCGAGACGCCCTTCGGCGCATACCCGTACTTGTGCAGGTCGGCCGACAGGCTCGTGACGCCGGGCACCGCGAAGTCCCACGCGGTCGCGGGCGCACCCGCGGCGTGCTCGGGCCAGAACGCGAGGGCGAATCCGCCGATGCATGCGTCCACATGCAGGTCCACGCCCGCCTCGAGCGCGGCGGCGGCGACCTCGGGGATCGGGTCGAGCGTCGCGTAGGGGTACGACGGCGCGCTCATGACGACGAGGGCGACGTCGGAGCCGAGTCGGGTCACCACATCGGCGACCTCGGGGCGCCCGGTCGCGGGATCGACGGGCACGAGGTCGAGCTCCAGGTCGAACAGCGCCGCCGCCTTGCGGAATGCGGCGTGCACGGTGGTGGGGGCGACGAGCCGCGGCATCCCTCGTCCGCCCCGCGCGCGCCACGCGTCGCGGGCCGTCTTGACGGCCAGGAGGCAGCTCTCCGTGCCGCCGGAGGTCGCCGTTCCGACCACCTCGTGGTCCGCGTGGAAGACGGCGCGCGCGAAGTCGACGAGCTCGCGCTCGATGACGGCGACCGAGCGGAACGTCGTCGGGTCGAGCCCGTTCACGGGCTGCATCGCGCGGACCGCGGCGGCGGCGACCTCGTCGAGCTCCGGACGGCCGGAGTCGTAGACGTAGGACAGCAGGCGACCGCCGTGCGTGGGCGCGTCGAGAGCCCGCAGGGCCTCGAGCCGGGCGATGACATCGGCGATCTCGGCGGTGTGCGTCATGCGACGGCCTCCTCGGGCTGGGCGACGTCAGTGCCGTCGATGTCGCTGCGGCGCAGGCGATAGCGGGAGAGGAACAGCAGGCTCAGGAGCGTGAGCGCTGCGGGGATGAGGCCGAAGGCGGCGGCGATGCCGTCGACGGCGCCCGTCGGCTGCTGCACGCTGTGGCCGGCGGTCGTCTGGATGTAGCCCGTCACCGTGAGGACGACGGTCAGTGCCGCGGCGCCCAGTGCCATGCCGGTCGTCTCACCGGCCGTCCACATGCCGCCGAACACGCCGGCCTTGGCCGTGCCGTGCACGCGGGCGTCGTGCGAGATGACGTCGGGGAGCATCGCCATCGGCAGCGCCTGCATCCCCGCGTACGCCGCGCCGGCGACCGCGACGGAGACGTACATCCACGCGCCGGGCGACCAGATCGCCGCGGTCAGCGACGCGGCGGCGATGGTGAAGGCGATGGATGCCGCGACATACGAGCGCTCCTTGCCGGCCCGCCGCGAGATCCAGTTCCAGATCGGGGAGAACAGGATGGCGGGGCCGATGAGCGCGACGAAGAGGAACGTCAGAGCGTCACTCGAGTGCATGACCCAGACGGCGACGTAGTTCGCGGCGGCGAGCATCATGCCCGTCGCGAGCGCCTGCAGCACGAAGGTGCCGAGCAGCGCCCGGAACGGCGCGCTGCGGCGCAGTGCGGCGAGGCCTTCGCGGTATCCGTCGGAGACGGGGACCGCGGGCGCATCCGGCTGCGGCACCCCCTTCGGAGCCACCGTCGTTGCGATGAGCATGCCGGCGGCGATCACGAGTCCGGCGACGAGCGCCATGACGAGGTACCCCGTGTACGCGTTGCCGATGCCGCGGAGGATCGGCCCGCCGGCGCCGAACAGCAGGATCGCGACGCTCAGCACGGCCACACGCGTCGTGAGAAGGCGGGTGCGCTGGTCGTAGCGGCTCGACAGCTCCGCGGGCAGCGCGATGTACGGCACCTGGAACAGGCTGAACGAGGTGGAGGCGAGGATGAAGGCGATCGCCACCCACAGCCCCGCGACGACGGGCGATACCCCCGCCGGCACGGCGAAGGTCAGCAGGAAGAAGACCGGTAGGGCGATCGCACCGACGACCATGACGCGGCGGCGCGATCCGGTGCGATGCAGGTCGGTGTCGGAGAAGCCGCCGATGACCGGATCGATCAGCACGTCCCAGATCTTGGCCGCCGAGACGGCGATGCCCGCCGCCCACGCGGCGACGCCGAGCGTGTCGGTCAGATAGAAGACGAGGACGAGCCCAGGCAGCGTGGCGAAGCCGCCTGTGCCGAGGGAGCCGATCGCATAGCGCGCCACGGCCGAGGTGGGCAGGCGCGACGACGTCGTCGCTGATTCAGGCATGAGAGCGATCTTACGTCTGCCTGAAGCTCCTCACTGACGCTCCGCCAGGAGGGCTCAGGCGTCGAGCGCGGCGCGCACGATCGCGGCTGAGGCCGCGGCATCCGTCATCCAGAGCGGGGCGACCACCGCACGGATTCCGAGCGCGTCCACGGCGGGGGCGAGGGATGCGTCCTCCTCCGCGATCAGCCACGCATCGAGGATGCCGCCCGCGGAGCGGGCGCCGTAGTGGGCGGCCACGGCGTCGGCACGGGTCTCCACGCCGATCGCGGTCAGGCAGACGTCGGCCATGCCGCGGACGACGCGTCCGCCGATGATGCCCGAGACGCCGACGACCTTGGCCTTCGTGGCCTGCAGGGCTTCGCGCACGCCGGGCACGGTGAGGATCGGGCCGATCGAGACGACCGGGTTCGAGGGCGCGAGCAGGACGACGTCGGCTTCCGCGATCGCCTCGATGACTCCCGGCGCGGCCACGGCCTCGCTGATGCCGGGGTTCTCGAATGCGACCGGTTCAAGGGCGGCGCGGTGCCGCGTCCACCACTCCTGGAAGTGCAGCCGCGACCCGTCACGCAGCACGACGTGCGTGTCGACCTCGGCGTCGGTCATCGGCAGCAGGCGCACGCCGAGCGGCCAGCGCCGCTGCATCCGCGCGAGCACCTGCGAGGGCGTCAGCCCCTCGCGCAACCAGCCCGTGCGGGCCAGATGCGTGCCGAGGTCGAGATCACCGAGCGTGAACCACGGCCATCCCGCACCCCACGCCTGCAGCTCCTCGTTGACGCGCTCCGTGTCCCCGGCTCGGCCCCAGCCGCGCTGGGTGTCGTTGACACCGGCGAGCGCGTACACGATCGAGTCGACGTCGGGCTGCAGACGCACGCCCGAGAGCCACAGGTCGTCTCCGGTGTTGACGACCACGGTCGTGTCCGCGTCGAGGCCGAGCGCCTCGCGGACACCGAGCGTGAACTTCGACCCGCCGACGCCGCCGGCGAGCACGACGACCCGCGTCACCGCGCTGCCTGCGCCTCGGCCGCGGCGCGAGCCGCGGTGGGCAGCGCGCCGACGACTCGGGCGAGGGCATCGTCGTCGTGCGCGGCCGTGAGGAACCACGCCTCGAACACGCTCGGCGGCAGCGAGACCCCGGCGTCGAGCATCGCGTGGAAGAACGGCGCGTAGCGCCAGGATTGCTGATCCTGCGCCTCGGCGTACGTCGTGGGCACCTCGTCGCGGAACGCGACGCCGAACAGCGAGCCGGCACGCGGCACCGTGTGCGCCACTCCGGCGATCTCGAGCGCGCCGGCGAGGGCATCGGCCAGGGCGGATGCCGCGGCATCCACCCGCTTGTACACCTCGGGAGTCGCGAGCCTCAGCGTCGCGAGGCCGGCGGCGACGGACAGCGGGTTGCCGCTCAGCGTTCCGGCCTGGTAGACCGGGCCGAGCGGGGCGAGGGCGTCCATGACGTCGGCACGACCGCCGAGCGCGGCGAGCGGCATCCCGCCGCCGACGACCTTGCCGAACGTGAAGAGGTCGGGCGTGTACGTCTCGCCGAGCTCCCGCTGCAACCCCCAGAAGCCCGCGGAGTGCACGCGGAAGCCGGTGAGCACCTCGTCGAGGATGAGCAGCGCTCCGTGCGTGTGCGCGAGGTTCGCGAGACCGGCGTTGAAGCCGGCGAGCGGGGGAACCACGCCCATGTTCGCGGCCGCCGCCTCGACGATGATCGCGGCGATGCGGTCGCCGTGGACCGCGAAGGCCTCCTCGACCGCTGACAGGTCGTTGTACGGCAGGACGAGCGTCTGCGCCGCGATGGGCGCGGGCACGCCGGCCGAGCCGGGGAGCGCGAGGGTCGCGACGCCGGAGCCCGCGGCCGCGAGCAGGCCGTCGGAGTGGCCGTGGTAGTGGCCCGCGAACTTGATGAGAAGGTCGCGGCCGGTGTAGCCGCGCGCCAGGCGGATCGCGGTCATCGTGGCCTCGGTGCCCGTCGACACGAGCCGCACACGGTCGACCGGACGGGCATCGCCGACGGAGACGCGGCCGGCGATGAGCTCGGCGAGTTCCACCTCGCCCTCGGTGGGCGCACCGAACGACAGGCCGCGGGATGCGGCATCCTGCACCGCCGCCACGACCTCGGGGTGCGCGTGCCCGAGCAGGGCGGGACCCCACGAGGCGACGAGGTCGACGTACTCGCGGCCCGCCGCATCCGTCACGTACGGTCCGCGGGCCGAGGCCAGGAAGCGCGGGCTGCCCCCGACGGATCCGTAGGCGCGGACGGGCGAGTTGACGCCGCCCGGGATGACGCGGCGCGCCTCGTCGAACAGCTCATCGTTGCGATCGGTCATGAACCACTCTCAGGCAAGCAGACCGGCGGCCTCGACCGCCCAGTAGGTCAGGATGGCGTCGGCCCCGGCCCTCCGGATCGACAGGAGGCTCTCGAGGATCGCGGGCTCGCGGGAGATCCAGCCGTGAGCCGCGGCGGCCTCGACCATCGCGTACTCCCCCGACACCTGGTACGCCCACACCGGGATGTCGACGGATGCGCGCACCTCGGCCAGCACGTCGAGGTACGGCAGCGCAGGTTTGACCATGACGATGTCGGCGCCCTCGTCGGCGTCGATCAGCGCCTCGCGCACGCCCTCGCGGCCGTTGGCGGGGTCGAGCTGGTACGTGCGGCGGTCGCCCTTCAGCTGCGAGTCGACGGCCTCGCGGAACGGGCCGTAGAACGCCCCCGCGTACTTCGCCGAATAGGCGAGGAGCATCGTGTTGCGGAAGCCCTCGGCATCCAGCACGGCGCGCACGTGCGCGACCTGGCCGTCCATCATGCCGGACAGGCCGAGCAGCTGAGAGCCGGCCCGCGCCTGCGCAAGCCCCATCGCGCCGTAGCGCTCGAGGGTCGCGTCGTTGTCGACGGACCCGTCGGCGGCGAGGACGCCGCAGTGTCCGTGGTCGGTGAACTCGTCCAGGCACAGGTCGGTCTGCACGACGAGAGCGTCGCCGACCTCCTCGACGACCGCGGTGGTCGCGACGTTGAGGATGCCGTCCGGGTCGTCGGCGCCGGAGCCCTGTGCGTCGCGCACCTCGGGCACGCCGAACAGCATGACCCCGCCGATGCCGGAGGCCGCGGCATCCGTCACCGCGCGACGCAGGGAATCCAGCGAGTGCTGCACGACGCCGGGCATCGAGCCGATCGGCTGCGGCTGCGAGAGTCCCTCGCGGACGAACATCGGCAGCACGAGCTGCGAGGGTGCGAGGTGCGTCTCGCGCGCGAGCCGGCGGACAGCAGGAGACTGCCGCAGCCGACGCGGACGGTGGGTGGGGAAGCTCACGGCTGGAACTCGTCCACGGCGTGCGGCAGGGGGAGCTTCGAGACGGCATCGACGAGCGCGGCGACGGTCTGCGTCTCGGCGACGATGTCCACGTCGAGGCCCATGCGGCGCGCATCCTTCGCCGTACGCGGTCCGATCGCGGCGACGACGGTCGTTTCGGGCAGGTCGGGGAACTGATCGTGCACCTGCTGTGCGACGGACCCGCTCGTGACGAGGATCGCGTTGATGCGGCCGGATGCGACGTCCCGCATGATCCGCTCGGTGACCGGAACGCCGACCGTACGGTAGGCGACCACGCTGCGGACCCGATGCCCCGCGTCGAGGAGGCGCTTGGTGAGCACAGGCTTCGCGATCTCACTGCGGAGGGTAAGGATGTCACGCGCCTCCGGCTCGAGGGCGAGCAGCTGATCGGCCATGCCGGCGGCGGAGTTGTCGCGCTCGGGCACGAGGTCGACGCGGTAGCCGGCGGCCTGCAGCGCCGCCGAGGTCGTCTCGCCCACGGCCGCGACCTTGGTCGTCGCAGGGATCTTCGCGCGGTAGGCATAGAGCACGTCGACCGTGGTGGCGCTCGTGAGCGTCAGCCAGTCGAACTTGCCGTCGGCGAGGTCGGCGAGCGCCTGCTCGAGCGGCGCGACGTCGTGGGCCGGGGCGAAATCGATGAGCGGCGCGACGACCGGCACGGCTCCCTGCGCACGGAGGAACGCCGCGACCCCGTCGCCCCACGGGCCGCCGCGGGGCACGAGCACGCGCCAGCCGGCGAGCGGCTTCGGTGTCGTCGTGTCGACGGGGCCTGTATAGGGATGGGGGGCTGTGTTCATGGGGGTCGATTCTCGTGGTGACACGTCAGCCGCCCCACGTTCGAGCAGCCGACGGGCTCTTCTCCCGATCGCGCAATCGCGCAGGAAACGGGGTTCGTGCCGTCGGCAGCGTCCGCACCATTGCCACTGCCTTGCTTTTGAGCATACCCCGGGAGGTCGCCGCCTGGACCATCCCCCCGGCCGAGGCGTTATCGGATCGTCCCCTTAGCGCGTGTACAGGCGGACGAAGCCCCACACCGCGCCGCCGACGACGGCAGCGGTCGCGACGACCGCGGCGGCCACGCCGACCGGGTTGCGCCTGGCCATGCGCCGAAGGACGACGACCCGCCGCTCGGTCGCCTCGGCGACCCGCCTCGGCACATTGGCCTTCACCTCGATGGCGGCGAGGGCGGCCTTGAGCTCCGCGCGCGCCTGCGCCACCGGATCGGTGAGCCCGGCGGGCACCGCGGTGGCCGGGAGAGGCTTGTCAGAACTCATCGGCCACATCCTTCACGATCTTGACGTCGGTGGCGATCGACTCCGCCGGATTCTCGCGCCGCGACAGCTTGCGGAAGCGCAGGATGCCGAGCAGCGCGAACAGCGCGACGAGCACCAGCGTGACCCCGAGCACCACGAGGGCGGACAGCCACACGGGCCACCACGACGAGAGCCCCGCGATGAGGAATGCGTCGAAGACGGGGATCGACCAGAACAGGAAGAACAGCGCGAGTGCCATCCACCCCGCACCGACGCCCGCGTCCTTGGCGGTCTTCTGCAGCCAGACCTTTGCGGCGTTGACCTCGGCGATGACGAGGTTGCGGAGGAGCTCCGGCAGCTCGCCGATCAGGGTCAGGAGACCGTCATCCGCCCGATCACGGGACGCGCGCGGACTCGTCATGTGTCACTCACCGTCGGACGATTTCTTCGCAGCGCTCTCCGCCGACTTCTTCGCCTTCGACGCCGCGTCGGCCGCCGCCGCGCTCACGGCGTCGGCCGAGGTCTCGGCGGCCTTCGCGATGTCGTCGGCAGTGCCTTTGCCCGCGGCCATGGCCGCGTCGAGCCGCTCGCCGGCCGTGCCCCTGTTCTGCGCGGCCTTCGTGACCTTGACGGCGCCGTCCCACAGGGCGACGGGCAGGGCCATCGCTGCGGACTTGCCGAAGTCCTTGGCCTTGTCGACCTGGTTCTGCACGGGCTCGAGCTCCCAGAGCTTGAGCGCCTGCGCCTTGATCTGCTCGTACCTCTCGCGGCCGGCGCGCGTGCCGAGCACGTAGCCGATGGCGAGTCCGATGACGAGTCCTGCCTTGCCTCTCATGAGGCCTCCTCACGCCTGGTCTTCGTGGGCCGTGGTGTCCAGCGTATCCCTATATTCCGATTCCGGCATCCCTTCTCAAGAGCCCGCCGGTGACTCCCAGAGAAGCGCGGCGCGGATGCGGTCGGCCTCGGCGCGGGCATCCGGAACGACCTGTGCGAGCCCCGTGCCGGAGAGCCACGCGCCGGCGGCGCCGAGTCCGGGGATCGCGGCGATCGCGGTGCGCGCCCCCGCGACGACCTCGGGCCGGCCGATGATCGCGGCCGGCTGCGACTGCGCGAACCGCGCCCTGCTCGCGCCGCGCACGGACGCAGAATCGAGCGGGATCCCGAGGAGCGCGGATGCCTCGCCGAGAGCGAGCTCGGCGGCTGCGGCGTCGTCGAGCCCGGCGGTCGCCGGCTCCTCCCCCTGGGCTCCGAACGAGACCCGGATGGCGTGGACGCCGGGACCGGCGGCCCGCGCGACCCACTCCCACTTGGCCGTCGAGTGGGTGAGCGCCTTCGCCGTGTGGGAACCCGGGACGGTGAGCACGCCGGTGCCGCGGGGGGCGGCATCCAGGCGATCGTCCGCGATGACCAGCGTGACGATCTCGACGACGGGCGACGGCCCGACCTCCGCCGTCAGCCCGGGAGCCACGGGTCCGAGGAGCGCACGGGCCGTGCCCTCGTCGGTCGCCACGATGACGGCCGCGGCAGGAAGGGATGCCGAGACGCCCTCGGCGAGCGGGATCATCGACTCCGCGACCGGCAGGGCGGACGTCGGCAGCGGCAGAGCGGGCTCGTCGAGGGCGGCCGGTTCCGTCACCACGACCCAGCCGTCGTCGGCGACCTCGATCCGCGCCGCCGGCGACTGCGTCCGCAGGTCGACCTCGAAGTCGCGCAGACGCGCGACCAGAGCGTCGACGAGCCGCGTCATCCCACCGTCGAGCCCACCCACGGCGGAGCCGGGGGCGGCACCGGCGCGTTCGGACTGCAGGAGGTCCACGGCCCCGGAGAGGGAGCCCGCGCGAGTGAGGGCGGCGTTCAGCCCGGGGGCGGCGATGTCGACGTCGATCTCGTCCGGGCTCGCGGAGTACACCCCCGTCGTCACGGGGGCCACGAGGCGCTGGAGGACGAGCTCGCCCATGCGCGAGCGCACGAGCTTGCCGAGACTGTGCTCGTGACCGATGGTCAGCGGCGGACGCAGGCGGTCGACGTACGCGCGCCAGGAGCCGTTCGTGCCGATGATGCGGCGGACCTCCGGCGCCCACGGATTGGCGGGGATGCCGAGCACCCCGCCGCCGGGCAGGGGAGCCGCATCCTTCGTCCCGCCGAGTCCCGCCACCCACGCGCCGCCGGTGGCGGGCGCGACCACCTGATCGCCGAGCCCGAGTTCGTCGATGAGGGCGCGCACGTGTCCACCGCGGGTGGCGAAGCTCTCGGCTCCCGCGTCGAGCCGGAGGCCCGCGACATCCGTCGCTCGCACGACCCCGCCGAGACGGTCGGATGCCTCGAGCACGGTCACCCTCAGCCCGACCTTCGCGCACTCGTACGCCGCGACGAGGCCCGCCATACCGCCGCCGACGACGACGACACGGGTCTCGCGGGCACGCTTCGCGATGCTCTCGAGCTCGGATTGCACGGCGGGGCCGGACGGGGTGGGGGGAGGTTCGGTGGCCATCTCCTCCATCCTCGCACTCGCCGAATGGGACACTGGGGGCATGAGCCTGCACATCACCGCCGATGCCGCCGCCGACGATCTGCTGACCCGCGACCCGCTCGCGCTGCTGATCGGCATGCTGCTGGATCAGCAGGTCGCGATGGAGACGGCGTTCTCGGGACCGCTGAAGATCGAGGAGCGCGTGGGCGCGGTGGATGCGGCGACCCTTGCGGCCTACGACCCGGACGCGCTCGTCGAGGCTTTCCGACAGCCGCCGGCGGTGCACCGCTACCCCGGATCGATGGCCGCCCGCGTGCAGTCGCTGTGCGCTGCGGTACAGGATGACTGGGGCGGCGACGCATCCGCGATCTGGACCCGGGACGAGCCCTCGGGCCCCGAGGTGCTGAAACGGCTGAAGAAGCTGCCCGGCTTCGGCGAGCAGAAGGCGAAGATCTTCCTCGCCCTCCTCGGCAAGCAGTGCGGCTTCGAGGGCGAGGGGTGGCGCGAGGCGTCGGCTCCCTACGGCGAGGAGGGGTCGTTCCGCAGCGTCGCCGACATCGTCTCGCCGGAGTCGCTCACCAAGGTGCGCGAGCACAAGCGCGCCATGAAGGCGGCGGCGAAGACGGCTTGAGGCTCATCCGTCACGACCCATCGCCTCGCGCGGCAGAAAGCGACGGATGAGGACCTACGGCTGCGCGTCGGGCGGACCGGGGTCCGGCGGGCCGGCGTCGGGCGGACCGGCGCTCGTCGGCGCGGCGGCGTTCGCCCTGCGGCCGCGGATGACCAGCACCAGCGCGGTCGTCCCGCCCGCGACGATGACGAGGGCGAGCACCCACCACAGCCACGGGGAGTCGGCGGCGGTGTTCTCGCCCTCCATGGGCGGCGAGGTCGTCGCCGACTCGGTGGGCGTGGGGGTGGCGGTGGGGGTCACCGTCGGAGTCGGGGTGGGCGTCGGGGTGGCCGATTCGGTGGGCGTCGGCGTCACGACCGCTACCGGCGGGACGGCGCTCGTGGTGGGCGTCGGAGTCGGCTGCGGCTGCTCGGGCGTCGGAGTCGGCGTGGGGGTCGGCTGAGCGGTCGGAACGATGGGCGTGCGCGTCGGCGTCGGAGCCGTCGGTGGTGTCAGCGTCGGCAGCGTCGCGGTCGGCGAGATCGTGGGGATGCTCGTCGGGATGCTCGTCGGCAGCGCCGTCGGCAGCGCGACCGTCGGCGAGCCGTTCGGAAGCGAGAGCCCGCTCCCGCAGGCGGTCAGCCCGACGGTGAACGCAAGCGCGGCCAGGGCGAGAGCGCCGGCGCGGAGCACGCGGCGCGGCCGATCGTTCGACGTCATGGCTGACCTTCCCGGCGGCCGATGAAATGACAGCATCCTGGCGGCCCCCGCATCCCGGCGCAACACGCAGCGCGAGATCGTTCCCCGAGCGTGACGGTTGCCGTCCAGGTGAGATCAGAGCAGCTCGAGGATCGTCGCATTCGCCATGCCGCCGCCCTCACACATCGACTGCAGCCCGTAGCGGATGCCGGCGGCGCTCATGTGGTGCACGAGCGTCGTCATGAGGCGGGCACCCGACGCGCCGAGCGGGTGCCCCAGCGCGATCGCTCCGCCCAGCGGGTTGAGCAGCGCCGGATCGGCGCCGGTCTCGCGCAGCCATGCGAGCGTGACGGAGGCGAAGGCCTCGTTGATCTCGAACACCCCGATGTCGTCGAGCTCGAGGCCCGCCTTCGCGAGGGCCTTCGCCGTGGCGGGGATCGGGCCCGTGAGCATCGTCACCGGGTCGACTCCCACCAGAACGGCGGTGTGGATGCGGGCCACCGGCGTCCAGCCGTTGGCCGCGGCGATCTCGCTCGTCGTGACGAGCAGCGCCGCAGCGCCGTCGGAGATCTGCGAGGCGTTGCCCGCGGTGATCGAACCGTCCTCACGGAACGCGGGCTTCAACCCTGCAAGCGCCTCGAGGCTCGAGGTGCGCCGAACGCCCTGATCGGTGTCGAACACCGTGCCGTCCGGAAGCACCACGGGGGTGATCTGTCCGGCGAAGCGGCCCTCGTCGATCGCGGCGGTGGCCCGCACGTGCGACTCGAGCCCGAAGGCATCCATCTCCTCGCGGCTGATCCGGTACTCGTCGGCGATGAGCTGCGCGCCCATGCCCTGATCGAAGCGGATGCCGTCGTAGCGCTCCCACACCTTCGGCCCGAAGGGCTCGCCGAAGCGCCCGTCGAACACCGGTGCGCCGAGCGGCACGGCGCTCATGATCTCCACACCGCCGGCGACCGCGATGTCGTACTGGCCGCTGATGACGCCCGCGGCCGCCTGGTGCACGGCCTGCTGCGACGATCCGCACTGCCGGTCGACCGTCACCGACGGCACGGACTCCGGCCACCCCGCGGCGAGGACGCCGGCCCGCCCGACGCTGCCCGTCTGCATGCCGGCCTGGTCGACGCATCCCCACACGACGTCGTCGACGGATGCCGGGTCCAGACCCGTGCGCTCCGCGAGTGCCTTCAGCACGTGTCCCGACAGTGACGCCGCGTGCTGCTGCGCGAGTGCGCCGTTGCGCTTTCCGACAGCCGTGCGGACGGCGTCGACGATGACCGCATCCCTCATGCGACCAGCGTAGGCCGCCGGAGGCGACGAGGATCAGGCGCCGCGGAGGCGCTCCGCGAGGAACGTCTGCAGTCCTTCGAGCGGCACGCGCTCCTGCGCCATCGTGTCGCGATCGCGGACCGTGACGGCGCGGTCCTCGAGCGAGTCGAAGTCGACCGTGACGCAGAACGGCGTGCCGATCTCATCCTGGCGGCGGTAGCGGCGACCGATCGCGCCGGCGTCGTCGAAGTCGACGGTCCAGCGGCCGCGCAAGTCGTCCGCGACCTGGCGCGCGAGGGGCGAGAGGTTCTCGTTGCGGCTGAGCGGCAGGACGGCGACCTTCACGGGCGCGAGGCGCGGGTCGAGACCGAGCACCGTGCGGGTGTCGGTGCCGCCCTTGGCGTTGGGCGCCTCCTCCTCGCGATACGCGTCGACGAGGAACGCCATCATCGATCGCGTCAGGCCGAACGACGGCTCGATCACGTACGGGATGTAGCGCTCGCCCGACGCCTGGTCGAAGTAGGTGAGGCTCTGGCCGGACGCATCGGTGTGCGACGAGAGGTCGTAGTCGGTGCGGTTGGCGATGCCCATGAGCTCGCCCCACTCCTTGCCGGCGAAGCCGAAGCGGTACTCGATGTCGATGGTGCCGTCCGAATAGTGGGCGCGGTCCTCCTCGGGAACCTCGAACCTCCGCATGTGCGCGGGATCGATGCCGAGATCGATGAACCAGTTCCAGCACTCCTCCACCCAGTGCTCGAACCACTCCTGCGCGTCGGCCGGGGGCACGAAGTACTCGATCTCCATCTGCTCGAACTCGCGGGTGCGGAAGATGAAGTTGCCCGGGGTGATCTCGTTGCGGAACGCCTTGCCCACCTGGCCGATGCCGAACGGCGGCTTCTTGCGGCTCGCCGTGAGCACGTTGGAGAAGTTCACGAAGATGCCCTGCGCCGTCTCGGGGCGCAGGAAGTACAGGCCGGACTCGTCGTCGACGACGCCGAGGTAGGTCTTGATGAGACCGGAGAACGCCTTGGGCTCGGTGTACTGCCCCTTCGTGCCGCAGTTCGGGCACGGGACATCCAGCAGCCCGTTCTCGGCCGGGCGCCCCTTGCGCGCCTCGAAGTCCTCGATCAGGTTATCGGCACGGAAGCGCTTGTGGCAGTGCAGGCACTCCACGAGCGGGTCGGTGAAGGTCTCGACGTGACCGGAGGCCTCCCACACCCGCTTGGGCAGGATGACCGACGAGTCGAGGCCGACCATGTCGCCGCGGCCGCGCACGAACGTCTGCCACCACTGGCGGCGGATGTTCTCCTTCAGCTCGGTCCCGAGGGGGCCGTAGTCCCACGCCGACCGCGATCCGCCGTAGATCTCACCCGCTTGGAAGACGAACCCGCGGTGACGCGCGAGGGCGATGACTTTGTCGAGGCGGGACTGCTCGGCCACGGTGGCTCCAATGGTCGGGTGGGGGTGAGAGGGCGCACGCGGGATGCCGCGGCATCCGTCGATTCTATCGGCCGGTCGCCGCCGCTCTCACCGACGGGCGTGTCGCCCGCCCGACCGGACGGAGCCCTACTTCACGAACGGGATGGTGAGCGGGTAGGTGTACCACTCGCCCTGGTTCGCCTTCACTGCGGCGATGATCGAGAACACGATGTTCAGGATCCCCGCGGCCGCGAGGATGAAGAACCCGACCAGCACGACCGTGAGGACTCCCCCCACGATGTACGCGATGAGCAGGGTGAGCTGGAAGTTGAGGGCCGTCGCCGAGTAGGCGCGGACGAACGGCCCGCGGTCCTTGAGGATCAGGTAGCCGATCAGAGGGGCGAGGAATCCGAACAGGAGTCCCCCGACCTGGATCAGGGTGGCCCAGAGCTTCTCGTCGGACGGATTCAGGGGCTGCGGTGCGCCGGTACCGTAGGCCGGCGGAGGAGGAGGGGTCGCCATGCCGACAGGATAGGGGATGCCGGCGACGCGCGTCAGGCCGCCGTCGGCGTGCGCAGCGGCGGCCCCACATAACGCGCGGCCGGTCGGATGATCTTGGGGTCCGCCGCCTGCTCGAGGATGTGCGCCGACCAGCCGATCGAACGCGCCAGGGCGAACGTCGGCGTGAACATCTCGCGCGGCACGCCGACGCGCTCCAGGACGACGGATGCGTAGAACTCGACGTTCGCGTGCAGGCCGCGCCCGGGCTTGGCCTCGGCGAGGATCCGCTCGGCCTCGCGCTCGAAGCGCAGGGCGAGCGCGACGCGCTCGCCGCCGAGGTCGACGGCGATCCCCTTGAGCAGCTCCGACCGCGGATCGGTCGTGCGGTAGACGGCGTGCCCGAAACCCATGAGGCGGCGACCGGCGGCGAGTTCGCGGCGGATCCACCCCGCGATGTCGTCCGGCCCGTCGATCTGATCGAGGGCGTCGAGCACGCGCGACGGCGCCCCGCCGTGCAGCGGGCCGGAGAGCGCGCCGAGGCCGCCCGCGAGCGCCGACGCGACATCCGCTCCGGTCGACGCGATGACGCGCGCCGCGAAGGTGGACGCGTTGAGCCCGTGATCGACGACCGCGATGAGGTAGGCGGTGAGGGCGCGCTCTTCCGCCCGCGTGGGCACGCGACCGGTGAGCCGGTGCAGGTAGTTCGCGACGACGCCGCGGTCGAGCGGCGTGGCGGCGGTCGACCCGTGGAGGGCGGTGAGCAGCGCCGGGAGGGCCGCGGTCAGGGTGAACGCGTCGGCGCGGCGCTCGCCGGGGGTGAGGTCGTAGGCGGGGCGCATCCCGAGCCGCGAGGCGAGCAGCGGCCAGGCGGCCTTCACCCCGTGCAGCACGTCGGGATGGTCCGCGCTGAGGGTCCGGGCGATGGCCTCGGCGATCGGCTGAGGGGCCGCCAGGTCGGCGCCGAAGGCCCGGGCCTGCGCAGCATCCGGAAGCTCTCCGTGGAGGAAGAGGTGCCAGACCTCCTCGAGCGTCGCGTGCCGGGCGAGCTCGATCGCGGAGTGCCCCCGGTACTGGTACCACCCCTCGCTGCCGTTGACCTCGCTGATCGCGGTGTCCGCGACGACGACGCCCGCGAGTCCGCGCGGGACGTCGATCTGCATGCCGTCCATGTCGTCACTCCTTTGTCGCCCTCATTTCTCCGCACTCCCTGAATTGCCCTAGATGCACGCGACACTCCGGCGCGTCGCGTGCATCTAGGGCAAGTCAGCGAGAGGGAGGACGAATGAGTACAGTGTGAGAGTTGATCAAGCGTTGGTCAACGTTGATTGGATCAACATGGATGCGGACACCCCACGCCTGACCGCCGCTCAGGCGGCTTCGCGCCTCGGCGTGAAGCCGCAGTCGCTGTACGCGTATGTCTCCCGCGGCTGGATCACCCGTGTGCGGGATGCGAACGGCTCGACGTTCGACCCGCTGGAGATCGAGGCGTTCGCCGCGCAGCGAGCGCGGCGCGCCCCGGCCGCCGCGACGGCGGCAGGCGGAGCGCCGCTCATGGTGCTCGACACCGACATCGCGCTGATCGAGGACGACGAGCTGTATCTGCGCGGGATGCCGGTCGCCGACCTCACCCGCGAGTATCCCTTCGACGCGGTGGCCGCGTGGCTGTGGGGCGAGTCGCTGGACGCGGACCGCCGGCTCGGCGTGGCCGACGAGACGGTGGACGCGGCGCGCACCCTCGTGGCGCATCTGCCGGCGACGGCATCCTGGATCGACCGTGCGGTCGTCGCCATCCGCGGCCTCGCCATCGCGGACCCGCTGCGCGACGACGTCGACGCGTCCGCGCTCCCCCGCGTCGGCGAGGCGATCGTCGCGGGGCTGCCGCGAGCGCTCGGGCCCGCGGGCGGCGCGGGGGATGCGTCATCCATTCCCGATGCGCTGTGGTCTGCGCTGTCCGGACGGGCACCGTCGTCCGAGGAGTGGGCGGCCCTGAACGCGGCGATGGTGCTGTCGATCGACCACGACCTCGCGGTCTCGACCTTCGCAGGGCGCATCGCCGCGTCGGCCCGAGCCTCGGGATACGCGGTCGTGACCGCGGCGCTCGGCGCCTTCGACTCGCCGCTGCACGGCACGGCGAGCGTCGCGGCGGCCCAGCTGATCGACCGCGTCGTGGCGGGTGCGCCGGCGGAGCTCGCGATCCGCGCCCAGCTCCAGACCCTCGGGCGACGGGTTCCGGGGTTCGGGCAGCCGCTCTACGAGGGCATCGACGCCCGCGCCGCGTGCCTGCTCCGGTTCATCGAGCCGCTGGCGGAGGGTGAGGCCGTGCTCGCCGCCGTCGACGACCTGCGGCACGCGATGCGGTCGACACGGCTGCAGCCGAACATCGACCTCGCACTGGGCGCACTGGCGGTCGCCGCGGACCTGCCGCATGATGCGGGAGCCCTCGTCTTCGCCGTGGCCCGCTCCGCCGGCTGGATCGCTCACGCGCAACGGGAGTACGAGGAGCGGCCCCTGCGCCTCCGGCCGCACGGACGCTACACCGGCCCCCGCTGACGCTCACGGTCGCCCGACCCGCGAACCCGCACGCGGTTCCCCAGCCCGCACTCGGATCACGCGGAACGGATGCGGGCTCGCGAGATGAGTGCGGGCTCGGGAGAAAGGTCAGGGGACTTCACGGATCGCGTCGCGGGTGACCTCGGCGATCGCGGTGTGGCCGGACAGGCCGAGCGTGATGTCGAGCTCCGCGAGGATGTGCCGCATGACCTCCCGCACGCCGTCCTCACCGGCGACGGCGAGACCGTACGCGTACGGTCGGCCGATCGCGACCACGGTCGCGCCCATCGCGAGGGCGATGAAGGCATCGGCTCCCCCGCGGACGCCGGAGTCGAAGACGACCGGGGCGCGGCCGTCGACCCGGTCGACGATCTCCTCGAGCACGTCGAGCGTCGGCACGGAGTCGTCGATCTGCCGCCCACCGTGGTTCGACACCCAGACGCCGTCGAGACCGGCATCCATCGCCCGCGCCGCGTCGTCGGGGTGCACGATGCCCTTCAGCAGGATCGGCAGCGACGTCCACTCGCGCGCCTTGGCCAGGTCGTCCCACGTCAGTGCCGGCGTCGAGAAGACGTCGAGGAAGGTCTCCACCGCGGCACGCGGCAGCGGAGATCGGAGGCCCTCCCGCAACCCGGCGCCCGTGATGGCCGTCGTCTTGCGCGCCATCGAGACGCCGGCGGCCACGGTCTTGGGCGTCATCCGCACGCTCGGCGCCGGCATGCCGGCCGACGCCCGGGCGCGCTCGCGCACCAGCTGCTGGAACACCGGGTCGCTCGTGTACTGCGCGATGCCGAGACCGCGCGTGAACGGCAGGTAGGCCAGATCCAGGTCGTGGGTGCGCCAGCCGAGCAGATGGGTGTCGAGGGTCACGACGACCGCCTCGCATCCGGATGCCTCCGCCCGCCGCAGCAGCGACGCGTTGAGCTCGTCGGACGACGACCAGTACAGCTGGAACAGTCGGGGTCCCGCGACCTCGGCGACCTGCTCCATCGGGAACGAGGCCTGGTTGCTCATCACGTACGGGATGCCGAGGGATGCCGCGGCCCGCGCGACCGCCAGGTCGGCCTCCGTGTGCGCCAGCTCCATGACCCCGAGCGGAGCGAGCAGCAGCGGCGTCGGGCGCGTCCTGCCGAGGAACGTCGTGGAGAGGTCGCGGCTCGACACGTCGCGCAGGGGCCGTGGCCACACCTGGCGGCGGGCGAACGCCGCCCGGTTGGCATCCATCGTCCGCCCTGCGCCGGCACCGCCCGCGATGTACGCGAAGGCCTCTGCGCTGAGAGCCGAGCGGGCCGCCTTCTCGAGCGCGTCGGGATGCACCGGCACGGTCGGGCGCGCACCGGAGATGCCCGCGCGGTAGATGTCGGACTGCACGCGACGGCCGATCCCGCGCGCCGCAGCGGGATCGTCGGGAGCGACGGTGGTCATGCCGCCACCCTAGGACTCAGCGGCGGATGACGGCCCACTCGACCGTGAAGTCCTCGAGGGCGACGGGATCGATGTCGATGCCGAGGCCCGGTCCGGTCGGCACGCGGACGTGCCCGTCCTCGAGCACCGCGGGCTCGGTGACGATGTCGCGGGCGTAGAACCGCGAGGATGCCGACACGTCTCCGGGCAGCGTGAACCCGGGAAGAGCCGCGAGCGCCGCGTTCGCGGCTCGCCCGATGCCGGTCTCGAGCATCCCGCCGCACCACACCGGGATGCCGGCATCCTGAGCCAGATCGTGGATGCGGACCGCCTCGAGATAGCCGCCGACACGGCCCGCCTTGATGTTGATGATGCTGCACGAGCCGAGGGCGAGAGCGTCGCGCGCGGCCTTCGCCGAGACGATCGACTCGTCCAGACACACCGGGGTCCTCAGTGCACGGGCGAGCGTCGCGTGGTCGACGAGGTCGTCGTCCTGCAGCGGCTGCTCGATGAGCAGCAGGTCGAAGCGGTCGAGCTCGGCGAGGGTGTCGGCATCCGCCAGCGTGTACGCCGAGTTCGCGTCGACCTGCAGCGGGATCGCGCCGAACGCGTCGCGGACTGCGGCCGTGTCGCCGACATCGCGCCCGGGCTTGATCTTGATCTTGATGCGCACGTATCCCTCGTCGAGGTAGCCGCGCACCACGTCGACGAGCGCTGACGGATCGCGCTGGATTCCGACCGAGACGCCGGCGGGCACGCGGTCGCGCACCGCTCCGAGGTGTGCACCGAGGGGCGTGCCGTCGCGCCGCAGCGCCGCATCCAGGACCGCCAGCTCGAGGCCGGCCTTCGGCATCCGGTGCCCCTTGACGGGCTCGAGCACGTCGGCCACGTCGGCGGGCGAGAGGATGCGCCGCTCCAGCAGCGCCGGGATGAGGAAGCGCTGCGCGACATCCCACGCCCCGTGCGTGTACTCGCTGGAGTACGACGGGTCGTACTGCGTGACGACCTCGCCCCAGCCGTCGCCGTCGGGCGTGAGCGCGCGGACGACGATCACCTCGCGGACGGTGGCCGTGCCGAACGACGTCGTGAACGGCGACACGAGCGGGATGTGCAGCACCCGCAGCTCGAAGCCGTCGAGGGTGACCGGGGCCAGCGCAGCGGTGGGCATGGGACCCAGGCTAGGGCCGGCCCGCCGTGCGGGGGCTACGCGCGGCGCGGACGCACGCTCACGAGCGGCACGTACGTCGAGCGGCGGCGCGGGCGGTGGTGGCGCCGGCTCCAGTCCTGCAGCGAGCGTGACAGTGCGGTGATGGTGCGGGTCATGGCGTCTCCCTCCGTGTGTTGCCTTCACAGGGAGAGAGTCGGGATGCCGCTCCTTATGACGCGTTCCGCATCACGTTTCGGTAACACCCTTGCGAGAGCAGCGGTGCCCCGTCACGGCTGGACGAACAGGTAGCCCCGTTCGTCGTCGAAGCCGCCGACCACGAGCCCCTGGGCCAGGCGGGCCTGCATCTCGTCGCGGACGCGCACGCGCCAGGCCGCGGCATCCGTCGCCGACGCGGACCGCACCGCCTCGATGTCGCGCGGCACCGCGACCGACGCGACCATCTCGCCCCTCTCCGTGGGAGGCGCTGTCAGCTCCCATGAGACGAGCAGTCGATCGGACTGGTCGCCGCGGTTGACACCGTCATCCATCCGCCCGTAGTGGTCGACGAGGTACTCGACGACACGCGCCCCGAGTGTCTGCAGGTTGAAGTGCGCGTTGCGTGCAACCAGCGGATCGAACGTCCATGTGATGCGGGAAATGCCGCGCTCGAGCGCCCACGCGCGCTGATGCAGCTTGAGCGCCCGCCCGGCGCCGTGGCCGCGATATTCCGGCAGCAGGCCCGTGATATGCGAGTGCAGCACCGCGTCGGCGGGCGGCCCGAAGAAGGCCACGGATGCACCGACCATGCGGTCGGCGTCGTACACGCCGAAGGCGTAGTTGCCCGAGTGCGCGAGCGCGCGCAGCAGGTTGGCCGGCATGCCGGTACGGTCGCCGCCCCACACCTGCGACAGCACGTCGGAGGCGGCGAAGACGCTCTCGACGGTGTCGAGCGGACGGATGTCGAGAGCTTCTGCGTCGCGCACGATGCCACGATACGGCGGGGCGGCGCGCATCGGTCGCCCAGCTTGGCCTGCTACGGTTGAGGCGGCGGCGCGCCCGAGCGCCCGCTTGCGTCGACGTCACGCTTCCCGGCCTCAGGCCGCGTCTCTTTTCGATCGGCGATGTCCTGCGGGGTTCCCCGCAACCGCCATTCCCGCCGCGCATCCGCGGCGATCTCAGAAAGCACTTCATGCCTTCCTTCCTCGACCTCGGCGTGCCCGCACGCCTCGCCAACGTTCTCACTGCCTCCGGCAAGACCGAGCCCTTCCCCATCCAGCGCGACACGCTGCCCGACGCTCTCGCCGGCCGCGACGTGCTCGGCCGCGGCCGCACCGGCAGCGGCAAGACCATCGCGTTCTCCCTGCCCCTCGTCGCACGCCTGTCCGGCGCCGGCGCGGCAGCCCGCACCTCGGGCCGCCCGCGCGGCCTCGTGCTCGCTCCGACGCGCGAGCTCGCGACCCAGATCGCCGCGACCATCAAGCCGCTGGCGGATGCCTCCGGCCTCACCGTGACGACCGTGTTCGGCGGCGTGAGCCAGAGGCCGCAGGAGCAGGCGCTGCGCGCAGGCGTCGACATCGTCGTGGCGTGCCCCGGCCGTCTCGAAGACCTCATGAAGCAGGGCGTCGTGCGGCTCGACCGCGTCGAGATCACGGTGCTCGACGAGGCCGACCACATGGCCGACCTCGGCTTCCTGCCCGGGGTGACCCGCATCCTCGCCGCGACGCCCCAGGGCGGGCAGCGCATGCTGTTCAGCGCCACCCTCGACCGCGGAGTCGACACGCTCGTCCGCCGATTCCTTCAGGATGAGGTGCTCCACGAGGTCGACGAGTCGAGTGTCCCGCAGGGTGTCATGACCCACCGCGTCTTCGTCGTGCCGTCCACCGATGACAAGACCGAGCTCGTCCGCCACCTCGCCGGCGGTCGCGGGCGCCGCATCCTCTTCACGCGGACCAAGCACCAGGCCAAGAAGCTGGCGAAGCAGCTGACGGCCGCGGGCATCCCCGCCGTCGACCTGCACGGCAATCTCGGCCAGAACGCGCGCGAGCGCAATCTCGCCGCGTTCAGCGCCTCGCCCGACGCGGGCGGCGTGCGTGTGCTCGTCGCGACGGATGTCGCCGCACGCGGTGTGCACGTCGACGACGTCGAGCTGGTCGTTCACGTCGACCCGCCGATGGAGCACAAGGCGTACCTTCACCGCTCCGGGCGCACCGCCCGCGCGGGCGCGGAGGGCACCGTCGTCACGGTCGCCCTGGATGCGCAGCGCCGCGATGTGTCCGATCTGCTCAAGAAGGCCCAGATTTCGGTGCCGCTCGAGGCCGTGACGCCGGATGCTCCGGCCGTGTCGGCGCTCGTCGGCGACCTCGCTCCCACCGTCAAGCCGGTCATGTCGGCGCAGCCCTCGACAGCACAGCGGAAGCCTGCCGGCAGCAGCGCGGGGCGGAGCGGATCGCGCGACGCCGCAGCCAAGGGCGGAGCCCGACGCTCGGAGACCGGCGGTCGCTCGACCACCACTTCCGCCGCCGGTGCGCAGAGGAGCCACGCGCCGCGCGCCGGCGCCGTGAGCAACGGCGCGCCGAAGCACACGGACGGCGGCGCCCCGGCGAGCCGTCGCCGAGGAAGCCGCGGACGCGGGGGCGCCGCCTCCGCACCGCGTCCTGCCGCGCGCTGACGCGTCGCCGCAGCTACGGCGACGGGTTCGGATCGTCGCTGTGATAGGTGACCTGCGGCGCACCGTTCGGCCACGCCACATAGGTGCGCGTGGCCTGGGTCCGAGGATCGGCGACGCTCACCCCGACGCCACCGGTCGTCAGCGCGTCGGTCGCCTGGCACGCGCTCAGCGGCAGCTGTGACGCGTCGTCGACGACGACGCAGGTCACCGTGCCGTCGCCCGTGGTGCCGTCCCATACGAGGGTCCCGCTGAGGTCTGCGAGCAGGCGCGGTGAGCCGACGTCCCACGTGTGCATCTCGCTGATCGACCGGAAGCTCGCCACGTACCCGGCGGCGAGCGTCGTGTTCGGCGAGGGTGTCGCGCGGGCCGTCGGCGCGGCGATCGCGGCGCCCACGCCTGCTCCGACCGCGACCGCCACCGCGACCACCGGAACCCCGACCAGCAGAACGGCGCGACGACTCCAGGCTCGACGGGAGGCGACGGCCTTGACGACAGGTGGAGCGGCCGCGGCGGCAGCGGCCTCGGCATGAACCGCCGGTTCATCCGGCGATGCGGAGCCAGCGAGGGGCGCCGACTCGGCGGGTGCCGGCTCGGCGATGGATGCGGCCGACGCCGTCGGCTCCACTGCGAGGCCCGCGTCTGCGACCTCGGCGACGGGCGACGCCGGGGCGGAATCGGCCGCGTCCGTCCGGGCGCGCTCCTCCAGCTCGTGGAGCCGGGCGAGACCGGCGGGATCGTCAGAGAGGTCGGCGTCCGGCCCGAATGCCCGCGCACGCAGTGCCGCGAGCTCTGCCACTTCGTCGTCGGTCAGCATGGGGCCATTCTGCCCACGCTCAGCCTCGACGGGGCTCTCTCCTGCCCGTCCGGGAGTGCTCAGCGAGGGCGGGGGCGTGCTCTCGTCTGTGCGAGCGCTTCGGTGCGAGCGCGTCGGCGCGAGGCCAGGACGGCGGCGAGGGCCGTCGCGAGCGCTGCCAGCAGCACGGCGGCAGACGACACCGCCGGGTTCATGCTCGGCCCGGCGTGCTCGGAGAGCAGTCCACCGATCCACGAACCGCCCGCGATGCCGATGTTGAAGAGGACGATGATCGCGGCGCTGGCCAGCGCGCGCAGCGCAGCGCAGCGGATCAGGAGCTCATCTCACCGACGCGGACGACCAACGGCTGTCGGGCGTACGGCGAGGACGATGTCGACCGGGCGCGCCGTGTCCGCGGGCTCATCCAATCGGGCCTCTCGACGCGAATGGCGAAGGTCGTGCTCGAGATCGAGCGGCAGTGCGCGCTCCAGACGCCTGCCGTCTGCACGGCGGACCTGCGCCAGGAGCTCGTCACGGAGCTCGCCGTGCTCGAGGAGCGCGTGGCCTGCCTCACCCGCTCGCGTGATGCGGTCGCGCTGTTCCTCGAGCGCACGGAATCCCCGGAGCCTTCAGCGCTGACACCGTCCTGACCGCGAGCTCGCAGAGCTGTGCCCGCGCTGCGCCGCCGCCCCCAAGTGGGGATGCCGACGGCGTGGGGCAGAATCGATGCATGGCTGCGCCCACCCTCCGCCCCGACCACGCCTGCCTGATCGTGCACGGGAAGGATCAGCCGGGCATCGTCGCCGCCGTGTCGGCGCTCATCACCCGCAACCGGGGCAACATCGTCGCATTCGACCAGTACTCGGACGACCCGACGGGCGGCGCTTACTTCCAGCGCGTCGTGTTCCACCGGCCCGATCTCGCCGCCGCGCTGCCCGACATCGAATCGGACCTCGAGAGCACGCTCGGCAACGGGTTCGACCTGCAGTGGTCGCTCACCGACCAGTCGACGCCGAAGAGGATGGCGATCCTCGCGTCGAAGCAGGACCACTGCCTGCTCGACCTCCTGTGGCGCCACCGCCGCGGCGACCTGCCGGTCTCGATCCCGATGGTGATCTCGAACCACACGACGGCGGCGGAGGACGTGCGGTCGTTCGGCGTGCCGTTCTTCCACGTGCCGTCGACACCCGGACCCGACAAGAGCGCGTCGGAGGCCCGCATCCTGGATCTTCTCGCCGGCAACGTCGACTTCGTCGTGCTCGCGCGCTACATGCAGATCCTGTCCCCGGAGTTCCTCGAGCGGGTCGGCGTTCCGGTCATCAACATCCATCACTCGTTCCTGCCCGCGTTCATCGGGGCCGAGCCGTATCGCAAGGCGAAGGAGCGCGGTGTGAAGCTCATCGGCGCGACGTCGCACTATGTGACGAGCGACCTCGACGAGGGTCCGATCATCGAGCAGGACACGGTCCGCGTCACGCACGCCGACTCGGCGTCCGAGCTGGCGCGGCGCGGCGCGGACGTCGAGCGCCAAGTCCTCTCACGTGCGGTGCTGTGGCACGCCGAGGACCGGGTCATCCGGCACGGCAACCACACCATCGTGTTCTAGTACACGTACTCCATCAGCTCAACGCCGAGCGCGCGGAAGACGCCGTGCGCGCGGAGCCGGTGCATGATCGACAGGTCGTCGAAGCAGACGATGAGGGCGTACGAGACGCCGGCACGCGGTCCGGCGAGCACGCCCGCCTCGACGCGCACACCGTCATCGCGGCCGGTCTTGTTGATGAAGAGCAGGCCGTGGTCGTCGTTCTCGTGGGCGAACGGGTCGAGCCCGGTGGCGGATGCGACGAGCGACAGGTCATGGTTGAGGCTCAGCCACTCGGCGACCTGAGCGCTGACGCCCGCAGAGATCGCCTCGGAGTTCACGAGGGCCGCGAACATCGAGGCCAGATCCTCGGCCGAGCCGAGCGCGAAGTGCGGGGCGTCATCGGGTCCGCGATGGTCGCGGAACCGGTCGAGCAGCGCCGATCGCAGCAGTCCCATCGACTCGATGCGGGCACGCACGGCCGGCAGTCCGACCCGGTCGATCAGCGCATTCGTCGCGACGGCGTCGCCCGTCGCGGCGGCGAGCACGGCGAGATCGACGAGCGGAAGGGCCGGCGCCTTCAGGTGCTGCCACACGCCGCCGGTCTCCACCGGCTCGAGCGTCGTCCTGTCGATGATCTCGTAGGGACGCAGCGACCCCCGCTCGAACTCCGTTGCCACCTCGATCAGCAGCGGGACGACACCGAGCCCGGCGATGGGCAGCGTCGTGGTGTCGTCCCCGGCGAGGATGACGGTGCCACGGTCGAGGTCCACGATCCGCACCGCGACCTTGGCCCCGGCTGCGGCGAGCTCGTCGAGCGCGGCGATCGTCGCGGGGAACGGCGTCGCCGTGGCCCGTCGCGAGGGCTTGGCCGTGCGGCGTACGGGCGCCGCCGGCGGCGGTGCCGACGCTGCACGACGAGCGCCGGCCTCGCCTCGGGATGACGTCGACGGCCGCTGCGGGGCAGGCGCCGAGCGAGACCGCCTCGACGTCGGCGGCGCGGGGCGCTCGTCGGGTACGGCTGCGGATCCCGTCGGGGGAACGGGCTGGGGTTCATTGCGGGAGCGACGTGACGCTCGGGTTTCGGACATGGGTCCTGAGGGGGGTGGGGGTGGGTGGGGAGTGGATGCCGGCTCCGACGCGGAGTCCGTCACGGCCGGCGGGTCATGCGGCGATCACCAGATGGTGACGCGCTCCTCCGGGGGGAGCCACAGCGCGTCGGACTCGGTGACGCCGAATGCATCGTAGAACGCATCGATGTTGCGGACGATCTGGTTGCAGCGGAACTCGTTCGGGGAGTGCGGATCGATCGTCAGCAGGCGGATGGTCTCGGCGTCACGGCCCTTCTGCTGCCAGATCTGACCCCAGCTGAGCAGGAGGCGCTGGATGCCGGTGAAACCTTCGACCTCGTCGGCGGTCGATCCGCCGTCGCGCTCGAGCGCGATGGCATACGCCTTCAGCGCGATGCCGAGGCCTCCGAGGTCGCCGATGTTCTCGCCGATGGTCAGCGCGCCGTTCACGTGGTGATCGGGGAGGCCGCGGGGCGAGAGGGCGTCGTACTGGCCGATGAGCGCCTTCGTGCGCTCCTCGAAGGCGGTGCGGTCGTCGTCGGTCCACCAGTCGCGCAGCGATCCGTCTCCGTCGTAGCGGCTGCCCTGGTCATCGAAGCCGTGGCCGATCTCGTGCCCGATGACCGCTCCGATGCCGCCGTAGTTGGCAGCGGCGTCGCGTTCCGCGTCGAAGAACGGATACTGCAGGATCGCGGCGGGGAAGACGATCTCGTTCATGAGCGGGTTGTAGTAGGCGTTGACCGTCTGCGGCGTCATGAACCACTCGTCGCGGTCGATCGGCTGGCCGATCTTGGCGAGCTGGCGGTCGTGCTCGTGCACGTGCGCGCGGCGCATGTTGCCGACGAGATCGGATGCGTCGATCTCGAGGGTCGAGTAGTCCTTCCACTTCACCGGGTAGCCGATCTTCGGTGTGAAGGCGTCCAGCTTGGCGAGCGCGCGCTTGCGCGTCTCGGCCCCCATCCATTCGAGATCGACGATCGAGCGGCGGTAGGCCTCCACGAGGTCCGCGACGAGCTGGTCCATCGCCTCCTTCGCGGTCGGCGGGAAGTGCCGCTCGACGTACACGCGGCCGACAGCCTCGCCCAGAGCGGCCTCGACGACGCTGACGCCGCGCTTCCAGCGCTCGCGGTTGACGGGGACGCCGGTGAGCTGCGTGCCGTAGAACGAGAAGTTCTCGTCGACGAAGTCGTCGGACAGGAACGCCGCCGCCCCGTGCACGATCTTGAAGCGCAGCCACGCCTTCCAGTCCTCGAGGCGCTCCGCGGTGAGGAATCCGCCGAGGCCCTCGATGAAGCTCGGCTGGTAGACGACCACCTCGGCGAACGCCTCGGGGCGACCGGGGGCGATGCCGTCGAGCCAGGGCTGCAGGTCGACGCCGGCAAGGCCGACGACCTCGTCCCACGTGCGGAGGTTGTACGTCTCGACCGCGTCGCGGCTGCGCACGTTGTCCCAGTGCTGGGCGGCGAGGTCGGTCTCGATCGCGAAGACGCGTTCGGCCTGCGCCTCGGCATCCTCGATTCCGGCCAGAGCGAGGATGCGCTCGATGTGTCCGCGGTACGCGGTGCGGGTATCGGCGAAGTTGTCGAGACGGTAGTAGCTCTCGTCCGGCAGGGTGATGCCTGCCTGCACGAGGAAGGGGACGTACCGCGTCGGGTCCCCCGGGTCGGGCTCGACGTACAGGTCGATGAGGCCGCCGACGCCGTCGCGTTCGAACTCGCCGACGGTGCGCAGGAACGTCTCGACCGAGTCGATCGCGTCGACGCGCTCGAGCTGGGGAACGAGCGAGGATGCGCCGAGCTCGGCGATCCGCTCGGTGTCCATGAAGCTCGCGTAGAGGTCGCCGATCTTGCGGGCCTCGGTGCCGGGCTCGGCATCCTGCGACTCGTCGATGATCGCGCGGACGTCCTTCTCGGCCTGCTCCGCGATGAGGTGGAAGGAGCCCCATCGCGCCTTGTCGTCGGGGATGTCGGTGGTCTCGATCCACGTGCCATTCACGTGCCGGAAGAGGTCGTCCTGCGGGCGGATCTCGGCGCTCAGCCCATCGAGGGCGAGACCGGAACGGGGGGAGACGGTCATGCTTCCAACACTATTGCTCGACGCCGATGTCCGGGGCACGGCGTAGCGTCGCACGGGACGGATGGAGGACAGGATGTCGACTCTCGAGAACCGTGATCAGACGGCGCTGCTCGTGGTGGATGTGCAGAACGACGTGGTGGGCTCGGCCTATGACCGCGACGGGGTCGTCGGGCGGATCGCCGTGCTCGTGGAGCGGGCTCGTGCGGCCGATGTGCCGGTCGTCTGGGTGCAGCACAACGACGAGGCGATGGAGATCGGATCGACCGAGTGGGCTCTCGTTCCGGAACTGAGCCCGGCCGAGGGCGAGGCGCGCATCGACAAGCAGCACGGCGACTCGTTCGAGGGCACCGACCTGGAGGAGGTGCTCGCGCGGCTCCGCGTCGACCGCCTCGTGGTCGCGGGTGCCGAGACGGATGCCTGCATCCGCTCGACCATCCACGGCGCCTTCGTCCGCGGCTACGACACGACGCTGGTGTCGGATGCGCACACCGCCGGCGACAAGACCGCGTGGGGCGCCCCGCCCGTCGACCAGGTGATCGCTCATACGAACCTCTATTGGAGATTCCAGTCGGCGCCCGGCAAGACGGCGGCCGTCGTCCCAGCCGACGAGCTCTTCGTCGAGGTCGACGCGAGTTGATGCTCTGACACGGCTCTACGCTCGGAGGATGCCCGCCCGCGCGACCTTGAACCGCGACATCCTGCGCCTCGCTGTGCCGGCGCTCGGGTCGCTCGTCGCCGAGCCGCTGTTCCTCATCGCCGACGCGGCGATGGTCGGCCATCTCGGCTCGGCGCCGCTCGCCGCACTCGCGATCGGCTCCGCGGTGCTGCAGACGATCGTCGGCCTCATGGTCTTCCTGGCGTATGCGACGACGCCGGCGGTCGCCCGCCGCTTCGGTGCGGGCGACTTCTCCACGGCCGTGTCGGCAGGAATCGACGGGATGTGGCTCGCCCTGGGCATCGGTGCCGTGCTGGCCCTCGCCGGATTCGTCTCGACGCCCCTGATCGTGCAGCTGTTCGGCGCGTCGCCGCAGGTCTCGGAGCTCGCGCGCTCGTATCTCGGCATCTCCGTGTGGGGCCTGCCCGCGATGCTCATCGTGTTCGCCGCGACCGGCCTGCTGCGCGGCATGCAGAACACCGTCACGCCGCTGTGGATCGCGGCCGCCGGATTCGGCGCCAACATCCTGCTGAACGCGTTCTTCATCTACGGGGTGCACTGGGGCGTCGCCGGGTCGGCGGCGGGCACCGTCGTCGCGCAGTGGGCGATGGTCGGCGCCTACGTGTGGATCGTGGGCCGCCTTGCGCGGCGGCACTCGGCACCCGTGCTGCCACGCGCGGACGGGGTGCGGGGTTCCGCGCGCGCGGGCGGCTGGCTCTTCCTGCGCACCCTGTCGCTGCGCGTCGCGCTGCTGTCGACCGTCGCGGTCGCCTCCGGGCTGGGGACGAAGGAGCTGGCCGGGTGGCAGATCGTCTTCACGATCTTCTCCACCGCGGCATTCGCGCTGGACGCCCTGGCGATCGCCGCGCAGGCCCTCATCGGCAAGGCGCTCGGCGCGGGCGACGTCCACGAGGTGCGGCACGTCCTCGCGCGGACCCTCGCGTGGGGCGCCTGGTTCGGGGTCGTCGTCGGCGCCGTGATCGGCGGCCTCTCGGGAGTGCTCGGGTTCCTGTTCACGGGGAATGCGTCCGCATCCGCCCTGATCCAGCCGGCGCTTCTCGTGCTGGCGGTCGCGCAGCCGGTCTGCTCGATCGTCTTCGTGCTCGACGGTGTGCTCATCGGCGCCGGCGACGGCCGCTACCTCGCCCTCGCCGGGCTCATCAACCTGGCGATCTATGCGCCGGCGCTCGTGCTGGTCGCCGTCCTCGGCTCCGGCGCGACCGGCCTCGCGTGGCTGTCGGTGGCGTTCTTCGGGGTGTACATGCTCGCGCGCCTGGGCACGCTCGGCTTCCGCGTGCGCGGCGCGGCGTGGACCGCGATCCCGGTCTGACCGGCGCTCGAACAGGGCTCAGCGCCTGTCGAGCCTCTACGGGCTGGCGTTGCGGACGGGCGGACACGCACCGTGCTTCGAGCGCGTGGTGGTGGAGTTCGGCGGCACGGGGCCGATCCCGGGATATCGAGTGCAGTATGTCAACGACCCGGTGACGGACTCCCCGCGCGGGGAGCCGGTGACGATCAGGGGCGACGCCACGCTTGTGCTCTCGATGGGGTCGTGGATGCCCACGGCGGACGGCAGCGGATACGACGGGCCCACGGACATCCGGCCCGACAACGTCACGGCCATCCTCGAACTGCGCCGAATCGAGAACTTCGAGGGGATGAGCGCCTGGGCGATCGGGCTCGACCGCACGCGGGACTTCACCGTCTCGACGCTTGAGAACCCTCCGCGAATCGTCGTCGACATCGCCCTTCGGTGAGTATCCGGCGAGCCCGACACCCCCGCCGGGCTAGGCCCAGCGGCGGCACCACTCGTACATGACCACCGCGGCCGCCGCGCTCGCGTTGATGGATCGCGTGGAGCCGTACTGGGTGATCTCGACATGACCGGCCGCGGCGGCCAGCGCCTCTGCGGACAGCCCCGGCCCCTCCTGCCCGAACAGCAGAACGCATCGCTCCGGGAGATCGGCCCGCTCGACGGGGACCGCCCCCGCGACGTTGTCGACCGCGATAATCGGGATGCCGGCATCCCTCGCCCACACCGCGAACGCCGCGACATCCTCGTGATGACGCACATGCTGGTAGCGGTCGGTGACCATCGCGCCGCGCTTGTTCCATCGGCGCTTGCCGATGATGTGCACTTCGGCGGCGAGAAAGGCGTTGGCGCTGCGCACGATCGAGCCGATGTTCATGTCGTGCTGCCAGTTCTCGATCGCGACATGGAACCCATGCCGGTGCGCGTCGAGGTCGGCGACGATGGCCTCCATCGTCCAGTAGCGGTAGCCGTCCACGACGTTCCGCCGGTCGCCGTGCGCGAGCAGCTCAGGATCGTAGCGCGGGTCGTCCGGCCAGTCCTCGGGGCCGCCGGGCCACGGACCGACGCCGTGCTCAGCCCCGTCATCCGCAGACGCCGGTTCCGCCGAGATCTGCGCACCCACGGAGACCTCCAGGTCATGGGATCCGCTGTCTTGCAGATCTCCGCCGTCGCGCCGGTCATCCATCATCGGGCCAGGCTATCCAGCCTCTCCCGCGAGCCCGCATCCGATTCCCGAACCCGCACTCGATTCCCGCGAAATGGATGCGGGCTCGGGAAATGAATGCGGGCTCGCGGCACAAGGCCCGGGCGTGCAGGGCGCTTTCGGGTGACCGAAAACCAGCGTACGATTTCGGCATGCCGAAAACGGCCCCCGAGACCCGCAGCGCTGCGCCGCGACCCGCGACGACGCGCCGCACGGCGTGGCTGCTCGGGCCGGCGCTCGTCGCCGGAGTCGCGTACATCGACCCCGGCAACGTCGCCAGCAACATGACGGCCGGCGCGCGATACGGCTATCTGCTGGTGTGGGTGGTCATCCTCGCGAACCTCATCGCCTGGCTCGTCCAGTACCTCTCCGCGAAGCTCGGGCTCATCACGGGCGAGAGCCTTCCGCAGGCGCTGGGGCGGCGCATCCGCAATCCGTGGGGGCGACGGGCGTACTGGCTGCAGGCGGAGCTCGTCGCGATGGCGACGGACATCGCGGAGGTGATCGGCGGCGCCGTCGCCCTCAATCTGCTGTTCCACATCCCGCTCCTCGCGGGCGGCGTGATCACCGGGGTCGTCTCGATGGCGCTGCTGCTCGTGCAGTCACGCCGCGGCCCCCGCACGTTCGAGTTCGTGGTCATCGGGCTGGTCGCGATCATCGGCTTCGGTTTCGCGTTCGGCGTGTTCGTCGCACCGCCCGACGCCGCGAGCGTCGTGCAGGGGCTCGTGCCGCGGTTCGAGGGTCCCGACTCGGTGCTGCTCGCGGCATCCATCCTCGGCGCGACGATCATGCCGCACGCGATCTACGCCCACTCGGCGCTCGCGCGCGATCGCTTCGCCGGCACCACGGTGACCCCGGAGCGCCTCCTGCGCGCGACCCGATGGGATGTCACGATCGCCCTGACCATCGCCGGAACGGTCAACCTCTGCATCCTGCTGCTCGCGGCCGCGAACCTCGCCGGCGTACCGGGAACCGAGACGCTCGAGGGCGCGTATGCGGCGCTGCGCGACGGCGTCGCACCGGCGGTGGCGACGATCTTCGCGATCGGGCTGCTCGCGAGCGGGCTCGCCAGCACGTCGGTCGGCGCCTACGCGGGCGCGGAGATCATGCACGGCCTGCTGCACGTCCGCGTGCCGCTCCTCGCACGGCGCATCGTGACCCTCATCCCGGCGCTCGTCATTCTCGGGATCGGCGTCGACCCGACGCTCGCCCTCGTCCTCAGCCAGGTCGTGCTCTCGTTCGGCATCCCGTTCGCCCTCATCCCGCTGGTCGTGCTCACCTCACGGCTCGGACAGTTCCGCAACACGCTCACGACGTCGATGCTGGGGGTCGCGGCATCCGTCTTCCTCATCGTGCTCAACGGGGTGCTCCTCTCGCTGACGTTCCGGTGACGGGTAGCCTGAAAACGTGCCCTCGCCCGCGGTCGACGACTACCTGAAGACCATCTACCACCACACCGAGTGGCAGAGCGAGGCCATCACCCCGTCGCAGCTGGCCGCGGAGCTGGGCCTCGCGCCGTCGAGCGTGACCGAGATGGTGCAGAAGCTCGCGACGCAGGGGCTCGTGACCCACCGCCCGTACGGGCCCATCGCGCTGAGTGAGACCGGCGAGCGCCGGGCCGCCGAGATCGTCCGCCGCCACCGGCTGGTCGAGACGTGGCTCGTGCGCGAGTTCGGCTACACGTGGGACGAGGTGCACGACGAAGCCGAGGTGCTCGAGCACGTGCTCAGCGATCGGCTGCTCGAGGGCATCGACGAGCGGCTCGGACGGCCGCGGTTCGATCCGCACGGCGACGCGATCCCGGATGCCGAGGGCCACGTGCACCGCGAAGACTTCGTGCTGCTCGGCAAGGCGGGCGAGGGCCACGAGGGCAGGGTCCTGCGGGTGAGCGACCGGGACCCTGAGCTGCTGCGGGAGTTCCATCGCGCGGGGCTCGTCGTCGGCCGCACAGTCCGTGTCCTCGGCGAGGGGCGTTACGCGCTCGAGGGCGTCGAGGCCGAGATCCCCTCGTCCGCGTCCGACGCCGTGTGGCTGACGGCGTGAGCTGCGCCCGGGGATCCTCTACTCCCGCTGCACGCCACCCCTAGACTCGCCGGATGGCTCTCCTCGACCATCTCGGAATCACCGTGGACGACGTGCCGTCGGCGATCGCGCAGTGGGATCCGGTGCTCACGGTCCTCGGCTACACGCGACGCGATGCCGACGTGGGTGTCTCCTGGGACAACGGCACGGAGACGGAGCTGATCCTCTTCCCCGCCCGCGAGCCCGGCACCGGGCCGCACGTGCACGGGCGCGTCGGCTGGCAGCACCTCGCGTTCGACATCGCCTCGCCGGAGGGGGTCGACCGGCTCCATCGCATCGCGCTCGACGCGGGCTGGACGGCGGTCCGCGACCCGAAGCTCTATCCGCGCTTCAACGATCGCTACTACGCGTCCTTCGTCGAGGACGACAACGGCATCCGCATCGAGTTCGCCTACAACCCGCCCCGCGACGCCGGCTGAGCCCTGCAACGGTAGTTTTGACCCGTGACTACTTGCGCCGTCAGAGGATGCGATGCCGAGGCCGAAGCGAAGTTCCGCTGGCCGACAACAGTGGGATACGTGCTGTTCGACGTCTGCGGCCCGCACAAGGCCTGGCTCGACGCGCATCCCGACGAGGTCACCTCGGCGTGGACCCTCGACGGCACCGGACGAGAGCTCGTCATCACCGAAGCCGCCTGAGCGACGATAGGATCCCGGTGTGAAGATCGGGATGGTGCCGGACGCGACGCGCGGCACGACACGGAGAGGCGACCCGTCCGGCCCGTGATCCGCCCGTCCTCCTTCGCCCGATGCAGGGAGAGGAGGTGGATGCATGGACGATCAGCTTCTCGCTGCCGGTGACCTGGTCACCGCCACGGTGATGAAGACCCTGCCGTTCGGCGTCCTCGTGGAGAGCGCCGGCGTGCCAGGGCTCGTGCGCGGAGCGCAGGACGCACCGGGCGCGGAACTCCGTCTGCGCGTGCTCGAATACGACTCCGCGCAGCAGCGGTTCTCGGCTGAGCTCGTGTGACAGACGGCGGTGTGGATGCGGGGGCGCCCCGCATCCACACCGTCATCAGGCCGGATGCTCGCTGTGGTCCTCGACGTCGGGGTCTGCCCTCAGGACGTCGGCGATCTCCTCTTCGGGACGCGGGGCGACGTTCTCGTCCTCCTCGAGCTCCGGAACCGTGGGCTCATCGGGCGCGGGGACGTGATCAAGACCGTGGGCGACGTGCTCGCTCGACATGCGTGCTCCTCTCGGAGGGATACCCACACGGTACTGCGTGGACGCGTCCGACGATCAGCCCTGGGCGATGCGGCGGGCGCGCTCGAACGGCCAGCGCACGCGGGTGGCCTGCTCGCAGTAGTCCCAGAGCCGGGCGCCGAGCTCGGGGCTGCGGGTGAGCTTGGTGGCCTTGCCCTGCTTCGGCTCGCCCTTGACGATGGATGCCGGTCCCCAGAACTCGCCGCTCTGGATGTCGGGGTCGATCAGGGCCCGGACGAGCGGCCACGCCCCATGCTCCTTGGACTGCGCGATCCAGCCCTGCAGGTTGTCGGCGAACCTGCCGCCGAGCGACGGCTCGTTCACACCGCGGATGCCGGGTGTCCGCCCGCTCAGCGCATACCCGGGGTGTGCGATGACGCTGCGAACGGGGAGCCCCGCGAGTCGAAGCCGGCGGTCGGCCTCGAGGCCGAGGACGGTCGTCGCGACCTTCGACTGCACGTAGGCGCGCCACGGCGAGTAGCCGCTCTCGAGGTCGAGGTCGACGGGGTCGTAGGGCGAGATCATCGTGGACATGCTGCCGACCCACACCATGCGGCCTCTTGTCGCGGACAGCGCGGTGAGAGTCTCGCCGCACAGCGCGTAGTGACCCAGGGCGTTCGTCGCGAAGACGACCTCGTGGCCGTCGACGGTCACCTCGCGGCGCTTCGGCGGATGCACCGTGCCCGCGTTCAGCAGCAGTCCGTCGATCCGTCCGCCTGTCCGGGCCGTCGCTGCCGCCGCCCGCACCGAGCCGAGGTTGCTGGTGTCGAGCAGCAGCGTCTCGACGGCTCCGAGCGCGTGGGTGCGCGGGGTGCTCGCATCCACTCGCACACGGCGCTCCACGGCCGCCCGGGCCGCGGCCAGACGATTGGGATTGCGGCCGGTCATGACGACGCGAGCGCCGGCGCGGACGAGCTGTTCGGAGGCGAAATAGCCGAGGCCCGCATTCGACCCCGTGACGAGGTAGCGGCGCCCCGTGAGGTCGGGCAGGCGAGCTGGGTCCCACTCGTCGTCGTGTCGGGTCACTCCTGACACGATAGCCCCGGGAGCGTGTCTGACACGCCTGGGTAGGCTGGCCGCATGCGCTCCCGTGCGGACATCGAATGCTGGCTGACCGACATGGACGGCGTCCTCGTCCACGAGAACGATGCGCTGCCGGGCGCCGCCGAGCTCCTCGGGCGGTGGGAGGCGGCGGGCACGCCGTACCTCGTGCTCACGAACAACTCGATCTTCACCGCGCGCGACCTGTCCGCGCGGCTCCGCGCCTCCGGACTGCACGTGCCCGAGGACCGCATCTGGACATCGGCGCTCGCCACCGCGGACTTCCTCACGTCTCAGCTGCCCGGCGGTTCCGCGTTCGTCATCGGCGAGGCCGGCATCCTCACGGCGCTTCACGATGCGGGGTTCATCATGACCGAGATCGCGCCGGACTTCGTCGTCGTCGGCGAGACCCGCAACTACTCCTTCGAGGCGATCACGAAGGCGATCCGCCTGATCGATGCGGGCGCGCGCTTCATCGTGACCAATCCGGATGCGACGGGCCCGAGCGCCGAGGGACCCCTGCCGGCGACCGGGGCGATCGCAGCGCTGATCACGAAGGCGACGGGCAAGGACCCGTACGTGGTCGGCAAGCCGAACCCGATGATGTTCCGCTCGGCCCTCAACAAGATCGGCGCGCACTCTGAGAACACGGCGATGATCGGCGACCGCATGGACACCGACATCGTCGCGGGCATCGAGGCCGGACTCCACACCGTGCTGGTGCTCAGCGGCATCAGCGACCGCGCCGAGATCGAGCGCCACCCCTTCCGTCCCGACGAGGTCGTCGACTCGGTCGCGGCCCTCATCGACGAGGAGTGAGGTCCGCGGATGGGCGCCCTGGATGACGGGGAGAAGGTCGTCGCGACGGATGCGGTGGCGTGGCGCGCCTGGCTGGAGCTGAATCATGCGACCTCGACCGGCGCCTGGCTCGTGCGCCCGCGGCCGGGTTCCGGGCTCGTCCTGATCGAGTACGAGGATGCGATCCTCCATGCGCTCTGCTTCGGCTGGATCGACGGGCCCGTGCGCACGTTCGACGAGACAACGGGCGGGCTGTGGTTCGCGCCGCGCCGCGCCACGAGCGGGTGGGCTGCGACGAACAAGGCGCGGATCGTGCTGCTCGAGCAGAGCGGGATGCTGGCACCCGCCGGCATCCGTGCGATCGAGGTGGCGAAGGCCAACGGCTCGTGGACCGTCCTCGACAACGCCGAGGCGCTGCGCGAGCCGGACGACCTCGCGGCGGCGCTCGACGCGGTGCCCGCAGCGCGGGCCGCATGGGACGCCTTTCCCCCGTCGAGCCGGAAGCTCGGCATCACGAACGTCGACACGGCTCGGCGGCCGGAGACCCGCGCGGCCCGCATCGCGAAGATCGTGGCGGATGCCGCGGTGGGCATCCGGCCGTGACGCGGGGTCAGCGGGACAGGGCGGTCTCCTCGTCGATCCAGCCGAGCTTGTCGGGGTTGGCGATCGAGTAGATGCGCGTGATGCGCCCGTCCTCGACGGTCAGGCTGACCACCCCGACGATCTGCCCGTCGAGCTCCATGCGGATGCCGGGCTCGCCATTGACCCACGTCGGCGAGGCCGACACGATGCCCTCGGCCTTCGCCAGCCCGCCCACAAGATAGCGGGCCAGGCGTTCGGCGCCGACGATCGGCCGGCGCGCAGCGCCGCGGACCTTGCCCCCGCCGTCGGCGACCGAGACGACGTCGGGTGCGAGCACATCCATGAGTCCCTGCAGATCGCCGCTGTTGAGCGCCGCGACGAGGCGCTCAACGACCTGCTCGTGCTCCGACGGCACGACCCGCACCCGCGGTCGGCGCGCGGCGACGTGGTCTCTCGCCCGGTGGGCGATCTGCCGGACGGCCGCCGGCGTCTTGCCCACGGCATCCGCGATCTCGTCGTAGGGCATGTCGAACACCTCGTGCAGCACGAACACCGCCCGCTCGGACGGTCCGAGCGTCTCGAGCACCGTGAGCATCGCGATCGAGAGGCTCTCGGCGAGCTCTACATCCTTGGCGACATCGGGACTCGTGAGCAGCGGCTCGGGGAGCCACTCGCCGATGTAGTCCTCACGGCGCCGCGACACCGACCGCAGATGGTTGAGCGACTGCCGCGTGACGGTCCGGACGAGATATGCGCGCGCGTCGCGCACCTCGTCCTGGTCGAGGGCGGCCCACCGCAGCCAGGACTCCTGCAGCACATCCTCCGCGTCGGCTGCCGATCCGAGCAGCTCGTACGCGACGGTGAACAGCAGGCTCCGATGCTCGACGAACGGGTCGGCGACGCCGGCGGTGCTCATGAGCCCGAGCCTACGCGGCGGTCTGCGCCGCGGGATCAGCCGCTCGGGTGGCGAGCGGGGGCAGGCCGCAGGCATCCGCGAACTGCTCGGAATGGATGCCGAGCGCCACGTTCATGCGCGCGCTCATGTTCATGAACGCCACACGTGCGGCGAGCTCGACGAGCGCCGCCGGACCGAGGTCGGCCAGCAGCGCGTCGGACAGCTCGTCCGTCACCGCGGGCGGGGTCTGGCTCGCGGCCTCGGCGTACTCCATCACGCGGCGCTCGAGCGGCGTGAACACCGTCGACTCGCGCCAGCGCGGCACCTCGCGCATCTTCTCCACGTCGAGTCCGTGATTGTGGCCCGCGAAGTAGTTGAAGTCGAGGCACCAGCTGCAGCCGATCGTCGCGGCGGACGCCATGGCGGCATACGAGGCGAGGTCGGAGTCGAGCTCGTGCCAGCCCTCGACCTTGCGGCCGATGGACATGGAGTCCTTCATGACGCCGGGGTGGTTCCACAGCACGCCGATCGACTCGGGCATGCGGCCCAGCATCTTCTTCGCGGCGACCTTCACGAGTGCGCCGTAGATGCCGGTGACCTCTGCCGTGGGGATGCGGGTCTGGGTGATCATGTCTTCCTCCATGCCGATGAACGTGTCGATGGATCATTCCTTCGACATGGAGACACCGGCCGACGCCGATGTGTGACAGATCGGGTTACTGAGGCTCGAGACCCAGGTCATCGAGGTCGATCGCGGCGAGCCACTGCAGGCCCTCGGCCTCGACGGCGGCCTGCGCGCCGGTCTTTCGGTCGACGATGACGGCGACCGCGACGGGCTCGGCGCCTTCGCGACGCAGCGCCTCCACGGCCTTGAGAGCGGACTGACCGGTGGTGGAGGTATCCTCCACGACGACGACGCGCTTGCCCGCGACATCCGCGCCCTCGACCTGGCGACCGCGGCCGTGGTCCTTCGGCTCCTTGCGCACGACGAACGCGTCGAGCGGCCGCCCCGCGCGCACCGACTCGTGCATCACCGAGTTGGCGATGGGATCGGCGCCGAGCGTGAGGCCGCCGACGGCGACGACGGCGTCGGGGTCGGCGAGCCCGTCGCGGATGAGATCGAGCATGATGCGGCCGATGGCCGGCGCTGCGCGGTGGTCGAGCGTCAGCCGCCGCATGTCGACGTAGTAGGTCGCCTTCTTGCCGCTCGAGAGGGTGAAGTCGCCGTGGAAGACGGCCTCGTCGTTGATGAGTCCGATGAGGGCTTGGCGGTCGGCTTCGATCTCGGGCGTGCTGGCGGCGGTCATGCCCACGAGTCTACGGATGCGCCGCATCCTGCACGGATTCGTAAGAACCGGCGATGTTTCGCTCCGCTCCGGCGTCTTATGCGACTCCCGGGGACGCTGCTCCCCTACAGTCTGGATCTGAGGACGGGAGCGCTCAGCGAGTCCGGATCGACGCATCCATTATTCCGTTGTATGAAATTCGTATTCCATATCGCGGCATCTGCTCCCATATACTCAACTGACTCATCCACCCCCCAGCCAGGGAGGCAGCTATGCGCATCGGCATCGTCGCGGAGCGCGCGGGAGAGACCCGCGTGTCCGCGACTCCGGACACCGTCGCGAAGATCCGCGGCCTGGGCTACGACGTCGTCGTCGAGCGAGGCGCGGGGGCGGCGTCGTCGTTCCCCGACACGGCCTACGAGACCGCCGGGGCGACGGTCGTCGACCGCGACACAGCGTGGTCATCGGATGTCGTCCTGAAGGTCGACGCACCGACCACCGACGAGATCGCCCGGCTCAAGGACGGCGCGACCGTCGCCGGCCTGCTGAGCCCGGCGCTGCGGCCGGAGCTGCTCGAGGCGCTGGCGCAGCGGGACCTGACGGCGCTGGCGATGGATGCCGTGCCCCGCATCTCGCGAGCGCAGTCGATGGACGTGCTGTCGTCGATGGCGAACATCGCCGGGTATCGGTCGGTGGTGGAGGCGGCGAACGAGTTCGGCCGGTTCTTCACCGGTCAGGTGACCGCGGCGGGCAAGGTGCCGCCGGCGAAGGTGCTCGTCGCGGGTGCCGGTGTCGCGGGCCTCGCGGCGATCGGCGCGGCGTCGAGCCTGGGCGCGGTGGTCCGGGCGACCGACCCGCGGCCGGAGGTCGCCGACCAGGTGCGCTCGATCGGCGGGGAGTATCTGCCGGTGGATGTCGCGGTCGAGCAGTCCACGGACGGCTACGCGAAGGCGACCAGCGAGGCGTACGACCGGCGGGCGGCGGAGATCTACTCCGAGCAGGCGGCGGATGTGGACATCATCATCACCACCGCGCTGATCCCGGGCCGCGCGGCGCCGCGGCTGATCACGGCCGCGGATGTCGCATCCATGAAGCCGGGCTCGGTGATCGTCGACATGGCCGCCGCGCAGGGCGGGAACGTGGAGGGCTCGGTCGCCGGTGAGCGGACGGTGACCGCCAACGGGGTGATCATCCTCGGCTACACGGATCTCGCCGGGCGGCTGCCCGCGCAGGCGTCGCAGCTGTACGGCACGAACCTGCTGAACCTGATCACGCTGCTCACGCCCGGCAAGGACGGGCAGCTGGTGATCGATTTCGACGACGTCGTGCAGCGCGCGGTCACCGTGGTGCAGCATGGCGCCGTCACCTGGCCGCCGCCGCCCGTGCAGGTCTCCGCCGCGCCGGTCGCGAAGGCGCCCGCTGAGGTCGCGCCGCCGAAGCCCAAGCGCACCCTGTCGACGGGTGCCAAGACGGGTCTCATCGCCCTCGGGATCGCGGCGCTGTTCGCGGTGTGCGCGTTCGCGCCGCCTCCACTGCCGCAGCACTTCCTCGTGCTCACCCTCGCAGTCGTCGTCGGGTTCTACGTCATCGGGCACGTCGCGCACGCGCTGCACACGCCGCTCATGAGCGTGACGAACGCGATCTCGGGCATCATCGTCGTCGGCGCGATGCTGCAGATCGTGGCGCCGTCGCTGATCGTGCAGATCCTCGCCGCGATCGCCGTGCTGCTGGCATCCATCAACGTTTTCGGCGGTTTCGCCGTGACCCGCCGCATGCTCGCCATGTTTCAGAAGGGTGACCGATGACCGCCATCGCCCTCGCCTCCGCCGTCGCGACCGCCGCCTATGTGGTCGCCGGCCTGCTGTTCATCATGAGCCTCGCCGGGCTCAGCAAGCACGAGTCCGCCCGCCTCGGCGTGACGTACGGCATCACCGGCATGACCATCGCGCTGCTGGCCACCGTGTGGCTGGTCGTGGTCGGGGCATGGGGGCAGCCGCAGGCCACCCTCGGATTCACGCTCCTCGTGATCGCCGTGCTCATCGGCGCCGTGATCGGCCTGTGGCGCGCCCGGGTCGTCGAGATGACCGCGATGCCGCAGCTGATCGCGCTGTTCCACTCCTTCGTGGGACTGGCCGCGGTGCTCGTCGGCTGGAACGGCGCCCTGTACACGGTCGGCATCCCGCCGAACCTGGAGGGCATCCACCACGCTGAGGTGTTCATCGGCGTCTTCATCGGCGCGGTCACCTTCACCGGCTCGATCGTGGCGTTCCTGAAGCTCTCCGCGCGGATGTCGTCGCGGCCGCTGATGCTGCCCGGCAAGAACGTCCTCAACGTCGGCGCGCTCGTCGTGTTCGTCGCGCTCACGGTCTGGTACGTCGTCACCCCGTCGATCTGGTTGCTCGTCGTGGTCACCGTGATCGCCCTCGCCCTGGGGTGGCACCTGGTCGCCTCGATCGGCGGCGGCGACATGCCCGTGGTCGTCTCGATGCTCAACAGCTACTCCGGATGGGCGGCGGCCGCGGCCGGCTTCCTACTGAACAACGACCTGCTCATCGTCACCGGCGCGCTCGTCGGATCCTCCGGCGCCTACCTGTCGTACATCATGTGCAAGGCGATGAACCGGTCCTTCCTCTCCGTCATCGCCGGCGGCTTCGGCATCGAAGCGCCCAAGAAGGACGACGAGGAGCACGGCGAGCACCGCGAGATCGACGCCGAGAGTGCCGCGGCGATGCTGGCCGGCGCATCCAGCGTCGTCATCACCCCCGGATATGGGATGGCCGTCGCCCAGGCGCAGTACCCCGTCGCCGAGCTCGCCAAGCAGCTGCGGGAGCGGGGGGTCGACGTCCGCTTCGGCATCCATCCGGTCGCGGGGCGCCTGCCCGGACACATGAACGTGCTGCTCGCCGAGGCCAAGGTGCCGTACGACATCGTGCTCGAGATGGATGAGATCAACGACGACCTCGCGTCGACGTCGGTCGTCCTCGTCATCGGCGCGAACGACACCGTCAACCCGGCCGCCGCCGAGGACCCGGGCTCGCCGATCGCCGGGATGCCGGTGCTGCGCGTGTGGGAGGCGGAGAACGTCATCGTCTTCAAGCGGTCGATGGCCTCCGGCTACGCCGGCGTCGCCAATCCTCTCTTCTGGCGCGAGAACAGCCAGATGCTCTTCGGTGACGCCAAGGACCGGGTGGAGGACATCCTCAAGGCCCTCTGACCCCGCGCGGCTCTTCGCGACTCTTCGCGAGCCCGCACCCGATTCCCGAGCCCGCATCCGATTCACGCGAAACGGATGCGGGCTCGGCAATTGAATGCGGGCTCGCGGAATGGGCGGGCGCAGGGCCGGGCGCAGGGCAGCGCGGAGTCAAGGGACGTCGGCGGCCCCGAATAGGCTGGATCCCATGCGCCTGGCCACCTGGAACGTGAACTCGATCCGCGCCCGCGTCGAGCGGACCGTCGCCTTCGCCGTGCGCGAGCACATAGACGTGCTCGCCATGCAGGAGATCAAGTGCACGCCCGAGCAGTTCCCCTACGCGGAGTTCGAGGAGGCCGGCTACTTCGTCTCCGCGCACGGCCTCAACCAGTGGAACGGCGTCGCGATCGCGAGCCGTGAGCCGATCGCCGATGTCGAGCACGCCTTCCCCGGCATGCCCGGCTTCGCGAAGGGCCACAACGGACCGGATGCGCCGCAGGAGGCGCGCGCGATCGGCGCGACGATCGGCGGCGTCAAGGTGTGGAGCCTGTACGTCCCCAACGGGCGCTCGCTGAACGACCCGCACTACTTCTACAAGCTCGACTGGCTGTCGGCCCTCGCGGACTACACGCGCTCCACGCTCGAGGCGAACCCCGACCTGCCGATGGCGCTCGTCGGCGACTACAACATCGCCCCCACGGATGAGGACAACGGCGACCCCACGGTCGTCGTCGGCGCCACGACCCACGTGTCGCCGCCCGAGCGCGAGGCCTTCGCGGCCCTCGAGCAGGCGGGGCTGAAGGATGTCGTCCGCCCGCTCGTGCCGACCGGCTTCACCTACTGGGACTACAAGCAGCTGCGCTTCCCGCGCAACGAGGGCATGCGCATCGACTTCATCCTCGGCTCGCACCGCCTCGCCGACAACGTGACCGGCGCCCAGATCCACCGCAACGAGCGCAAGGGCGAGATCCCGAGCGACCATGTCCCGGTCGTCGTCGACCTCGACCTCGCGGGTCCCGACGAGGACGACCGGCCGATGGTCTTCTGACTCAGGTCATGTCGCCCGTGGTGGGGCGGCCGTCGGGCGCGTAGCGCAGCTCGACCACGCCGGTCGGCCCGGGCACCGGTTCCGTGGCGAGCGAGAGGCGCAGCGGTTCGGAGCCCTCCGGGAAGACCTTCTTGCCCTGGCCGAGCACGATCGGGTACGTCCACAGGACGAGCTCGTCGTACAGCTCCTGGGCGAGCAGCGTATGGACGAGGTCGACGCTCCCGATGACGTGGATGTCCTGGTGCTGCTCGCGCAGTCGCGCCGCCTCGGCCGCGAGATCGGTGCCGAGCAGGCTCGATCCGCGCCACTCCAGCGACGGGTTGCCGCGCGAGGCCACGTACTTCGGGATCTCGTTGAACTTCCGCCCGATGAATCCCATCTCGCCGTCGGCGTGCTGCGGCCAGTACGCGGCGAAGATGTCGTACGTGCGGCGGCCGAGCACCAGGGCGTCCAGGCCGCGGATGCCGTCGCCGATGCGCTGCCCGATCACCGGGTCTTCGAACGGTGCCTGCCACCCGCCCCAGGGGAACCCGCCCGAGGTGTCCTCTTCGGGGCCGCCCGGAGCCTGGGCGACCCCGTCGAGCGTGACGAACAGGTCGATGATGATGCGACCGGTCATGGCGTACTCCTTTCAGGCCGCCGCTGCCGGCGGCACGGTGTTCGGCACTACGGGGATTGAGAACACGGCGGCGAAGCGCTCCAAGAGCGTCGACTCGCCGGAGACCACGGTGAGGATGCCGGCATCCACCGCCTCTGTCGGAGTCATCGTGCCGGCGATGACATGGCGGATGCCGGCATCCGCCGTGAAGATCAGGTCGGGTTCGCCGGCCGGGAGCGCGCCGCGGACGGGGGGTGCCGGCGGAGCCAGCCGGGCGATCCGCAGGTCGGGCCCGTCGACCTGCACGCGCAGGGCCACCGGGCCGATCCGCACCTCGACGTCGAGCGGGTCGAGCCCCGCGGCGACCTCCGGCTGGAACGCGGTGCGCAGCGCCATCGTGAACGAGTCCGGTGTGACGATGTCGTCCGGGCCGGGCTCGCCCATCCGCTGGAAGCCCCAGCGGCCGAGCGCGAGCACGATGGGCTCGAGCTCCCGCCCGTACGCCGTCAGCTCGTACACGAGGCCGCAGTTGTGCAGCGGCACCCGGCGCACCACCCCGCCCTCCTGCAGCTCCTTCAGCCGCGCGGTGAGGATGTTGGTAGGGATGCGGGGCAGACCCTGACGCAGATCGGTGAACCGCCGGGGGCCGACGAGCAGGTCGCGGATGATGAGCAGCGCCCAGCGCTCCGCGAGCAGGTCGACCGCCGAGGTGACCCCGCAGTACTGCCCATAGCTGCGGGCGGCCACTAGGCCTGCGCAGCCAGTGGCGCGTCGGCGCCGGCCTCGGCGCCCTCGGGAGCCATGTAGAGGAAGCCGAGGTTGTTGCCGTCGGGGTCGTCGAGATCGCGCGAGTACATGAAGCCGTAGTCCTGCGCGGGCTTCGGCTCGGTGCCGCCGTTGGCGAGCCCCGCCGCGATGACGGCGTCGACGTCTTCGCGCGAGTCCCGGCTGAAGTTCAGCGAGACCTGCACGGTCTCCTTCGGGTCGGAGATGGGCTTGTCGGTGAATGTCGCGAAGAACTCGCGCGTGATCAGCATGAAGAAGACGTTGTCGTCCCAGGCGACGCACACGCCGTTGTCGTCGCTCAACTCCGGCTTGAACGTCGCGCCGAGCGCGAGGTAGAACGCCTTGCTCCGCTCGAGGTCGCCGGTGGGGAGGCTGATGAAGAGGTTGGTGGACATGACGTGCTCCTTCGCTCGATGGTGCGATCGTTGCAAATAACAAGCGTGCTTGTCAATAGCAAGTGCCACTTGCCTTCGATCCGGGGAGCAATAGCCTCGAACCATGCTCGAACTCCACGACATCACGAAGTCGTACGGCGATCGCCGCGCGCTCGACGATGTGAGCTTCGACGTCCGTCCGGGCCGTCTCACGGGCTTCGTCGGCGGCAACGGCGCCGGCAAGACCACCGCCATGCGGATCGCGCTCGGCGTGCTCGAGGCGGACGCGGGCGAGGTCGTCCTCGACGGCTCCCCCGTCACCGCCGAGGACCGCCGCCGCTTCGGCTACATGCCCGAGGAGCGCGGCCTCTACCCGAAGATGAAGACGCGCGAGCACATCGCCTACCTCGCGCGCCTGCACGGGTACGAGAAGACGGATGCGGTGGCCTCCGCCACCGCCCTGCTCGAACGCCTGGGCCTCGGTGAGCGCCTCGACGACAAGGTCGAGACGCTGTCACTCGGCAACCAGCAGCGGGCGCAGATCGCGGCCGCGCTCGTGCATGAGCCCGAGGTGCTGATCCTCGACGAGCCGTTCTCGGGCCTCGACCCGCTCGCGGTCGACGTGGTCGCCGGGGTGCTGCAGGAGCGCGCGGCACAGGGCGCATCCGTCCTCTTCTCGTCGCACCAGCTCGACGTCGTCGAGCGGCTCTGCGACGACCTCGTGATCATCGCCGCCGGGACGATCCGCGCCGCGGGGTCCCGCGACGACCTGCGCACCCAGCACGCGAAGCGCCGCTACGAGCTCGTCGCGAGGGATGCCGGGTGGGTGCGCGACGAGCCGGGCGTCGACGTCCTCGCGCTCGATGGCGGCACCGTCCTGTTCGACGCCGCCTCCGAGGCCGACGCGCAGCGGGTGCTGGAGAACGCCGTCGAACGGGGGCCGGTGCAGAGCTTCGCGCCGAAGCATCCCTCGCTCGCCGAGATCTTCAAGGAGGTCATCCAGTGACCGCGACCATGACCGCCACCCGCCCGAGCACCGCGCAGAGCGTGTGGCTGGTCTCTCAGCGCGAGATCGTGTCGAAGCTGCGCAGCCGCGTGTTCGTGATCTCGACCGGCATCCTGTTCGCCCTCGCGCTGGTCGCCGTCGTGTGGGGCAGCATCGCCGCGCAGTCCGTGCGAAGCACACCCGTCGCGGTCACGAGCGAGACCGCGAGCGTCGTCGAGGGGATGCAGGGCATCGCCGCGACCCAGGCACCGAGCGTGCCCGCCGCTCTCGCGATGGTGAAGAACGGGAAGGTGGATGCCGCGCTCGTCCCGGCGCCCGCATCCGGCGGTGCGTTCGACTACCAGGTCGTCGCGAAGGACTCCGTGCCGCAGGCGCTCGTGAGCCAGCTCAGCCAGTCGCCGACGGTCAGGCTCCTGGAGGGGTCGCCGGCGGACAGCATCCTGCGCTATCTGGTTGCGATCGGGTTCGGCATCGTGTTCCTGATGGCCGCCTCGACCTTCGGCGGCACGATCGCGCAGAGTGTCGTGGAGGAGAAGCAGACCCGCGTCGTCGAGCTGCTGATCTCGGCGATCCCGGTGCGGACGCTGCTCGCGGGTAAGGTGCTCGGCAACACGATCCTCGCGATGTCGCAGATCATCGGCTTCGCCGCGATCGCGATCGTCGGGCTGTCGTTCACCGGGCAGGCGCGGCTCATCGGGGGCCTGGGCGGCCCGGTCGCGTGGTTCGCCGTCTTCTTCCTCTTCGGCTTCGTGCTGCTCGCGTCGCTGTTCGCGGCGGGCGGTGCGATGGTCTCGCGGCAGGAGGATGTCGGTTCGACCACGGCGCCGCTCACCCTGCTCGTCGTCGCGCCGTACATGCTCGTCATCCTCTTCAACAACAACGCGGCCGTGCTGACGGTCATGTCGTACGTGCCGTTCTCGGCGCCGGTCGCGATGCCGATGCGGCTCTACCTCGGCACCGCCCAGTGGTGGGAGCCGTTCGTCTCGCTCGTGCTGCTGATCGCGACGTGCGTCGGGGCGATCCTCGTCGCGGCCCGCATCTACCGGAACTCGATCCTGCGGATGGGCGGGCGCGTCAAGCTCTCCGAGGCCCTGGCGGGCTGAGAGGCAGGACGACAAGGGGCGGGCCCGCGGGCCCGCCCCTCCTCCCCCCCCCGGTCCGCGGCTCAGACGAACGGCACCACCGACGCCCACACCTCGGGAGCCGGCGCGAGACCTTCGCGCGTGACCGTCGCCTCGATCAGGCCGTACGGACGGTCGGCGGCGTAGAAGACCTCGTTCGGGTTGTCGAGCCCGAAGGGCGAGAGGTCGACGACGAAGTGGTGGCTGTTCGGCATCGAGAAGCGGATCTCGGCGATCTCCGGATGCGCCTCGAGCACGGCCTTGCCCATGTCGAACAGGGTCGTCTGCAGTGCGGCCGAGTAGCGGCGCGAGAACTCCTCGAGGAGGATGCGCTTCACGTCGTCATAGATCGCGTTGAAGTCGGCATCCACCAGCCCGGGCAGGTAACGCCACTGCGTCGCGACGCTCGTCGCGAGGATCCGGTCGCTCGTCTCCTTCAGGGTCGTGTAGCGGTCCTTCGGGTAGCCCTCGAAGCCCGAGCCGGTCGACTTCAGCACCTTGAGGTCCTTGAGGCCGGCCACGATGTGACGGTCGTCGCCGTCGGCGACGACGGCGGCCGTGCGCACCTCCTGGCCCTTGCGGACGAAGGCGTGGTCGTGCTCGTCGCCCGCGAGGACGATCCGCTCCCACGCGTAGCTCTCGGCGAGCCAGCGACCGCCGGTGATCCACTCGAACTCGGACGTGAAATGGTTCGCGAGGCGCAGGAGGAAGGCCTCCGGCGAGCCGATGCCGTCGCGGGCGAAGGCGTAGACGGTGTTCTTCTGCGTGTCGGTCGGCACGACGTGGGCGTTGTCGCCGGCGAGGTGGGCCGCGGCGAGGTCGCCGCGCAGCTGCGAGGTGACGTTCAGGTCCTCGATCTCGTGACGATCGGTGTCGCGGGTCACCTTGACGACGCGGACCTCGGCCTTGCCGTACTGGTTCGGGCCCAGGACGATGGTGCCGGTTCCGGTCTCAGGGGTGGTCAGGATGTCGGTCATGTCAGCTTCCTCGGTAGGTCGAATAGGCGAAGGGGCTCAGCAGGAGCGGCACGTGATAGTGCCGGTCGACGTCGTCGATGACGAACGCGAGCACCGCTTCCGGATAGAACGTGGGGATGGAGCGGGCGGCGAAGTACGCCCCCGTGTCGAAGCGCAGGCGGTACACGCCGGGCTCGAGCTGCTCGGGTCCGAGCTGCTTCACACGGCCGTCGGCATCCGTCACCGCCTCCGCGATGAGGGATCCGTCGGCGGCGAGCAGCTGGACGGGCACGCCGGGCGCCGGCAGTCCCTGCACGGCGTCGAGGACGTGGGTGGTCAGGTGAGACACGCTCATGCGGTGACGGTTCCCTTCAGTCTCAGCAGCGCGATCTCGCGAAGCTGCCCCGCGACGACGCGGTCCTCTTCTTCGGGCGCGTGCGTGAGCCGCACCTCGAGACTCGCGAGGATCTCGTCCGCGCTGCGGCCCGCAGCCCGGATGAGGAACACCCTGCCGAATCGCTGCTCATAGGCCAGGTTGCCCCGCCGGAGCGCCTCCTGCACCGCGGTGTCGGAGGGGTCGACCCCCGCCTGCTCCGAGCGGGACATGCCGGCCTCGCGGCTGCTCCCGTCGGCGCGCTCCCCGATGCGGGGATGGTGCGCGAGGGCGGCCTCGACTTCGGCGCCGGTGAACGGATCCGCTGCGGTCGCCGCCTCATCCCACAGGGCCTCGAGCGAGGCGTATGGTCGAGCGTCGGCGATGGTCTCGTACCATCGCGACACGTCGACACACGGCCGAAGCGCAGCGATCGCTTCCGAGCGATCGGCTTCGTTGAATTGCTCAAGCAGCATTGCTTGACGTCCTTCTGTGTCTGCTGGCATCCACGGTGTAGTGAATACGAATCCTTCTGTTTCGTATCGTGGAACTGTTATTTCAGCATGCGACAATCCTAGCGTGGGATGCGGCGCCCGACAACCCCTTCATCCCACTGACTCGCCCTAGGGGCACGCGACGCGGCCGGCGCGCCGTGCACATAGGGCAAGTCAGCGGATGCGACGCGGGGCCGCAGACGCGGGGCGCACGACGCGGGCCGCAGACGCAGGACGCCCCGCTGATCGAGCAGCGGGGCGTCCGTGTCCATGCCGAACCTCGTCAGGCAGCCAGCGCCTCGCGCAGCCGGGCGACGTGCCCGTTGGGGTCGACGTTGTACTCGATCGATTCGAGCCGGCCGTCCTCGTCGACCACCATGGTCGAGCGGATCAGGCCGTCGAACGTCCGGTCGCCGATCGTCTTCTGCCCCCACGCGCCCCACGTCTTCGCGACCTCGGCGCCGTCGTCGGAGAGCAGGGTGAAGGTCAGGTGCTCCGCATCCGTCCACTCCGCGAGTCGCTCGACGGAGTCGGGCGAGATGCCGAGCACGGTGTAGCCGGCGCTCTCCAGCGAGCCGAGGTTGTCGCGGAAGTCGCACGCCTCGGTCGTGCACCCGGAGGTGAAGGCGGCCGGGTAGAAGTACACGATCACCTTCCTGCCGCGGTAGTCGGACAGGGACCGCTCGACGCCGGTGGCGTCGGGCAGCGTGAAGTCGGGGGCGAGGTGGCCGAGCTCGAGCTCATCCGTCATCGGTCGCTCCGTTCTGTTGTCGCGCCGCGGGCGCCTGCCCGCGGACTTCCCAATGTTCCACCGCGGTCGGCCGGCCGGGACACCCCTCCGCGCCCCGGACGACCGACCACGAGGTCTCTCATGCGACGCCGCGGCGCAGAAGGCGTCCGCGGGGTCGCTCCCGGTCGATCGGCGCGCCGGCGAGGTAGGTCGTGCGCACGATGCCGGACAGCTCTCGGTCCTTGTAGGGCGAGACGGCGTGGCGGTGCTCCAGCTGCTCGGGGACGACGGTGAACGTCGCCTCCGGCGCGAAGACCGCGAAGTCTGCGGCGTTGCCGACGGCGATGCGGCCCTTGTCGGCGAGGCCGACGCGGGCGGCGGGGGCTTCCGACATCCATCCCACGACGCGTTCGAGCGGGATGCCGCGGCGCCGCGCCTCGCTCCAGATGAGCGGCAGTCCGAGCTGCAGCGAGGCGATGCCGCCCCACGCCTGCTGGAAGTCGCCGTCGCCCGCGTACTTCAGCTCGGGCGTCGCCGGCGAGTGGTCGGAGACGATGAAGTCGATCGTCCCGTCGGCAAGTCCCTGCCATAGCTCGTCGCGGTTGGCGTGCTCGCGGATGGGCGGGCAGCACTTGAAGGCGGTCGCGCCGGCCGGGATGTCCTCGGCGTCGAGGGTCAGGTAGTGCGGGCACGTCTCGACCGTGAGCCGCACGCCGTCCGACTTCGCCTGGGCGATGCGCGACAGCGAGTCTCCGTTGGAGAGGTGCAGGATGTGCGCCTTCACGCCGGTGTCGGCGGCGCCGCGGATGACCTCGGCGATCGCCGCATCCTCCGCCTCCCGCGGCCGCGAGGCGAGGAAGTCGGAGTATTCCGGGCCGCCGTGGTGGGGCGCCTCGTCGATCGTGTGCGCGTCTTCGGCGTGGACGACGAGCAGCGAGTCGTGCCGCGCGAGCACCGCCATCGCCTCCCGCATCTCGTCGACGGAGACGTCGGGGAACTCGTCGACGCCCGAGGGCAGCAGGAAGCACTTGAAGCCGAACACGCCGGCCTCGACGAGCGGCGGCAGCTCGGCGATGTTGCCCGGAATCACCCCGCCCCAGAAGCCGACGTCGACGAACACGCGACCCTCGGCGCAGTCGCGCTTGATGTCGAGCGCCTCGACCGACACGGTCGGCGGGATGCTGTTGAGCGGCATGTCGACGATCGTCGTGACACCGCCGGCCGCCGCGGCGCGGGTAGCGGACTCGAAGCCCTCCCACTCCGTGCGCCCCGGCTCGTTGACGTGCACGTGCGTGTCGACGAGCCCCGGCAGGATGACCTCGTCGACCGGGACGTCCACGATGTTCTCGCCCTCGAGGCCGGTGCCGGCCGCGGCGATGCGGGAGATCCGCCCGTTGCGCACGCCGATCTCGACGGGGGTGAACGCCCCGTCGACGAGGGCCGTGCCGCGCAGGATGGTGTCGAAGGCGAGCTGACGGATGCTGACCACCACCCGCTCGGCGAGCTGCTCGAGGAGTTCGCCGGCGTTCGCCATGCTGCGCTCCGGGTCGGGTTCGAGCTCGGACAGGGCGTTCACCGAGGCGAACACCGCAGTCTGCTCGGCGTCCAGCAGCGAGCGTCCGCAGACGGCGTGAACCGGGATGCCGGCCGCCGCGGCGACGCGCGCGACCCCGATCGGCGTCTTGCCCATGAGGCTCTGCGCGTCGAGGCTGCCCTCGCCGGTGATGACGGCATCCGCGCCCGCGAGCTTCTCGGCGAGCCCGGTGAACTCCAGGACGACCTCGATGCCCGGGCGCCGCTGCGCGCCCAGGGCGAGAGCCGCGAATCCGACCCCGCCGGCCGCACCGGCACCCGGACGGGCCGCGGCGGCCCGAGCGGGCACGGCGAGACGGTCGTCGTGCGACGAGAGCACGTCGACGAAATGCGCGAGCGCTGCGTCGAGCGCGCCGACATCCTCGGGCGACGCCCCCTTCTGGGGCCCGAAGACCGCCGCGGCGCCGTTGCGCCCGAGCAGCAGGTTGTCGACGTCGCTCGCGAGCACGAACTGCGTCTCGGCGAGGCGCCGGTCGAGGTCCGTGAGGTCGACGGTCGCAAGTCCCGCGAGCGCGGCCCCGCCCCGGGGGACGTCCGCGCCGGCGGCGTCGAGCAGCCGTGCGCCGAGCGCCTGGAGCACTCCGGCGCCGCCGTCGGTCGATGCGCTGCCGCCGACGCCGAGGACGATCCGGTGGGCACCGGCATCCAGCGCGGCCGCGATCAGCTGTCCGGTGCCGTAGCTCGTCGCGCCGCGCGCATCCTTCTCACCACCGGGGAGCACGTCGAGACCGGAGGCCTGCGCCATCTCCACGACGGCCTCGCCGTCGCGCAGGGCGAACGCGGCATCCACCGCCTCTCCCGTCGGCCCGGAGACCGAGACCGTGCGGCGCTCGAAGCCGGCGGCGACCGCCGCATCCACCGTTCCCTCGCCGCCGTCGGCGGCAGGCACCGCGACGACCTCGATCGAGGGGTCGACCCGCCGTGCCCCTGCGGCGACCCGGTCGGCCACCTCGGGGGCCGTGAGCGACCCTTTGAACTTGTCGGGCGCGATGACGATGCGCATGGCCGGGCTCTCCGATCGGTCGGTGTCAGTCCAGCAGAGCGTAGACGGCCGCGGGCGCGTCCGCACCCGTCGCGGCCAGGTCCTCGAACTCGACCATGTTGTCGAGCTCAGTCCCCATCGCGATGTTGGTGACGCGCTCGAGGATGACCTCGACGACCACCGGCACCTGGAACTCGTCCTTCAGGCGCTCGGCCTCGGCGAAGCCGGCGGCGAGGTCCTCGGGGCGCTCGACGCGGATCGCCTTGCAGCCGAGACCCTCTGCCACCTTGACGTGGTCGACACCGTAGCCGTGCGCGATGCTGTCGGCGTCGTACGGCGTGTTGACGTTGTCGAAGGCCAGCGACACCTCGAAGTCCATCTGGAACCCGCGCTGCGACTGACGGATGAGACCCAGGTAGCTGTTGTTCACGACGACGTGGATGTAGGGCAGCTTGTGCTGCGCGCCGACCGCGAGCTCTTCGATCATGAACTGGAAGTCGTAGTCGCCCGAGAGCGCGACGACGGGCTCGCCCGGCTTGCCGCGCACGACGCCGAGGGCCGCGGGGCCCGTCCACCCGAGGGGGCCGGCCTGGCCGGCGTTGATCCACTTGCGCGGGCCGTAGACGTGCAGCAGCTGCGCGCCGGCGATCTGCGAGAGGCCGATCGTCGTCACGTACGTGGTCTCGCGCGGGAACGCCTGCACCATCTCCTGGTACACCCGGTGCGGCTTGATCGGCACGTTGTCGAAGTTGGTCTTGCGCTGGAGGGTGGCCTTGCGGATGCGGCAGTCCTCCGCCCAGCCGAGGTACGACGGCAGGGTGCGCGCCGACTGACGCTCGCGGGCGACCTCGAGCAGCGCGTCGATGAACAGGCGCGCGTCGGAGACCACGCTGTAGTCGGGCGCGAAGACGCGGCCGATCTGCGTCGGCTCGATGTCGACGTGCACGAAGGTGCGGCCGCGGCGGTACAGGTCGAGGCCGCCCGTGTGGCGGTTCGCCCATCGGTTGCCGATGCCGAGCACGAAGTCGGACTCGAGGAAGGTCGCGTTGCCGTAACGCTGCGAGGTCTGGATGCCGACCATCCCCGCCGCGAGCGGGTGGTCGTCGGCGATCGAGCCCCAGCCCATGAGGGTCGGGACGACCGGCACGCCGAGCAGCTCGGCGAGCTCGACGAGCTGGGTGGGGGCGCCCGCGTTGATCACGCCGCCGCCGGAGATGATGAGGGGATGCTCGGCAGCCGTCAGCATGTCGAGCACCTTCTCGGCCTGCGCGCGCGTCGCGGCGGGCCTGGCGATCGGCAGCGGCTCATACGTGTCGATGTCGAAGTCGATCTCGGCCATCTGCACGTCGAACGGCAGGTCGATCAGCACGGGGCCGGGGCGGCCGGTGCGCATGACCTGGAACGCCTTCTGGAAGGCGCCCGGCACCTGCCCTGCCTCGAGCACCGTCTTGGCGAACTTCGTCACGGGCTTGGCGATCGACTCGATGTCGACGGCCTGGAAGTCCTCCTTGTCGAGCTTCGCGACCGGCGCCTGGCCGGTGATGCACAGCATCGGGATGGAGTCGGCGATCGCCGCGTAGAGGCCCGTGACCATGTCGGTGCCGGCGGGGCCGGACGTGCCGATGCAGATGCCGATGCGGCCGTCGGCCGTCCGGCTGTAGCCGTCGGCCATGTGCGAGGCGCCCTCGACGTGACGGGCGAGGGTGTGCCGGATGCCGCCGTGGGCGCGCATCGCGGAGTAGAGGGGGTTGATGGCGGCGCCGGGCAGGCCGAAGGCCTCGGTGGCGCCCTCCTTGATCAGGATCTGCACGACGGCGTCGACTGCGCGCATGCGAGTCATGGGGATGCTCCTTCGGAGAAAGTGGGTGTCAGTCGCGGCCGGACAGCTCGGTCGTGAGCTTGAACAGGCCGGAGTGGTCGAGTCCGCCGTCGCCGCGCGCGACCAGGGAGGTCACGAGCTGGGCCACGGCCGAGCCGAGTGGGACGGTGATGCCGGCCTGGCGTGCGGCGGCGGTGACGATGCCCAGGTCCTTGTTGTGGAGGGCGAGGCGGAATCCGGGCGCGAAGTCGCGGTCGAGCATCTTGCGCCCCTTCTGGTCGAGGACCTTCGAGCCGGCGAGACCGCCGCCGAGGACCTTGAGAGCCGCGTCGGTGTCGACGCCGTACGCCTCGAGGAAGACGACCGCCTCGGCGAGCGCCTGGATGTTGACGGCCACGATCAGCTGGTTGGCGGCCTTCACGGTCTGCCCGGCGCCGGACGGGCCGACGTGCACGATCGTCTTGCCGATCGCGTTCAGCACGGGCTCGGCCTTCGCGAAGTCGTCGGCGGACCCGCCGACCATAATCGACAGTGCGGCGTCGATCGCGCCCTGCTCGCCGCCCGACACGGGAGCGTCGACGGCGCCCAACCCGGCGGCGACGGCCTCCTCGGCCAGCTCCTTCGCGACGTCGGGGCGGATGGACGAGTTGTCGATCCACAGCGCGCCGGCCTTGGCGTGGGCGAAGACGCCGTCCTCGCCGCGGACGACGCCGGCGACATCCGGCGAGTCGGGCACCATCGTGATGACGACATCGGCATCGTGCACGGCATCCGCCACGCTGCTCGCACCGTGCCCGCCGGCCGCGACGAGCGCGTCGACGGGACCCTGGCTGCGGTTGTAGCCGGTGACGTCGTAGCCGGCCTTCACGAGGTTCTTCGCCATGGGCAGCCCCATGATGCCGAGGCCGATGATCGCGATGTTCGTCATGTCGTTCTCTCTTCCGCGAGGTTCAGTGAGTGGATGCCGCGGCCCACGCGAACGGGTCGGACTGCGTGGCCTTGTACTCAAGGCCGATGACACCGTCGTAGCCGCCGGCCTGCGCATCCTCGATCCACTGCGCGAGCGGCAGCTCACCGGTGCCGGGCTCGCCGCGCCCGGGGGCGTCGGCGATCTGGATGTGGCCGAACTCGGCGGCGTGCTCCGCGATCACCGCGGCGACGTCGTCGCCGTTGACGGCGAGGTGGTAGAAGTCGGCGAGGAGCTTGACGTTGTCGACGCCCTCCTCGTTCGCGACGCGCTCGATGACAGCGAGGGCGTCGGCGGCGGTCTTGAGCGGGTAGGCCTCCATGCCCGAGACGGGCTCGAGCAGCACGGTTCCGCCGATCGCGGCGACCGCGCGAGCCGCGGCGACGAGGTTGCGGACGGCCAGGTCGTCCTGGGCGGCGGGGTCGACGCCCTCGATGCGGTTGCCGTAAAGGGCGTTGAAGGCCCTCGTGCCGAGGCGCTCGCCGATGCCGACGACGACGGGGATGTTCGCCAGGAACTCGTCCTCGCGGCCGACCCACGACACCAGGCCGCGGTCACCGGCAGGCATGTCGCCGGCGAAGAAGTTGAGGCCGGTCAGCTGCACACCGGCATCCTGGATGGCGCCGACGAACGCGTCGACGTCGGCCTGCTCGGGGACGGCGGATGCGAACGGCCACCAGAACTCCACGGCGTCGTAGCCGGCTGCCTTCGCGGCGGCGGGGCGCTCGAGGAGCGGCAGCTCGGTGAAGAGGATCGAGCAGTTGACCGTGTACGTCATCGTCACATCGCTTTCTGGCGGCTCTTCCATACTTTCACAATACGGAAGAGAAGTTTTGCTTGGTGAAAGTGTATGGGAGCTGCATCGGCACGTCAACCGTCGGTTGGGCCTCGCCCGGCGACCGGGAAGTCGAGGGACGTCCATCCACCCGCCTCTTACGAGCGATGGCCCGAGGGGACCTGAGTCCCTTCGGGCCATCGCTCGTGCTGTCTCAGCTCACGGCGAGCACGCGTCGTCCGCTGAGCGGGTTCCGGGTGCGGTCCCGGTGAGCGCGTTCGATGACGTGCCATATACGCGCATCTCGGCAGCGGCGGCGAAGGGCTGCCCGTTCAGCGCATTGAGGGCGGTGAACTTGACGTACGAAGCGCTCACCGACGGGAACGAGATCACCTGCATCGAGGGCGAATCGACGAGCGACCCGGACGCGACCTGGGTCCAGTCGGTCCCGTTGGCGGATACCGAGACGGTGTAGTCCTTCGCACGTCCGTTCTGGCCGCCGGACTGGCGGTCGAGGTACCCGAAGCCGGAGACCGTTGCTGTCCCCTTCAGGTCCAGCGTCACCCAGTGCGGGTACTGCGTGGTGGTCGGATCGTACTGGGTGTGCCAGATCGTCCCGGCGTCGCCGTCGAGCACGTTGGAGGCAGGACCTTCCGCGGATCCGGACGTCGCGTTCTCGGAGTCAGCGGTTGCGGTCATGCTGTCCGGTGCCAGGACGGGCCGCGACGCGACGTTCAGCAACGCATCCGCCGTGACGGTCTTCGTCGTGCACGAGTTGAAGTACGTCCCCGTCGCCTGCAGCGTCACGGACGTGCCGGCCGCTGATGCCGGCGCGGTGACGATCCACGTCGTCGACACGGTCGCGCCCGGCTTCACGGTGTCGAACAGGTTGCCCTTGTCGGTCGCGACCTGGACGGACCAGCCCGTCGGCAGACTCTCGAGGGTCATCGCGACGTTCGTCGCATCCGTCTTCTCGTGGTTGGTGAAGGTGGTCGTGTACGTCCCGGCAACGCCGGGGCTGACATCGGCAGATGCCGGCGCTCCGACATTCGCGCAGGCCGCCCCACCCGCGGCGGGTCCGTGGTCGACGACGCGGAAGTCGTCGATCACGACGTCGGTCCCGTTGGCAGAGCCGATCTTGCGCAGCCCGACCCAGGTGTCCCCGCAGCCCGCGATGATGTCCCTCGAGTAGGTGGCCGTCGTGAGCGACGGCGCGAGCGTTTCGCGACGCACATCGGTCGAGGTCGCGGTGGCGCCCTCGCGGGTGTCCGCTCCGGTCACCCACGCCCACTGGCCGGCGACGTTCGTCTGGTACGAGAACGAAACGGTGTAGCGGTGTCCGTCGACGAACGGCACGGTCGACGGGACGGTGCGGTAGACGAGCCCGGTGTTCTCTTCGTGCGCCTTCAGCGAGTGCTGCCCGTCGATGACGTCGTCGACGGCCTGTCCCTTCAGGCTGCCCGCGTTGTACGGGGAGGCCGAGTTCTTCCACTCCTTCTGCGTGTACGGGGCATGCAGGTCGCTGATGGAGGTGCGGGGATCGGTCGTTCCGCCCGCGTCACCCTTGACGAACGGTCCCCAGCCGGGCTGGTTCCCTTCGAAGTCGTCCTGCGCGACGATCGTGCCGTCCGAGGCCTTCGTGCTCGCCGTCCAGCGAGACCACGTCAGGTCGCTCGCCATCACCCGCACGTCGTCGATGGTGACCGCCGCGTCGCCGGCGACAGCGCCGATGTGGACCGTGGCGCCGCCGTTGTGCGGTGCCGTGAACGTGACGGATGCGCGCTGCGAGGAGGTGCCCGACTTGGCATCCGCCCCGACGGTGTTCTCCACCGGTGTGGTGCCGAAGGTGTTCTTGGCATCCAGCTGCGCACCATTGGCGCGGAGCGTGACGGCACGTGCCGCGCCCGCGGCGATCTCGACGTTCGCGCTGACCGTGTACTGCGCTCCCGGAGTCAAGCCCTTGAGGTGCTGCGAGATCTCCGATGCCGCGCTTCCGAGGACGACGACGTTGTCCCCGGTCGCGGTGCGCGAGACGGCGGCTCCGCCCGTCGGATTCCAGACGGCGAGGTCACCCGCGTTGAAGCCCGGGTCGCGCAGGCCTGATCCCTGCCCGTAGTCCGCAGCGGCGTGCGGAGCGGCTGAGGTCGACGGAGCCAGCACGTAGGGCACGCCCTTGTCGGCGGTGATCGTCACCTGCCCGCCCGAGGCGGTGATGTCGCCGACCTTGACTCGTCCCTGGTCGGTCAGGCGGTACAGCGTGTACACGCCGTTCGGGTCGAATCGGCTGGTCAGGCCGAAGGTCGCCTGGCCCGAGTCCGCGTTGTAGTAGTACATCTTGTCGGCCTCGCTGGGCGACGTCGCGTTGTTGCCCTTCGTCGGGTCGCCCCACGGCAGCAGGTATGCACCACCGATCGCGATCACGGCGTTCCCCATGGTGATCCGGCGTGTGCCGGAGACCATCGCCGAGGTCACCGTCGCCTTCCCGTCGCTCAGGGTCGCGGTGCTGCCCGGCACCCATGATTGCAGCGCGTAGTGCTGCAGGAACTTCGTCGGCAGGTCGTTGACCCAGATGTTCGAGTAGAAGACGTTCCAGTCGTTCTGTCCCGTCCAGCCCTCGAACTCCTTGATGGACTGCCCGCCCAGCAGCGGGTCGACGTTCCACACGTCGCGGTCCGTGTTCGCGATGAAGCGGATGATGTTCGAGTTGATGCCCTTGTTCGTCTTGCCGCCGTAGCTCTTGTCGTTGGCCCAGTGCGACCAGATCGACGTGCCTTCGAACTTGTAGGCCCACTCGCTCGCGACCTGCAGGTTCATCGCCCGCAGCTGGGCGGCGAGGCCATCGGCGAGCCATCCGCTCGAGTAGTACGCGTCGATGTACACGCCTGCGAGGTTCGGAGCATCCTTCCTCAGCTGCGCGAAGCGGTCGATGATCGCTCCGCTGCCGAGGTCGTAGCGCTGGTCGATGTGGTACGACTGGTCAGCCAGTCCCAGCCGTTGACCTGACCCTGCACCATGCGTGCCGAGAAGCTGTTCGCCTGCGGGTAGGCCTCCGTCGCATTCACGTGCACAGCGACGTCCGCGTTGTAGCCGGCACCGCTGTCGATCAGGGTGTTGAAGTCGGTGAGCCCGCCGGCGCGCTCGTTGTAGTCGCCGCCGTAGTCGGGGTGGCCGGAGTCGTGGCCCTCGTTCGCGTACCCCTTCTCGAGCACCCACTGGCCGAGGTCGTCGGTCGCCATCGAGATGCGCTTCACGTTGTCGAGGGTCTTCAGGAACGGGTTCGTCGCCTGGGAGGCGAAGTTGAAGGGGATGTGCTGCACGACGCGGTCGGCCACCCGGTCGGCGCCGAGCGGACGCGTCATGGCGTTGCGGTAGGCGATCGCCGCATCCTGCCAGGTCACGGCGCCGTCGCCGTTGACGTCGGCCGCGAGCACGACCGTCGTCTTCGGCAGGGCGTAGATCCTCACGCGCGCGTCGGTGGCGCCGGCCGGGGCGTAGGTGTACGAGCCCACGGAGAGCTGAGCCCGCTTCGCGCCGTTGCCGGCCGTGACGATCTGCGACTGCAGCCGGGCATTCCAGTTGTCATTGTTGTCCTGCGCGGAGTCGTCGGTCGCGTTGGAGATGAGCCCACCGGCCAGCGCGGAGTTGCTGACGAATCCGTAGGGCGTGCCCACCGACTTCGCGTCGGCCGGGGTTGCTGAGGTGATGCTCACGAACTGGTCGGCCGTGGTGGTGGAGTCGGTGGAGATCCGCGTCCGCGCGAGCTGCGAGCGCGGGTCGCCGGAGTCCACCGACAGCAGCGACTGGCCCGGGACCGAGATGGTGTCGATTCCGGATGCGGCCGGTCCCTCGAGCTTCGACATCGCGAACTCGACGGTGTTCCGATCGGTCGCGGTGATGGTCGAGGTCACGGTGAGGCCGGGGTATCCGGCGAAGGTCGAGGTGTACGTCGCCGTCGGCCCCGACACGCTGCCCGTTGTCGTCGCCGCGTAGTTCTTGCCGTTGATGGTGAAGGTGTTCAGCCGTGATGGCTGGCCCGAGAGGCTCGCACCGCCGAGGTCGTACGAGACGACCTGCGGGAAATCGCTGGCGACCTGCACGGTGAGCCCGCTGCCGTTCGTGATCGGCGTCGCCGTCGCGGGGTCGGCGGGCGGGGCGGGGTCGACGGGTGCGGGCGTCGTGTCACCGGTCGCGTAGACACTGAACTCGGATGCCGAGACGTTCGCGCTGCCGTTGATCGTGGAGTCGGCTTCGAACTTCACGTACCGGGCGTGCACGGTGCGGTCGAAGGCGACGGTCTGCACCTCCGTGGCGGCTGCGGGCTGGTGGAATGTTCCCGTCGCGACGGCGGGACCCCAGTTGCCGGCCGGGTCCTTCGCCACGGCGACGTCATCTGTCGCGAAGACCGAGAAGTCCTTCACGGGGCCGTTGCTCTGCACCTTCACGGAGTAGTTCAGTCCGGTGAGGTCGAACGATCCCCCGACGTCCCAGGTGATCCAGTGCGGCAACGGGTCGGGGGCGCCGCCGTTGTACCGCGTGGCCCACTGCGTGGTCACGTCGCCGTCGAGCGCCCCTGCGGCAGTGCCGTCCAGCGACGGGGGCGCAGGGTATGGCGCCGACTCGGAGTCTGCACCGATCAGCGTGTACTGGGAATGAGGGATGACGGTCCCCGTCGGGGTCACCCCCACCTGGGCCGACGCGCTGGCCACGCTCAGCGGGGCGATCGCGAGCAACGACGCTGTCACGAGGGAGACGAGCGCGATGCCCGTGCGATGACGATGAGACATGTTCCACCTTGCTGCAACTTCGAAGCTGACCTGGGACGTTCGCACGCTAGCAGCAATGTTTGCGCAAACTCAAGATCGTGCAGTGCTCGATATGTGGATCACTAAGCCAAATCGCGGGATGATGCGCACTTCGCGGATCCGAACTTGTGAGCGCAAACATTTTCAGGCACAATGGCCGTCGGACGACGTCGTGCACCTCGACGTCGCAGAGCAGACCCCGGCCACGGGAGAGATCCCGATCTCAACGAGGAGCACGCATGGCATCCACACACCGCATCATCCGAACCGCAGCCGTTATCGGTGCGGGGGCTCTGGCCACCGCCGGCCTCGCGGCCTGCAGCTCGGGCGCTTCGGACGCAACCACGCCCAGCGGTCCGGTCAGCATCGAGTACATGCACCGCCTGCCCGACGGCGCCGGTATGACGCCGGTCGCCGACATCGTCGCGCGCTGGAACAAAGAGCACCCGGACATCCAGGTGAAGTCGACGAAGTTCGACGGCAAGTCGAGTGACATGATCCTGAAGCTCGAGACCGATGTGAAGTCCGGGACGGCCCCCTGCCTCGCACAGACCGGGTACTCCGAGGTTCCGGGGCTGTACGCGAAGGGCCTCCTGACGGACGTCTCGAAGGAGGCCGCCAAGTACAAGGACAACTTCTCCGCGGGGGCATTGAGCGGCATGAAGGTCGGCGATGCGGTCGTCGGGCTCCCCCAGGACACAGGCCCCCTCGTCTACTACTACAACGCGACCGCTTTCCAGCAGCTCGGCCTGACGGTCCCGAAGACGCTCGACGACCTGACCGCCGACTCGGCCAAGGCCGCAGCGAACGGCAAGTACGTCACGGCGTTCACGCCCGACGAGGCGCAGAATTGGCTGAGCGCGCAGGCTGCCGCCGCGGGCGACACGTGGTTCTCGGGCAAGGATGGCAAGTGGACCGTCAACGCTCAGGGTCCCGGATCCCGCACGGTCGCGGCGTTCTGGCAGAACCTGCTCGACAAGAAGCAGACCCTGGCCACCGAACGCTGGGGCGACGGCTTCACCAAGGCGCTGAACGACGGTCAACTCATCGGTCACGTCGGCGCGGCGTGGGAGGCCGGCTTCATGCTCGACTCGCTCGACGGCACGCCGGCCGCGGGCCAATGGCGCGTCGCACAGCTGCCCGACTACGGCAAGGGCGCGATGACCGGCCCCGACGGGGGCTCCGGCGTCTCGGTCATGAAGGGATGCAAGTACCCCGCGCAGGCGATGGAGTTCGACAACTGGCTCAACACGCAGGTCGACGACCTCGCCTCTCAGGGACTGGTCGTGGCGGCGAAGGGCTCGGTCACGACGCCGGCGAAGATGCTCAAGCAGTTCGGTGGACAAGACGTGCTCGCCGAACTCGCGAAGGCGACCGGCAACCTCAATCCGGATTTCCCGTACGCTCCGGGCTTCGCCACGCTGTCCAAGATGAATGAGACGGCGGCGGCGGCCGTTTCGGGCACCGCCAAGGTTGCGGACGTGTTCCAGACCGCGCAGACCACCGCAGTGGCGTCGTTGAAGGATCTTGGACTTCCCGTCGCTCAGTGATCAGATGACCGGGTCGACGGCGGGGTGCGCCACGCGTGCCCACCCCGCCGTCGGCACGGACGCGTGAGACGGGATCGAACGAACGGAGGGTGGAAGATGGTGACGGTGACCGACACACGGCCCGCGCGGACGGGTGGGCCGGCGGGTGCTGCACCACCGCCTGCACGGCGACGTGGCAGGCGACGGCGTGACAGGAGGCGCGAGGCGCTCACCGGGTGGATGTTCCTCGCCCCCTTCGCAATCCTCTTCGCCATCGTCTTCCTGGTGCCGATCGCGGTCTCCGTCCGCTCGTCGCTGTTCGCTCAGGTCTCATCCGGCGGCGGTCTGTACGGCGGTGGCGCACAGGTCGACGCGTTCGTCGGCCTCGCCAACTTCGCCGCCGCGATCGGGAACAGCGCGTTCTGGGTCGGCATGGGTCGCGTCGTGCTGTACGCCGTCATCCAGATCCCCGTCATGATCATCGCGGCCCTCGCCCTGGCGCTGCTGCTGGACTCGTTCATCGTGCGACGCCCGGCGCTGTTCCGACTCTCGTTCTTCCTGCCGTACGCGGTTCCCGGCATCATCGCCGCGATGATGTGGCTCTACCTGTACACGCCGCAGGTGTCGCCGCTCATGAAGTTCCTCCCCGCGGGCGTCGACCTCACGGCCCCGGGGACGATCCTCTTCTCGATGGCCAACATGACGACGTGGACCTACACCGGCTACAACATGCTGATCTTTCTGGCCGCGCTCCAGGCCGTGCCGCGCGAACTCTACGAGGCCGCGCGGATCGATGGCGCCAGCGGGTTCCAAGTCGCGACGCGCATCAAGGTGCCGCTCGTGCGCGGCGCAGCACTGCTCGCCGTGCTCCTGTCGATCATCGGCACGATCCAGCTCTTCAACGAGCCGATGGTGATGCAGACCGCGAATGCCTGGATGGGCAAGGACTACACGCCGATGATGCTCACCTACAACTCGATGATGGGCGAGGTCTCGCCGTCCGGCAGCGGCCCCGCTTCCGCGTACTCGCTGCTGATGGCGCTGATCGCGGGCGTGCTGGCGATCGTGTACGTGCTGCTGCAGCGACGCAAGGGGGATGCATGATGACCTCGACCCTCGAGACCCGCGCCGTCGTCTCGGCATCCGGGTCGCGTCGCCCTCGCAGGCCGCAGGGCGTGGATGCGCTGCCGGCATCGATCGCGCCGGGCCCGGTCGCGCGGACCTTCGGGATCATCGCGCTCGTGGTTGCGACCCTGTACTTCCTGGTGCCGGTGTACTGGCTCGCCGTCGCCTCCACGAAGAGCAACGCCGACCTGACCACCAGTTTCGGCTTCTGGTTCGCGAACTGGAACCTCGCGACGAACTACGACAAGCTCATGGCCTGGACGCAGGGCCTGTACTGGCACTGGCTGGGGAACTCGATCGCGTACTCGATCGCCGCCGGCGTGATCGGGACGCTCGTCGCCGTGATGGCCGGATACGCGATCGCGAAGTTCGCGTTCCCGGGCAAGCGCATCGCGGTCGGAGTGATCATGGCTGGGCTGCTCCTGCCGGTGGCGATCCTGACGATCCCGCTCTACATCGAGTTCCACTCGCTCGGGCTGACGAACACGGTGTGGGCGATCATCATCCCGTGCGCTGTCTCGCCGTTCGGCGTCTTCCTCGGGATGGTCTACGCCGAGTCCTCGGTGCCGACGGAGCTGCTCGAAGCGGCGCGCATCGACGGGGCGGGCGAGATCCGCATCTTCTTCACGATCGTGCTGCGCCTGCTCGCGCCCGCGATGGTGACGATCTTCCTGTTCGTGTTCGTCGCCACGTGGAACAACTTCCTGCTGCCGCTGATGATGATCTCGAGCCCCGAGCTCAAGCCCGTCACGCTCGGCCTCTACGGGATGATGAGCTACTTCGCGCCCGATAAGGGCGCGGTGATGCTCGGTGCACTGCTCGGTGTCATCCCGCTCGTCATCCTGTTCTTCGCGCTCCAGCGCTACTGGCGCTCGGGGCTCGCGGCCGGCGCCGTCAAGGGCTGACCTCGAGGATCAACAGACCTCGAGCAACGAGAGAAGGGGCCGCCCACGGGCGGCCCCTTCTTCCGTCGGTGCGGGTGTCAGGACCCGATGTACTCCTCGGTCTGTCCGAAGGACGGCCGCTCCCGGATCTCGACGACCACGCCGAGCTGGTCGGTGTCGAGCACGCGAACCTCGTTGCGCCCCGCGCGCCACAGGGGGGCCGGGGCGTAGAGCGTCTCCTGGGGGCCTCTGCTCCAGTACCGGCCGAGGAGGAACCCGTTCAGCCAGACCATGCCCTTCTCGCCGCCGGGGAAGGCGAGCCACGCGTCGGCGGACGCCTCGAGCTCGACGGTTGCGAGGGCGGACCCGCCCGTCGCGGACGCCGAACCCACGACCGTGGGCGGATCGAGGGGCAGGATGCGGTGCGCCCACCCGTGCACATAGCGTCGGTCGACGAGCACCCCGCCCATGATCCCCTTGCCCTCGCCCAGCAGCGGTCCGTAGTTGATGCGGCCGAGGCTCTCGACGACGATCGTCAGGCGCCCCGACCCGCCGACCGCGGGAAGTGGGAGCGACGTCTCGCCGTCGCGCTCGAGGGTTCCCAGGCGCTCGTCATCCAGGAACACCGTCGCCCGATCGTGCAGTCCCGCGACCGTCAGGATCGATCCCTCTGCGAACGCGACCTGCGTCTCGTACGCGACCAGGCCGTCCTCGGCGCCGAGCTCTTCGTAGGTCAGCGGCCGCGCGGTCGTCGCCGACACGGCGACGGCACGCACGACGTCGAGCAGGCCCGCCTGGCGCGACAGCACGACCGACTGGGGGGCCTGGAACACCGGCGCGGGCGGGATGGGGGGCAGCTCGCCGTCGTGGAACACCGCGAACGCCTCGCGCAGCGCGTGGAACTTGCCGTTCAGCGTGCCGTCCTCGCCGATGGGAGCGTCCGAGTCGTAGCTCGTGACCGTCGGCTGGAGGACGCGATCGTGGTTCGCGCCGTTCCACAGGCCGAAGTTGGTGCCCCCGTGGGCCATGTAGAGGCTCAGAGATCCGCCCGCCGCGAGCAGCTCGTCGACGGTCTCGCGCACGCTCGGCGCCGAGCGCACGTGATGGCGTTCGCCCCAGTGGTCGAACCACCCGCCCCACAGCTCCGCGCACATGAGCGCATCGCCGTCGCGCTGGAGTTCGATCGCTCGTGAGACCCCTGTGCCGAAGGTGAAGGTCGCCATCGCGCCGGCAACACTGCCGTGCTCGACCATGTCCGACGTGACCCCGTCGGCCGTCGTCAGCATCTCGACGATGCCCCGCGAGCGCAGCGCCTCGCGCTGCTGCTCGAGGTAGGCGGCGTCGCTGCCGAACGACCCGTATTCGTTCTCGACCTGGACCGCGACGATCGGACCGCCGAACGCGGCCTGCAGCGGCACCAGGCGGGGGATGAGCCGGTCGTACCAGGCATCCACCGCCGCCAGGAAGCTCTCGTCGCTCGTGCGCAGCGCGCGCGAACGTCCGCTGAGCCAGAACGGGATGCCGCCGTTCGACCACTCCGCGCACACGTAGGGGCTCGGGCGAACGAACACGTCGAGGCCGACGTCGCCGGCGACCCGGATGAATCGCTCGAGATCCTGCCAGCCGTCGAACCGCACATCGCCTTCGCTGCGTTCGTGGAAGTTCCAGGGCACGTAGGTGTCGACGGTGTTCGCGCCCATCGCGGCCAGGCGCTGCAGGCGATCCTCCCAGAGATCGGGATGCACACGGAAGTAGTGGATCGCACCGGAGAGGATCCGGTGTTCGCGGCCGTGACGGCGCAGGCCGGCCGGGCTCCAGGTCAGGGCCGGTGCATCCGCGGCGACGACGACCGGGGTCGAGGCCAGTATGTCGGTCATGTTTCTCCAGGTACTCATAACGCAGAATGTTTGCGCTCACATTATCGCATCGAACATCGTTGAAATCACCTGATTTGTCTGGGGTTCACCGCTACCATTGGCACCATGTCTCCCCGCCAGCCAGACAAGTCTCCGAGCCAGGTCGACGTCGCCCGCCTCGCGGGTGTCTCGACGCAGACCGTGTCGCGCGTGATCTCCGGTCAGGGCAGCGTGCGCCCCGAGACCGCGCGCCGTGTCATGGCCGTCGTCGACCAGCTCGGCTACCGCGTGCACGCGGCCGCCGCATCCCTCGCGTCCGGCCGCACGCGCCTGCTCGGTCTCCTCGTGGTCTCGACCGACCGCTACTCGTCCGCCGCGCTCAGCGTCGGGATCGAGCGGGCCGCGGCCGCGAACGGCTACACGGTCACCACGGCTGCCGTGGCCGACCATGCATCCAGCGAGGCGTTCTTGGAGGCATTCGACCGGCTCGAGCGTCAAGGCGCGGAAGGTGTGGTCATCGGCGTGCCCGTCGAGCTCGATCGTCCCGCGATGCGGATGCGCATGGAGCGCACCCCGTCGATCCGCAGCGAGCGGGTATCTCTCGCGGATGACGCGCCCCTCGCCGTCGACCAGCGCGCGATCGCGCGTCTGGCCGTCGAGCATCTCCTCGACCTCGGCCACGAGACCGTCTGGCACGTGTCCGGCGACGAGTATTGGCTGGAGTCGCAGCAGCGCCGCGAGGCGTGGGAGCAGACGCTCACGGATCGCGGCATCACGCCGCCGCCGGTCATCCCCGGCGACTGGACGCCGGAATCCGGCTACCGCGCCGGGCGCACGATCGCCGCCATTCCGCACGCCACGGCGGTATTCGTCTCCAGCGACGAGATGGCGTTCGGCCTCATCCGCGCCCTGCACGAGGCCGGCCGCACCGTCCCTGACGACATCTCCGTCGTGAGCGTCGACGACATCGCGCTTGCCGCCTACGCCTCGCCCGCGCTCACCACCGTCCGGCAGCCGTTCGAGGCGCTCGGCCGGGCGGCCACGCTGCGGCTCATCGCCCAGATCGAGGGCCGCGAGACCGTCGGCGATCTGCCGCCGACGGACCCGACCCTCATTGTCCGCGCATCAACGGCACCACCTCGAGCTCCCGGCACGACCTGAAGCGGGTCGTCACTCTGGCGCGCACTCGTTTGGCCCCGATGGGCCGTTACCGGCAGGGGCGCGCGACGCGACGACAGCGGGTCGGGATGACCGCGCCTGTAGGCGCGTGCACGATCGATCGTCCAACGAGCGGTCAGGATCACAGGCGCGTTCTGGCCGAGTCCGCGATAGGTGCAGAGCAGTCACGGCCGGCTCAGCGGCTTGTCGACTCGGGCTCGATACGGCAGGGGCATGTTCAGGCCTCGCCGGATCAGTGACAGAACAGTCAGGATCGCCGACGTGAGGGTGAACGCGACTCCCATCCAGAGAAGCAGCCGATGCTGGATCAGGTGCTCCTCGCTCAGCACGATGACGATCGCGATCGTGAAGCTGAGGCCCGCAAGAATCTCGAGGACTCCCGTCGCCGACAGGGCGAAGCGCCTCGCTCGGATCTGATCAATAGACCATGCGCCAACCTCGTCGGATCCAGGATTGCGCACTTCACCCTCGGGCTTGGCGTCCTGCTCGTCCTGCATGACCCGCAGTTAACACTCGCGAGGCAACGCAGACCAGTCGGGGAGCGCGCGGCCGTTCCTGGCGCGATGCCATCAGCACTACGGTGGACGAGCATGAGCGGTCAACGTGTCCTCGGCGAAGAGGAACCACCTCGGGCAGGCAGCGGGGCTCTGCTGCGGTACAACTCACCGCTGTCCGCCGAGCGGGCACGGCTGCTGGTCGAGGTGATCGGAGAACGTCCCGTCGACGAGGTCCTCGACGTCGGCTGCGGCTGGGGCACTCTCCTGCTGGACGTGTTGGAAGATCAGCCTGCTGCGCGCGGGACGGGTATCGATCTTCATGAGCCCGATATTCAGCGCGCGCGACGCGAGGCCGACGAGCGCGGTCTGGGCGACCGAGCGACCTTCCTCGCGCAGGATGCGGCGCAGGAGACGACCGACGCCGACCTCGTGCTCAACATCGGCGCGTTCCACGTGTTCGGCACGATCCCCGAGGCACTCTCACGCCTCCACATGCTCACCCGGCCAGGCGGGCGGCTGCTTTTCGGCGTCGAATACGCGCGCCATGTGCCCACGGACGACGAACTCGCACGGGTCTGGGAGGGAGCACGCCGCGACGACTTCCAACTCTTGAGCGACCTGCTCGATCACGCCATCGACGCCGGCTTCCGCCCCCTCGCGACGAGCTCGGTCACAGACCAGGAGTGGGAGGAGTACGAGTCCGGCCACATGCGAGAGCGCGAGCAGTGGCTCGCCGACCACCCGGCGCACCCCGCGGCGGACGCGATCCGACGAGAACTCGACGCGCAGCGCTCGATCTGGCTGAGAGGCCATCGCAGCTTCCTCGGCTTCGCCTACATGGTGTTGGCGCGCTCCCGCTGAATCACCGTTTCGACGATGACCGGCCGGCCTGATGTCGACACGGCCACAGACCGTGCCTCGCTGACAGACAAACTGACAAGACGAGTTCGTCTGACCCTTCGGCCCGTCCGCCGGAGCGAATGCATTGTCCGGCTACGCGCTGGTCGATGCGACCGACCTGGCCGCGGCGACCGCTTTGGCCGAAGGATGCCCCGGCCTCTCCTACGGGGGCAGCGTCGAGGTGGGCGAACTGATCGCGATGTAGACCAGCACATTGACGGCGGTCGCCCGTCTCCGCTCACGTTCGACGAGCCTGGCTACCGCGATCACATCGCGAGGGAACTCCGGCTATGGTTCGGCAACGGGGGTGACTCCTGGCGTGTGCCGACGGAGGCTCTCGCCGCCGACGGCTGCATCGTCGATGTCTACTCCGAGAGACTCGTCGGAATCGCGTGGCCGGCCCCCTATGCGATTCAGAAGTCGCTCGAGCGGATGCAGTCCGAGGGCCTGTTGGAGTACGCCACTGCGTAGCAGCGCCGACCCGGTCGCCCCCACCGCCTGAGACGGCGGCCGACCAGGGCCCGGCAGACGGTCCCCGTTCGGGCAGACTGTAACGGAGGGTGGCACGCGGGCGTGGTCCTGGTGCGGGTGCTATTCGGCGAATACCTCGGCTGCGATGCCGTAGCTCTCGAAGGCGCGGGCGGCGCCAGCGTACGCGCTGATTTGGATGAAGGCCTCGACGACTTCTTCTCTGGTGACACCGTTGTTGAGTGCGATACGGAGCTGGCCACGGAGCGGTTCGAGGACGCCGAGCGTGGCGGCGATGGTGACTGAGATTAAGGCGCGGGTGCGGGTGTCCATGTGTTCCGTGCGGGGCCATGCGGCACCGAACGCCTGAACGGTGGCGAGTCGTTTGAAATCAGCTGCGTTGGCCGGTTCGGTCTCGGTGGCGCCGAGGAATCGCTCGAGGCGGAATCCGAGCATCCGCTCTGCTTCGTCGAGGGCGGCGGCGAACTGGCGGTCTTCTTCGTTGGTGGTCATGGTCTTCCTTGGTGGGGTATCGGCTTGGGGTCACTCTGGCACTTGCCTTCCCGCTGTTCGTCGGCTCAGGGAGGCTCTGCTCCTTCGCGCCGGGGACCGCGGCCAGTGACTCGGGATGCCGTCAGGCGGCGGGCGCGGTGGCCGCGGTCAGCACGATGAGCGGACTGTGCGCGATCATCTCGTCGACATCGTCTCTGCGCCATCGGCGTGCGGCGGCCTCGATGAGCGGCCGTGCTTCGTCGGGATCGGTGATGACCCGCGCCGTGGCAGGAACGTCGGCCTCGATGCCGTTCTTCAAATGCACGATGACCTGGGGGTCTGCGGTGATGTTGTGTATCCAGTCCCGTATGCGGTCTCGACGCGGCATCCCGGTGATGAACAGCACGCCGTCCTCATCGTGGAGGAAGATCTCGATGCGGCGAGGTAGCCGGCTCCGGCGACCGGTCGTCGTCAAGTCGATGAGCTGACTTCGGTGCAGGGCCGTGTTGACGTCGTTGTTCACACGTGTTGAAGCAATCTCGCTGCTGCACACATTCCACGCGATCGGTGAGACTTTCTGTGCGCAATGCTGATGGCCAACGCGCCCGGCAGGAAAGCCAAGTCTGTGCCAGCCGGTCGTTGAGAGCTCGATCACCGCGCTTAAGTCGGTCCGCTACGGGGCACCTTGAGTAGGCCGCGAACACTTACGGGCGGTACTCGTCTCGCGGTTGCTCATACAGCTTCGTCGCGTACTTGTCCGCGCTGCGGCCACCGTTAAGCGCCCCACCAAGCTGCCCCACCACGTCAGCGACCCACGCGAGGAATCGGCCGAACGTGCGGACCAGTCGAGCAAACATACCCACACGGTACGCGTCGGGGAGGGCGCGCAGAAGTGGGTCGGCGTGCTCCCGTTGGTACGCGGCCGAATTCGCCTGGGCGCCAGCGCGTGCACCTCGGCACAGGCCGCTGGACCGTCAGTGGCGCGTACGCTCTGGCCATGAATCGCGTGCGTGTTCGAGCGTGGGTCGGATCGATCGTCTTCCTCGCGATCGCACCCGGGATCGTGGCCGGGCTGATCCCGTGGCTCATCACCGGATGGCAGATCCCGTGGTCTGGCGCGTGGATCCTCCCGATCTCGGTTGTGGCGAGCCTCGTGATCCTGAGCGGAATCGTTGTGCTCTTCGACGCCTTCATCCGCTTCGCGCGTGCCGACGGTACGCCTGCGCCGCCCGTGCCGACCGCCCACCTTGTCGTCGTCGGGCCGTATCGGTACGTCCGCAACCCGATGTATCTCGCGGTCCTGACAATCATCCTCGGACAGGCGCTGCTCTTCGCGAGCTGGTGGACCGCGCTCTACGCCGGCATCGTGCTCGTCGCGGTGCTGCTGTTCGTGCGGTTCTATGAAGAACCGACACTCGAGCGCACTTACGGCGATGAGTATCGGCAGTATCGGAGCCACGTGCGGGGATGGGTCCCGCGCACGGAGCCGTGGAGCGCACTCGAATGACCAGAGCCGGTTCCGCGGCGCCTATCGCCGCACATCCGCGTACGGCGCCCCAGGAGTACCCCAGCCCGCGCGCGAGCCGGTCCCTTGCGGGCTTATCGGCTGAGGGTGGGGAAGGTCCACTCGCCGTTGAGGATCTCCGGGCGTGGGCGGTACAACCGCACGAGGTAGTTCCATCCCTCGGTGATGGGCAACGCGTTGGGAACGTCTGCGGGGTAGTCGCCGAAGCGGACGGTGATGGTTCCGTCGCCGTTGCGGACGCCGGTGATGTTGTTGATCGTGTACGCGCCGCGATCGTTCGGTTCGAAGAACCCCGCAGCGTTGTACACCGAGATCGACCAGAACCCGTCTACCGGGACCTCGCCGACGGTCAGCTCGTACCGCCCGACGGGAAGGCGCGGGTCGACGCCGATGTAACTCGCCTCGGTGGAGGGCAGTCCGCCCCATCCCGCGGCCGTGCCGATGAGGTGGCGAACGGGGTCGACCTGCTCCCGCGCGCCGAAGGTCCGGTCGAAACCGGTGAGGTTGCGTGCCAGGGCGAGCAGAGCATCCCGCGTCTCGTCGAGGGTCGTGGTGTCGTAGTCCGGCATGACGAACGGCTCGGATGAGCCGGTTTCCAGTCCGATCTGATCCTGCAGGTGGGCGACGGCGGCCACATCCGCCGGATCGGTGGGGTCGACGAGGATGCGGACCGCGAGCACGACATGAGGCGTACCGAACTGGGCGAGGGTGAGCGTGTACTGGCCGGCGTCGTGGAAGACGGCATCGATGTAGTGGTGCTCGTTGACGACCATCGCGGACAGGTACCGCTCACCATGCTCGGGAAGAGTGAGCGTGGCACCGGCGGTGATGTCGACCACGGCGAAGCTGTACAGCGTGTCTCGGTTCAGGCGGATCACCGTCTGCTCGTCGATCGCAGCCGGCTGACGATTATGGAGAAATCGGCCCGCGCCTCCTGCGTTCGCCTGCAGATCGCGCATCATGCGATGCGTTTCAGCGAGGGCGAAGTTGTCCACGTTGACGAGGATGCTCATGGATCCGATCCTCGCACGACGGCCTCACTACTCCCGGACGAAAGAGGACAGGTCACCCCAGTGTGACGACCGAACCGTCGCGAGGGTTTCGCTGTCCGTCGAACACCCGATGAGCAATGTGATCGGCGCTCACGCTGCGATCCTACGGTCCCCCGCGGTGCGCACGCTCGGTCGGTGAACGAGCATCTGCTGCCGCCGCACCGCCGCTACGCCTCCGTCACCGCATCCCTCCCGAAGCGGTCCTCCCACGACGGGCCGATCCTCTCCTTGATGAGCGCACCGCAGTCAGGTGCGGAACGTTCGCAGCGGGCGCCGAACGCTTTGGTCAGACCCTGGTTGTCGCGTCGGACGAGCGACGGGCCCAATCGCCAAGCTCACCGTCAGGCCGCGGGAACCTCGGTCCGCATGACCCATCGCCATTTCGCGATCTGCCGCTCGCGGGTGAATCCGTGGCGAGCGAAGAGCTCTTCGGGGCCGGTGTGGAGGAACGCGCCGCGCTGCCGCTTGCGGTCCACGGTCTGCTCCGGGTATGCCTCGACCGTCCCCCCGCCTCGGGCGCGGATCTCGTCGAGCACAGCGCCCACGGCAGCCGACGCGATGCCGCGCTCGCGGCGCCGGGACGACGTGAACACGCACCCGATCCGCCAGTCCGGGGGCGGCGCGTCCGCCTGCTCGTAGATGCGGCGGCTCTTGATGTTCGGGAGTTCGACTGGGGTGCCGAACTGGCACCAACCCACGGCGTCGTCCCCGTCGTAGACGAGCATCTGGTGCACCGCGCCCGCGCGGACGAGTTCATGCTTCGCCTCACGATTGTGCTCGTACGTCTGGCCGGGCTTGCCCACGCCGGCCGGATGGAATCCCATGCACCAGCACCCGCCCCACACGCCGCCGTTCGCCTCCACGAGCCGGACGAAGTCGGGCCAGGTGTCCTCGGTGAGCAGCCGCGTCGTGTACATGGCTATCCGCTGATCCGGCCCGTCGTCGACGTCCGCGTCTCGGCATCCAGCCTGTTCCGGTCGTCGAGCGACGCGACGTCGACGCAGCGCCTGACTGTATGCCTCACTCCGCACCTGGCCTGCTGAATGCGGAGATCGCGCTGGCGAGCAGAAGGATTACTCCGGCGCCGGCAAGGAGAAGGCCAATAGCGAGGGTTGGGTAGTCGGATGCGCTATGCGGTGGGAAGGAGAACTGGGAACCGAATACGGAGAGCGTCGGCATAGAGGACGTCGTCAGCTGATGGACGATGGACAGCTTCGCGACGAGCACGACGCTCACGCCCCCGATCACGGTCGCTACGCCGAGCACGAACAGCAGCGCGACGGTTGGGTTCCGTCGAGCGCCCATCACGGGCGTCGAAATCGCTCCTGCAACGACAGGCGCATTGGTCATGGTAGGAACATAGACCGTCCACGCGCCAAGAACGACGCCAATTCAGGCCCAGACTGTTCGGGCATCGTGGCTGCTTCTCGGTGACGTCCCCTGGGGTGGTGTAGATCTCGGGCTCGATGTCACGTCGAGGACGTGGTGAGCCATCGTGCGATGGTCAGTGAGACAACGACCAAGTCACTCACAGAAAGACACAACGCACGATGGCTCTTGACCAGTCTGCCCTCCTCGAGCTCCTCGGGGAACTCAAGCTCACCGACGTCACCGACCGGATCCGGGTGGCGACCGAAACGCTCTACCAGGAGCTGATCGACGCGGAAGCTGCCGCGTTCATCGGCGCAGCCCCGTTCGAACGCTCGCCCGATCGGACCGCGCACCGCAACGGCACCCGTCCCCGGACCCTGACCACGACCGCCGGGGAGTTGGAGTTGCGGATCCCGAAGCTGCGCACCGGGTCGTTCTTCCCGTCGCTGCTGGAACGGCGCCGCCGGGTCGATCAGGCCCTGTTCGCGGTCGTGATGGAGGCCTACGTGCACGGCGTGTCCACCCGCAAGGTCGACGACCTCGTCAAGGCACTGGGCGCGGACACCGGCATCTCCAAGTCGGAAGTGTCGCGGATCTGCGCGCACCTGGACGAGGACGTCGCCGCGTTCCGCGACCGCCCCTTGGCCGACCAGGCCTACCCGTACGTCTTCCTCGACGCGACCTACTGCAAGGCTCGTGTCGGCCGGCGGGTGGTCTCGCAGGCGGTCGTGGTAGCGGTCGGTGTGGCCGCGGACGGGCGGCGGGAGATCCTCGGGTTCGAGGTTGGGGAGACCGAGTCGCAGCCGTTCTGGACCACGTTCCTGCGCTCGTTGAAAGCCCGCGGGCTGGGCGGGGTGCAGCTGGTCATCTCCGACGCGCACACCGGGCTGATCGCCGCGATCCAGACCGTGTTCGCCGGCGCCGGGTGGCAGCGCTGCCGGGTCCACTTCATGCGCAACGTGCTCGCGAACGTCCCAAAGACCGCAGGTCCCATGGTCGCGTCGATCATCCGCACGATCTTCGCCCAACCCGACACCGACCACGTCCTGGGCCAGTTCGACGAGGTCGTCCGGATGCTCACCCGCTCGCACCCGAAGATCGCCGACATGCTCGAAGCAGCCCGCGATGACCTGCTCGCCTTCACCGCGTTCCCGACCGCGCACTGGCGGCAGATCTGGTCCACGAACCCGCTGGAACGGCTGAACAAGGAGATCAAACGCCGCACCGACGTCGTCGGCACCTTCCCCAACCCCGCCGCGCTGCTGCGCCTGGCCGGCCACGTGCTCATCGAGCAGCACGACGAATGGGACGGCGCCGACCGCCGCTACTTCTCCGAGCACTCCATGGCCCTCCTCCTCGCCGAACCAGAGGAGGTGGCCATCCCCGAACTCACCGCGGCATAATCACATCAGCTGACCCGCACGGTGTCGAGAAACTCCACCAACCAGCGGGACGTCACCTGCTTCTCGATGTTCACGCACTGTGACCCTCCGCGCGAGGTTCCGCCTCGACCGGGCGCAAGCCGGTCGTTCACCGGTCTGGCTTCGGGGGCTTCAGGACAGCGTCGAGATCAAGTGATCGTTTCGCTTCTTGATCAGCCGACGCAGGTAGGGCACGAGTACCGCGCGCTCCGCCACGCGACCGAAGATCGGTGACGCGACGGTGATGCTGTCCGTCATCCGCGATCCGTTGCCGTCGGGGACGAAGACATGCTCGTGGATGAAGGACGTGAAAGGACCGCGGACTTGCCGATCGACGAATCGGGAGGGCCGGTCGAGTTCTGCGATCTCCGAGGTCATCGTGAACCAGATCCCGAAGTGGCGCGCCCGCCACGTCACCGTCTCGCCCAGACCGATCCTGCCCGTCGTCACACCGGCGATGGCCCGCTCACCGGACTCGGACATCGACGCGATGTGCGCATCGATGTCGAGGGAGACGTCGAACATGTCCTCGACCGCGAACGGTGTCACCGTGACGAGTGTGAACGTGGAAGGCACACCCCCATCCTCCCGCCCGCGGCCGAGGTGCTGAGCGCCGAGAACGTCTCTGGCGCGGAGGCCGATCGCACTCTGCGCCTCGGTTGAGGCACCGATCAGGGAATCCCGTGCGACCCCAGCGCCCCCAGTGGGAGCTCTAGCGTGAGGCCATTGATCGTCGCGAACGTGACAAGCCCGGCTAAGGCGGCGACATTGATCACGACAGTGCCCCAGAACGCGCGGCGGAACGAGCGTTTGCGGGTCTTGTGCCGGAACAGCTGCTGCGCGATGAGCGCGCCCGGCCAGCCGCAGAACAGGCCGAGCGTGAGGAGCATCTGTTCGGAGATCCGATGGCGGTCACCACGGGCCGAAGCCTTGTCGATCCCGTATGCAGCGAAGGCTACGACGCTCAGGACGCCGTACAGCACCGGCATCCACCAGGGAAGCTCAAGCAAGGCGAAAGCGACTGCGAATACGACGACGAACGCGCCCAGCACAGACCAGCTCAGCGCCGCCGGCAATGGTCGCGAGAGATCGCGGGGGTGATCGGTGGCGGGGCGCGATCGGTCGTATCCGGTGGTCACTCGCCGATCCTAGGCGTCGGTGCGCTAGCCGCGCGCAGGTGCAGCCTCGCCCCAACCCCGCGCGGGAGGCCGTGGCGGACTCCGCCCGTCCTGGAGTGCTCATCCTGATGGAGCCTGCCGGACGGCACATGTCAAGGGTCTCGCGCGCCGGACGGGCATGGTCGAGCATGTCCATTTCGATGAGGATCGGAGCGGACATGACAACGAAGAACGGCACTGGGCTGGGCTGGTTCGACCGGTTCGCGACCGCCGCATCCAAATTCGTCAGTCGCGCCTGGTTCTTCGCGTGCTGCGTGCTGCTCGTGGTGGTGTGGGCACCGTCGATCCTGATCTTCCGTGACCTGAACACGTGGCAGCTGATCATCAACACGCTCACCACGATCGTCACGTTCCTGCTGGTCGCTCTCCTGCAGAACACCCAAGAACGCTCGGATGCCGCCACGCAAGACAAGCTCAACGCGATCGCGGACTCGCTCAGCCACCTGATGAGCGCGCAAGGACTCGACACACAGGCCGCCGAGCTGCGCGACGCCGTCGGACTCGAAATGCGCGAGAGCAGCGATTGACTCCCCCGCAAGCCGTAACCCATGCCCCGACTCGTTCGTGTGCGACCCGATGCCGATCCCGGCGCGCCGCACGGGCAGGACCGTAGTCCGCGTACGCCGCTGACGGTCCGCTTGCGGGCCTCGAACGTCAGGGGGAGGTCGGAGTGACATCGGTGCTCTGGTCTGCCGTGTGCCACTGCGTGCCGCGCTCAGCGGATTTCGTAGGTGCCGTCGAGTCGGGTGCGGGCGATGACGTGTCCGCTGATGGCTTTGAGGGTGTCGTCGAGGGTGTAGGTGTCGGGGAGTTCGACCTGCTGGTCGAGAGCGAAGAGCTGGAAGACGTAGGTGTGCGGGCCGTGGGACCGCAGGGGTAGGGGGCCGGCGTAGCCGCGGTGGCCGAGGGCGCCCCTGCCGTGTTTCAGACTTGGGATCGGGCTGGGGTGGGCGAGGCCGTTCTCCGGTATGCCGTCACGCGTCGGGTCGATGCCGATGGTGAGGGCGTGGGTGGCGGGTCTACCGGTCGGCGCGTCGGGGTCCTGCACGATGAGGACGAGTTCGGCGGTGCCGGGCGGCGGGGGCGTCCAGGCGAGGGCGGGCGAGATGTTCGGTCCGCGGAGGTGGCCGCGGTGTCGCTCGGGGATGGGCGTTCCATGGTGGAAGGCGGGGCTGGTGAGGGTGAAGCTCTCGGGCGCCTCGAGGTCGGGGCGGGCCCAGACCAGGGCCTGTTCTCCGGCGTGCCGGTTTCGCAGCAGGATGCCAAGGGGGTTGGCGGGCATGATCTGGTCCTTCCTTTTCCCCGTCTCCCGTGATCGACAACCCGATCACTGTTTAGGTGTACTAAAGACTTTCTTTTAGGTACACTAACTACTTGTGGAGACGGGTGCAAGTCCAGGCCAGCTCGGCACCGCCGACGAGTCCGTGCTGGGGGCGCGCGTGCGCACGACGGTGGGGCAGCTCTACCGGCGGTTCCGCAGCGAACGCGCCGAAGGCGCACTCGGAGACGCCGCGCTGGAGGTTCTGACCTTCCTGCACAAGAACGGTCCGCATACCCTGACGCAGCTCAGCGAGCGTGCCCAGGTCGCTCCCGCGTCGATGAGTCAGAGCGTGAACCGGCTGACATCGGCCGGATACGCGGTGCGCACCCCGGACCCCAGCGACCGCCGGAAGGTCCTGTTCAGCACGACGACCGAAGGCGCCGAACTCGCCGCCGCGACCCGCACCCAACGCAACGCTTGGCTCGACGCTCAACTCGACGCACTCAGCACTGAAGACCAGAACGCGATCGCCCGCGCCTGCGCGCTGCTCAGCGACATCGCCGACTCGTAGCGTAGGGGGCCGCGTGATAACCAAGGTCGATGGGGCACCACGTGACCGAAAGCCGGTCCCTCAGCGGACTGGTTCCGGAGACTTCAGGACAGCGTCGAGATCAGGTGATCGTTTCGCAGCTTGATCAACCGACGCAGACAGCGCACGAGTGCCACGCGCTCCACGCGACCGAAGATCGGCGGGATCAACCGCTCGACGCGCGGCGGGCGTCAATGTACGACCTGAACACCGGGCTGAACATGACGTGATCACCGAGCTCGATCACGATCCCACCAGCAAAGAGTGCAGGCCAGCCCGCGACGGGCCGCGGCGCCACGCCGCCGTCCTGCGAGCCGCATCGTCAACCCAGTGCGCGCACCATCGCCGCGATGGTTGACGGCCCGATGCGACAGCATCCACCGATGAATTGAGAGCCCGCCTCGGCCCACGCCGTCGTGAGCGCCAGGTCGAATTCCGGGTCGCCGATCCATCGACGTGCAGCGCCGTCCCACGTCTCGCCCGAGTTGGGGTAGGCGACGGCGGGTTTGCTGCTCGCGGCAGTCGCCGCCCGCACCGCCTGCAGCACATCGTCGGGGGCGCAGCAGTTCACCCCGACGGCCACGATCGAATCATGGCCGGCCGCGAGGGCGAAGGCTTCGACTGCCGGCCGGCCGTCGCGAAGTCGATCGCCGGAAACCGTGCACGACAACCAGGCGGGAATCGCGAACTCGTCAGCGAGATCCAGGAGCACCGAGACCTCGTCGAGGTCCGGGATCGTCTCGAAGGCGAGCAGGTCGGGCCCCGCGCTCGCGAGCAGTTCCAGTCGTGGGGCGTGGAAGTCGCGAAGCGCGGCGCGGGTCAACCCGTACCGACCGCGGTACTCCGATCCGTCGGCGAGCACCGCTCCGTAGGGACCGACGGATGCCGCCACCAGACGCACTACGTCGTCATCGGCTGACTCGGCGACGTCGTCGCGCACCTCGCGGGCGATCGTCACACTCCGTGTGATGAGGCTTTCCGCCTCGGTGCGCGTCATGCCGCTGCGCTCGAATCCGGGGACGCTCGCCTGATAGCTGGCGGTGGTGGCGACCTGAGCACCCGCGTCGAAGTACGCACGGTGCACCGCTGCGAGCTCACCGGGAGCATCGCGCAGCAGTCTGGCGGTCCAGAGCTCGTCGGTGAGATCGTGACCACGTTCGGCGAGCGCGTTCGAGAGGCCGCCGTCGAGCACGACCACGGGCGGCATCGTGGCGTTCGTCACCCGCTCATCCTCCCCGATCGGGCCGGGGCGGAGTCTGCGGCACGCGACTCGAAGAAGTGGATCGACGAGGGGAACGTCGCCTCGAGGGCCGCCTCGAGATCTGCGAGCAGGTCAGCTGTCTCTTCGATGCCGACCGAGAGACGCAGATGACCGAACGTGCGGAAGGGCAGCGGGTAGGTGGCCACCCGACCGCCCTCGGTCCCGGTGTGCACGATCAGTGAGTCGTCGTGCCCGAGAGAGAAGCCCGAAGTGATGAGCCGAAGGTTGGCAACGAACCGGTTCTGTGTGCCGGGATCGCCGGCGACCGCGAACGCGACCATTCCACCGTACCCGCGACCGCCGAACTGCCGCGTCGCCAGGTCGTGTTCGGGGTGTGACGGCAGGCCGGGGTAGTAGACGTACTCGACTCGCGGATCGCTCTCCAGGAACTCCGCGACGGCGAGCGCCGACGTCAGGTGCTGGCGCAGCCGCAGCGGGAGAGTCACCGAGCCGCGGTGGATCTGCCAGGCGTTGAAGGGCGAGATCACCCCCCCGACATCGACCATCGCATCGGCCTTGATCGGCTCGATGAGGTCGCGCGAGCCGATGACGGCGCCGCCCATGGCGTCGCCGTGGCCATTGATGTACTTCGTCAGGGAATGAACGACGAGGTCGGCGCCGTCGGCGATCGGACGGTAGAAGGGCGGCGGCGTGAAGGTGGAGTCCACCATCAGGATCGCTCCGGCGGCATGCGTGATCTCGCCGATCGCGCTCACGTCCGCGACCTTGGTGGTGGGGTTCGCGATGGCCTCGATGCAGACGAGCCGGGTGTTCGGGCGGAACGCGGCACGCAGCGTGTCCAGGTCGCCGACGTCGACGAACGTCGCCTCGATGCCGTACCGCTGCGGCAGCAGTTCTGTCCACAGCCTCCAGGTCGCCTCGTACGTGACGTCGCTGACGATGACGTGGTCGCCGACGCGGACGTGCGTGAAGAAGACGGCGTGGAGGGCGGCGACACCGGAGGCCAGGGCGACGGCGTCTTCGCCGCCGTCGAGGGCGGCGAGCTTGTCCTGCAGTCCCGCCTGGTTGACACCCGTGTTGCGGGTGTACAGGCCCGGCGCGGAGGCGGACCAGCTGATGTCGCTCGGGTCGTCGGGAAGCTCGTAGGAGTTCGCCATCACCAGCGGCGTCCGGAGCGCCTTCGTGGAGTCGAGGCGATTGCCGCCGTGCACGGCGAGGGTGAGGTCTGACAGGGTCTCAGCCCGTCGGCGGTCCGGCCGTTGCGACACTTCATTCCTTACTGTCCGGCGAAGAGACGTGGCATCACGGGTAGCCATCTTCGACGGCATCCCGGATCTACAGTAGTGTGTGTTATTAGCACTTGCAATTGTCAATCTTGCACGGAGGCATCGTGGCCGCATCGCATCTCGACGACATCGACCAGCAGCTGCTCGTAGCCTTGACCGCGGACGCGAGGATGCCGATGGTCGCTCTGGCCGGCAAGGTGCATCTCTCGCGCAATGCGGTGCGGCAGCGGATCGAGCGCATGGAGCGTGACGGCGTCATCGCCGGCTACAGCGTCATCAGGGGAACCGCGTCGCGGGCACGCGTGACCGCGATGGTCATGGTCTATCGCGTCGACAGGATGCGGGACGATCGGGTGATCGCCGCGTTGCGGGGCATCCCGGAGGTCACTCGTTGCGACGTGCTGTCGGGAGCTTACGACCTGTTCGTGACGCTGGAAGCCGACTCGATGGACCGCGTGGGTCAGATCTGGGAGCAGATCGCAGCCCTGCCCGGCGTGGCCGACACTGTGACTGCGGTCTCCCTGTCGCGCGCGATCGACCGCCGATGACGCTGCCGCCAGGGCACCCGGGCGGCAGCGTCTCAGTGCGCCAGCAGCGCTGCCGCCTCTTCCTGGGACAGCGCCGAGTGCTGCGCGACCGCGTCGACGATCGGGATGCCGGCGCGAAGTGCATACTGCGCCGCATGGGCGGCCGCCTCGTAGCCGATGGACGGCACCAGGGCCGTCACCGTACCGACGGACGAGGCGACGTAGCGCTCGAGCACGGTGTCGTTGGCTTCGATGCCCGCCACGCAGAACCGGCGCAGTGCCGAGACGCCGTTGGTCACCCAGCTCAGCGACTGCAGGAGCGAGTGGGCCATGATCGGCTCGAAGGCGTTCAGCTGCAGCTGGCCGCTCTCGGCGGCGACGCCGATCGTCACGTCGGCGCCCATGACCGCGAAAGCGATCTGGTTCATGACCTCGGGGATCACGGGGTTCACCTTGCCCGGCATGATCGACGACCCGGCCTGCCGGGCCGGCAGGCGGATCTCACCCAGCCCCGCCTGCGGACCGCTGGCGAGCAGCCGCAGGTCGTTGCTGATCTTCGACAACTTGATCGCGCTGCGACGGAGCACCGCGGACGACTGAAGGAAGGCGCTGGCGTCCCAGCTCGCCTCGAAGAGGTTCGCCGCCGGGGTCATCGGGAGCCCGGACCGCTCGCGGAGCCGTTCCAGCGCGACATCGCGGTAGCCGGCCGGGGCGGTCACTCCGGTCCCCACGGCGGTCCCGCCCAGACTGCACTCCAGCAGAAGCGGCACCGTGTCGCCGATGCGCGCCACGTCTTCGCGGATGGCGACGGCGAACGCGGCGAATTCGTCGCCGAGCGTCATCGGCACGGCATCCTGCAGCTGGGTGCGGCCGATCTTGACGATCGAGCCGAACGCGACGCTTCGCTCATCGAACGCCGCCGCGAGCTCCTCCAGCGCCGGCATGAGCCGCAGCAGGCCCCTCGCCACGGCGATCTTGACCGCGGTCGGGTATACGTCGTTGGTCGATTGACTCCGGTTCACGTCGTTGATGGGGTGCACCTGGTCGTAGCGGCCGCGCGGCAGCCCCAGGTGCTCCAGGGCGGCGTTGGCGATCACCTCGTTGGCGTTCATGTTCGTGCTGGTGCCGGCACCGCCCTGCAGCACGTCGACACAGAACTGATCGTGCAGCTCTCCGTCGCGCACCCTCCGGCAGGCGACGGCGATGGCCTCCGCCACGCCTGGCGGCAGCAGCCCGAGCTCATGGTTGGCGGCGGCGGCAGCATCCTTCACGGTGACGAGCGCGTCGATGAGATCGGGATGCTGTGAGATAGGCGTGCTGCTGATCGTGAAGTTCACGCGGGCCCGGGCGGTGTGGATGCCCCAGTATGCGTCGGCAGGCACCGCCAGCTCGCCGAGCGAATCGCGCTCGAGTCGGGTTTCGAGGCGGTTCATGTGTTGATGCAGACGACCTTGGGCTGGGTCATCTCCTCGTACGCGAATCGCACGCCCTCGCGACCGATGCTGCCGTACTTCGAGCCGCCGAAGGGCATGCTGTCCACGCGGTAGTCGGAGGAATCGTTGATCATCACGCCGCCGGCGTCGAGCTGCTCCGACACGCGCAGCGCGCGTGTGATGTCGCGGGTGAAGGTGGCGGCGTGCAGCGCGTAGTCGACATCGTTCGCCTGCGCGATCGCCTGCTCCTCGGTCTCGAACGGCGACAGCACGACCACCGGCGCGAACGCTTCGTCAGCCCACAGTTCGCACGAGAACGGCACTCCCTCGACGACGGTCGGCCAGTACACGCCCCCCTCTCGGCGGTGCCCCGCGAGCACGCGCGCCCCCGCCGAGACGGCATCCTCCACGAGCCGCTCAGCAGCCTCGGCGGACGCGATGGAGATCATCGGACCGACATCGGTGGTTTCGTCGCGCGGGTCGCCGGCCTTAAGAGCGATGGTCTGCGCCGCGAAGCGGTCGCGGAACTCCTCGTACACCTCGCGCTGCACCAGGATGCGTTGAGCGCCCACGCAGTTCTGCCCGGCAGCCCAGAACGCACCCGACACGCACGCCTCGACCGCGGCGGGAATGTCCGCGTCCGAGAACACGATGACCGGCGCGTTGCCGCCCAGTTCCATCGCGAGCCTCTTCAGACCGGCGTTGCGGGCGATCGCCTCGCCGGTCGCGAACCCACCGGTGAAGGAGACCATGCGCACCTCGCGGGCCGAGATGAGCGCCTGCGCCAGTTCACGGTCGCCGTGGACCACGGTGATGATCTCATCGGGCAGGCCCGCGTCGATGAGCAGGTCGACCAGGAACCGCGCGGTCAGCGGGGTCTGCTGCGACGGTTTGAGCACGACTGCGTTGCCGCCGGCGATGGCCGGCCCCAGCTTGTGCGCGACGAGGTTCAGCGCGTCGTTGTAAGGGGTGATGGCGACGATGATGCCGAGCGGCTCGCGGGTGAACCACCCGCGGCGGTTCTCGGACCCCTGGAACGCATCGAAGGGGACGACCTCTCCGGCATCGGAGCGGGACGCATCGGCCGAGAGCGAGAGCGTCATGACCGCACGAGACACCTCCTTCCGTGCCTGCCGGACGGTCTTTCCCGCCTCACGCACTATCAGGTCGGCGGCGGTCTCGGCGCGCTCGCGCAGCAGCGCACACGCCCGCTGGAGAATCTCGTGCCGTGAGAATCGCGACAACGACCTCGACAGCTGGAACCCGGTGCGAGCACGCTGCAGAATCTGCTCGAGCTGGCTCGGACCGTTCTGCGGGACGGCGCCGATGAATTCGCCATCGAACGGGCTCGTGACGATCAGGTCGGGGCACCCGGACGTGAGGTCCTGCGTGCCCTCCACGATGCTCACAGGGCGGCCTCGACGCGAGCCCGCTGATGCGCGTCGATCGCGATGATGTCGGACAGCAGGGCGTAGGCGGTCTCGATGCGCCCCGCACCCGGGCCCGAGACGGTCACCGTGCCGAGCAGATCGGTGTCGAACGACACCGCGTTCGTCGGGCCGGTGACGCTGGCGAGCGGGTGGGTGAGCGGCAGCGCCACTGGCTCGACTTTGGCGGTGACCGTTCCAGCGGCGTTGCGGAACGCCGAGCCGATCAACTTGTAACGCTTGCCTTGCGCCGCCGCGTCGATGATGTCGGCGGCCGAGACCTCGGAGATCCCGCGCCGGGTCACGTCGGCCGTGGTGATGTCGGCACCGAGGAGCTCGTTGGCGAGGATCACGACCTTCAGCTGTACGTCGGAGCCTTCGATGTCGGCCGTCGGATCAGCTTCCGCGTAACCGAGCGACTGAGCCTCCGCGACCGCGGCGTCCAGCGTCATGCCCGACTCCATCTGACCGAGCACGTAATTGCTGGTGCCGTTGAGGATGCCCTCGACCGCGTTGATGCGCAGACCCCGCAGCGTCTCGGACGCGAACCGCACGATCGGCGTGCCGCTGAGCACCGAGCCCTCGTACTGGAACGTGACGCCGTTCGCAGCCGCGAGGCGGTTCAGCTCGAGCCCGGCCAGCGCGACCGGGCCCTTGTTGGTCGTGGTGACGCTCTTCCCGCTCTCCAGTGCGGCACGCACGTGCGAGATTCCCGGCTCCCCGTCGATGGGGTTGGTGAATGTGGCTTCGACCACGATGTCGGCCGTGCTGTTGCGGATCACGTAATCGTTCTGCGGCACCGCTGTCCCGCCGGGCGTGCCGGCGAAGGTCTCGCCGTCCGCCATGGCGAAGACCCCTGCGAGGTCGATGCCCTCGGTCTGCATGAGCGATCCCAGACGGAGGTCAGTGATCGCCACGACACGCAGAGCGAAGCCGAGGTCGGCGGCGAGTTCATCGCCACGGTCGAGGATGATCTGCGCCAGCGCGCGGTTCACGCCGCCGAAGCCGATCAGCGCAATGTCATGACGGTCCACGTCGAGCTCCTTCAAAGAATCGGGAAGAGGTTCGACTCAGCATCCCCAGCGGTCGCGTCAGCCCGCGCCTGACGGATCGCTCGCGAAGGATGTCACACTGACCATGGTCCGGAAGATGTGCCCGAACCGCCCCCACACGCCGCGAATTGTGCCGGATGCCTTGTGCCCTGACCCCGACGCCCCGTAATCTGCCCGACACACATGTCGTGCACCATAGACACATTGTTGTGATCATTTGGCACGGCACCGTCACAACACCCGACTCCGACTCGAATGCGAGAAGTCATGAGCCCGCTGCCCGAACAGGCTGCGCTTCCCAACGCGCTCCCACACACCACCGCGACCCAAGTGCCGCTGCGCCGACTGCAGCGCTCGATGGATGCGCGACACCTGATCATGATCGCCCTCGGCGGAGTGATCGGCTCCGGACTCTTCTTGAGTTCGGGCTACACCATCAGTCAAGCCGGCCCGCTCGGTGCGATCATCGCCTACCTCATCGGCGCGTTCGTGGTCTGGTTGGTGATGGCCTGCCTCGGAGAACTGGCGCTGGCCTATCCCGTCTCGGGCGCGTTCCACATCTATGCCGCGCGGTCCATCGGCCCCGCCACCGGCTTCACCACCGCGTGGCTGTACTGGCTCTGCTGGGTCGTCGCCCTCGGCTCGGAGTTCACGGCATCCGGCATTCTGATGCAGCGCTGGTTCCCCGGCGTCGACGTGTGGGTATGGTGCCTGATCTTCGCGTCGGCGCTGTTCACCATCAACGCGATCTCGGCGCGAGTCTTCGGTGAGACCGAGTTCTGGTTCTCGCTGATAAAGGTGGTCGCGATCGTCGCGCTCATCGTGTTCGGCGGCCTGGCGATCTTCGGCTTCACACCGCTATCGACCGAACACCCCGCCGCCCCGCTTTTCAGCAACTTCGTCACCCCGAAGGGCCTGTTCCCGGGCGGCGTCGCCGGCGTCGTCGTCACCGCCCTCGCCGTCTTCTATGCGTTCAGCGGTTCGGAGCTGATCGGCGTCGCCGCCGGTGAGACCAAAGACCCGGGCAAGAACATCCCCCGGGCCATCCGGTCGACGGTCTTGCGCCTTCTGATCCTGTTCGTGGGGTCGATCACGGTCATCGCCGCGCTGGTCCCCTACGAGGACGCCGGCCTGACGAGCAGCCCGTTCGTGGACGTGTTCGAGCACGTCGGCATCCCCTACGCCGCCGACATCATGAACTTCGTCATCATTACCGCACTGCTCTCCGCCGGCAACAGCGGCCTGTTCTCGTGCGCCCGGATGCTGTTCTCCCTCGCAGAGGAAGGTCACGCGCCACGGGTGCTGCAGCGCCTCACCCGCCGCGGGATCCCGCTCGTGGCGCTCACGGTGAGCCTCGCGCTCGGCCTCGTCTCGCTGATCTCCAGTGTGATCGCGCCGCAGACGGTGTACCTGGTGCTGGTGTCGATCGCGGGTTTCGCCGTGGTCGCCGTGTGGATGTCGATCGTGGCGTCGCAGTTCTTCCACCGCCGCCGGTTCGTGCGCGAAGGTGGCGACATCATGGCGCTGCCGTACCGAACCCCGTTCTACCCGGCACTCCCCATTGTGGCGTTCGTGCTGCTGTCGATCTCGCTTGTGGCTATCGCGTTCGACCCGAACCAGGTCGCCGCCCTGTACTTCGGGGTTCCGTTCGTGGGGCTGTGCTACCTGTTCTTCTGGTGGCGCTACGGACGCCGTGGCGCCCGCCCGGTTGTCGCCGTGTCGGAGGAAGCTCCCGTCGATCCGGCCGACGACCCCGCCGCCGAAGAGCCCATCGGTCAGCCCCGCGGGTAAACCGCGCGGACCAGGCGACTGCCACGCATGAGCACCACGAGTCCCGTCTGGGTCGAGATCGACGCCGGCGCCATCACCCACAACCTCGACGTCGTGCGAGGCGAGCTCGGCATCGCGCGGCTCTGCGGGGTGGTGAAGGCGGATGCGTATGGCCACGGCATCCCGGTCGTCCTGCCGATCCTGATGGCGGCCGGTATCGACACGATCGGGATCACCTCCAACCAGGAGGCCGAGCAGGCACGACGGCTGGGATTCCCGGGACGCATCATCCGCCTCCGGGCGGCACTGCACGAAGAGATCCAGGAGGGTGGCCTGCTTGATATCGAAGAGTGGGTGGGCGGCGGCGATCACGCGCGTGTGGTGACCGCAGCCGCCCGCTCGCTCGGGCGTCCTCTTCGCGTCCATCTCTCCCTCAACTCCACGGGGCTCGGTCGAGATGGAATGGACTGGGACGACCCTCAGTCGCAGTCTCACCTGCAACGCATCGCAGCGAGCCCCGAGCTCGGCGTCGTCGGAATCTGCTCGCACTTCCCATGCGAAGACGCCGACGATGTGCGCGCCGGCGCCCGTGACTTCCGGAACCAGGCCGACGCGGCCGAACGGGTGCTGGCTGCTCCGCGCGGCCGGTTGGAGAAGCACTGCGCCACCTCCTACGCGGCGCTGGCCGTCCCCGACTCGCGCATGGACATGGTCCGGATCGGGGCCGCGCTCTACGGCGACACCTCGGCCTCGATTCCTGACCTGCGCCCCGCCATGAGGCTCGTGTCGCGCATCGCGGCGATCAACCCGTATCCGGCTGGCAGCACGGTCGGATACGACAGGGCCGCACGCCTCGATCGCACGAGCCGCGTGGCCGTCGTACCCGTCGGCTACGCCGACGGGTACCCGCGCACGCTGGGCGGACGGGCGCAGGTTCTCGTGCGCGGCGCGTTCGCGCCCGTGATCGATCGACTGGCGATGAACAGTCTGGTGATCGACGTGACCCAATTGCCGTCGGCTCAGGTCGGCGACGAAGTGGTACTTTACGGGCGGCAGGGATCCGCACAGATCTGTTCCGCGGACATCGAACGGGCAAGCGGAACCATCGCCGCCGGCTCGTACACCGCCTGGGCTCGGCTGAACCCGCGCGTCGTTGTCGACGTGCCGGCTCCCGAAGCCGTCCCCATCCGGTAACCGGCCCCACCCCTCGGCCCAGAAAGCACCCCAGATCATGAGCGCCCCGTCCTCACTCCTGCAGGGTCTCGCGCTCCTTGACGCGGCGGTGGCCCAGGAGCGATCGGGAAGGCAAGGACACAATGTCTCACGCCTTGCCGAGACCACGGGTATCGAGCGCAGCCGCGTCTCGCGACTCACGCGCGAGCTGCGAGAACTCGGCTACCTCGATCGCGACAACGCTGCGGTGCTGAAAGCGGGCGACGGTTACTTCCGCGCCGCCGGGGCTCTGAGCCGACCGTGGCTCCGAGCGGCACGCGAGAGTCTGCGCGTGCTCGCCTCCACGTTGGGGGTTTCGGCGCAACTGGTCGCCGCCGAGGGGCCGGGCGCGATCCTGCTCCGTTCCGAGAAGGGCCCGGGCGTCTCCGCGGACTACCTGCGCCCCGGCATCCTGACCCCCATCTGGTGCACCGGACCAGGCCGGGCCCTCCTTTGGGACCACACGCGCGATGAACTCGAAACCCTCCTCGCCGACGTGCAATTCGTCGGAGTCGGCGGACCGGGTGCGGCGAGATCGGTCGATCAGCTCCAGCAGCTGCTGGAGCGGGACCGCAAGCTCGGCATGGTGGATGCCCGCGAGGAATACGTCGAAGGGGTGCAGGACTTCGCGCTGCCGATCCGCGATGAGCGCGGCATCGTGGTGTCCATCGGCATCAGCAGCGTCGGGCTCTCGGAGCGCCGCGCGCCCGAAGCGCAGAGTGCGCTCCACGACGCCTGCGCACGGCTGAGCGAACTCATCCAGGATTCGTGAGCAACCCGGACCGCGTCACTCGCCCCGAGCCTCGCCCCCGCCGAGCATCGCCGACAGACGCTGCGCAGACGCGGCGCACGCCGCTCCCAGATCCTCCGACCTCGGCTCCAGGCGGTGCCGTTCCCCCACAATCTGCAGACCAGCGATGACTTCGCCCCGGAAGTCCCACACCGGTGCCGACACTGAGTACAGGCCCGGTTCGGCCTCCTCCGCCACGATCGCGTAGCCCCTGGCCCGCGACTCCGTCAGGCGCACGAGGAACTCGTCGACCGATGCGGCGGCGTTGGGGCCGGCGCTGCGGAAGCTCGTGCGACTGAATACGCCGCGAACCTCCTCATCGGAGGCATCCCACAACACGGCCTGACCCGCGTCACTGCAGAACGCCGGATACGCTCGCCCGATCCAGGAACCGATCAACCGAGCCGAGGGCGGCACGCTCTCGACGATAGTGACCGTCGCATCGCCCTCGAGGACTCCGAGGAAGCACGCCTCCCCCACGTCCGCTGACAGCTCGTCCAGAATCGTGAGGCCCTCGCTGCGGAGACGCCTTTCGACCAGCTGCTCCGCCGAGGCGTACCAGCCCCACGCCAGTCGGTAGCGACCGTCGGGTCCTCGCGCCACCAGCCGCTCCGCCGCCAGCGCCGCAAGAGTGCGAGAGACCTGCGACCGATCGCGCTCCAGAGCTCGGGCGATGGTTTGCACGGACACCCCTTGCCCGCTCGCCGCCGTCAGCTCGGCGACGCAGGACACCACATCCATCCCGCGGCCCATACTGGTCCGCTCGGGAGCGACATCGTCACGCAGCGTCACAAGGAGAGGATATCGAGGTGGGCAAGTGCGGCTCGGCTCGCCAGGCGGTGACGGAGCGCAACGGTAGCGGTAAGTAACCATGTGGGGCTCGCGATGGCGTGGACCATCGCCGCGATCGCCGCAATCCTCGGTGTGATATCCATTCTTTGAGCCGTTCCCCGCTGGGCCGGGCCACCCCGGCCGGAGGTGCCGTGACGGCCGTATACGGATGTCGAACGAGCGCGCCGCGAGCCGTACCTGCCCCGCGCCGAAATCGGAGTCGGCGAGGTGTTCGTCCGCTCAGTCGCGGGTCTCGGCATACTGGGCGATGATCGTGGCGAGTTCGTCAACGCCTTGGGTGTTTGCAGTGTGGCCCTGGGACGGCATGAGGGCGCGGCTGCAATGGGGCAGGATCTGCTCAAGCGCGTCCAGCCTGGCGGCGAGATGGGAGGGGCTCTTCGCCCCGCCGAGCAGGAGCACGGGCGTGGCGATGCCGCGGTATACATCACGGCGGTCGCCGAGTGCGATGAGCGCGCTGAGGTCGTCGATCTGGCGCGGGACGAGAGCCCTGTATTTCGGCATGAACGGTAGGGCGGCGCGGGTCAGCCACGCGACCGTCGTTGGGATGCGGACGACGTCTCGTAGGAAGATCGCCAACGCCACGCCGGGCTTGCCCGCGTCCACCGCTGCGCGGGCCGCTGCCTCGGCTGCTGGCTCGCCGAGCGGCAGATCTGTGACCACCGGGGGCTCGTAGAGCACGGCGCCGGTGAAGGCGTGCGGCATCGCCACCAGTGCCTCGAGCGCGACCACGGCACCGGAGGAGTGGCCGACCAGGAGCATCCGTTCGTCCACGGCGTGAGCCAGCGCCTCGATATCGCGCACCTCGTCGGCGATCGTGACCGGTGCGGGCAGGTCAAGGCGGTACTGGCGCCTGCGCAGCCGCAGCACGCGGAAGCGGTCGATCAGGGCTGCCGCGACCCTGGCATAGCCGGAGCCGTCGTCCATCCCCGGTGGCACGACAAGGATGATCGGGCCGGAGCCCTCGTCGAACGCCTCGACATCGATCCCATCCGAGGCAGTGGTCTCGAGCATCCCTGCGCTCCTTCGCGATACCGCACGGCAAACCACGCTTGCCTATCGTCACATTAGCGACGAGAAGTCCCCTCTTGAGCTCTCCGTACAGCCCCCGAGGTCAGAACATGATCGACACCGCGCGATGTTCGCAAGCGGCTCCCAAGGTGGAGCTGCCGCTCGGAGCGATCGGTCAGCGTGCGGGCGGCAACGAAGAAATCTAGAGCTCACCGTCCTTTACGGGTCCCGGCTTGGGCGAGTGGACGCACCAGCCGACCGAGATCAGCGGTCCCAGGAACAACGAAGCGACGGCCGCCGCTGCGACGCCCGCCCACATGAGCCACACCCGGTTCCACGGATGCCTTGTCTCCACGTTCGCCATCCAATCGCGTTCGTCGCAGCGGCACCACACCATCCGTATCCGGGCACTGCACGCAAGCGGGCCCGGGACGCGCAGCTGTCACCTGCAGGATTGCCATCCGCCTGCACGCGGTCGCTCCGACGCGAGCCGACGAAGAACGCCACGCTCCGGACAATGGGCCTGCGGGGGCGGGAAACGACCGCTGCGACCCTTGGGGCTCTTCCGTCAGGACGCAAGCAGGGTGATACGCGCGGCGGTGATCGAGTTGTTGCCGAGGATGTTGAGGCGTTCGTCGCCATTGAGGATGCGTCCGTCTGTCCAGGAGCCGTTCGTTAGTCGGAGCTCGCGGACACTGTCGATTTCCAGTGCGGCTTCTTTCCGGGAGAAGTCGATCATCGCGTTCTGGCCGATTGCGATGAACTCCAGCCGACCGGTGGCGATGAGGATCCCGAACGCGCGGTCGTCGGCGGGCTGCTCGCCGTGGCTGTTCGAGGTCATCTCGTTGGGCAGTGCAGCCGGGACCGGCAATTGAACTCCGACGTCAAGAAGCATTCGAGCGAACAATTTGGGGGCGTTCCGGACGGTGACGGTGACGTCCTGAACGGTAGCGGTGACGGCGTCGACCTCATCGCCTAGGGCGAATCCGATGATCCGTCCGTCGTGTTGTGCGGCGAGAATTTCGGGCATGAGCGCGAGTAGTTGCCTCATCGCGCCGAAGTACTGGCTGTCTTCCCGGACGTCGTCAATTCCGAAGGCGTGGTAGCCGATCGCGTTGAATCCGCCGATGGCCAAGAACGCGTCACCTGTGTGGACGCGCGCTTCGGGAACGAACAGGGGGTTGGTTGTCGAGGCATACTCCGCCATCACCGTCGCGCTGTCCGATACGTAGATGTCGGGCGCGATGAAGTCGAGTGATGGTGCCGCGGCGCGCCAGACGCCGCCCATCCGCGCCGTCGGTCCACCGCTGGGGTACTGCCCGGGCAAGTCCTGCCCCGGCTGCGGGCCGAGCCACGCATTCGCGTACGCGGGAAGCGGCTTGATGGTCTTACCGGCGTCGGCGAGCGCACCGAGGTAGCGAGCGAAGCCCCACGCCATGAACACCTCGTCGGCGAGAGGATTTCCCGGTCCGAATCGCTCCTCCCACGTCGCGCTCCGCTCGGCCGGACCGGCGAACAGGCTGAGGATGTCCTCATGGAAGCCGAAGCTGTCCTCCTCGATTGCGGAGAGCAGTGCGGCAGGGATCGGAGAGTTCCACGCTTCAACGGCGGCCGCCGAGTAGTCGCGTGCCGCGCCGAGGAGGCCCACTTCGTTCTCCACCTGCATCATCACGACTGTGTGCTGCGGATCCGCCTCGCGGAGATGCCGCATCAACGCGGTGTAGGCGCTCAGGTCCGCCCGTCGGAGTTCCGCGGAAAAGACGGACAGCACGGGTCGTGGCATCGACCCGTCGTACGTGAAGGGCGCCGTATACGGCGATGGGCCGCGGTCCGCCCGCGGGAAACGTTCCCGATCGGCCCGGACCCACGTCGGCGCGTACGTGGACGACGCGTTCTTGAACGCTCCGAACCAGATGAGGACGAGGCGCACCCCGGCCGACCGCGCCCCATGCAGAAGGTCATCGACTACCCCGAAGTCGAAGCGTCCCTCGTCGGGCTCGACCTGATCCCAGCCGACGGACGCGATGACCGAGCTGATCCCCGAGCGCCCGAGGCCGTCCCAGATCGGTGCCATGTGGATCGCATCCGACGAGCTGGAATTGTGCAGCTCGCCACCGAGGCACAAGAACGGCTTGCCGTCTACCAGCAATCGCACATGATCACCGGAGCGTTCCAGCGTGGGAATCGTCGTCATCAAAACTCCAAAGTAGAGGGCCCCGAGCCGCTCCGACCACCTTCCGAGCGACTCGCTGCAACTTTAGTCTGTTTTCGACAGTACTTCGTGCGACCTGCTCAACGAAGTCGACGCCCGACAGCCATCCCCAACCGGGCATTGCCCCTTACCGGCGGGTGGCGGGCGGGGGACGTCGAGTTCGATGGCGATTGCTCTGCGGGCAGTGATGGGTCAGGCGCTCGGCGGCTCGATTGTGCTTATCGGGGTCTGGGTGCGGCGCACCGGAGTCAGAACTGTGGCGTGGTGCTGAAGAAGGCGCCGGGGCGCAGCGCGGTGTCCTACCGCGTTCGGGGCTTCGACCGAAGGTCCTGACTCACATCCGGAAGCGTCGGTCGACGTCGATTGACGTTGCGCCGGTCGAGGTTCAGACTGCGATGGTAACTGGTTGGTTCAACCGCCCACCTGGCTCTGGCGGCGCGATCGCACCAGGGACTATTCAGAGAAGGGGGCGTCGCCGTGCCCATTGCCCACACTTCCACCCTCCAGTCGGCTGGCCCGTTGCTCATTGCGGCAGACGCCGCGCCCGGCGGCGCAGTTCTGCTCTTCGCGGCAGATGTCGCGGCCGCCACCATTCATGCTTTCGAGCTCCCCGCCGAGACCGCCACCGTGGCATCCGAAACCATTCGGATCGATCGACTGGGCGCCAAGCTCGCGTCGCTCGTGGGCGTGGATCCGGATGACGTGGTCATTCGCGGAATCGCCGCGCATCCCGTCTCGCACGATGTCTATCTGTCCATCGCGCGCGGTCGTGGAGCCGAAGCTGCTGCCGTCGTCGTGCGGGCCAATGCGAGCGGCGAGGTTGAGATCGTGGATCTGGAAGGACTCCCCATGGCGTCCTTCGTCCTGGACGATGCCCCGAGCGACGAGGACGACCGCAGGGACTTCTGGCTCGACGGTCGCGACGAGGGCTCAGCGCCCCGAGAGATCAACGGCGTCATGCTCGATGTGGTTCAGGTTCCCGTGGCTCGGTCGACGATCACCGGCCTCGCGTGGACGGATGGCCGTCTCATCGTGGCCGGCATGAGCAACGAAGAGTTCTCGTCACGGCTGAGACTGATCGACTACCCGTTCGACGAGCCTGCGGTGGAGACGTCTGTCGAGATCTTCCACGTGGACCACGGCCGGTATGAGACGGGATCGCCGATCCGTGCGCTCACTCCTTTCGACTCCGGCAGGAGTGTCCTCGCCACTTACACGTGCACCCCGGTCGTGAGCTTCGCGATCGACGAGCTGAACGACGGCGGGCTCGTGCGCGGGAGGACCGTCGCCGAACTTGGTCCGATGAACCAGCCGTTCAGCATCGTGTCCTACGAGCGCGACGGTGAGGAGTTCCTTCTGGTGTCGAACACGCGGCATCCGCTTTTGAAGATCCCGGCCGCGTCCATCGCCTCGCAGCCGCACCTCGATGTCCCCGCGTCCCAGGAGGGCGCCTCGCGCGGTGTGCCGCGCGAGAGTCTCGACCACCCCGGGGTGACGTGGATGGCGAGCCTTGGCCGGGACAGTGTGGTCGTGGTGCAGAGCATCGACGGAGAGGTAAATCTGCGGACCCTTCGCGCCGAGGAGCTGTGACCGAGGTCGCCCTTCGCTGGGATGCCGGTGTCCTGATGCTGGCGGGCATCAGCGAGCCCGGCGAGCTCGTCGTCGCCCCGGCATCCGCGTTCGCGCTCGACAGTCGACCGGTCCCGACGGCCGGGTCGTGGGATGTCGTGGGCGGCACGGCCCGATTCACTCCGATGTTCCCCCCGATTCCCGGGACCGAGTTCGTCGTGGCCCGGAGAATCGCTGACCACTGGAGCCCCATCGGTTCGGCAGTGGTACCCACCCTGCTCCTGGATCGTCGTGCGACGGTGGAACGCGGTCAAGCCCCGGGGCGTGGTGTAGCGGTCGGTGATCCTTCTTCGTTTGATGGTTAGGCGCTGAGTTCGAGGAGGGTGTCGGTGTTCACCTCGATTCCGGTGTCGGCGACGAGAGTGAGCCTGGACTTCGCGAGCATCTCGAGGCCGAGGTAGCGGCGTCCTTCGACCCATTCGTCGG